>NZ_JAAOXO010000013.1:0-126787 GCF_011605365.1 Paenarthrobacter sp. MSM-2-10-13 | reverse complement strand
CGGGTGAGCATTTCTTCATCGGCGAGGTGCCGGACTTTGTCCAGGGCGGTGCTGATGATCGACGCCGAGCGTGAGGGCAGCTCTCCGGAGGCGAGGGCGTCGGCGAGGGCTTCGCGGCGGGCCGGGATGTCCTGGCCGGTCATCCCGGTGTGGGAGAGGGCCTCGGTGGCGAGGGCGAGCCTGCGCCGCGCCTCACCGATACCGATCCGCAACCGGGCCCGAAGGAACTCTGCCGTGTTCCGGTACCCATCATCCAAGAAACTGCCAACCGGCGCGGTTCTTGTGTGGGCCGGTTCGGCGGGGCTAGCTCGTGTTGGGTCCGGTTCGGCCTGGCTAGCTTCCGTGTGGGCCGGTTCCGCCTGGCTAGCTCCCGCCGGGGCCGCTCCCATTGAGACTGCGGCTGCAGGAACCGTCGAAGCCCCTGCCGGCTCGGTCCAACCCGTCCGCCATTCCGGCGCGGCCGCTGACGCCCCCGGCCGAGCTTGCAGTGCTTCCTTTCGGGTCCGTTCCACCGCCTGAGCAGCGACCACCTGCAAATACTCCACCGACCGCGAGATCTCCTCGACCCTGCCCGCGAAATCAGCCGCCTCAACAAACCCCAACAACCGCACCTCATCGGCCGCTGACAAGCGTGCGGAGTCAAGAAGCGCAGCGCCCTCGTCAAGGAGCGTAGAGAAGTCCGATCCCGAAACGGCAGTGGGTTCAGGAATCTGCCCGTGCGGGCGTTGAATCGGCCGATCAGAGTCCGGGCTGGAGTGGGCCCAAGCCTTCCGCCGTGGGTCGAGCGTCAAGGCCGTGTTGTCGACCTGCGCACCTATGGTGGGGGCGGCGGTGGACTCCAAAATCGGTGCGGAGTTGGACTTCGAACTCCGGGCGGAGTTAGCCTCGCCGCTGAGATGTTTTGGGCTGTTGAGCCCGCCGGGAGCCTTGACCGGCGCAGTTCCGTAGAGTCGCCCAGCGTCCTTAAGCCGTCTGTCGCCGTCCAGCCGACCAGTATCGTTGGCCATTCCAACGCCATGGAAATGTTCGATCACCGTGATGTGCGCCGTCGAATCGGTACGCCCGGCCTTGATCAGGTGCGGCGCCCTCCCACTGCGCTGTGACCGCACCGCGGCCAGGGCAGCAACAGCAGGGGACGATTCCGCGCATGATGCCGTCGACTGCGCCAATTTCTCCATGAATAAATCAAATCATTGGGGTCTGACATTTTTAGCGCAACGTTCAAAGACGGCCCCAACCGACGGAAAAATCAGGCAGACGTCAGAGCAGCGAAAGCCATCTGTTCCAGGATAGGCCTGGCGGACTTCACAGCAATTTTCCTGCCGTGGTGGCGCACCGAGTGGGGTGTGGAATTGATCAATCCAAAGGCTGCGTGTGCCCGGACCCGGAGGCCGGCGACATCTGCGTCGGTGTGAATACGGGCCAGGACGTCAACCCACGTTTCAACGTAACTGCGCTGGAGGGATCTGACTTCTGCTTGGTCGGCATCGCTGAGACTTCCGAAGTCCCGGTCCTGGACACGAATGACGTCTGGATTGCTGAGCGCGAAATCAACCTGGAACCGGATCAGGCCTTGAAGCGCGGACCGGGGATCGTCCGACTCCGATACCACCTGCAATCCGCCGTCCAGGAGGTCGCGGCTGACACTGAGGAGAAGTTCGCCAAGGACCGCTTGCTTGCCCGGAAAATGCCGGTAGACGGCGGGTCCACTGACTCCCGCTGCCGCTCCGAGGTCTTCAAGGGAGACTCGGGTAAAGCCGTTCTCGGCAAACAGTCCGGCGGCTGCAGACAATAAGGCCAACCTGCGGAGCTCCTTCGCCTGACCGCGTTGGGTGGCAGGGGCCCGGGTGCTGTTGATACTTGCTTCCTGACCTCCGGTCACGTTTTCCTCCTTGGCCAGTTCAGTCCCAGTACTTGCGGGGCCGGCTGTGCTGGACATCACAGTTAATAAAGACTAACCTAAATTTCAGTTACGTGGCACTAACCGAAATGGCCTGTGGCCGGGAATGGAACAGGGGTCAATGGAGACAATTTCCAGTCTGATGCGAACCGCGGGCGGCATCTTCGAAGCTAACCACGACGCGCAAGTGGCCTTAGTGGCCGAGCTGAAGGAGCGTCTGGCGACGGCGGCCCTCGGCGGCCCGGCAAAGTTCCGGGAGCGGCATATCGCCCGCGGGAAACTTCTTCCGCGCGAACGGATCGACTACTTGCTTGATGACGGCAGTCCGTTCCTGGAGATCGCACCTTTGGCTGCCAACGGCATGTACAACGACGATTCCCCGGGTGCCGGGGTTATCGCGGGCATTGGCCTGGTCCATGGCCGCCATGTGCTGGTGATCTCCAATGACGCCACAGTCAAAGGCGGCACCTACTACCCCATGACCGTGAAAAAGCACCTCCGGGCCCAGGAAATCGCCCTGGAGAACAAGCTCCCGTGCATCTACCTCGTGGATTCAGGAGGGGCATTCCTGCCCAAGCAGGACGAGGTCTTCCCGGACAAGGAACACTTCGGCCGGATCTTCTACAACCAGGCCAAAATGTCCGCGGCCAAGATCCCGCAGATCGCATCCGTCATGGGATCGTGCACGGCAGGCGGCGCCTATGTTCCTGCAATGAGTGACGAGACGGTCATCGTGCGGAACCAGGGCACCATCTTCCTGGGTGGTCCGCCGCTGGTTAAGGCAGCCATCGGCGAGATCGTCACCGCAGAGGAACTTGGCGGCGGCGACGTCCATTCAAGGATTTCCGGGGTCACGGACCATTTGGCCGAGAACGACCAGCACGCGCTGGAAATTGTGCGGGACATCGTGGCGACGTTGCCGAAGCCGGCGCAGCCGGCATGGGACATGTCCGACGCCGTCCTGCCGCCCGTCGTCGATCCTTCAGAGATCTACGGTGTGGTTCCCACGGACGTCAACGCCCAGTATGACGTCCGAGAAGTCATCGCGAGGCTCGTGGATGGTTCCGAATTCCACGAGTTTAAGAAGAACTACGGCACCACGCTGGTGACCGGATTCGCGCACCTGCACGGCCACCCCGTGGGCATCGTGGCCAACAACGGCGTCCTCTTCAGCGAATCGTCCCTCAAAGGCGCCCATTTCATCGAGCTCTGCGATCAGCGAGGCATTCCGTTGATCTTCCTGCAGAACCTCTCCGGCTTCATGGTGGGTAAAGACGTCGAACAAGGTGGCATCGCCAAGAACGGCGCCAAGATGGTTACTGCTGTGGCTACGGCCCGCGTGCCCAAGCTGACAGTGGTGATCGGTGGGTCCTTCGGTGCCGGCAACTACTCCATGTGTGGCCGGGCCTACTCGCCGCGTTTCCTGTGGACGTGGCCTGCGGCCCGCATTTCAGTGATGGGTGGAAATCAAGCCTCCAGCGTCCTCGCCACGGTCAAAAGGGACCAGTACGAGGCAGCCGGACAGGAATGGTCAGCCGAGGACGAAGAAGCCTTCAAAGCTCCCATCAAGCAACAGTACGAAGACCAGGGAAGCCCCTACTACTCCACTGCAAGGCTATGGGATGACGGAATCATCGATCCCGCTGACACGCGGCGTGTCCTGGGCATGGCCTTGGACGTTGTCTCCCGCCAACAACTGCCCGAGACCTCCTTCGGTCTTTTCAGGATGTGACCATGACCCTGCCAACAACAACCACAGCAACAACCACCACCGCAGTCGAAGCCCGAACCTTCAACGCCGTCCTTGTTGCCAACCGTGGTGAGATCGCCTGCCGTGTCATCCGGACCCTGAAGGAGATGGGCATCCGCTCCGTCGCCGTTTACTCGGATGCCGACAAGAATGCCAAGCACGTGGCCCTCGCCGATACCGCTGTCGGCATCGGCGGCACAGCGCCCGCCGAGAGCTATTTGAAGATTGACGCCATCATCGACGCGTGCCATCGAAGCGGCGCGGAGGCAGTCCACCCGGGCTACGGCTTCCTGTCTGAAAATGTGGAGTTCGCCAAGGCTCTGGATGCGGCGGGCATTACCTTCATAGGTCCCGGTATCGGTGCCATTGAGGTGATGGGCGACAAAATCCGCTCCAAAAACCACGTGATGGCGTACGACGTCCCCTGCGTACCGGGCATCGCGCAGCCCGGACTCAGCGATCAGGACTTGATCCAGGCCGCCCCCGAAGTTGGGTTCCCCTTGCTGATCAAACCGTCCGCAGGTGGCGGGGGCAAAGGCATGCACGTGGTGGAAAGACCCGAAGATATGCCCTCCACGCTCGCAACCGCAAGGCGCGTGGCAGCGTCCGCATTTGGTGACGACACCCTCTTCCTGGAGCGGCTCATCCGCGCACCCCGTCACATCGAGGTCCAGGTCCTGGCCGATAACCATGGCAACGTGATCCACCTCGGCGAGCGCGAGTGTTCACTTCAGCGGCGACACCAGAAGGTCATTGAGGAAGCCCCGTCGGCCCTGTTCGGATCATTGCCGGACGGCGCGGAGGAGCGGGCCAGCATTGGCGAGGCGGCCTGCAATGCAGCGCGTTCGGTCAATTACAGTGGCGCGGGAACTGTCGAGTTCCTGGTGTCCGATGAGCACCCCGATGAGTTTTTCTTCATGGAGATGAACACCCGGCTGCAGGTGGAGCATCCCGTCACGGAGATGGTCACGGGTATCGACCTCGTGGAATGGCAGGTGAGGATCGCCGCCGGTGAGGTGCTCACCGTGGCGCAGTCCGACGTCGAACTTAACGGCCACGCCGTGGAGGCGCGCGTTTACGCCGAGGTGCCGGAGCGGAACTTCATGCCTTCCATGGGGCGGATCGTGGCGCTCGCTGAGCAGGGCGAGTCGGATTCAACCGTGACCGGTCAGCAACGCACCCACGCCAAGGTGCGGATCGATTCCGCCATGCGCCACAACCTGGAGATCACCGGGGACTACGATCCCATGCTGGCCAAGGTCATCGCGTGGGGCGAGGACAGGGCGTCAGCGCTGGATACCCTTAACGCTGCCCTTGGCCGTTACACGCTGCTGGGCGTGGACACGAATGTGGAGTACCTGCGCCTGCTGATCAACGATCCTGACGTCCGGGCCGGGCGCCTCGACACCGGGCTGATTGAGCGCAGGCTGCCGTCCATGGAGTTCCGGCATGCTGGTCCCAGGGAATTGATCGCCGCCGCTCTCACTCTGTGGCTGGAGCGCACAGGATCGGTGCTCGCTGGTGACGCGTGGCGGACTCCCGATGCTTGGCGCGTCGGCGGCCGCGGCGCGTGGACAGCCACTTTCGGTGTTCCGGGGGGTGCAATCGCGACGGTGTCAATCACTGAGGAGGGCGATACCGTCAGGGCTAGCGTCGACGGCGGGAGCCCGGTGGACGTCAGGGTGGCGGACCGCGGTGACAACAGGCTCGCAGTGGAGTTCGACGACGGTCCGGTCACCTTCGACGTTGGCGTTGCGTCGGGCGGGCGCACCGGTGTGCACGAACTCTTTGTGGGCAACGACGGCTGGTCCTGCCGGCTTGAAGTCCTGAATCGGGCCGAGCGACTGCGGCGGATGCTCGCCGGGATCCAGCGCGAAGAAGGCGCGGCGGATCCGGAGGTGCGCTCACCCATGCCTGGGACGGTGGTTTCCGTGTCTGTAGCCGACGGAGACACCGTGGAGGAAGGCCAAGCCCTCCTTGCCGTGGAAGCGATGAAGATGGAGCACCAACTGGTGGCCTCCGTTGCTGGAACCGTCCACCTCACCAGCAAGACCGGGGATTTGGTCAAAGCCGACCAGGTGCTCGCCACCATTCACGTGGCCGACGCCGCTGACGCCACGGCCACCACAGACACGAACACAGACAAGGAAGTCCAGCCATGAGCACGTTTGACCTGAATGAGGAGTACCAGGACCTCAGCGATTCCGTCCGCGAGTTCGCCGACGAAGTTGTGGCACCGGTATCCGCCAAGCACGATGAGGAGCACAGCTTCCCCTACGAGGTTGTGAAGCAGATGGGGGAGATGGGCCTGTTTGGCCTGCCGTTCCCGGAAGAGTTTGGCGGGATGGGCGGAGACTACTTCGCCCTTGCCTTGGCATTGGAGCAGCTGGGACGTGTGGACCAGTCGGTGGCCATCACCCTCGAAGCCGGAGTCTCCCTGGGCGCCATGCCGGTGTTCCGTTTCGGCACGGAGGAACAGAAGCAAGAGTGGCTGCCACAGTTGGCGTCCGGACGTTCTCTGGCTGGTTTCGGCCTGACCGAGCGCGAAGCCGGTTCGGACGCCGGCGGTACCAAGACCAACGCCCACCTGGACAACGGCGAATGGGTCATCAACGGCAACAAGGAGTTCATCACCAACTCCGGTACGGACATCACCACGCTGGTCACCGTCACGGCAGTCACAGGAAAAAAAGAGAACGCCGACGGCAGCACCAAGAAGGAAATCTCCACCATTCTTGTCCCTACGGACACACCCGGTTTCCGGGCAGAGAAACCGTACAACAAGGTGGGTTGGAACGCATCGGATACTCACCCGCTCACCCTGGACAACGTCCGCGTCCCGGAAGCCAACCTCCTGGGCGAGCGCGGCCGGGGCTACGCGAACTTCCTTTCCATACTGGACGAGGGCCGCATCGCGATTGCTGCGCTGGCCACCGGCGCGGCTCAAGGTTGCGTGGACTTGTCCGTGAAGTACGCCAGGGAACGCAGCGCGTTCGGGCAGAACATCGGTAAGTACCAGGCCATCCAGTTCAAGATCGCCCGGATGCAGGCAAGGGCCCACACTGCCCGCCTGGCCTACTACGACGCCGCTTCCAGGATGCTGGCGGGCAAGCCGTTCAAGACCGAAGCGGCCATCGCTAAGATGGTCGCAGGCGAGGCAGCCATGGACAACGCGCGGGACGCCACCCAGGTGTTCGGCGGCTATGGCTTCATCAACGAATTCACGGTGGCGCGCCATTACCGCGATTCCAAGATCCTTGAAATCGGGGAGGGCACCACCGAAGTCCAGTTGATGCTCATCGCCCGCGAGCTGGGTCTGTAACCGTACGGGAAGGATCAAGGATGATTGACAAGGTTGTTGCCAGCGCCGCGGAAGCGGTGAAGGACATCCCGGACGGAGCCTCGCTGGCGGTGGGAGGTTTCGGTTTATGCGGCATCCCCGTTTCCCTGATCGACGCCCTGTACAGCCAAGGCACCACGGATCTTGAGACGGTCAGCAACAACTGCGGCGTGGACGACTGGGGCCTTGGCATTCTCCTCAAGGATGGTCGTATCCGGCGCACCATCAGCTCCTACGTCGGCGAGAATAAGGAATTTGCCCGACAGTACCTGTCGGGCGAGTTGGAAGTGGTCCTCACTCCGCAGGGCACCCTGGCTGAGAAGCTCCGCGCCGGTGGCGCCGGCATTCCTGCGTTCTACACCAAAGCAGGTGTGGGAACCCAAGTGTCCGAGGGCGGCCTCCCGCAGAAGTACGACGCCGAGGGGAACGTTGCGCTGGCCTCCTCGCCCAAGGAGGTACGCACCTTCAATGACGCGGACTACGTGCTGGAAGAGTCCCTGACACCGGACTTCGGCCTGGTCCATGCCTGGAAGGGCGACCGGCACGGGAATCTGGTGTTCCACGCGACGGCCATGAACTTCAACCCACTTTGCGCCATGGCGGCAAGGACCACCATTGCCGAAGTGGAGGAGTTGGTGGAACCCGGCGAGCTGGACCCGGAGCGTATCCATACGCCGGGGATTTTCGTCCAGCGGGTGGTGGTGGCCACCTCGAGCGAGAAGCGCATAGAAAAGCGGACGGTGGCACTGGCCCCTAGTACCGGGCCCAGCCAGTCAGCACCAGGCCAGTCCGGAACAGCCCAGTCAGGAGCGGAACGATGACCGACAACACGTACCAGGACATCCCACCCCGTCCCGAAGCCGTCCGGCACGAGTACCGCCGCGCCGACGTCGAACATCACGAAGCCAAAGGCTGGACCCGCAACGAACTGGCCGCCCGGGTGGCCAAGGAACTCACCAACGGGCAGTACGTGAACCTGGGCATCGGGATGCCCACGCTGATCCCCAACTACATTCCGGAGGGCGTGGAGGTCATCCTTCATTCGGAGAACGGGATCCTGGGCGTGGGTCCATACCCGGCTGAGGAAAACATTGATCCGGACCTCATCAACGCGGGCAAGGAAACGGTCACCACCAATGCCGGGGCTGCATTCTTTGATTCGGCGGCGTCCTTCGGCATGATCCGTGGCGGGCACGTGGACGTAGCAGTTTTGGGTGCCATGGAGGTGGCCGCGAACGGCGACCTGGCCAATTGGATGATTCCCGGCAAGATGGTCAAGGGCATGGGCGGAGCAATGGACCTGGTGTTCGGTGCCAAGAAAGTCATTGTCATGATGGAACACGTGGACCGCAACGGCAGGCCGAAGATCGTCCAGGACTGCACACTCCCGCTCACAGGAAAAGGTTGCGTGGACCGGATCATCACGGATTTGGCGGTGATCGATGTGGTCAAGGATGAAGGTGATCCGCGTTTGGTCCTCCGCGAACTGGCCCCCAACGTCACCCTTGAGGACGTCTTGGCCGCTACCGGCGCCGAGCTGTTCGAAGAAGACCAGGAGCTCACTGTATGACGCGGGTGGTTGAACAGCGCGGGCTCTATTTCGACGAGCTCGAAGAAGACGTGATTTACGCGCACAAGCCTGGCCGCACCGTCACCGAGACGGACAATGTCCTCTTCACCACCATGACCATGAACACGCAGGCGTTGCATCTGGACTCGGCCTGGAGTTCCGGGCAGCCGTTCGGGCAGAGGCTCATGAACTCAATGTTTACTCTGTCCACCATGGTGGGGCAGTCCGTGACACAGCTGACGCAGGGCACCATCATCGCGCAGCTGGGGCTGACGGATGTCACGTTTCCGCATCCGCTGTTTCATGGCGATACCTTGTACACGGAAACAGTGATTACGGGGAAACGGCTGTCGTCTTCGCGGCCCGGTCAAGGCGTGGTGACCATGCAACACACCGGCCGAAACCAGGATGGGGCAGTGGTGGCTTTGGCAACCCGGACCTGCCTGATGTGGACCAAGGAAGCTCACGCCGCGCAGTCATAGTTCTCCGTTCGTGTCAGCACATCAGCAGCAAGGAATCCGCATGCCTTCCACCGACTCGTCAACCACGGCGGTTCTCCCGTTCACCATGGGACCGGCCCTCCTGTTCTGCCCTGCCGACAGGCCTGAGCGCTTCGGGAAGGCTGCTGAGCGGTCCGACGCCGTCATCCTTGACCTCGAGGACGCTGTGGCTCCTGCGGACAAGCCGGGCGCCCGCGACGCGATCCTTGAACTGGCGGGTTCAGGGCAGTCCGGCACCGGCGGTCTTGAGCCAAGCCGCACTATTGTTCGGGTGAATCCCGTGGGGACTCCGGAGTTCGAGCTCGACCTTCAGGCCCTGGCCCAGACGCCCTACCGCACGGTCATGTTGGCCAAGGCGGAGAGCGCGGAGCAGCTGAGGGCCTTGGCTGGCTATCAGGTGATCGCGCTGTGTGAAACCGCGTCAGGCATCGTCAACGCTGCTTCGATCGCCGCCGAGCCGAACGTCGTGGCTCTGATGTGGGGAGCCGAGGACCTGCTGGCTTCCCTCGGTGGCCTTTCCAGCAGGAACGACGACGGCGGGTACCGGGCTGTCGCTCTTCACTCGCGGTCCGCTGTCCTGCTTGCCGCCAAGGCTGCGGGTAAGGAAGCCATCGATTCCGTGTACGTGAATATCCCGGACCTTGACGGTTTGTCCGCTGAGTCCCGGGATGCCGTGGCCAGTGGCTTCGGAGCGAAAGCCTGCATCCACCCGAACCAGGTGGCCGTGGTCCGGGAGGCCTACGCTCCCACCGACGAAGCCGTAGCCCAAGCCAAAGAACTCCTGGAAGCGGCAGCCGCGGCAGGCACTGGTGTGTTCCAGTTCAAGGGGAAGATGATCGACGGCCCCATCCTCAAGCACGCGGAAGCAACCCTCCGCCGCGCAAAGCACTAACGACGAATCCGGCCCCTGATCGTCCCACGCACCGTAGAACGGCGAAGTGAGCGAACAGTGACCGGATTCGTTGGGGTGACCGGATTCGTTGGGGCGGCCGGAGCGCTAGGCGCGTACCGGCGTCGAGAGTTCCTTCTGTTTGACCAGTTCCGTCAGTTCCACCACAGCGGGCCGCGAGGCCGTGCTCTTGATGGCCACCGACTGCCCGCTCCTGGCCGATTCCAACACAGATTCCATGACGTCCAAGGCATGGAAGGCCAGCTGGCCGCCGGCGCGTGGTTCCTGTCCGGCTGGAGTGGCCGCGAGGTCCGCGATGCCGAAGCCACGTCCGGAGTCCACATACCCAGCGGAGACGGGCAGTGTTTCCCAATCCTCGGCACCAAGCGCGAACAGCTGCACATCGCCGTCGAAATGATTGGGGTCAGGGACGATCAACGAGCCCGTCTCGCCGTGGATCTCAATGTTGGGGCTCTTCGTCCGTACGGCGTCGAAGCTCATGAATAGGGTGGACAAGGCACCGGACTCATGGACCAGAACCCCGGTGACATGTGAGTCGATGTCCACGGGAACCACCTGTCCCTCACGAGGGCCCGAACCAATGGTGCGTTCGCTGCGCGTGTGGCTGGCAGCGCCGACCACTGACACCACGGGGCCGAGAAGTGTGACCAGCGCCGAGACGTAGTAGGGGCCCATGTCCAGCAGTGGTCCGCCGCCGGGCTGATAGTAGAAATCGGGGTTCGGGTGCCAGCGTTCGTGGCCTGGCGTGGCCATGGTGGCTGTTGCCGAAATTGGCGCCCCGATCAGTCCGTCGTCGATCGCCTTGCGGGCTGTCTGGATTCCGGTTCCCAGCACGGTGTCCGGTGCGCAGCCAACCACAACCCCCGCCGCCGCGGCCGCATCCAGTACTTCCTGCGCCTCAGCGGTGGTGGCAGCCAGTGGCTTTTCGCCATACACGGATTTTCCGGCTGCGATGGCTCGTAGGGCGATGTCGGCATGAGCGGCAGGGATGGTGAGGTTGAGGACGAGGTCCACATCATCGGCTGCCAGGAGCTCGTCCACTGTTAGTGCCCGGACACCATCGTAGGAGTCGGCCACGGCCTGCGCCCGCGCCGGGTCAAGGTCCGCGACGGCTACCAGGCTGAGGGAATCGAGCCGACGGAAGTTGCTCAGGTACTGGGCGATGATGGCGCCACAGCCGATGACTCCGACGTTTAGCGACTTGGCAGGGGTTATCGAGACGCCCACAGCATGCCCCTTTCAATGATGGTACGGACGTTGCTGTCCTGGAGGATTTCCACGCGGTGGCCGGGGGTGCAGACGAAGATTTTGCCTTTGCCCCATTGACGGGTCCAGATGGCCGGCGAGGTCACTTCGCGGTTCCACGGGTCCCATGCGCGGACTTTTTGGGTAGTGGTGGCCAGGACGTCGATGTAGTCATCGGACAAGACCCAGTACTGCTCGGTGACGAGGTCGAAGTCAGCGATTCCCTGGGTGATGGGGTGTACGGAGGCCGCGGGAAGCATGTTGACGGTGTAGGGGACGTAGTTGTCCGATTGTTCACCGATCAGCTCGTCGGCATGCTTGCCCGGGTGGCAGGCGAACTGGCCGCCGATCAGGTGCAGGTAGTCCGAGTTGTTGCGGTAGGAATCAGCGATGCCGCCGTGCCAGCCAGCCAAGCCGGTACCGTTTTCAACGGCAGAGCGCAGGCCCTCGAACTCATCTTTTTCGATGGTGGTCATGGTCATGCATTGCACGATCAGGTCCACGCCGGACATGTAGTCGGGGTCTGCGTAGATCTTGGGGGATTCCTCCACCCGGACGTCGTAGCCGTTGTCCTTCAAGAATGGGATGAACAGCTCTGTGGCTTCCACCGGCTGGTGTCCGTCCCATCCGCCGCGGACCACCAGCGCTGTCTTGTTGTTGCTTGTCATGGTTTCCTTCGTATCGGGCGTATTCATATGGCTCAGACGTTCTGCCAGCGGCTTGCGTTCTCTGCGCTCGCCTCGACGGCGGCCAGCACTTTTTGCACCTGCAATGCGTCATCGAACGACGGCGTAGGCTGCTCGCCTGCGTCGATGGCAGTGACGAGGTCAACCACCTGGTGCGTAAAGCCGTGCTCGTAGCCGAGGCCGTGGCCGGTGGGCCACCAGTTGGCGGTGTAGGGGTGGGACGGTTCGGTGACCATGATCTTGCGGAAGCCTGCATCCGGTTCCAGTGCGGAATCATAGAACTGCAGGGAGTTCATGTCTTCGAAGTCAAAGGCCAGTGAGCCCTTGGTGCCGTTCAGTTCCAGGCGCATGGCGTTCTTGCGTCCCAGGGCGAAACGGGTTGCTTCGAAGATGCCGATAGGCCCGGCGGCGGTGCGGCCACTTGCGTTGGCGTCAGCGCCGCCGTCGTGCTTGGCCTGAAAACGGGCGGTGAACAGCGCAGCGTCATCAACCGTGACCGGACCCCGCGGCCCATCTGTGCCGCCATGACCGCCCAGGCCCACAAAGTCGCCGCCTACCGGGCGTTCCTTCACGAACGTCTCCAGCAGGGCGGAGACCCCGGTGATGTTCAGTCCGGTGATCCATTGCGCGGCATCGATGCTGTGCGCGCCGATGTCCCCAAGTGAACCGGACCCGGACTTGGACTTGTCCAGTCGCCAGGTCAGCGGAGCATCAGCGTCACTGAGCCAGTCCTGAAGGTACTGTGCGCGGACGTGCCGGATCTCGCCCAGGCGGCCGTCGTCCACCATTCGCTTGGCCAGTGCCAAGGCAGGGGTGCGCCGATAACTGAAGCCACACATGGATAACACGCCGCGTTCGGCCGCGGCACGGGCCACCTGTGTCATTTTTTCGGCTTCTTCCACCGAGTTGGCCAAGGGCTTCTCGCAGAGGACATGCTTGCCGGCCTCGAGCGCTGCGATCGCTATCTCCGCGTGGGTGTTGCCGGGGGTGCAGATGTCGATGAGGTCGATGTCGTCGCGCTCAATGAGGCGGCGCCAATCAGTCTCGATGGATGCCCAGCCGTATTTACTGGCTGCTGCCCGCACGCCTTCCTCGTTCCTGCCCGCCACGGCGGTCAGTTCCGGAATGAGGGGTAGGTCAAAAAATCGTGGCGCGGTACGCCAGGCGTGGGAGTGGGCGGCGCCCATGAAGGCGTAGCCCACCATGCCCACACGAAGGGGTCGGGTTTCTGTCATGGGAAGTCCTTTCTGGTTGGTGGTAGCCGGCTATTTGCTGAAGCCTGCGGTGAGGCCGCTGAGCAACTGACGGCGGGCCACCACATAAATCACCAGCAGCGGCAGCGTTGCCAGCACCACGGAGGCGAGCACGGCCGGGATGTTGACACTGAACTCGCCTTGGAAGGTCCACAGCGACAGTGGCAGAACCCTTGTGTCCGGACTTTGCGTGAGGATCAGCGGGAACAGGAATCCGTTCCACACATGGAGTGCGTTGTAGATACCAACCGTGATAACAGCGGGCTTGGTCATGGGCAACGCCAGTCGCCACATCATGGCCCAGTCAGAACAGCCGTCCAGTCGCATCGACTCAAAAAGCTCGTTGGGAACATCCCGCATGAAGTTGGAGAGAATGAGCACCGATACGGGGATGGCGAACGCTATGGAGGGCAGGATCAGTGCCAACAAAGTGTCGTACATGTGGGCCTTGGTGATCATCCAGTAGATGGGGATGATGGTTGCGTGCAGCGGAATGGCCAGGCCCAGGAGGAAGAGATTGTTGGTCCAGCTCAGGAACCGGCCCTTGCCGCGCACAATGGCGTAAGCAGCCATAAAGGCAACGAACAGCGCCGGAACAACACTGCCCACGGTGACGATGAGGCTGTTGGCGAAGTACTTTGCGAAGTCGTTCTCCAGGACAAGCTTGTAGTTGTCCAAGGTTGGCTCTACCGGTGGCAGCATCGGGTTGGACGTGAAGAATCCCGCCTGGTTCTTCAAACTGGTGATCACCACGTAGTACACGGGCACAATGATGACGGCCAGCCAGAGCCAGCCGCCCAGGCCGCCCAGGAAGTTTGGCCGCGAACGGCCAATTTTTGGGGGCCGACGGCGGGTGGTCACCTTTTCGGGGACCGCTGCCGGGGCTGTGGGGAGTTGGGTGGTGGAAGCCATTACGCACCTTCCAGTTGGCTGGCGTTGCGGTTCTTGCCGCCGAGTCGTTGCAGGAGCAGTGCCAGGGCCAGGCCGATAACAACGAGGATGACTCCCAAGGCGCTCGCCGCTCCCATGTCATTCGCTTTGAAGCCGGTGAGGTACATGTGCAGCGGCAGGAGCCTGGTGGAGTAACCGGGCCCACCGGCTGTCAGCACGAAGACCAAGTCGAAGTAGGCCAGGGAACCCACCACCATGAGCGTGGAGGACGTGATCATGGTGTACTTCAGCTGCGGCAACGTGATGTTGAAGAACTGCTGGACACGGCCGGCGCCGTCAATTTGCGCAGCTTCGTACAGTGAAGCGGGAATCTGTCGCACGCCGCCTTGGTAGATCAGGGTGTGGAAGGGCACGAACTGCCAGGCGATCACGAAAACCACTACGAACAGCACCAGATCAGAGTTGCCCAGCCAGTCCTGGGCAAGGAAGGGCAGGCCCAGGCCGGGGCCGAGGCCGAAGTTGGGGTCCAGCAGCGCTTTGAAAGCGATGGCTACGGCTGCCGAAGAGAGCAGCAGCGGCACGAAGTACAGGACGGCCAGTGCGGCGCGATACTTCTGGCTTGCAGCTGTGAAGACGCCGAGCAGCAGACTGATGGGTGCCTGGACTATGAAGGAGAAAAACATGATCTTGGCCGTCACCAGCAACGCGTTGCCCGTCACAGGATCGGCCAGGACGGTGTTCCAGCTGGACAGTCCGTCCAGTTTGATTTCGCCCAGGCCGTCCCAGCGGGTGAAGCTCAGGAACAGTACTCCCAGAAGCGGGAGGATGGCGAAGAGCATGAAAAATGCCAGGGCGGGGACGGCGAGCCACCCCGACGGACCCTTTTCAAGGGTCCGTCGGGTACCCGGGGTGCCTCCTGCGACTAACTCCCGTGGTGGAGTGGTGGTAGTTGCGGACACCGTATTACTTCCCGATCGTCGCGTTCATGGTGGATGCGAACTGCTCAGGGGTGATCTTCTTCAGGAAAATCTGGTCCAGGTTGGCCAGCATGGCGTCTCCTTGTGCGGGGCTGAGTGCCTGATCCCAGGAGAGCGTGAAGTCCGGGGCATCCTTGGCCATGCCGTACACGTAAGTCAGGAAGTCTTTGTCAGGTGACGCCGCGAGCTTGTCTTCAATGCCGGTGACCACAGGTACTGCTCCTGAGTTGATCAGGCCCTGGACGTTTTCTTCGTTGAACATTCCGTCCTTGACGTACTCCAGCGCGGTTTTCTTTTGCTCTTCCGTGGCCTTGGAAGAGACGGACCAGAAGTTGGACGGGTTTCCCACAACGTTCGCCGGGTCACCCTTGCCGCCCTCAACAGTGGGGAAGGGGGTGTATCCGAGCTTTCCGCTCGAAACGAAGTCGGCCGCGTCCTTCTTCATGCCTTGGTAGATCCAGCTGCCCTGCAGGATCATGGCGGCCTTGCCCGTGTACAGCAGGGCCTGGTCTGCGTTGCTGTCAGCGGCAATGGAGGAGAAGCCGTTGATGAAGCCGCCGGCATCCACCAGTTCCTGGATCTTGGTCAGCGCCTCGATCACTGCCGGGTCTGACCAGGCGTCCGGCTTGTTGGCTGCAATGTTTGCAAAGACTTCAGGACCGCCGATCCGGTCCACCAGGTATTCAAGCCACATCAGATCCGGCCATTTGGACTGACCACCCAGGGAAAAGGGTGCCACGCCGGCATCCTTGAACTTGGGGACCAACGCCATCAGCTCGTCCCAGGTCTTGGGCGGTTCTGCCCCGATCTTCTCGAAGACTTCCTTGTTGTAGTAGAGCACTACGGGCTGGACCTTGTTGTTGGGGAGCGCGTAGGTCTTGCCGTCGATCACGCCGCTCTCGAGGATGGAGGGAAGGTAGCGGCTTTGGACGTCAGGGTTCTCTTTGAGGAATCCGGTCAGGTCGTCCACTTGGCCGGCATCGACGTAGGACTTGAGGACACCGCCGCCCCACCCGTAAACGAGCGTGGGGCCCTGGCCGGCGCCCACAGCGGTGCGGACCTTGGTCTTGTATGCATCGTTGGCGAAGAAGTCGAGCTTGATGGCGGAGTCGGGGTGCGACTTGTTCCACGAGTCCACGGATGCCTGGAACACAGGCTGGTCACCACCGGTCAGTCCCCACATGGTTGCCGAGTCCGCGGAGGCTCCTGTCCCGGCCGGACCTGAGGATCCGCAGGCGACCAGGGAGATTGACAATGCGGCTGCAGAAACGGCCATTCCGGCGGTGCGCAACTTGAGATTATTCATGTGCAGTTTCCATTCGTCCTTCGGGCTCGACGCTGATCGCCCGGTTGTGCGTGTAAAAGCCGCACTTCGCGGGTCTGAGGATCAACTTCGATCACCAGCACCAGCAACTTTTCGAAATGTTTCGGAAGTCCTTTCCGAAGTGCCCACCAAACTTAGCGGTGACGCACATCACCGTCAAGGCCTGCTGGACAATCAATTCGTTGTGCTGGCTGACGGTTTGACGAGTGCGCCCCTCCCGATGCAGACTGTGAGCAACCGAAACTTTTCGAAAGCGGTACCTGTGAGCTCAGAAGTCCGACCCTCCAAGCTGACCCTTTCTGCAGTAGCGCAGGAGGTCGGAGTGTCAGTTCCCACCGTGTCCAAAGTGGTCAACGGGCGTGGAGACGTGGCCCAAGGCACCCGGGCCCGTGTCCTGGCAGCCCTGCAACGTACCGGATACAAATCACCCCTTCAGCGCAAGGGCAACCCCGTCCAGCGGACCGTCGAGGCGGTGTTCGATTCTCTGAACTCGGCCTACAACATGGAAGTCCTCAAGGGGATCATGGAGCAGGCCAACGTTTCGGACATGGAAGTAATCCTCTCCGTCACCGGACTGCAGGCAGCACCGCCGCTGGGCCCTGAGGAACGCGCGCAGCGCATGGTCGATGAAGGCCGCAGCGGCATGATCGTGGTGACCTCGGCGTTCGGAGCCGCGCAGCTGGAAGCCTTCCAGAGACGCCAGATTCCCATCGTGGTGATCGACCCCCTGAATCCGCCACCTGCTGACCTGTTCAGCGTGGGCTCCAGCAACTGGGCAGGAGGGAAAGCCGCCGCCACGCACCTCTTGGAACTCGGGCATCGACGCATTGCCTACATCGGGGGTCCCGCCACCGCCGAATGCAGCCAGGCCAGGCTCCACGGCTACATGGCCGCACTGATGGCCGAAGGCATCACCGTTGAACATGAATATGTTTCCGCGGGCCCGTTCCGGCCCGAGACCGGAGCGGCGGCTTTCAAGTCCCTGGTGGCCCTGGAAGATCCGCCCACGGCAGTCTTTGCCGCAAGCGACAGTATTGCCATGGGCGTTCTGGCCGAGGCGCGGAGGCAGGACATCCGAATCCCCGAGGAAATGAGCCTCGTTGGGTTCGACGGAACCTATCAGGCGGAAGAATCCACGCCCCCACTGACCTCGGTGAGCCAGCCACTGCAGGAAATAGGGCGTTCCGCGCTGAACTTCATCCTTCGCCAAATGCACGGTGAAGAGATTGACTCCAGGCGCGTGGAACTCGCAACCCACCTGGTGGTTCGTGAATCCACGGCGTCGCCCCGGGAACCAGCCTCACCCCGGGAACCAGCCTCATCCGGAAAGCCGGCGTCCCGGTCTTAACTGCACCGGCGGAACGGCGTCATACAGCAGCACCCGGACCCAACGTTCGCCCGTCCCGCGGAACTCTGCACGGCTGGCGAAACGGTACAGGTAGCTGCGCGCCCGCACCCAACGGGGGCGTTCGCCGTCGAACGGGTCTTGTCGAAGCAGCCTAAGCGTAGCCTTGTCAGCTTCCAGCAGCCGGTCCAGGAAAGCATAAAACCATTCCTCATGGACGGTCCTCAGCGGCAGGAACCACATGAGCCAATCCAGGCGCAGATGGTACGGCGCCCATTGCCGGGGGAGTCGACGAACATCGCCGGGCTTGCCCTTGAATCCATACTCCAACCATCGCTCATCGGGCGCGTGGGGATCCTCGTCCAAGGTTCCCTCAACCACGATCTCAATGCGCTGCTTGGTCACCGTCCCGAAAGCACCATAGGCGTTGACCAGGCGCCAACGGTTAAAGCTGGCATTCATCAATTGCTGGCTGGAGAAGAGGTTGAGGAGCGGGCGGTAGCTGAACACCACCAGCAGAACGGTGACAAGTACGACGACGACGAGCCACCACGCCGGGGTATCGGCACTTGCGTGCCACTCAAGGGGGATGAACGGAAAAACCGCATGGGCCACCGGGTCGCTGACGGCGGCGAACGCCAGGACGATCGCCGCCCAGTTCAGCCAGGCGAAATTACCGGTGCCCACCAGCCACAGCTGCGTCACGATGATGATGCCCGCTGCGATGCTGGCCAGCGGTTGAGGGGCGAAGAGGAAGAACGGCACCACCAGCTGCGCACCATGATTGCCCACCACTTCCACCTTGTGCAGCGGACGCGGCAGGAGATGTGCCTGCCTGCTGAGCGGGCCGGGCATCGGCTGTGTCTGGTGGTGATAGAACATCGCCGTCATGTCCCGCCACTCACGGCCGCCGCGGATCTTGATCATGCCGGCCCCGAACTCAAGCCGAAACACCAGCCACAAAATGAGAATGAGGATGGTTGCCGGTGGGGGAGTCTGGTCCGAACCAAGGAAGGCCACCGTGAAACCGGCCTCAAGAAGAAGGATCTCCCAACCAAAACCATAGAACGTCTGGCCAACGTTCACGATTGACATGTAGAGGAACCACAACGTGAGAAAGGCCAGCATGGGCAGCCAGGGCGGCCCCGTTTGTGGCAGGCCAATGACTAGCAGAATGGACACGCCAATACCCGTCCAGCACACAGCCCGGAGAAGCGGGTCGGAGTAGCGCCACCGGAACAGGGTAGGCCGGCCAAGGCGACGGGCCATAGCCAGGAAGGCCGGTACCGGCAACAGTCCGCGCTCGCCGAGGAGCGCCGGGAACTGGTTCACCGTGGAGAAGAAGGCAATGGCATAAAGCGCCGCTGTGCCACGCTGCAACACCTGCCGGGCAAATTCATAGTCCCGCGCATCAAAATAGTCCCGCGCATCAAACCAGGAGAACCACTCCACGATTCCACGGTACGCAGCGGACGGCACTGGTCAAGCGGCATCGATTTTCCACATACGCCGCCATCCGTTCGCGGGCCCCGGCAGTGGCAGGGATACTTAAGTCATGCAGCCGCGCAAGATCGTCATCCTCGGGTCCACCGGTTCCATCGGCACACAAGCGATTGACGTCGTCGATGCCGCACCACACCGTTTCGAAGTGGTGGCACTAAGCGCGGGCGGCGGGAACCTCGAACTCATTGCACAACAGGCGGTCCACACCAGGGCCCAAGCCGTGGGAATCGCCAAGGGAGATCCGGAAGTCCTTCGGCGGTTGATTGACGCCGCGGCCGCGGCTGAGGGCGTGCGGAATTTCGCTCCGGAGGTCTTTGCCGGACCGGACGCATCCACCCGGATCGCCGCCATTGAGTGCGACGTCGTCCTCAACGGCATTACCGGTTCCATCGGGTTGGCGCCCACTTTGGCCGCGCTGGCTACAGGAGCCACACTGGCTCTGGCCAATAAGGAGTCGCTGATCGTCGGCGGCGCCCTGGTCAAAGCTGCCGCTGGCCCCGGCCAGATCGTTCCCGTTGATTCTGAACACTCAGCCATCGCCCAGTGCCTGCGCTCGGGCACTGACCAGGAAGTTGAAAAGCTGATCCTGACGGCATCCGGTGGCCCGTTCCGAGGCCGCACGCGGGAGCAACTTCACAACGTCACGCCGCAGGAGGCCCTTGCCCACCCCACCTGGGACATGGGCCTCATGGTCACCACAAACTCGGCCAGCCTGGTCAACAAGGGCCTGGAAGTCATTGAGGCACACCTGTTATTCGATGTCCCGCTGGACAGGATCGACGTTGTGGTCCACCCCCAGTCGGTGGTGCATTCCATGGTCCAGTTCGTGGATGGCTCCATCATCGCCCAGGCATCACCTCCGGACATGCGGCTGCCGATCGCGCTGGGACTGGGTTGGCCGGACCGTGTCCCGCAGGCTGCACGCGCTTGCGACTGGACCCAGGCCACCAGTTGGACCTTCGAGCCCTTGGATACCGTGGCATTCCCGGCCGTGGACCTCGCCAAGGACGCAGCTAAGCAGGGCAGCACGTTCCCGGCCGTGTTCAATGCCGCCAATGAGGAAGCAGTGGAGGCCTTCCACGCCGGACGAATCCGCTTCACCGACATTGTGGATACCGTCGAATCCGTCCTCAGCGAACATTCAGGCTCTTCCGAGCTAACGGTGGAGTCGGTGCTGGATGCTGAGAGGTGGGCACGCGCCCGAACCCTTGATCGTTTAGCCAGCAGCGCCCTCTAGCTCACAACCCTTACGGAAGCAGTCCCACCGGCATGAGTCCTGTCCTTCTCTTCATCCTCGGAGTCGTCTTCGTCGCCATCGGCGTGGCCGTTTCCATCGCGCTGCACGAGGTAGGCCACCTGGTGCCCGCAAAGCTCTTCAAAGTGCGCGTCACCAAGTACATGATCGGTTTTGGACCAACGCTGTGGTCCAGGAAAAAAGGCGAAACAGAGTACGGCTTCAAGGCGCTTCCGCTGGGTGGCTACGTCTCCATGATCGGCATGTACCCGCCGAACAAGGAAGACGGCACCGTACGCCCCTCTAGTACCGGCATGTTCCAGACCCTCGCCACCGAGGCGCGTTCAATGGCGCACGAGGAAGTGGGTCCCGGGGACGAGAAGCGCGTCTTCTACAAGCTCCCCGTCTGGAAAAAGATCATCGTCATGCTCGGCGGACCGGCCATGAACATGCTGATCGGCTTGATACTTCTGGCAGTCCTGCTCATGGGCTTCGGAACAGCCCAGGCAACCACCACCATCGCTGACGTTTCCAAATGCCAGGTTGCCGCGGGGGAGACCGTGGTCCCCGATTCGGCGGATTGCAAACTGACCCCAGCCGCAGCCGCGGGCCTGCAGCCAAATGACACCATCACTTCCTTCGACGGAAAAACCGTCACCAGCTGGGACGAGCTCACCAGCTGGATCCGGGCCTCCGCCGGCAAGGAAGTTCCTGTCATTGTGACGCGCAACGGGACGTCAGTGGAGACCACGGTGACTCCGGTTCTCTCGTCCCGGCCCGTGGTGGGCCCCGATGGGCGGCAGGCACAGGACGCCAACGGAGTTTTGCAGTACCAGGAAGTCGGCTTCCTGGGTATCGGAGCCCAAAGCGCTTTGGTTCCCCAACCGGCGTCGGCCGTTCTGCCCATGGCAGGGGAGAACATCAAACAGATTTCCGGTGTGATCTTCAACCTGCCGGCCAGGGTGGTGGGGGTGGCGAAAGCAGCCTTCAGCGAGGAGCCCCGTGACCCAAACGGGCCTATCAGCGTGGTGGGCGTCGGCAGGGTTGCCGGCGAGGTAGCGGCCATGGAACAAGTACCCATGCAGGCACGGATCGGCACCCTGATCGGGTTGCTCGCAGGACTCAACTTCGCGTTGGCCATCTTCAACCTCATCCCGCTCCTGCCGCTCGACGGCGGCCATGTCGCTGGCGCCTTGTACGAAGGCGCGCGCCGCCAACTGGCCAAACTGCGTGGCAAACCGGATCCGGGAGCCTTCGACATCGCGAAACTCCTGCCGGTGACCTATGTGGTGGCGGCGTTGCTCATGGCCATGGGGGCGCTCTTGATCTATGCCGACATCGTTAAGCCCGTGAACATTTTCGGCTGAGCTGTGAACAATGCGGACAGATCTGTGAACAATGCAGGCAAAGCTGTGAACATATTCTGCGCAACCGGCGGGATAGGCTAGCTCCATGACTGTTTTCGCTGTTGAGTACGTATACGTCGCCGATTCAGGCGCCCTCCGCGACGAAGCCCGCCCAGCACACCGTGCTTGGCTCGGGGAACTGGCCGAGCAAGGCAAACTTCTTGCCAGTGGCCCCTATGGTGACGGCGCCGGCGCCCTGCTGATCTTCAAGTCGGCCGACGAAGCCGAACTCAATGACCTCCTCAAGCAGGATCCGTTCGCTGAAGCCGGCGTCATCGCCGGCATCCGCACCACGGAATGGGCGCCAATCATCGGTGTCCTGGCTGCCCACGCGTCCTAGCCCGGACGTCCTCCACCACAACGATTCACCCCAACCCAAGGAGTCCACGTGACCTCGGTCAGCCTGGGAATGCCAGCAGCCCCACCCCCCGTCCTTGCCCCCCGCCGGAAGACCCGGCAGATCAAGGTAGGGTCCGTTGGCGTCGGATCTGACTCGCCCATCAGCGTTCAGTCCATGACAACTACCCCCACCACGGATATCAACGCCACCCTCCAGCAGATCGCTGAACTGACGGCTTCCGGA
Source organism: Paenarthrobacter sp. MSM-2-10-13 (assembly GCF_011605365.1). NCBI lineage: Bacteria > Bacillati > Actinomycetota > Actinomycetes > Micrococcales > Micrococcaceae > Paenarthrobacter > Paenarthrobacter sp. MSM-2-10-13. Next base: position 104,370 of record NZ_JAAOXO010000013.1, on the reverse strand, counting down.
TGCGACATCGTACGCGTTGCCTGCCCGTCTGCCGACGACGCCGAGGCGCTGCCCATCATCGCCCGTAAGTCCCAGATTCCCGTGATCGCGGACATCCACTTCCAGCCGAAGTATGTCTTTGCCGCAATCGAGGCCGGCTGCGCAGCAGTCCGGGTCAACCCGGGCAACATCCGCAAGTTCGATGACCAGGTCAAAGAGATCGCTGCTGCGGCCCGTGACCATGGAACATCCATCCGGATCGGCGTCAACGCAGGCTCCCTCGAACCCGGCATCATGAAGAAGTACGGCAAGGCCACCCCGGAGGCTTTGGTTGAGTCCGCTGTGTGGGAAGCTTCCCTCTTCGAAGAGCACGGTTTCCACGACTTCAAGATTTCCGTCAAGCACAACGACCCCGTGATCATGGTGGCTGCGTACGAGATGCTCGCGGAAAAGGGCGACTGGCCCCTGCACCTCGGTGTGACCGAGGCCGGTCCGGCATTCCAGGGCACCATCAAGTCGGCCACGGCCTTCGGTGCGCTCCTGTCGCGCGGCATTGGTGACACCATCCGTGTTTCCCTCTCGGCTCCGCCGGTGGAGGAAATCAAGGTGGGCAACCAGATCCTGCAATCCCTGAACCTGCGCCCGCGCAAGCTCGAGATCGTCTCCTGCCCGTCCTGTGGCCGCGCCCAGGTGGATGTGTACACGCTGGCCGAACAGGTGACCGCAGGGTTGGAAGGCATGGAGATTCCGCTGCGCGTTGCCGTGATGGGTTGCGTCGTCAATGGACCCGGCGAAGCCCGTGAAGCGGACCTCGGTGTGGCCTCCGGAAACGGCAAGGGCCAGATTTTCGTGAAGGGCGAAGTCATTAAGACTGTGCCTGAGAGCGAAATTGTTGAGACACTGATCGAAGAGGCCATGCGCATCGCCGAAGAGATGGGGGAGGCCGATGGCGAAGATGCTGTCAAGGGTAGCCCCGTGGTTAGCGTCTCGTAACGAGAACGGCTTGGGAGTCAGGGTGCTCGGCAGTGCCGACACCCTGGCCCTTCGCGCGCTTGCAAGCGAGGATGCGGTGGCCAACGTATTTATCCTCGCGCACTTGGAAAGTACCGGTTCAGCGGCGCCCACCAGCGGCGGTGCCAGCATTTTCGGAGTTTTCGAAGGCCAAACGCTCCTCGGTGCGTGTTGGGCCGGCGCCAATCTTGTCCCCGTGCAGCTCGATCCCGGCCTCGCAGGGTATGTGGCCACGGCTGCCCACGAAACGGGGCGCCGTTACGCGTCCATTTTCGGGCCCGCGGAAACCGTGATGGCCCTCTATGCGCGATTCGAGCAACTGGGCCATAGCGCCCACGAGGTACGCGCCCAGCAACCTTTGCTCACCATCTCAGGTCCTCCCGTTATCGTCGCCAACCCGGCCCTGGCCTTCGGCACCATGGCGGACTTTGATCGCATCCTGCCGGCGTGCGCGGCCATGTTCGAAGAAGAAGTGGGTTACTCTCCCTTCCTTGGAGGGCAGGAGTTCTACAGCAGGCGCGTTGCTGGACTCATTCGGGAGGGCCACTCGCTGGTCCACATTGATGCCAACGGCACTGTGGTCTTCAAAGCCGAGCTGGGGGCGGTCACGCGGGAGGTCACCCAGGTCCAAGGCGTATGGATGAATCCCGAGCTGCGGGGCCGCGGCCACAGCGGGGGCTACATGGCCGCCGTCGTAAATCTCTCCAGAACCTTCGCGCCCGTGACGAGCCTCTACGTCAATGACTACAACACCAAAGCCCGGGCCACCTATGAGCGGGTGGGCTTCGAACAAGTGGGGACCTTCGCCACCGTGCTTTTCTAAAGTCGATGGGGAATCCAGTATTCTTGTCCATGTTGGCGACCGCCAGCACCGGAACACTTGACTCCTACGCCCACTGCGGCAAAGCAGTACACCTCGGCTGAACTTACAGACCTGGTCAAGCAGATCAAGCCAGCTGATGGCTCGGAACTGACTGTTACCGCCATTGACGACCTCGCTGCCCAAGCGAATCCGCTCAAGGAACTCATGGGTTCCATGAACATCGAACCGGCCGAGTGCAAGGATCTGGCCATGTCCGGCGCCTCGCAGTCCATTGAAGGCTCCACCGGCGCCACCGGGGCGAAGGTTGATACCGCAACCGGAAGCGTCTCCAGCGTAGCGTTGGTGTCCGGCGTTCCGGCGGAAACCCTGCAGAAGAGCCTCGAGGGGAGTGAGTCCCAGATCACCACGTGCTCCTCCATGAAGATGACCATGGGCGGCACAGCCTTGAGCATGAAAACCGAGAAGCTTGATGGGGTTGGTTCGGTCCCCGGCACTGTGGGACTTAAAACCACCATGACCCTCCCCGGTGGCCAGGCGCAGTCCACCGTGATGGCTTTCGCCGTCAAGGGCGGCGTGCTGATTTCCGCTACGGCATCGGGCCAGAACGGCGGCACAGACGGGGCAGCTGAGGCCGGCACCCTGATGGACCAGGCCGCGGCACTGGTCAAGTAGCCCTCACAGGCGCCAAGGACATCGTCAGGTGGTGGCTCCCGGGCCGTCCAGCTCTCCCGTAAGGTAGCGCTGGATGGTGGGGGCCACCATCTTTATGACGTCCTCCTGCGCTGCGCCGGCCAGCGGCTCAAGTTTGATGACGTAGCGGACCAGCACCAGGCCGATGACCTGGCTGGCCACCAGGTTGCTTCGGAGGCGCCGTTCTTCCGGCGTGCCCGGCAAGCCTGCAACCACCCGGGACAAGATGACCCGGTTGACCATCTCGCGCATGAGCGCCGTCTTGGACTTGGAGCCCAGGGTTCCCCGGACGTAGGCCACCAATCCGTGCTGAGCGGGGCTTTCCCACAACCGCAGTACAGCCCGGACAATCGCCTCCGCCCTCACTGCAGGGTCCAGGGTTTCGACGCCGGCAAGAACCTCCGCGGGGTCGGCGGGCAATTCCACGCTGGCGGCAAAGAGCTCATCCTTGCCCCCGAAGAAGTGGTGCACCATGGCCGGATCCACGGATGACTCGCGGGCTACTTGCCGCAGGCTTGTCCCTTCGAAGCCTTGCTCGGCAAACAGTCTCCGTGCGGCGGTGAGGATGGCTTCGCGTGAATGGTCTCCTGAGCTGCGGCGGCCCCTGCGCGCCTGGGGGACGCTCATCGGGTTTGTCGTCGGAGGGTCAGTGATGCCAGGACCAGAACTCCCAGAACAATCCCGCCCATGATCAGGGCGTCTTGCCACATGGTGGCTGTTGCGTCCGCATGCCCCGCAACCTCCTTCAACGCATCCACGGAGAAGGTGAGCGGCAGAACACCGGATATTGCTTCGAGGACCTCGTTCATGTCCTCCCGCGCCACGAACAGGCCGCACAACAGGATCTGCGGGACCACCACCACCGGCATGAACTGCACGGCTTGGAACTCGGTGCGGGCAAAGGCAGAACACAGGAGTCCGAGGGCGACGCCCAGGACGGCGTTGATGACGGCAATCATCACCACCAGGCCGGGGCTTCCCTTGATATCGAGGTCAAAAACCCAGTAGGCCACAGCTGTCGCCACCAGGGACTGCAGGGCCGCCATGATGGAGAAGGCCAGACCATAACCGAAGAGTAGGTCGGCCTTGTGGATGGGGGTGGTCAAGAGGCGCTCCAGAGTCCCGGAGGTGCGTTCCCTAAGCATGGTGATCGATGTGACCAGAAACATGACCACAAAGGGGAAGATGGCCAACATCATCAGCCCGACGCGGTCAAAGGTTCTGGGGAACCCCGGGGGGAGCGTTTCGTTTTCGAAGAGGAAATAGACGGCGGTCAGCAGTAGTGCAGGGACCACGAGGATCAGTGCAACGCTCCGGTGATCGTGCCGCAACTGCCCCAGGACCCGGAGGGTGGTGGCGAGGGTCATGCGGACATTCATGACGACACCTGACGTTCTTGCCGGTCGCGGTTAGCGGCTCTGATGATGGTGAGGAACGCCCGCTCCAGATCTTCGCTCTGTCCACGTTCGGCCAGTTCGGCGGGAGTTAGCTGGGCCAGGAGGAGGCCATCACGCAGGAGCAGAAGCGAGGAGCAGTGGGAGGCTTCCTCCATCACGTGACTGGAGACCAGCAGGGTTGTTCCGGCAGCCGCCATGGCCGCAAAGCGCTCCCATAGCTCGGCCCTCAGTACAGGGTCGAGCCCGACAGTGGGCTCATCCAGAACCAACAGTTTCGGGTGGGCCACCAAGGCGCATGCCAGGGAGACCCGGCTGAATTGCCCGCCGGATAGGTCAGCTGCCTTGTGGCGGGCAAGTGGTTCGAGCCCGACGGCGGCAATTGCCTCCGCGGTGTCCGCGGCGGTAGCGCCGTGCATGGCGCCAAAGTAGCGCACGTTCGCGTGCACGCTGAGGTCCGGGTAGACGCTGGCACCCTGGGTGACGTATCCGACGTCGTGCCTGAGCGATGCGCTGCCTGCGGGCCTGCCGAGGACGGTCACGGTTCCCTGGGTGATCCGTTGGACTCCGACGATTGCCCGCATGAGTGTTGTCTTGCCGCTGCCGGAAGGGCCCAGGAGTCCTGTGATCCGGCCGGCGTCAACGGTAAAGTCCAGGCCCTTGATGATCTTGCTGCGGGCGCGGTTTATATGAAGCCCCGTTGCCTTTATGGCTGCTGTAAGGGGTGTCATGCGAGCCTCCGATTGGGCACACTTAATTCATCGGATGATGAATTAAACGTAGAACCGGTGGGCAGGGCGGTCAAGGGCACTGCGTGGCGCTGTGGCCCGCCTTGAAAATGTGTCTACGATCACATAGGTTTTTCCCAAGCCGTGTCGTTGGGGTGCGGGTGGTACAGGGGGAATCATGATCAAGACCTTGACGGGCGCCATCGGCGGCCAAGCCATCCGTGAGCTCGGCAGTGACCAATGCTTCCCAGCCGCAGCTGATCCCGTTCCGCTGGAGGGGACGGCGATCTAGTCCCAGGACAGAGTCTGCGGCCGGCCGGCCGCTGAGCCACGCCATCGCAGGATGACCAGCCGGTTGCGGCCAGGGGCTTCCACACGCGACGGCGTGGCTCTTCTGTGTGCAAGCGCGCCGGACGCCAATCCAGGCCTGTTCAAGTGGCCGCGCAGTCAGCCGGTAGATTAGTAGACAGTTGTTTTTGCCACATCTGCCATAGAAACGGATACGTACCCGTGGTCCTTCGCCTTTCCCAGCTGTTCCTGCGCACCCTGCGTGAAGATCCCGTCGACGCCGAGGTCGCCAGCCACAAGCTCCTGGTCCGCGCCGGCTACATCCGCCGCGCCGCGCCCGGTATCTACACGTGGTTGCCGCTGGGGCTGAGCGTCCTGCGCAAGGTGGAGGACATCATCCGCCAGGAAATGTCCGCGATCGGAGCACAGGAAGTCCACTTCCCGGCTCTGCTACCCCGCGAACCCTACGAGGCCACCAACCGCTGGACCGAATATGGCGACGGCCTGTTCCGCCTCCAGGACCGTAAGGGGGCGGACTACCTTCTGGCCCCCACGCATGAGGAAATGTTCACGCTCCTGGTCAAGGACCTGTACTCCTCATACAAGGACCTGCCGTTGAGCCTGTACCAGATCCAGAACAAGTACCGTGATGAAGCACGTCCCAGGGCGGGCCTCCTCCGTGGGCGCGAGTTCATCATGAAGGACTCTTACTCCTTCGACATCGATGACGCCGGCCTGGATGCCAGCTACGCCGCACACCGCGCGGCCTACCTGAAGATCTTTGAGCGCCTCGGCTTGGAAGTCATTCCCGTAGCAGCCACGGCGGGCGCCATGGGTGGTTCCAAGAGTGAGGAATTCCTGTTCCCCACCGAGATCGGCGAGGACACGTTCGTGCGCTCGGCCGGCGGCTACTACGCCAACGTCGAAGCCGTGACCACGGTTGTCCCGGACGAGGTCGACTTCAGCAACGCTCCGGCCGCACAGGTCCTGGACACGCCGAACACTCCCACCATCGAGACTCTGGTGGAGGCCGCCAACCAGCTGGCTCCGCGCAGCGAGTCCGACGGCGGCGCATGGACTGCCGCTGACACGCTCAAGAATGTTGTCCTCGCCGTCACGCTGCCCACGGGGGAGCGCCAGATCGTGGTGATCGGCGTTCCAGGAGACCGCGGAGTGGACCTCAAGCGCGTGGAAGCCAACATTGGCTCCCACCTGCCCATCGCCGGTGAAATCGGCCTCGAGGCCGCCAACGAAGAGGACCTCAAGAAGCTGCCGTGGCTGGTCAAGGGTTACATCGGACCCGGCCTGTCCCTCGACGAGCCCGTTCTGGGCCTGGAAGGATCCTCCAAGGTTCTCTTCCTTGTGGATCCCCGCGTCGTCTCCGGCACCAGCTGGGTTACCGGTGCCAACGCTGATGGCAAGCACGTCTTTGGGCTGGTAGCGGGTCGTGATTTCGCGTGGGACGGCGTTATCGAAAGCACCGATGTCCGTGCGGGCGACCCCGCCCCGGACGGTTCAGGACCGCTGGAAACTGCGCGGGGCATCGAAATGGGCCACATCTTCCAGCTCGGCCGCAAGTACGCTGAGGCCTTGGACCTGAAGGTCCTGGACCAGAACGGCAAGCAGCAGGTTGTCACCATGGGCTCCTACGGCGTTGGCGTAACGCGTGCCGTCGCAGCGTTGGCTGAAGCCAACCATGACGACCGTGGTCTCGTGTGGCCGCGCTCGGTGGCTCCGGCCGATGTTCACGTCGTGGCTGTCGGTCGCGGCGATGAGATCTTCGAAGCAGCAGAAAAGCTTTCCCTTGAACTCGAAGCTGCAGGCCTGGACGTCATTTTCGATGACCGTCCCAAGGTTTCGCCCGGTGTGAAGTTCGGCGACGCCGAACTGGTGGGCGTCCCCATCATCCTGGCCGTTGGCCGAGGGCTCGTGGACGGTGTGGTTGAGATCAAGGACCGCCGCAGTGGCGAAGCCGAGAATATCGCGGTGGACAAGGCCGTGGACTACGTGGTCAACGCTGTACGAACCCGGTGATTTCCGGCTTCGAATCGATCCAGCTCACCACCCTCATCCTGATTGTGGTGGCTGGATTCGCAGCAGGCTGGGTGGACGCCGTAGTCGGGGGCGGGGGACTGATCCAGCTCCCCGCCCTGCTGCTGGTTCCAGGTATCACGCCCGTCCAGGCTTTGGCCACGAACAAAATGGGGTCCATTTTCGGGACCACCACCAGCGCGGTCACGTATTATCGCCGCGTCGGGCCGGATCTGAAGACCGCAATTCCCATGGCGGTGATCGCGCTGGCTGGGAGTTTCGGCGGGGCCATTCTCGCTGCCTCCCTGCCTGCCAGCGTTTTCAAGCCCATCATCGTGTTGGCGCTGATCGCAGTCGCCATCTTCACAGCCCTGCGTCCCAGCGCCGGTGAACTGACCGCCCTGCGCCACGACGGCCATAAGCATTACGTGGTGGCGTGCATGATCGGTGCCGTGATCGGCTTTTACGACGGCCTGATCGGTCCGGGTACGGGCTCGTTCCTGGTCATAGCGCTCGTTTCGGCCATGGGTTATGCGTTCCTGGAAGCCAGCGCCAAAGCGAAGATCGTCAACATGGCCACCAATGCCGGCGCGCTGATTTTCTTCCTCCCCCACGGCTCCCTGCTGTGGGGCGTAGGCCTCATCCTTGGCCTGGCCAATATGGCAGGCGGCTACCTCGGTGCCAGGACCGCTGTGGCCAAGGGAAGTAAGTTTGTGCGCCTTGTCTTCCTGATCGTGGTGGCTGCGCTGATCATCAAACTTGGCATTGACGTCTGGAACGAGAACTTCGCAGGGTAGGGCCGGCGCGGCCTAAGTCAGATAAAACTGCCGTTGGCGTTGGCAAGCGTCCTCAAACCGCGGACGACGGCGTGCGGCACCAAAGCGCTCGACGCCGGGTTGCCGAGGGAAGCCTGGTTGGTGACACGTGTATCGAAGAGCCCCAGGCTCGTCTCGGCCAGGACATGGTGGGTTGTCTGCTTGGCTGCGGGGTCAGCAATCAACACAGCTTCCACCACATCCCAGTCACCGGCTGCCAGCGCCAACGCGGACACCACGTTGGTTGACTTGGGGAAGGCCTTGATCAGCTCGGCCGGTCCGCCCCTCAGGAGTTCAACCGGCCCGGTGGCTTCCAGGAGTGATTCTTTCGTTTCCCCGTCCATCCATGGCTGGATCAAAGCAGCAGGAAGTTTTCGCGATTCCACGGTGATGCGATAAATGGTTCCGCCCGCGGAGGCCGCTGTGATCGCATCCAGGCCGCCCAGCGCACCGGTTGTCAGGAACGTTCGGCCTGGACCGTCGTCGAGCAGTGTTTTCCTCAGCAAGGCCTCACATAAGGCTCCGATCGAGGTGACCAGAAAGTCCTTCCCGGCCGAAATACTCCGCGGACCGAACTCGGCGACTGCTGCAACGCCGGCGCACTCCACCACCACGTCAGCTACGTCCATGGCTTCTTCGAAGCTGAAACCTGTCCTGGGTTTCCCGTGGGGAACAACACCGGCGAGTTCGATGCCTGGGGCGGTCCCGGCGTCGAGCAGTTCCGCCACCCGCGATCCAATGGCGCCCGAACCAATGAGAGCAACTTTCAGGACCACGGTGTCAGGCTGCTTCGCCGGGGTCGGGGAGATCGTGTGCCCGGGGAAGGGCGTCGAGCCTGTGGCCGGCCAGGGTGCTTGCGACCCACAGGGAACGGGCAAGATCACCGGAGTGCCGCGGTTTTGCTGCATACCATAAAGCGTTCTGCACCTCACGGGCTATGCTCCATTGCCGTGCAACGTCAGGATCCAATCCAGCGGCACGGCTGAAGTCCTGGCACCGCTCCAGCAGCCCGGCCTCCGGATCCGTCCGGGGAAGATCGCGGATGCGGTTCCACAGGATCGGGGCGACGGCGAACTCGGCCTCCCCAATCTGTGGTTGCGGATCAATAGCCAGATAGTCGCCGCGCAGGGACAGCTTTTCGGCGCTGGTAGTGGCAAGAATATTCATGAAATGCAGGTCAGTGTGCACGAGGACATCCTTGCCTGAACGGCGCCCTACGGCCCCGCGCGTCTGGCAGACCTCCAATGCCGCTTCCAGCAACCATCGAGGGAAGGGACGGTCCAGGCGGTCCCATTCGGCAGGCAGTTCATCGCTCCATCGCTCGGCGGTTGCGGCGACGTGGTCCAAAACCCGCCACTCCACCCTTCCGTCCGGTTGGATCGAGAGCTCGCGCATAATGGCCCCCCATGCGTCCCTGGCTTCGTCCAGAGGGGCGTCCTGGAGCCAACGGGAGGCGTCCAGGCGTTCGAGCAGCATGGTGCAACTGGCATCGTCCGAGGCCAGGAGGCGGACAGCGCCCCGGCCGTTCCACAGGGCCAGTGCATAGCGCTCCACCAGTGCTTCTTCGTGGGGATAAGCGATCTTCAGCGCTGCGGGGGTGGAGCCCTGAAGGACTGGCACCACCAAGGCTCCGTGGCCATTCCAAGGCTCATCGCCTGGCACCAAATCCACTGAGAGCCCCCAACGGTCCAACGCCTCGGAGATGAGCCCCGGGAGGCTTGCGAGCCAATCCCTGCCCGCGGAGTCGCGGTTGTACCGGGCGTGGAGGTCGCCCGGTATGGGAATCATCGCGTGAAGGTTCACGGCAACAGCCTAACTCCGCACTGCCACGCGTCCCTTAGAAAACGCCGCTGGCCCCCAACAGGGTTCCGATGGAGAACGTGGCAGCCAGCGCGAGGGCCCCGCCCAGCACCACCCGGACCGCTGCACGGAAGCGGGAAGCACCGCCGAGCCACGCACCAACCGCGCCAGTGATCGCCAAGGCAAGCAGGACTGCGACGAACGTTAGGGGAACCCGCATCCCCGGTGGCGGCAGCAAGATGGCCAGCATGGGAAGAATCGCTCCCAAAGTGAACGCTACGGCCGAGGCAAAGGCTGCGTTCCAAGGGCTGACGATGTCATCTTCATGGATATTGAGCTCGGCCGAGAGGTGTGCGGCCAAGGCGTCGTGCTCGGTCAGCTCCTGTGCAACGGTCCGGGCGGTCTCTGCACTGAGCCCTTTGGACTCGTAGATCGCGGCCAACTCGTTGAGCTCATCTTCCGGCTGCTCCGCCAGCTCACGTTTTTCTTTTTCGATGAGGGCTTTCTGGGTGTCACTTTGGCTGCTGACGGACACGTACTCGCCCAAAGCCATGGAGATGGCGCCACCCACCAGGCCAGCGGCGCCCGCGGAGAGAATCAGGCCGGTGTTGGTGGTGGCACCGGCAACGCCCACCACGATTGCCGCGACGGACACGATTCCGTCATTGGCGCCCAGGACGCCCGCCCGCAGCCAGTTCAGCCGATGTGCCAGATCGTCACGGTGCGGTTCATTCTCGTGCGTGGTGGCAGTTTCTGTGGAAGCCATGCATCAAGCCAAGCACCGGCAGGCTGTCCTGACCAGCATGGCTAGGCTCGCCTATCCGCCCTGGGAAGCTGGCGTGCTAGTGGGCGTAGGCAAGGAAGGCAGTTCGCCGGCGTCGAGCATGAGTCCCGGCAGCGCAGGCAGCTGCGCGCCCCAAGCGAGGCTCCTGCGGGCGGCTGCCACCAGGTTGTCCAGGGCCCATGTGCGGGTCTCGCCCGTGGACAGGGCAGCAAGGTCACCGAATCGAGGCAGCGAGGCAAGCTCTACCGAGCCAAGGAATGTAGCGGGATCCTGAGTGAAAGTATCCGGCAGCCGGTAGCCCGCCTCGCCCGTGGGTGCATCCGCGCAGTTGGCGCTGGTGACTGCTTCAGCCTCCCGGAGGAGCGCTTGGTGAACTTGCAAGTGCTTGGCAGCGGCCGCCGACTTCGTCTCGTCCAGCCTCTTCAAGGCCACTTGGTATACGTAGATCGCCTCCTGCTGTGAGCGAACAACCGCAGCCAGGGCTGTGTCGGTGGTCGCGGACATCGGCTCCGGGGTGGGGTTTGCTGAGGGGCATGAGGCAGCCAAAGGTGTCGCCGTGGGGGCCTTGGTCTCCGACGCCCGTGTCTGCTCCGGCAGGGGCAACTGCCATGCGGCAGCCAACTTTTCGGCCTGCAGCACCTGCGCGGTTCCGACGGCGGCGAGCAGCCGGGCGATCCCGCCGTCGGCCTTGCGCGCGTCGTCCAAGCGCTTCCAGCCGCTGCCGGCCAGCCCGGCCAGGAAGGATGCACGGCTGCTTTGTTCCGCTGCAGCCGAGGACTGACGGGGTGAGGGGGCTGCCCCTGACAGGGTGGCACTGGATGTCGTTCCGCGAGGGTCGAATAAGGCCTGAGCGTGGGTTGTCAGCAAAGTCACAGCGCTGCCGGACATGGGCTTTCCGGCCTCGGGAGCCGCGGACTTCGCCAGCGTCGTGGCCGATTCCCGCAGCAGCAGCGTGTCCTCCAACGCCGTCAAACGTGCTGTTTCGGTGAACGAGACAGCCGGGGGAGTGCCGGAATCACGCGGAAGAAGGACCATTCCGGTGCCTGCAACAAGCAGTGCCACCACGGCAACCAGTAAAACCCGGCCCCAAGGTGGTGTTCGTCGTTTTTCGCTTGTTTCCCCGTTCACAACAGACCATGGTGTCACGTGGATGAGGAAGTCCGTGCACCATGTTCCCGGGAAAATCGTTAGGCTAGTAGTCACAACAACATCTATCGGGAGGCGGCGGGCAACGTGAGTGACTCGGAAGCCACGACTTCAACAGACCGTTCTGAATCGAACTCAACGGCCACCATCCACAACCCGGAAGAGAGCAGGCTTAGGGCGCTGCTTGAACCGGCTGTCCTTGCCAACAGGCTCTACCTCGAGGATGTTTCCATCCACGTTGCCGGTTCACACCGCACGGTCCACGTCGTGGTGGACCTTCCCCAGGAAGAGACCGGAGGCGTCAGCCTTGACGCCATCGCAGAGGTCTCACGCGGACTGTCCGATATTCTGGACAACGATCCCCATGACGACGGCCGTCCCTACGACCTTGAGGTTTCATCCCCTGGAGTAAGCCGTCCTTTGACCGAACCGCGTCACTGGCACCGCGCCCGCGGCCGTATGGTCAGGGTCAACGTCATCCAGGGAGAAAACCTTCTGGGCCGCATTACCTCCGTGGGGGAAGATGCTGTGACGCTCATCCCCGAGCACGAGGTCAAGAAGGGCATGAAGCCCAAGCAGGGCGAACCCATCACTATTCCTTTCGACAGGATCCGCCAAGGAAAAGTCGAGATTGAATTCAGCCACCTCCACGAGGCTGCGCTGGAAGACGAGCACAACGGACCTTCCGAGGAGGCCTAATGGATATTGACATGAGCGCACTGAGACTCCTGGAGCGTGAGCGTGAAATCCCGCTGGATCTCCTGATTCCCACCATCGAACAAGCGCTGCTGGTGGCGTACCACAAGACGCCCGGCGCCTTCGAAAAGGCCCGTGCCGAGTTGGACCGCAAGAGCGGTCACGTGACCATTTGGGCTACGGAAATCGACGACGACGGTGAGCCCATCGGCGAGTTCGAAGACACCCCTGCCGGTTTTGGCCGCATCGCCGCCAGCACGGCCCGCCAGATCATTCTGCAGCGTCTTCGCGACGTGGAAGACGACAACGTGCTGGGCGAGTTCAAAGGCCGTGAAGGCGAACTTGTGGCCGGCATGATCCAGCAGGGCAACAACCCGCACATGATTCAGGTCAACCTCGGATCCGTGGAAGCATTGCTGCCCCCGCCCGAGCAAGTCCCCGGTGAGAAGTACCTCCACGGAAGCCGCTTGCGTGCTTTTGTGGTGGACGTCCACCGCGGCGCCAAGGGTCCGTCCATCACTTTGTCCCGTTCGCACCCCGGGCTGGTCCGCAAGTTGTTCGAAATGGAAGTTCCGGAAATTGCGGATCACTCTGTGGAGATCGTCGCACTGGCCCGTGAAGCCGGCCACCGTACCAAGATCGCGGTCAAGGCCAACACTGCCGGCATCAACGCCAAGGGTGCATGCATCGGCGAAATGGGTTCCCGCGTCCGGGCAGTCATGACCGAACTCAACGACGAAAAGATCGACATCGTTGACTTCAGCGACGACCCCGCAACCTTCATTGCCAACTCCTTGTCGCCGTCGCGAGTGAATTCCGTCACTATCACGGACGAAGCAACCCGCTCGGCCCGCGTAGTAGTGCCCGACTACCAGCTTTCCCTGGCGATCGGCAAAGAGGGCCAGAACGCGCGGCTCGCAGCCAAGCTGACTGGCTGGCGCATCGATATCATCTCCGATGCCGCTCCCGCTAAGGCTGACTAGCTCTTGAACCGGCGGTTGTGCCGCCCGTTTAGCGCCGCGCTGGCGGCATCCTTGGTTTCGGGAGACCGGGGCAGGGGGGCTAGACTAGATGGAACCGGGCTTACGTCCGGTATCCACGCGCTTTGGCGTGCCTCAGCTGCATGCGCAGGACCGGGGCCCGTCGGGTGCCAGTAGCGTAAGGCAGGTTGGACACGTCGTGGCTGAACTGCTTGAACATGGCCATGGGCCTGTTCGCACGTGCATCGGATGCCGGAAGCAAGGCTCCCGGTCCGAGCTTGTCCGGCTGGTCGCCCAAGGCAGCGGTTCTTCCGCAGTCCTGGTCGACGTTCGACGCCGGATGGCTGGCAGGGGTGCATGGCTTCACCCCAGCGAAAAGTGCTTGACATTGGCAATCAAGCGGCGAGCTTTCGGAAGGGCCCTTGCGGGTGCTTCCGATGCAGGCGCCGTGGAACGATACCTGATGTCCGGTGCGCCCCTTGTGGAGGCCCAGGCCGCCGCAGGAAAACCGTCCAAACCTGAAAGCGGGTCAGAAAACTGATGGAAACCCGATGAGTTCCCAGCGATGAGTGCGTAACGATGACAACTTTGTTGCGCTCTGCAATGGGCCTTTCAATCGCGCAAGCGGCGAAGGCCCGCAGTAAGAAGTAGACGGTTCGTGCCTGGCTCGGTGCGGACCGAGACAGGAGAAATGTGGCCAAGGTCCGCGTACATGAGCTCGCCAAAGAGCTCGGTATTACTTCCAAAGATGCAGTAACCAAACTGCAGGAATTGGGCGAATTCGTTCGCTCCGCCTCGTCAACAATTGAGGCCCCCGTCGTGAAGAAGCTTCGCGACGCATACCCGGGTGCCGGCGCTGCCAAGGCCGCCGCTCCCGCAGCAGCTCCGGCGGCAAACCGCCCAGCAGCATCCCGTCCGGCCGCTCCGGCACCGGGTCCTGCAGCTCCGAAGGCTCCGGCCCCGGCACCTGCAGCCCCCGCTCCGGCAGCCCCTGCGGCTGCTGCACCGGCAGCTCCTGCAACACCGTCAGCACCTGCCCCGGCAGCACCTGCAGCTCCTGCTGCGTCCACTCCGGTTTCGGCCAAGCCCGGCGCCCGTCCTGCCCCCAAGGCAGAGACTCCGGCTCCGGCACGTCAAGGTGGCCAGGCTCCGCGTCCCGGCGGTCCCCGTCCGGGCAACAACCCGTTCGCTACGTCCCAGGGCATGCCCCGCGGCCGTGGTGGCGACGGAGACCGTCCGCCGCGTCCGGGCAACAACCCGTTCGCACCGTCCCAGGGCATGCCCCGAGGCGAACGCCGTAACGACGGCGAACGCCCCGGCGGTCCCCGTCCCGCAGCTGGTACGGGTGGACCCCGTCCCGCAGCAGGTACCGGTGGTCCCCGTCCGGGCGCTCCGCGTCCCGGTGCACCCCGTCCGGGCGCTCCGCGTCCCGCTGGCGGTCCCGGTGCAGGAAACCGTCCTACTCCGGGCATGATGCCCAACCGCACTGAGCGTCCGGCTCCCGGTGGCGCAGGCCGTCCGGGTGGCGCAGGCCGTCCCGGTGGCGGACCCGGTCGTCCCGGTGGCGCACCTGGTGCAGGTACCGGTGGCGGCGCTCCCGCCGGCGGTGGCTTCGGCAAGGGTGGCCGCGGTCGCGGTGGCACCCAGGGTGCCTTCGGCAAGGGCGGCGCCGGTCGTGGCAAGCAGCGCAAGTCCAAGCGTGCAAAGCGCCAGGAACTGGAGCAGATGAGTGCTCCGTCGCTGGGCGGCGTATCGGTACCCCGCGGTGATGGCGAGACCATCATCCGCCTGCGTCGTGGCTCGTCCATCACGGACTTTGCCGAGAAGATCGATGCAAACCCCGCGTCGCTGGTGACCGTGCTGTTCCACCTCGGTGAAATGGCAACGGCTACGCAGTCCCTCGACGAAGACACCTTTGGCCTGCTTGGCGCCGAACTTGGCTACAAGCTCCAGGTTGTTTCCCCTGAGGATGAAGAGCGCGAGCTGCTGGATCAGTTCGACATCAACATCCAGGACGAACTCGACGCCGAAGGTGACGACGTTCTCGAGGCCCGCGCACCGGTTGTTACCGTCATGGGCCACGTTGACCACGGTAAGACCCGCCTGTTGGACGCCATCCGCAACTCGAACGTTGTGGCCGGCGAGCACGGTGGCATCACCCAGCACATCGGTGCTTACCAGATCAGCCACGTCCACGAGGGCACGGCCCGCGACATCACCTTCATTGACACCCCCGGTCACGAGGCCTTCACGGCCATGCGTGCACGTGGTGCCAAGGTCACTGACATCGCGATCCTGGTTGTTGCAGCCGACGACGGCGTTATGCCGCAGACGGTGGAAGCACTCAACCACGCCCAGGCAGCCAACGTGCCGATCGTCGTCGCAGTGAACAAGATCGACAAGGAAGGCGCCAACCCTGACAAGGTCAAGGGCCAGCTGACCGAGTACGGCCTGGTTCCGGAAGAATACGGTGGCGACACCATGTTCGTTGAGGTCTCTGCCCGCCAGAACCTCAACATCGACGAACTGATCGACGCCGTCCTGCTGACGGCCGACGCTGCCTTGGACCTGCGCGCCAACCCGGACAAGGACGCTCGAGGCATTGCCATCGAAGCGAACCTGGACAAGGGCCGCGGTGCTGTTGCAACCGTCCTGGTTCAGTCCGGAACCTTGGCAGTGGGCGACACGATCGTTGCCGGTACGGCTCACGGCCGCGTCCGCGCCATGTTCGACGAGAACGGCGAGGCACTCGATGTCGCACTGCCGTCCCGCCCGGTTCAGGTCCTCGGCCTGTCCAACGTGCCGCGTGCAGGTGACACCTTCCTGGTGACCCCTGACGAGCGTACGGCCCGCCAGATCGCTGAGAAGCGTGAAGCTGCCGACCGCAACGCCGCACTGGCCAAGCGCCGCAAGCGCATCAGCCTGGAAGACTTTGACCAGGCCGTTGCCGAAGGCAAGATCGACACCCTCAACCTCATCCTCAAGGGTGACGTATCCGGTGCTGTTGAAGCCCTTGAAGACGCCTTGCTCAAGATCGACGTCGGAGACGACGACGTTCAGCTTCGTGTCATCCACCGCGGTGTGGGTGCCATCACGCAGAACGACGTCAACCTGGCCACGGTTGACAACGCCATCATCATTGGCTTCAACGTCAAGCCGGCCGAGCGTGTTGCTGAACTGGCCGATCGTGAAGGCGTGGACATGCGCTTCTACTCGGTCATCTACGCAGCAATCGATGACATCGAGATGGCTCTCAAGGGCATGCTCAAGCCGGAATACGAAGAGGTCCAGCTCGGTACCGCCGAGGTTCGCGAAGTCTTCCGTTCTTCCAAGTTCGGAAACATCGCCGGTTCGATCGTCCGCACTGGCATCATCCGCCGTAACTCCAAGGCACGTGTCAGCCGCGACGGCAAGGTCATCGGTGACAACCTCACCGTTGAGACGCTCAAGCGCTTCAAGGATGACGCCACCGAAGTCCGTACCGACTTCGAGTGTGGTATCGGTCTTGGCTCCTTCAATGACATCACTGAAGGCGACATCATCGAGACCTTCGAAATGCGCGAAAAGCCGCGTAACTAGGTTCCGTATGGGACGGGTCCGTCGGGTAACCCCGGCGGACCCGTTCCGTTCCCGTTTCTACTTTCCAGGAGGAAGTCATGGCTGATCCCGCACGCGCCGCCAAGCTGGCACAGCGGATAAAGGTGGTTGTTGCTGAGGCCCTCGGACGCCGGGTCAAGGATCCGCGCGTCGAGTCCATAACGGTCACTGACGCCCGCGTCACCAATGACCTTCAGCACGCCACCATCTACTACACCGTTTTCGGTGATGATGTAGCCCAGGCAGATGCCGCCAGGGCATTGGAGAAGGCCAAGGGTGTGCTGCGGCAGGAAGTGGGCCGCAACATCACTGTTCGCCTGACTCCCACCCTTGAGTTCGTGGCTGATCAGATTCCGGTCAATGCCTCCAATCTTGAGGAGCTGCTCCGTGAAGCCAAGCGTCGCGACGCTGAGGTAGCCGCGTTGGCTGCCAGCGCCAAGCACGCAGGCGAAGCAGACCCCTACAAGGGCGATGCTCCGGAGGACATCGACGAGGACGACTTCGACGAAGAGGACACAGACCTCTCCGGCGACAACGAGCTCGACGAAGACTCCAACCGCTAGACCACTCTTCGAGTTTTTGTACAGCTAATGCCCTTAAGAAGCCTTCTTAGGGGCATTTGCTGTACAAAAACTCGTTAGGATCAGTGCATGTCGGCGCACAGTCCCCAGCAACGTGATGAATACCTGAACCTGGCCATCCAGCTGGCCGTGCGTAACGTTTCCGACGGCGGCGGCCCTTTCGGTGCCGTTGTGGTCACCCCGGACGGAACTGTCCATAAGGGAGTGAACCGGGTAACGCTGGACCACGATCCCACGGCACATGCCGAAGTGGTGGCCATTCGACGCGCCGCAGCAGCTACCAAGAGCTTCGACCTGAAGGGTTCCGTTCTCTACACAAGCTGCGAGCCATGCCCGCTCTGCTTGTCCGCCACGCTCTGGGCCAGGATCGGGCGTGTGTATTTCGCGGCCGATCGGCACGGTGCGGCCAGGGCCGGCTTCGACGACGCCGTGTTCTATGAGTACTTTGCCGGCACCCGGCCGGAGCTGCTGCCGGTGGAGCATGCCGAACTGGCCACCTCCGATGAGCCGTTTGACGCCTGGCGGAACCACGCGCGCCGCACTGCCTACTGACGACCCGCTACAACTGGACCTTGGCCGGGAGGCGGGTGACGCCGTCGAACAGGTCCTGCTGCCCGCCGCACAGGGCAATCCTGATCCAGCCCTCGCCGATCGAACCGAACGCCGTACCCGGAGCGAAGGACACGCCGAACTCCGCGAGGAACGCCCGCACCCAGGACCTGACGTCCCCGCCGCTCACATGGGAAACATCAGCCCAAAGATAGAAGGCCCCCTGGGCGCCAAGGAACGGAATTCCCTTCTCCGCCAGCACCGCCGACGCCGCATCCCGGTTGCTCCGGTAATGGTCGCGAGCCTGCGAAACGTAGTCCTGCGGCCCCGTCAGCGCGGCCAAAGCTGCGTACTGCGAAGGAGACGCGACGCAGGACACGATTGATTCCATCACGTTGTTCATTTTTTGCTCCAAACCCGGAGGACAGATCAGCGCCCCGATCCGGAGGCCAGTCAGTCCGTAGGTCTTGGACAAGGTCAGGGACGTGAAGACCCGGGCTTCGCCGGGGACATCGCTGTCGAAGCGGGCGGGACTCACATGGGGCACATCAAAAGTGAAGGCTTCATAGCACTCGTCCGAGATGATCCAGAGGTCGTGCCGGACTGCCAGTTCCACCAGCTCGCGCGTGGCTTTCTCACTGATCACGGCGCCCAGGGGATTGGACGGGGAGTTCAGCACCATCACGCGGGTCCGTGGCGTGATCAGGGCCTCGATGTCCTCAATGTGCGGCTGGAAGTCGTTCTGTGGATACAACGGATACTGCACAGGCACGGCGTGCAGCAGCCGGCTGGTCATGGCGAAGGTGGGGTAGCCGGGGTTGGGAATCAGGATCTCGTCACCGGGGGAGAGGAGAAGGCTCATGGCAAAGTGCAGTCCCTGCTGGGCGCCGTCCACCACATAGACCCGCTCCGCACCAATAGTGACCTCTTGTTGCTCCCGGAAGCGAGCGGCGAAGGCCTCGCGGAGGGCAGGGATCCCGGCGTTGGGTGTGTAGTTGGTCTCATCCCGGTCCAGGCAGGCAATGCCGGCGTTCAGGACGTGGCGGGGGAGGGCAAAGCCCGGCTCGCCGATGCTGAGGACGATAGCTCCGGGGGTGGACCAGGCAGCTTCGGTGATCTCACGGATCTGGTTCACGGGGACGTCGCGGACGTGTGCGGCAAGCTCAGGCATGGGAGCCATCCTAGCCACCCATATACTGGTAAGCGTGCTTTCTGGACTGGTAATCGTTGACAAACCGCAGGGATGGACCAGCCATGATGTGGTTGGCCGGATGCGGCGGCTGGCCGGCACCCGAAAAGTGGGGCATGCGGGCACGCTGGATCCCATGGCAACCGGTGTGCTGGTGCTGGGCATTAACAAGGCGACGCGTCTTCTGACCTACATCGTGGGCACCTCCAAGACGTATACGGCCACCATCCGGCTGGGCGAAACCACCATCACTGACGACGCCGAGGGCGAGGTCACGGAGGCCCGCAGCGCAGCGGCCATTACCGACGATGCCATAGCTGCCGGCGTCGCTGCCCTCACCGGGCCCATTCAACAGGTTCCGAGCAGCGTGAGTGCCATCAAAGTCAACGGCGAACGCTCCTATGCCCGCGTTCGCTCGGGTGAAGAGGTCAAGCTCGCGGCCCGCCCGGTCACCATCCACCGCTTTGATGTCCACTCCATCACCAGGATCGACGGCGGCCGGGTAGTCGACGTCGAGGTCACCGTGGAGTGCTCCTCCGGAACGTACATCAGGGCGTTGGCCCGGGACCTCGGCGGTGCCTTGGGCGTCGGGGGACACCTCACAGCCTTGCGGAGGACCCAGGTTGGCCCATACTCCCTGGACCAGGCCCGCACGTTGGAGCAGCTGGCAGAAGAGCTTGAGGTTCTGGAGATGTCCTTGGCGGCACGTGCACTCATGCCCAACCGGGAGCTCAGCGAGGACGAAACCACCGAAATTTCCTTCGGCCGCCGCATCGCTGCCGGTCCGGGAGCAGGAACGCCCGACGCCGCCACGGCCGAAAAGCCTGCCGCAGCCTTCGCGCCGTCGGGAGAGCTGGTGGCGTTGCTTGCAGATACAGGCAACTTCGCGAAACCCGTGCTGGTCTTTGCGCCGGGAACCGGGCAGGCAAAGTAACCATGGACGGATACTTTTACGCCATCCTGATCGTCGGATTGGTGTCCACGTTCATGTGCATCGTGGCTGGTTTGATGAAGAAGGCCCCGAACGACCCCACCATCTTTTCCGTACTCGCCGTTGAGCTGGTTCTGGTGGTGTATCTGGTGGGCTCGATCGTCAGGGTGGCCATGGGCGAACAGATGGCCGGTGAAGCCTGGGAGTTCTGGGGCTACCTCATTGTTGCCATGATGATTCCCTTGGGAGCCGTCTATTGGGCCATCCTTGAACGAACCCGCTGGAGCAACTTTGTCCTGGCAGCAGTGGGCGTTACTGCCCTGGTGATGGCCGCCCGCATGAATCAGATCTGGTACTGACCTTGAAGAAAGAACACAACGTGACTGGAACCGAGACCAACCCGGCCAACCGGCAGCCGCAGCGGAAGGACACCCGGAACACCGGCCCTGGACGCCTGCTGATCGCGGTCTACGCAATATTTGCGTTGTCGGCCACAGCTCGTGCCGGTTACCAGATCGCCACCAAGTTCGCCGAAGCTCCCTTGGCGCATATCTTGTCGGCGTTCGCCGCCGTCGTCTACATTGTGGCGACTGTCTCGCTTGCCAAGCCGGGCCGCACTTGGTTCAAGGTTTCCCTGGCTGCTGTGCTCACTGAGCTTGTGGGTGTGCTGGTGGTAGGAGCGATCAGCCTCTTTGATCCAATTGCTTTCCCGCATGACACCGTGTGGTCCCTGTTCGGACGTGGATACGGCTTTGTTCCGCTGGTCCTGCCGATCCTGGGCCTTTTGTGGCTCAACAAACGCCGACCGTCCTGAGTCAAACACCCTAGCGGGTAACCTTAGATTGTTCCGGCGCCGGGAGGTTGCCGGGCAGAACGAACATCTGCAGTAAAAGGCGAGGTTGATGGTCCACATCTGGAACGATCCCACTGAAGTCCCCAAGGACTTCGGACCTACTGTCGTTACCATCGGGAACTTTGACGGCGTGCATCGGGGTCATCAGCATGTTCTGTCGCAAGTGACCGACACAGCCAAGCGGCACAACATCCCCTCGGTTGCCGTGACCTTCGATCCCCATCCCGCTCAGGTCCACAGGCCGGATTCTGCTCCTGAACTGATCATGGGGCTCCGGGACAAACTGGACGCCCTGGGCGACACCGGGGTGGACGCTGTGTTGGTGATGAAGTACACCCTCGACCTCGCCGCCATGACGCCCTTGGAGTTTGTCCGTGAAATCCTGGTTGAGGGACTCCACGCCGCGCACGTCGTTGTTGGTCACGACCTCCGCTTCGGCGCCGGCAATTCCGGCGACGTTCTCACTATGCAGGAACTGGGCGACCAGCTCGGTTTCGGGGTGCAGGTTGTCCATGAATACGGCGCAGGAGGCTTCCCGGTCCATGACGACGGCGATGCCGACCGCCGCTGTTCCTCCACCTGGGTGAGGGAGGCCTTGAGCGAAGGCGATGTAGTTACAGCTGCCGCGGTGTTGGGCCGCCCCCACCGCATGCGCGGTGAAGTGGTGCACGGAGCGGCCCGGGGACGGGATCTCGGCTTTCCGACGGCAAACCTTTCCCATGATTCCACCGGATACGTACCAGCTGACGGCATTTACGCGGGGTGGCTGATCGACCAAGCCGGCACGCGCTGGCCCGCCGCAATCTCCGTTGGTTCGAACCCCACCTTCGACGGCGTCAGCCGGCAGGTGGAAGCGCACGTGATCGACCGCCCCGAAGAGAACGTGGAAGACTTCGACCTCTACGGGCAGAATGTTGCCGTCGAATTTACGCAGCGCCTGCGCGGCATGGTGGCCTACCGTGGGCCGGAGGCTTTGGTCGAACAAATGTGCCTCGACGTAGCCCAGGCGCACGAACTGTTGACCCGGCGCCAGGGGCATTTCGACAACACTGCTGACGTGCCGGTAAACTGATCAGTGGATCCGGCTGCAGTCCGTGGCGGCTGGACCTGTTTTTGTGTGCGGCAACGTACCAGGGACAACCCGTCAGCGAGGCGCTGTTGCGGGAGGCACGGCACAACTCTAGGAGTTCACGTGGCACTTGACGCCGCTGTAAAGCAGTCCATCATCAAGGAATACGCAACCACTGAAGGCGACACCGGTTCACCCGAGGTCCAGGTTGCAGTCCTGACTCAGCGGATCAAAGATCTGACTGAGCACATGAAGGAGCACAAGCACGACTTCCACACCCAGCGCGGTCTGCTGGCCATGGTTGGTCGTCGCAAGCGCATGCTTACCTACCTGAAGAACACTGACATCGCCCGCTACCGTGCGCTCATCGAGCGTCTCGGCCTGCGCCGCTAGTCTGACTTAGGGGCGGCCCGGTCCCCAGCGGAACGGGCCGCCTTTTTCACCAACAACTAAAAACAGGAATCAACCGCATCGCGCATTCGCGGTCCTCGGTAGTGATTCCCGGGAACATCATCTGTGACGATGCCAACGCCCGTGGATCTCGATCGATGACCGGGTGTAGTACAGGCCAGGAAAAAAGAAGAGGCCTGGGTTGATGCGGCGGACTTCCGCTAACAGAAACGGAGGTGACTCTCTATGGAGGGTCCCGAAATCCAGTTCTCCGAAGCCATTATCGACAACGGCCGTTTTGGCAAGCGCGTCATTCGCTTCGAAACCGGCCGCCTTGCCAAGCAGGCAGCTGGCGCCTCGATGGTCTACATCGACGAAGACACCGCACTGCTCTCGGCAACCACGGCAGGCAAGCAGCCGCGCGAAGGTTTCGACTTCTTCCCGCTGACGGTTGACGTCGAGGAGCGCATGTACGCTGCCGGCCGTATCCCGGGCTCGTTCTTCCGCCGCGAAGGACGCCCGTCCACCGAAGCCATCCTGGCTTGCCGCCTCATGGACCGCCCGCTGCGCCCCGCCTTCGTGAAGGGCCTGCGCAACGAGGTCCAGATCGTGGTGACCGTTCTGGCCATCAACCCCGATGAGCTCTACGACGTCGTCGCCATCAACGCGTCCTCGATGTCCACGCAGCTTTCCGGCCTCCCGTTCTCCGGCCCGATCGGTGGCGTCCGCGTCGCCCTCATCGCCGACGAACAGGGTTCGCAGTGGGTCGCTTTCCCCAAGCACTCTCAGCTCGAGAACGCCGTGTTCAACATGGTTGTTGCCGGCCGCATTGCAGGTGACGACGTCGCCATCATGATGGTTGAAGCCGAAGCCACGGACAACTCCTGGAACCTCATCAAGGAACAGGGCGCAACCGCTCCTACCGAAGAGGTTGTTTCCGAGGGCCTCGAGGCTGCCAAGCCGTTCATCAAGGCACTCTGTGAAGCACAGGCTGACCTGGCAGCACGCGCTGCCAAGCCCACGGTTGAGTTCCCGGTCTTCCTGGATTACCAGGACGACGTCTACGCCGCTGTTGAAGCCGCTGCTGCTGACAAGCTGGCCGCTGTCTTCCAGATCGCTGACAAGCAGGACCGCGACAACGCCTCGGACGAGCTCAAGGACGAAGTCCTGGGTGCACTTGCCGGCCAGTTCGAGGGCCGCGAGAAAGAACTGTCCGCAGCTTTCCGCTCGGTCACCAAGCACGTTGTGCGCCAGCGAATCCTCAAGGACCAGGTCCGCATCGACGGCCGTGGCCTGACGGACATCCGCCAGCTGACTGCCGAGGTAGAGGTTCTGCCCCGCGTTCACGGTTCTGCAATCTTCGAGCGCGGCGAAACCCAGATCATGGGCGTCACCACGTTGAACATGCTCAAGATGGAGCAGCAGATCGACTCGTTGTCGCCGGTAACGCGCAAGCGCTACATGCACAACTACAACTTCCCGCCGTACTCCACCGGTGAAACCGGCCGCGTCGGTTCCCCGAAGCGCCGCGAAATCGGCCACGGTGCCTTGGCAGAGCGCGCTCTGGTGCCGGTTCTGCCCACCCGTGAAGAGTTCCCCTACGCGATCCGCCAGGTATCCGAGGCCCTCGGTTCCAACGGTTCGACCTCCATGGGTTCCGTCTGTGCTTCCACACTCTCCATGCTTAACGCAGGTGTGCCGCTGAAGGCAGCTGTTGCCGGTATCGCCATGGGCCTGGTTTCCGACCAGGTTGACGGCCAGACCCGCTACGCAGCCCTGACTGACATCCTCGGCGCCGAAGACGCTTTCGGTGACATGGACTTCAAGGTGGCAGGTACTTCCGAGTTCGTCACAGCTATCCAGCTGGACACCAAGCTCGACGGCATCCCCGCTTCCGTGCTGGCAGCAGCACTGAAGCAGGCCCGCGAAGCCCGCCTCCACATCCTCGAGGTCATCAACGCAGCGATCGACACCCCGGACGAGCTCTCCGAGTTCGCGCCGCGCGTTATCGCCGTCAAGATCCCCGTGGACAAGATCGGCGAGGTCATCGGCCCCAAGGGCAAGATGATCAACCAGATCCAGGAAGACACGGGCGCGGACATCTCAATCGAGGATGACGGCACTGTCTACATCGGCGCCACCAACGGACCGTCTGCCGACGCAGCACGCTCCGCCATCAACGCCATCGCCAACCCGCAGGTACCGGAAATCGGTGAGCGCTACCTGGGTACGGTCGTCAAGACCACCACCTTCGGCGCTTTCGTTTCCCTCACCCCGGGCAAGGACGGCCTGCTGCACATCTCCGAGCTCCGCAAGCTGGCCAATGGCAAGCGCGTGGACAACGTGGATGACGTCGTCTCCGTGGGCCAGAAGGTCCAGGTCGAGATCACCAAGATCGATGACCGCGGAAAGCTTTCCCTCTCCCCGGTTGTTGCCGAGGAAGAAGGAGCAGCCTCAGAGGACGCTCCGGCCGAGGCCGCTGAAGAGTCCGCAGAGTAGTCTGTAAGCAGTACACCCGGCAGGGCCGGTGGGCTTGAAAAAGCTCCACCGGCCCTTCCGGCCTTAACCTGAAAGGCCTTAATGACTGTCGTACCCTTGCCACTGGAACAGACCCTTCCCGGCGGCGAATTGATCCATGGTGCCGAGGGCGGTTCCGTCGTGCGGCGCTCGGTCCTGCCCGGCGGCGTGCGCGTCCTCACCGAGGCAATGCCCGGTCAGCGTTCGGCCACCATAGGGTTCTGGGTGGCAGTGGGTTCGCGTGATGAAGCGGACGGCCAGCATGGTTCCACACACTTTCTTGAGCACCTGTTGTTCAAGGGCACCAAACGGCGCACAGCCTTGGAAATCGCGTCCGCCTTCGACGAGGTGGGCGGTGAATCAAACGCGGCCACAGCCAAGGAAAGCACCTGCTACTTCGCCAGGGTCCTGGATACAGACCTCCCCATGGCCATCGACGTCATCGCGGACATGATCACCGGTGCGGTCTTGGATCCTGCCGAATTGGAGCAGGAACGCGACGTCATCCTTGAGGAGATCGCCATGGACAGCGACGACCCCACGGACGTCGCCCATGAGAAGTTCGTGGCCGCTGTCCTGGGCAACCACGCGCTGGCACGGCCTATCGGGGGAACGCCGGATGCTATTAGAGCCGTGGCAAGGGATTCGGTGTGGGCGCACTACCAGCGCTACTACCGACCGGAGGAACTGGTCATCACCGCAGCCGGCGGACTGGATCACGACGTCGTCTGCCAGCTGGTTGTGGATGCCCTGACAGCTGCTGGATGGCAGCTGGACGCCGACGCCGCGCCGGTAGACCGCCGGGGCACGGACCGTGCCGTCATCACGGGCACGGCCGGACTGCACGTAGTAAAGCGTCCTGTGGAGCAAGCCAATATCATCATGGGTTGCCCAACGATCGTTGCCACCGATGACCGCCGGTTTGTCATGAGCGTGCTCAATGCCGTACTGGGCGGAGGCATGTCCTCACGCCTGTTCCAGGAAATTCGTGAAAAGCGCGGCCTGGTGTACTCCACCTACTCTTTCACTGCCGCGTATGCGGACGCTGGCTACTTCGGAATGTATGCCGGCTGCACGCCTTCCAAGGTCCGCCAGGTGTTGGAACTCCTGGGCCTTGAGCTGGACAAGCTCGCCAAGGAAGGTATCACCGAGGAAGAGCTCCGGAAGGCTGTGGGGCAGCTTAGCGGCGGGATTGTCCTCGCGCTCGAAGACACGGGCTCCCGGATGTCGCGTCTTGGCCGGGCGGAATTGGTGTCCGGGGAGTTCCAGGACATCGACGAGACCCTGGCCCGCATCAAGGCCGTCACCGTGGAGGATGTCCAGGACCTCGCCCGTGAACTCGCAGCGGCGCCCCGGACCATCACTGTTGTTGGTCCCTTTGAGGAAACCGAAACTTTCGGGCTCTAGGTTCCCGTCCGGAACCTCTGGACTCCCGCACTGTAAACAGGGCAGCATGATCACACGATGATGCTGCCCTGACTACTTTGGAGCCCTGATGGATGCGCCCTCAAGCGGCCAAGCCGCGGAGATGCTGCGGGATTTCCTTGGTCATTGGCGCGGCATTACGGAGATCGCAGCGTCTCCTTGGGGAACTGCTCGGACTGCAGAAGCCGAGGCGGTGTTTACCAAGGCTGCGGGCGGATATGCCGTGGTTCAGAGCTATAGGCACCGCGAAGCCGACGGCACGCATTTCGAAGGTCATGGCATGTTCACTGTTGACCGGGACCACGGCGACACGCTGTGGTACTACGTGGACAGCATGGGACGGCCACCGGCGAGCCCGGTCCGTGGGACATGGAATGCAGGCACGTTGACCCTGGACCGGCGGACAGCCGACGGCGTAGCCCGGCACACATTCCGCGTGGACGATGGCGTCCTGGTGCACACCGCAGACTTGAGGCTTGAAGGATCCGCTGAGTTCAGCCCGTTGTTGAAGAGCGTGTTCCGGAAAGCGTGAACCCGCGCAGCGCTGGCGCCCTGTGCGGTCCTAGCCTCCGGCGAACGGCGGCAATACGTCGATGACGTCGTCGCTTCCCAAGGGAGCTGTACGGTCGCGGACGGCCACCTCGTTGCGAAGGAAACTGCTGCGTGCCACGATCCTGGCGAGCGGCGGCGTGCCTTCGGGGGGAAGCGGACGTTCGACGGCGAGGGCAGCTTCCAGCAGCGCCTCCAGGCTGGTTCCTTCCGGGAGGGAGTGAAGTTCTTCTTCCACCCCGGCGGCCGCGCGTGCGGCAGCGAAGTAACGGACAAGCAAAGGTTCAGCCTCCGATTGCGCTCATGCTGCGGTCCGGCTGGACGAAGTCCGCTGCGCCGAGACCTGTGTGGTCCATGCCGTGGGCTTTGGGTTTGACCCACATGGCGTCCTGCCACCGCGACGCCAATTGGTCATCCGTGGCACCTTCACGAAGGAAGCCCAACAGGTCGAATTCTTCGCGGGAGAAAAGACAGCTCATGATCTTGCCCTCCGCGGTGATGCGGGTACGGCGGCAGTCGGAGCAGAACGGCTCAGTGACTGATGCGATGATGCCGACTGTACCGAGGACCGGCCCTGTGGCGACGCCCGTTGCCGCGTCCCGGCGTCGTACTTCAAACCGTTCGGCCGGTGCGCCGTCCCGCTCGCGGGGGTCGTTGTCCAGCACGAAGTCTCGGGAGAGCAGTCCACGAATCTCGGCGGCCGTGATCATGTTGCGTCGGGTCCAGCCGTGGTCCGCGTCCAAGGGCATTTGTTCGATGAAGCGGAGTTCGTAGCCGCGGCCCAGGGCCCATTCCAGAAGATCCGGCGACTCGGCGTCGTTGATGCCGCGCATCAGCACAGCGTTCAGTTTTACCGGGCCCAACCCGGCCGCCCAAGCGGCATCCACGCCGGCCAGGACGCGATCCAGGAAGGGGCGACGGGTAAGTTTGGTGAAGGTCTCCTCATGGAGGGAATCGAGCGAGACATTGATCCGGGTAAGGCCCGCGGCTTTCAGTGCTGCGGCCTTCTTATCCAGTCCCACGCCATTGGTGGTCATGGAGATGGGGAGGTCCGGGTGGTCCGCGCGGATGCCGGCAATGATGTCCACCAAGTCGGCGCGGACCAGGGGCTCGCCACCAGTCAGGCGGAGTTCCCGCACGCCCAGGGAGTTGACGCCGACACGGACGATTCGGACTATCTCGTCCCTGGTCATCACTGCCTGTTTCGAGAGCCATTCCAGTCCCTCGGCAGGCATGCAGTAGGTGCAGCGCAGGTTGCACTTGTCCGTCAAGGAAAGGCGCATATCCGTTGCGCGGCGGCCATAACGATCCCACAGCCCGGTGGGCGTGCCGGCTGGACGTGGTGGCGGAACTGCAACGCCGCTTTCCGGGCTGCCTGCCGCGCCGCCCGGAGGGGGCACCGGCATGCCTAGCTGAACACTCATAAATTCAGGCTACGCCACCGTGGCTGGATCAGTGACACCCGTTACAGTCGCAGAGTCCTTAACCCACACAGTTCTTACGGATTCCAAACGCTTGTGCACTTTGGGCCAGGAACGCGTGCCGGCCACCGTCAGCAAACCTATGCTGAAAGCGTGACCACAAATGCGGCATCAGCAGCGGAGCCGGGGAATCGTCGGATCCTCCTGGTGGAGGATGAACAGACCATTGCCGACGTCGTCCGTGACTACCTGCTCAAAGCCGGTTTCCAGGTGGACATGGCGGGGGATGGTTTCACCGCACTCGACCTTGCAGCCACGCGGCAACCCGATCTTGTCATCCTGGATCGTATGCTGCCAGGACTGGACGGCGTGGAGGTGTGCCGCCGGCTTCGTCTAAGCATGAGCGTTCCCGTCATCATGGTCACAGCCTTGGGAACCGAAGATGACCGGATTTTGGGCCTGGAGATGGGCGCGGATGACTACGTCACCAAACCCTTTTCCCCGCGTGAACTGGTCCTCCGGGTGAAGTCGGTACTGCGCCGGAGTATCAAGGAGTTCACTCCGGAACCGCCGGTGGAAGCCGCAGGACTGGAACTGGATCCTGCCTCCCGGACCGTGACGCACCACGGAGTTCCGCTGGCTCTGACGGTCCGTGAATTCGACCTCCTGGCTTTCCTGATGCGAAGGCCCAACCAGGTCTTCAGCCGGGAAGAACTCATCAAGGCCGTATGGGGCTGGGACTTCGGTGATCTGTCTACCGTCACCGTCCACGTCCGGCGCCTACGGGAGAAGATAGAAGCCAACCCCACCAAACCCGAACTGCTTAAGACAGTTTGGGGCGTTGGCTACCGCTTCGATGGCAAGCGGTCTGAGACCGAAACTGTGCGGCCCGACGTGTCAGGGCCAGACGTGTCGGGGCCCAACGTTTCAGGGGGTGACCATGGAAGGCAGTGAGCTGTGGATCATCCTGGCATGGGTCCTGTTCTGGGCTGTGGTCATTGGGGCCGCCACGTGGGCGCTTCTCAGGCTGCTCCGCCGGGCCTCGGTACTCGCCCAGATCTGCCTGGTGGTGGTTGCCACTGTAGCTGTGCTGGTGGCAGGAATGGTCAGTGCCTTCAACGCGATGTTCATTTCCGCGCGGGACCTTGAGGTCATGTGGTACATCCTGGCCACTGCCTCAGCCGTCGCCGTGGCTCTGTCACTGATGCTCGGTGCCGGCGTCTCACGCAATGCGGCCCACCTTGTTGACGCTGCCCGACGCCTTGGTCGTGGCGAAACACTGGAACATACCGTGGCCGAGGGTCGGGGGAGCGCTCCCGCCATGACATCCGAACTCGCCGAATTGGCCCAGGAACTTGAGGCCAGCAGCCGCAGCCTGGCCGAATCGCGGGAACGCGAAGCTGCTATTGAGGCCGCCCGCCGGGAGCTGGTGTCATGGATATCCCATGACCTCCGTACACCATTGGCCAGCATGCGCGCCATGACCGAGGCCCTTGAAGACGGTATGGCATCAGATGTGCAGGGCTATTACCGGAAGATCATCGGGCAGACAGAGCAGATGACGGCCATGGTCAACGACCTCCTGGAGCTGTCCAAGATTCAGGCCGGCACCCTCCGCCTGCGTGCCGAACCGCTGGACTTGTACGACCTCGTCAGCGACGCGATCTCTGACCTGGCGCCGCTAGCCGCCAGGAAAGGCATCAGGCTCGACGGCGGCGGTGACCGTGAGTGCATGGCCGTCGCCGACGGACCAAGCCTCGCCCGGGCCGTGCGGAACATACTTCTCAACGCCATCATCTACAGCGAACCCGGCAGCGACGTCCACATCAGCGTCGGCGGCGAACGCGTTGGAGGTTCCGGCGGGAACGCCGTGATCGCTGTGGAGGACCAGTGCGGCGGCATCCCGGACGAGGACCTTCCGCACCTGTTCGAAACGGGATGGCAGAAAGACCCCGCCCGTCGCACTACGGAAGAGATGCAAGGCAGCTACAGCGGGGCAGGCATCGGCCTGAGCATGGTGGCTGGCATCGTCAAGGCGCATGGGGGAGCGGTCACCGTGGATAACGTCGACGGCGGTTGCCGCTTTGCGCTGTCACTTCCGGCCAAGGCGCCCTCATCGGAATCGCGGATGCCGTCCATGACATCAATGACTCCCACCCATCAACCCATCGCCAGAGAACACCGCCATGGAGGCATCTCATGAGTACGCTCGCACCCGGTACCACCCAGCAGCGAGGCACCATGGGCAGGCCCGCGCTGTGGGCGGCAGCCGCCGGCGTAGCAGCCGGCGCCGCGGGGATCGCGGCGGGCGAACTGGCTGCCGGTCTCCTGAGCCCCCTGGTATCGCCTGTTACAGCCCTCGGTGGTGCGGTGATCGATGCCGTACCGCCCGGGGTCAAGGATCTGGCGGTGCAGTTGTTCGGTACTGCAGACAAGATCGTGCTGGTGGCCTGCATTGTGAGCGTCGCAGGAATTCTGGCGGCGCTTGCTGGCATCCTGGAACGTCGCCGCACCGGCTGGGGCCTGGCACTGGCTGGACTGGCGGGCGCAGCCGGACTGACCGCCGTCGTGACCCGAGCCCAAGCGAGCCCCCAAGCGGCCCTTGCACCGATCGTTGCCGCCATTGTCACCATGCTGCTGCTGCGAACGCTCATACGTCGGCTCGCAACCTGGGTTCCCTCCGAAGAAACCCCCGGCCGTGAGGAGGCACCACTGGCTCGGCGGAGCTTTCTGAACGCCTTGGCTGGAACCTCACTCGCCGCCGTCGTGGCCGGAACAGTGACCACTGTCCTCACCAGGGCTACAGCAGTGGCGTCAGGTTTCCGCGGTTCCATGACGCTCCCGGAACCCGCCACGCCGGCGCAAGCCATTCCCGCAGGTGCGTCCCTTCCCGTGGATGGCATCAGCCCCCTGGTCACCCCGAACGCGGATTTCTACAGGATCGACACCGCCTTGACGGTGCCGGCCATCGATCCTCCTGCCTGGAAACTGAAGGTCACCGGAATGGTGGAACGCGAAGTTGAAATGGACTTCGCCACCCTCCTGGCCAAGCCCATGACAGAACGCCACATCACCATCGCCTGCGTGTCCAACAATGTAGGTGGCGACCTCATCGGCAATGCCCTCTGGCTGGGCTGGCCCGTACGGGAACTCCTGGCCATGGCAGGACCCAAGGCCGGCGCGGACATGGTCCTCTCCACCAGTAACGACGGCTGGACGGCCAGCACTCCCTTGGAGGCCCTCAATGATGACCGTGACGCGCTCCTGGCCGTAGGCATGAACGGAGAGCCGCTCCCGCTGGAACACGGATTCCCCGTGCGGATGATCGTGCCGGGACTTTATGGCTTCGTCTCGGCCACCAAATGGCTCACTGAACTCAAGGTCACACGCTTCGCCGACGACACCGCGTACTGGACGCCCCGTGGTTGGAGCGATCGAGGTCCCATCAAGACGCAATCGCGCATCGATGTACCCCGCAGCGGCCGGAGCGTCCAAGCAGGCAAGGTGCAGTTCGGCGGCGTAGCCTGGGCCCAGCACAGGGGAGTCAACCGCGTAGAGCTCCGCGTCAACCGCGGACCATGGCAGCAGGCAGCGCTGGCCAGCCCGATCTCCTCAGACACCTGGTATCAGTGGCAGTTGGGCCTCGATCTCACGCCAGGGGACTACGAAGTGCAGGTCCGGGCAACCGATTCCACCGGTGTTCCTCAGACTGAAGACAAAGCGCCGGTAGCCCCGGATGGTGCCACCGGCTATCACACCATCAACGTCAAAGTGGGCTGAGGCCCTAGTCTGGGTACGTCCGGAGGTTTCGCCGGAAGCCAGCGTGTCCACACAGGAGGATGTCCGTGCCCAGATCTGTTGCAGCCCACCGCCAGGCAGTGGTGGAACTGCTGACCGGTGTCCTAGCCGACAAAGGGCACCTCCGCATGCCATTACTGGAGGCACTGGGTAGGGCGCTCGCCGTCGACGTCCACGCGCCACTGTCACTGCCCCCGTTCGCCAACTCCCAAATGGACGGATTCGCCGTCCGCTCAGCAGATATCCCCGACGGCGGTGCGGAGCTCCGGGTAGCGGAGCCGGTTCCGGCAGGTGCCGCGCCGGCAGCTCTCAAGCCCGGCTTTGCCGCCCCCATCATGACCGGAGCCGTGATCCCCGAGGGGGCCGACGCCGTCGTGCCCATTGAAAAGGCCACGCCGAACACTTTCCCGGACCCTGCAGCGGGCGAGGCTACCGTGGTCCTGCCTTCAGTCGCCTCCGGCACCTACGTCCGGGACAGCGGCAGCGACATCGGCAAGGGTGCGCTGGCGTTGGCCGCCAGTACGCGGATGGGGCCTGCACAATTGGGCTTGCTGGCCGCCTTGGGCCTGACAACCGTTCAGGTCCGCCAACCCTGCCGTGTCCTCCTGGTCACCACCGGAGATGAGGTAGTGGAGCCGGGGTCCGAACTCACAGCAGGCAAGATCTTCGATTCCAACGGGACACTGCTCGAAGCGTCCATGCGACAGGCCGGCCTGGACGTGGTCCGCACCGGGATTTCCGAAGACGATCCCTCCAAACTGCTGGCGGTCCTTCGTCGTCATACCGGGCCGGCGGAGGACCGGGTAGATCTCATCGTCACCACCGGGGGAGTGAGCAAGGGCGCCTACGAGGTAGTCCGGCAAGCCATGGCGAACCAGCCGGTGGAATTCCAGCCGGTCGCCATGCAGCCAGGCGGACCGCAAGGATTGGGCACCTTTGAGGGCGTGCCCTTCCTGGGCTTTCCGGGGAACCCGGTCAGTTGCCTGGTCTCCTTCGAAATGTTTCTCCGGCCCGCCCTTTCGCAGGTACAGGGAACCCCTGCCCCGAGGCCGGTGGTCAGGGCACGCCTGAGCGAATCGCTGACCTCCCCGGAAGGAAAACACCAGGTTCGCCGCGGAACCATGGGCACCGATGGCACGGTCCGGATGGAAGGTGGCGCAGGTTCCCACCTGGTCCATGCCCTGGCCCGGGCAAACGCCCTGGTGCAGATCCCCGGCGACGTCACGGAACTCGCCGAAGGGGACGAAGTGGAAGTATGGATGCTGTGAACCACACTCCCGAAAATTCCGGTGGCCTGACCCACCTCAGGCAGGACGGCACCGCGCAGATGGTGGACGTCTCCCAAAAAGCCGTCACTACTCGTGTTGCGACTGCCACGGCCACTGTCCGCAGCACGCCCGCGGTGCTGGCCCTGCTGGGTGCCGGCGAGCTGCCCAAGGGCGATGCCCTCGCCGTGGCGCGCGTCGCAGGGATCATGGCGGCAAAGAAGACCCCCGATCTGATTCCGTTGTGCCATCCATTGCCGATCTCCAAGGTCACCGTGGACTTTGAGCTGGACACCGACTCGATTGGCATCCTGGCAACGGTCAAGACCAAAGGCGTGACCGGCGTCGAAATGGAAGCCTTGACGGCGGCCTCGGTGGCGGCCTTGAGCGTCTACGACATGATCAAGGCCGTGGACAAGCATGCAGTGCTGACCGATATACGGGTCTTGGCCAAGAGCGGCGGAAAAAGCGGGGACTGGAACGTCTCTGGAGTATCAATGCCACGTGAGGCCGGCGCGTGAGTGCGTGCGAGCCGAACACGCTGCGGAAAGCCGGCATCGTGATCGCGTCAACCCGCGCGGCCGCTGGAGTCTACGCCGATGAGACAGGTCCGATCATCCTCGATTGGCTCAGCGAGCACGGCTTCGATACGTTCCCCACCATGGTGGTGCCGGACGGTGAGCCTGTTGGAGCTGCCCTAAGGGCTCTCCTGACCCAGGATCCAGCCGTAGTGATCACCAGCGGCGGCACGGGCCTTAGCCCGGATGACCGCACACCGGAAATGACGCTGCCGCTGCTTGAGCGCGAGATTCCGGGCATCATGGAAGGCATTCGCCGCGCCGGCGCTGCCAAAACCCCCATGGCCATGCTCAGCCGTGGCCACGCCGGAACAGTAGGGAAGACGTTTATCATCAACCTGCCTGGATCCCCGAAAGGCGTCATGGACGGCTTGGCTGTCCTGGACCCTGTGATCGGGCACCTTTGTGAACAGTTGGAAGGAAATCATGGGCACTGAAACAAACTTTGAAGTGGTCAGCGCCGTTCTCAGCGCCGAGCCGATTTCCGTGGACCAAGCCATCAAGGCGGTCGAATCGGATACCGCGGGAGCCGTTGTCAGCTTCAGTGGCGTCGTCCGAAACCACGACAGCGGCAAGGCTGTGGACCGGCTGAGCTACAGCGCGCATCCCACAGCCCAGCAGGTGATGTCAGAGGTCGTGGCGCAGCTGGTGGCAGAGCACTCCGGAGAAGCTGCACAGCCGGTTCGGATCTGGGCAGCCCACAGGATCGGCATGTTGGAGATCGGGGACCCCGCGCTGGTATGTGCGGTGGCTGCTGCCCACCGCGGCCAGGCGTTCGCTGTGTGTGCCGAGCTTGTGGACCGGGTCAAAGAGCAGGTCCCCATTTGGAAGGAACAGTTCTTCACTGATGGCACTGTGGAATGGGTCGGGGCAGGGGAGTAGGCCCGAGTCACGGTTCCTCCCGGGCTCCGACCCGGCGGTAGGGTTAACGGCATGACCGAACAACTTGCTGTTGCAGTGCTGGGTGCCCACGGGCGTATGGGAATGGAAGCCGTCAAGGCTGTTGAGGCAGCCGGAGACATGAAGCTGGTGGCCGCTTTGGGCCGCGGCGA
Source organism: Paenarthrobacter sp. MSM-2-10-13 (assembly GCF_011605365.1). Taxonomy (NCBI): domain Bacteria; kingdom Bacillati; phylum Actinomycetota; class Actinomycetes; order Micrococcales; family Micrococcaceae; genus Paenarthrobacter; species Paenarthrobacter sp. MSM-2-10-13. Next base: position 69,441 of record NZ_JAAOXO010000013.1, on the reverse strand, counting down.
TTCCTTGGAGAAACTGCTCGACGCCGGTGCACAGTATGTTGTTGACCTCACCGTTCCGGACACCACGGAGGCCAACGTCCGGTTCGCCGTAGAGCACGGCATCCACGCAGTTGTGGGTACCACCGGCTGGGACGCCCACCGGCTCGATTCCTTGCGGAGCCTCTTGGAGCAAAAGCCGGACACCGGTGTTCTGATCGCCCCGAACTTCGCCCTTGGTTCCGTGCTCGCGTCCGCCTTCGCGGCGAAGGCTTCGCAATACTTCGAGTCCGTGGAAATCATCGAACTGCACCACCCCAACAAGGTTGATGCTCCCTCCGGCACCGCTGTGCGCACAGCGCAGCTGATCGCTGAAGCGCGCCAGGATGCCGGTGTCCCGGCGAGCCCTGACGCCACGGAAACATCACTGGACGGTGCAAGAGGCTGCGACGTGGACGGGGTTCGAGTCCACAGCGTGCGCCTGCGCGGTTTGGTGGCTCACCAGGAAGTGCTTTTCGGTGGTCCCGGTGAGCAGCTGACGTTGCGCCACGACTCCTTCGACCGAGCCTCCTTCATGCCCGGAGTCCTTCTGGGGCTTCGTAAAGTTGCAGCCAACCCCGGCCTTACCGTGGGCTTGGATGGCTACCTGGACTTGGGTCTCTAAAGCCATGGGTAATTTCTGGACGTCCCTGAAGAAGAACCGCACCAAAATCTGGGTAGGTGCCATCACCTTACTGTTGGTCCTATACCTGGTGGTTTCGGTGCAACGCTCCTTCCTGTTGCTCGGTGACCCCAATCTGGTTGCCAAGGGAATCGGGGCCGCTTACTTGGTCCTGCCGGTTGTTGGCGCGTGGGCACTCATCCGCGAGCTGCTTTTCGGTGCGCGCACCGAGCAGATGGCCAAGGTCCTGGAAGCCGAGGGCGGTTTGCCCGTTGATGACCTTCCGCGCACCCCGGGCGGGCGCATTGTCCGAGCGGCCGCTGACGCAGAGTTTGAGAAGTACCGCGCCGAAGCAGAAGCCGCACCCGAGGACTGGCGGTCCTGGTTCCGATTGAGCTGCGCGTACGATGCCTCCGGGGACCGCAAACGTGCCCGCGCGTCCATGCGCGATGCCGTGAAACTCTTCCGCTCTCAGCCCACTGCCGCAGGCCGGTGACTGCCAAGGCGTGATGCGGTGTGGGCTACCCATTCCAATGGTCCGCGGTGCTGCAGCACCGCGAAACAAACGCCAATCGCAACGGCAGTGAGGGCTTGGGCCCAGTACATCCCTTCGTCCGTCCACCCCGAAGGCAAAGGCTGGTTGGTGAAGGCGGACACCACCCAGACGTGGGCAGAGTAGAGGCTCAGGGTCATGGCACCCGGCCCGCTCAGCAGGACCAGGAAATTGATCCTGATCCGCTCCGCCAACGTGCCAAGCAGCAGGAACAACCCCACTACGGCCGCAGCAACGCCGCCGCTGTGCAGCAGGTCCAAGGTGGTCCCGGCATGCGGGGCTGCCGTTGCCAGCCACCACCAGGAGCCGGTCTGTTCCAAGCCGGTAACGTTCACCTGAAGCATGCTTTCCAAGGGATAGCCCCTGGTGACAGGGAGGGCTGACAAGGCAGTGCGGCCACCCCATGCCTCCATGGCCAGGATCCCGACGACTTTCGCCACGCCGGCCACCGCGATCCCGCACATCACCAGCAGCAATTGGATCCTCGCGGTGGTCAGCGCCAAACGGCCTATCACCAGTCCGATCAACAAGTAGGAGATCCACTGGAACACAGGGTAATAGCCGGTGAAAAAGAGGTCGGCGAGGAGGCGTGCAGGAGTCCCGAAATCCTCCCAATTGGGGTTATGGCCCAACGTCAGGGGAGGTGCGGCGTCCAGCAGCAGCGGCCAGACCAGAAACGCAAGCAGCGGAGAGAAAAAGACCCAGCCGAGGGCCCAGAAGCAAAGTGCCTTGAGTCGGAGGCCCAGAAACGGCAGGATGCACAGGAAAAGGACGGCGTAGTGAACCAGGATCACTGCGACGTTGACGTCAAGGCCTCCCAACATCAGGCCGACGACGGCAATCACCAAGGCGCGCATGGCAACTCCTCGCCGGGCAGCCCACAATTCCGTGCCGCTGCGGGGCTCCTGTTTGCCCGTACTGAGCGCCAGCCCGATGCCGGCGAGGACTGCGAACAGCGCCGCCGACCTGCCTGAGAACACCAATCCCACAAAGGTCGGTTCCCACTGCGGGGACGGTCCGAACGTGGGCATCAAGTGCGTGGCCATCATTCCCAGCAAAGCCGCGCCTCTTGCGGCATCGATTCCCGAGAGCCGAGAGGAGACCGTGCGTTTGCCGGGGGCATTTCGCGGAGGCGCCGTCTCTTGCGAAGTCATTCAGCGATCGTCTCATAATCAACCGCGCGCTGGCGGTAGAGTTCCATGCCATGGAATCTGTGAACGCCCAGTGGGCCGGAGCTTTCGAGGTCGTTCACGACTCCGATGGATGGCAGCAGTTCAGACGCCTTGATTCGGCGCTGTTCATGCCCCCAGCCACGAATGGGCTGGAGGAGCGTGCCAGGATGTGCGCCGGAATCCACGCGACGTGGACGGCAACGTCGGGGCATGTGGTGATTGAAGCCGAAGGTCCGGAGGACGGATCTCCCTTCGACGTCCTGGTAAATGGAGTTCTCCGGCATCGGGTCCCTGGGGCTGGACGTGTCAGTCATGACCTTGACCTTGATAATATGCCGCCTCACTCCAGAGTCCAGTTGTGGCTGCCGCACTATGGTTTCCTGAGGGTGCTGGAGGTTTCCCTGAAAGGTCAGGACGTGAAGGTTGCCGCGGAAACGGGTAGGAGGTGGATCGCCTACGGAAGTTCCATCACCCAATGCCGGACGGCAAATGGTCCCTCCGAGGCGTGGCCGGCGTTGGTGGCCAGGGAACTCGGCTGGCGATTGCAGTCCTTGGGCTTCGGGGGCGAATGTCAGCTGGACCCCGCGGTCGAGAGCACGATCTCGCAACTTCCGGCAGATATCATTTCCCTGTGCCTGGGCATCAACAGTTACAACGTCGCCGCCTTCTCGGGAAGGACGTTCGCAAGCCAGGTCCTGGGGTTTGTCAGCAATGTTCGTCGGGCACACCCTGGCGTGCCCATTGCGGTCATTTCTCCTGTGTTGTCGGTTCCCCGGGAAAATGTGCCCAACTCTGCAGGCTGGACGCTGGCTGACTACAGGAAAGCAGTAGCCGACGTCGTCCGGACGGTCCGAGAACGCGGGGATGCAAACGTTCACCTGCTCGACGGTGCCAGCGTCTTCGCGATGGAGGAAGCCGTTGCTTTGATGCCCGATACGTTGCATCCCAACAACGAGGGCTACCGGCTGATGGCTGAGCGGCTGGGGCCGCGCCTGGCCGCAGTAGCCACCGGCTGAGCCGTTTTGCTGGAGTGAGTGCTCATCAAACGCACGTCACTGTTGGGGTTTGTGGCCACAACTGTAAAACGAAGCTCTTGTGTTCGAATATATGTTCGAATAATATGGCTGCATGAACGATGCTCCCAAGCCGCCAGAAGGTATTCAAGGACCCATGAAAGCGATGAGCCCCGGGGTCGTCGATTTCCTGTTCAGGCAGCTCGTGGCCGGCGAGCCTCCGGAAGACACCCAGTGGCGGCGTGAAGGTACTGTCCTGGCTGAGCAGCAACCGGGGGCCGAGCTCGCCCGACGCCTGTCCGAGACGGATTTGGCTTCACTGACGCCCCTGGAACTCTTCGAGTACGTTCGCGCCTCGCAGCGCCTGGTGGCTTGGGCGGAGCAACTTAAGGAGCGGGCCGTTGCTCGGTATTGCGCAGAAGAGCCAACGCGGGCGCCTAAGCCAGCATGACTGGAAGGTGCCACTCCCGGCGGCGCGGGAGTCGCACCTGCACGGAAGCTATCTTGCCGCGTTTGGAGCCCCCGCGCCTCGATCACTACAGGTAGCCGCGCACTACAGGTAGCCGCGGTTATTGAGGACCATCGCGGTTAATGGGGACCATTAGGCGGGATCCATTCTTCCAACAAGCCCGTCACAGGGTAACGTTTTTTATATGTCTGACTTGCGCGCTAACGTTCCCGCCCTTGGTACCCTGCTGACCGCCATGGTCACCCCGTTCACTGAGGACGGCAAGGTGGATTATGACCAAGCCGCGGCACTGGCGGAAAAGCTTGTTCAGGATGGTTGCGATGGACTCGTGGTCACCGGCACCACTGGAGAAACCTCAACCCTGACAGACGACGAGAATCTCGGCATGTTCCGGGCGGTCAAAGAGGCCGTTGGCGGCAAGGCTGCCATCATTGCCGGCACCGGCACTAACGACACCGCCCACTCGGTGCACCTCTCGCAGCGTGCGGCTGAACTGGGCGTTGATGGTCTCCTGATCGTCACCCCGTACTACAACAAGCCCAGCCAGGCGGGCGTTCGCGCACACTTTGAGACGATTGCCTCTGCCACTGACCTGCCCGTTATGCTCTACGACATTCCGGGCCGTTCCTCCATTGCGATCGCTCCGGAGACCATGATCGCGCTGGCGAAGCACCAGAACATTGTGGCCGTCAAGGACGCCAAGGCCGACTTCGCCGCCGCGACACGCGTCATGGCTGAGACGGACCTGCTCTTCTACTCCGGCGATGACGGATTGACGCTGCAGTGGATGGCCCTCGGAGCCGTCGGCCTGGTGGGCGTTACCACGCATGTAGCCACGCGCCGCTTCCGTGAGCTGATCGACGCCGTCAACGCCAACGACCTCGCCAAGGCCAGGGCCATTAATTTTGAACTGGAACCCGTCATACGTGCAACCATGACGCGGGTCCAAGGCGCAGTAGCCGCCAAACAGATTCTCAAGTGGCAGGGAGTCCTGCCCAACTCGGTTGTCCGTTTGCCCCTCGTGGAGCCGGACGTGGCCGAGATCGACATCATCCGCGGGGATTTGGCGGAAGCCGGAATGGACTTCGACGTCCAGGACGGTTCCGCCGGAAAGTAGCAAAACATGACCCAAACCGCCCTTCCCGGACTGGTTACTCCGCCCAAACTGCCCAAAGGCACGCTACGGATTGTCCCGCTCGGTGGACTGGGAGAGATTGGCCGCAACATGGCGGTCTTCGAAATCGATGGCAAACTGCTGATCGTTGATTGCGGTGTGCTCTTCCCCGAGGAGACCCAGCCGGGCGTCGACTTGATCCTGCCTGACTTCTCGTACATCGAAGACCGGCTGCAGGACGTGGTGGGCGTTGTGCTGACTCACGGCCACGAGGACCATATTGGCGCCGTTCCCTACCTCCTGCGCCTCAAAGCCGATATCCCGCTGATCGGATCCCAGCTGACTCTTGCGTTGGTGGAAGCCAAGCTTCAGGAACACCGGATCAAGCCGTACACGCTGACCGTCACTGAAGGGCAGGTGGAACAGTTCGGCCCGTTCGAGTGCGAGTTCGTTGCAGTCAACCACTCCATTCCGGACGCTTTGGCAGTCTTCATCCGCACCGAGGGCGGCACTGTGCTTCACACGGGCGATTTCAAGATGGATCAATTGCCGCTGGATGGCCGTATCACCGATCTTCGGCACTTCGCGCGCCTTGGTGAAGAGGGTGTGGACCTCTTTATGGCAGACTCCACCAACGCGGACGTGCCGGGCTTCACCACTGCCGAGAAGGAAATCGGCCCCACGCTGGACCGGCTGTTCGGCCAGGCCAAGAAGCGCATCATCGTGGCTTCGTTCTCGTCCCACGTTCACCGTGTCCAGCAAGTTCTGGATGCGGCCGCCAAACATGGCCGCAAGGTGGCCTTCGTTGGCCGTTCAATGGTCCGCAACATGGCTATCGCCGCCAAACTCGGGTACCTCGACGTCCCGCAAGGCATCCTGGTGGACATCAAGAACATCGACACCATGCCGGATGACCGCGTGGTCCTCATGTCCACAGGCTCGCAGGGTGAGCCGATGGCAGCGCTTTCCCGCATGGCCAACGGTGACCACCGTGTGATTGTTGGCAAGGGCGATACCGTCATCCTTGCCTCCAGCCTCATCCCGGGCAATGAGAACGCCGTGTTCCGTATCATCAACGGCCTCCTGAAACTCGGCGCCGATGTGATCCACAAGGGCACAGCCAAGGTTCACGTATCCGGGCACGCTGCCGCTGGGGAACTGCTCTACTGCTACAACATCCTTGAGCCCCTCAATGCGATGCCCGTCCACGGTGAAACACGCCATTTGATTGCCAACGGCAATATTGCTGCCGAGTCCGGAGTTCCTTCGGACAGCATCATCCTGAGCGACAACGGCACGGTGATTGACCTCAAGGACCACATGGCGAACATCGTCGGCCAAGTAGAGGTCGGGTTCGTCTACGTGGACGGCTCCAGCGTGGGCGAAATCACCGACGCCGATCTCAAGGACCGACGAGTCCTGGGGGACGAGGGCTTCATTTCCATCATCACGGTCATCAGCCGCACTACTGGCAAGATCGTGTCCGGCCCTGAGATTCACGCCCGTGGGGTTGCCGAGGATGACTCAGTGTTCGACGAGATCATTCCCAAGATCAACGCCGCGCTCGAAGAAGCTGTGCTTAACCACGCAGATCACACCAACCATCAGTTGCAGCAGGTGGTCCGCAGGATCATCGGTACGTGGGTCAACCGGAAGCTTCGCCGCCGCCCCATGATTATCCCGGTAATCCTGGAAGCGTAGCCAGCCAGCAACATGAATGCCAAGGGGGCCTGAAATCCGCGGATTTCAGGCCCCCTTGGGGTAGCGTGGCACTTATGGCGACCCGTACTACCTCCACGCCACGAGGCAGCTCCAGCAGCAAACCCGGCGGCACAGGCCGGAGCACTGCCGCATCCAAAACCAGCGCAGCCGGCGCCAAAAGCGGGCGTGGCAGCACTGCCCGCACCAAGCAAGCGGCCGCCGTCGAGCCCCAAGCGCCGCTGCCCCTGCGCATGCTGTCAGGTTTCTGGCAGGGGGTCGGCCACGTTGTCGGCGCCGGGGTTCGGCGAATCGGCTATGACGTCAGCGATCTCGACCCCGCAGACCGCAGGGACGGCGCGGCACTTTTCAATTTGGTGTTGGGCATCACCATCGCCACCTTTGCGTGGTGGGGTCTGACCGGCTGGCTTCCGGACATGGTCTACAGCGTCGTCAACGGCACCTTTGGATGGATGTCCCTCCTTCTGCCCTTGATGTTGTTCGTCTGTGCTTTCCGCCTCTTCCGCAAGCCCCAGGACGGACGCGGCAATAACCGTGTGGGCATCGGCTTCATGATCATGACGCTGGCAGGCTCCGGTTTGGCCCATGTCATTGGCGGCTTGCCCACTGTTGCAGACGGTTTTGACGGCTTGCGCAAAGCCGGCGGAATGCTGGGTTTCCTCGCAGCGGCTCCTTTGGCTGCAATCCATGTGGCTGTCCCGATTGTTCTCTTCGGATTGCTGGCGTTTGTCTCCCTGTTGATCGTCACAGCCACGCCGTTTGGTGCCATCCCATCCCGCATCCGGGGCGCCTACGAGCACCTCATGGGCGTCGACCTCATGGACGGCTCCGGTAAGGACGCCCATGACCGCAGCTACCTCTATGAAAACGAGGCTGCCGCCAAGCCCAGGAAGAAGAAGCGCATGCGCTTCTTCGGCAAGGACGAGGAAACAGATACCAGCTTGGAAGGTTACGTCGGGGACGAGGCCTTCGAGCACGCCATAGTGGACGACGACGAAGATCCGGAGACGTCTGCGCCGCGGGTTCCGCCGGGCGTGCGTCGTCCAACACAGGCGGAGATCGCCGTCGGGAAGATCAAGGCAGCCCAAGGCCTGGGCGGTGCCACGCCAGGTATCGACAACCCCACCGAGGCCATCCCGATACTTACGCCGGAGATGACCGCGCCTGTGGCTCCGGTTGCGCAGGTTCCCGCAAAGCCCGCAGGTGCGCCCCTCCCTCAGGCGCCCATCCCACAACGCACCGAGCAACTGTCCTTGGCCGGCGACGTCACCTACACCTTGCCGGCCTCGGACTACCTGACACCGGGCTCCATCCCGAAGGAACGCACGGAAGCCAACGACGCCGTCGTCGCCGCCCTGACGGATACCCTCACGCAGTTCAACGTGGAGGCTGCGGTGACCGGCTTCAGCCGTGGTCCCACGGTGACCCGCTATGAGATCGAGCTGTCACCTGGTACCAAGGTGGAGCGCGTCACCGCTTTGTCAAAGAACATTTCCTATGCCGTGGCGTCCAGCGACGTACGAATTTTGAGCCCTATCCCCGGCAAGTCAGCCATCGGCATCGAGATCCCCAACACGGACCGCGAAACGGTGTCCCTGGGCGACGTCCTGCGCAGCCAGAACGCCCGCCGCACGGACCACCCCATGGTGATGGGTGTGGGCAAGGACGTCGAGGGCGGCTACGTCGTGGCCAACCTCGCCAAGATGCCCCACCTGTTGGTGGCCGGTGCCACGGGCGCCGGTAAATCCAGTTTCGTCAACTCCATGATCACTTCCATCCTGATGCGTGCAACGCCGGATGAGGTCCGCATGGTCATGGTGGATCCCAAGCGCGTGGAACTCACGGCCTACGAAGGCGTCCCGCACCTGATCACGCCCATCATCACCAATCCCAAAAAAGCTGCCGAGGCACTGCAGTGGGTTGTTCGCGAGATGGACGCCCGCTACGACGACCTCGCCAACTACGGTTATAAGCACATTGACGACTTCAACAAGGCGGTCAGGGCAGGCAAAGTAGTCCCTCCTGTGGACTCCAAGCGCATCATTAAGCCTTACCCCTATCTGCTGGTGATCGTGGACGAGCTCGCCGACCTCATGATGGTGGCCCCACGCGACGTCGAAGACTCGATTGTCCGCATCACCCAACTGGCCCGTGCGGCCGGCATCCACTTGGTGCTCGCAACCCAGCGACCCTCCGTCGATGTCGTGACCGGCTTGATCAAAGCCAATGTGCCGTCCCGAATGGCCTTCGCGACGTCGTCCGTCACGGACTCCCGCGTGGTCCTGGACCAGCCTGGCGCCGAGAAGCTCATTGGCCAAGGTGACGCGCTGTTCCTGCCGATGGGTGCATCCAAGGCAATGCGTGTCCAGGGTGCCTGGGTGACGGAATCAGAGATTCATAAAGTGGTGGAACACGTCAAGGGGCAGCTGCAGGCTGTCTACCGCGATGACGTCGCCGCCGAGGCACCGAAGAAGCAGATCGACGACGACATCGGAGATGATCTCGAGGTCCTGCTTCAGGCAACGGAACTTGTGGTGACCACGCAGTTCGGTTCAACGTCCATGCTCCAGCGGAAGCTTCGTGTGGGCTTTGCCAAGGCCGGCCGCCTCATGGACCTCCTGGAATCCCGCGGGGTGGTGGGCCCTTCCGAGGGCTCCAAGGCGCGCGACGTCCTGGTAAAGCCTGACGACCTCGCTGCCGTTCTTGCCGCGATGAAGGGTCAGGAGTCACCCGCTGCGCCGGACGCCCACACAGCGGCACTGAGCGATAACGCGAACTCGAACATCGCCGTCGGCGGTTATGCCGAAGACCTTGTTCAAGCGGACCTGGACAACCGAACGCAGGCCGTCGAATATTACGACGGCGCGGATGTCCCGAACGATGACGAAGAGGGCGGCGAGGACGCCTGGTCGCTCACTGGAAGATAGCCCTCAAGAGGGTAGCCTTGTGGGGTGACTAAAGCCGAGGGTGATAACGCGACTTCCAGCAGCTCCGATGTCTGGAACCTGCCCAACATCCTCACCATGCTCCGCATCGCCCTGGTTCCGTTCTTCGTATGGTTTCTTCTGGCCGACGACGGCGAGTACGGAATCTGGCGGTGGGCGGCCGTTGTGACCTTCGCTGTTGCCATCTATACGGACAAGCTCGACGGCGACATCGCCCGGGCGCGTGGCCTGATCACTAATTTCGGCAAGATCGCCGACCCCATAGCCGACAAGCTGCTGATCGGTTCGGCGCTGGTACTCCTGTCCATCCTGGGGGACTTGCCGTGGTGGGTGACCATCCTCATCCTTGTGCGGGAGTGGGGAATTACAGCCCTTCGCTTCGTTGTTATCCGATACGGCGTGATGCCGGCTTCCCGGGGCGGCAAGCTGAAAACAGTCGTTCAAACCGTGGCCATCTTCCTCTACATCCTTCCGCTGAAGGCTATCGCACCGTGGCTGGGTGACGTCGCCTTCTGGGTCATGATGGTGGCTCTCGCCATCACGCTGTGGACCGGAGTGGAATATGTGGTCCAAGCACTGAAGCTGCGGGCGGCCGGACGGCGCGCATGAGGCCCCCTGAAGGCGTATCCGCAGCCGCCCAGACCTCCACGGCAGCCGTTGCCATAGCAATCGGGAACAAACTCACCGTAGCTACGGCTGAGTCTCTGACAGCCGGAATGGTTGCCGCCACGCTGGCCAATACTCCGGGCGCGTCCGGGATGCTGCAAGGCGGGGTGGTTGCCTACCAAAACTCGGTGAAGGCCGGTGTCCTGGGTGTTTCGCAGGAACTGCTTGCAGCGGTGGGCTCCGTTGACGGGCAAGTGGCCGAAGCAATGGCCGATGGCGTCCGGCGGGTCTGCGGGGCCGACCTCGGAATTTCCACCACGGGTGTGGCGGGACCTGATCCGCACGATGGTAAAGCAGTAGGCACCGTGTTCATCGGCATTGCCGGAGAATCCGGTACCGAGTCGTTTGAATATAGTTTTTCGGGGGACAGGCATTCCATCAGGGAACAGGCCTGTGAGGCCGCGTTGGCGCGTCTGCTTGCTGCGCTGAGTGACGTTGGTTACCGTTCGTAAAGTAGTCGGGAACAAAAACTGATTGCCAATAGTTGTGTCATTGTGTCGCTTCGGAAGAGCCGGGGCGCCTAGGATGTAAAAACCAACCCGGTCCGCCAGCCAGCGAACCGGATGACTGAGGGAGCAAGGCGATACAGATGGTAAAGCAGCCCGTATCCGTGAACGGCGTTGTCCGCTGGAAGGATGTGGGCTTGGCTGATCAGACACAGAGCGAACAGAAGGAGCGCAAAATGGTTGTACTACGCCACGAGATCGGTGATGTACTGCGCGATGTCCGCCAGCGTCAGGGCCGCACCCTCCGCGAGGTTTCGCACAGCGCCCGCGTTTCACTCGGTTACTTGAGTGAAGTTGAACGCGGCCAAAAGGAGGCTTCTTCCGAGCTCCTGTCTTCTATCTGCACAGCCCTGGATGTTCCGTTGTCCCACATGCTTCGCGAAGTCAGCGATCGCGTGGCCGTCGCAGAAGGTGTCGCAGTTCCGGACACTGTTCCGCAGGAATTCTCCCAGCGTTACGGACGCGATCTGGACCTCACGGACGACTTCCCGCAGGGAATGCTCTCCGGAGCCCGGTAAACGTTCCGTCAGAAATATGGAAAAGGTCCCCAGCCTCAGGCTGGGGACCTTTTTCGTTGAGATCGCGGGATGTGCTTGAACGAGCGAACTGCTACGCGGCCCCGGTTTTGTCCTCGACGTCGAGTCCTGGTTCCTTTACATTGAGGGCGCCATCGCCGTAAATGGCGTTGAGGCGGCCCATGTAGTCAGCCAATATCTGGACATCCTCCAACGGCCATTCGCCGAGTCGTTCCCGGAATACCTGCCTCCGCGCATCCTGAACCTGGTGCATCTTCTCTTCGCCCTTGTCCGTCAGCCGGATGGATTGGGCCCTACCGTCCTGGGGGTCGGCCTCCTTATAGACGAGCCCGATGCTCTCAAGGAACGCGATCTGACGGCTCACGGAAGGCTTGCCAACCCCAATGCAGGTAGCAAGGTCCGTGAGCCGGATGGGACCCTCCCTGCGGATGATGGTCAGGAGGCCGTAGGCGGCAGGCTCCATGTCCGGATGGACCTGGCGTGACAACTGGTGGGAGATCGAACGTGCGCGGCGCCAGAGCAGGCTCAGCTGGTGTTCCACCTGCTGGAGGGCGTCGTCCACGGAATCGCCTGGCACGGCCGGGCCGGGCGTGCTCTGGAGAGGATTGCTCATGGCAACCATTCTAGAGTCCAGCGACATGAGAGACTCTATCCGTGAGGGCTAGTGACTTTTGGCGATTGATGGACGACGAATTCGGGGCAGGCTACTCCCGGGTCTTGGCCGGTTCCCTGGTGCTCGCCGGTGTGGGTGGGCGGACCGCCGTCGAGGCCTTGGCCTCCGGATATCACCCTCGCGAGGTGTGGTTGGCGGTCTGCGAAGTTCAGGACGTTCCTCCCGAACGACGGCTTGGCAAGGACATCAAACCGGCTTCCACCTAAGCTCCGGCACGTGCCGGCAACCGCCTGGGTTGGGACACGCCGAGGCTTTGTTCGAATATCTGTTCGGATGGGGATATGCTCCTGTGAGAGGAAAATAGATCCCGAAGGACGCGTTCCAGAACATCCGGCAGACCCGGTTTATCCACATAGCCATTGCCGGCTGGTAAGAATGTCAGGGCACCGTAATAGCGTCTGACATGACAGGAAAGCGGCCTTTCAGGCCACTCCACAGCGAGAAAGCATCAGAGGTGTGAACCATGGCGGCAGCCCCGGATCGTGAGAAGGCGCTCGAAGCAGCGCTTGCCCAGATCGACAAGCAGTTCGGTAAAGGCTCTATCATGCGTCTGGGTGATGACACCCGGGCACCGATTGAGGTCATCCCCACCGGCTCCATTGCGTTGGATGTCGCCCTTGGCATTGGTGGCCTGCCCCGAGGCCGCGTCGTGGAAATCTACGGCCCGGAATCCTCGGGTAAGACCACCGTGGCACTTCACGCCGTAGCCAATGCACAGCGCGCAGGCGGCATCGCTGCCTTCATTGACGCCGAGCACGCCCTTGATCCGGACTACGCTGCCAAGTTGGGCGTGGACACGGATGCACTCCTGGTCTCACAGCCGGATACCGGCGAGCAAGCCCTCGAAATCATGGACATGCTGGTGGGGTCCGGCTCGCTGGACATCGTGGTCATCGACTCCGTGGCCGCCTTGGTACCTCGTGCTGAAATCGAAGGCGAAATGGGCGACTCCCACGTTGGCCTCCAGGCCAGGCTCATGAGCCAGGCGCTGCGTAAGATCACCGGTCGCTTGAGCCAGACCAAGACCACCGCCATCTTCATTAACCAGTTGCGTGAAAAGATCGGCGTGTTCTTTGGTTCCCCGGAGACCACAACGGGTGGTAAGGCTCTGAAGTTCTACGCGTCAGTTCGAATCGACGTTCGCCGCATCCAAACCCTGAAGGAAGGTGCGGACTCCGTCGGTAACCGCACCAAGGCAAAGATCGTCAAGAACAAGATGGCTCCGCCCTTCAAGATCGCCGAGTTCGACATCATCTACGGTCAGGGCATCTCCCGCGAAGGCGGCATCATTGACATGGGTGTGGAGCACGGCATCATCAAGAAGTCCGGCTCCTGGTTCACTTATGACGGCGATCAGCTGGGTCAGGGCATGGAGAACTCGCGTCGCTTCCTGCGCGACAATCCGGAACTCGCTCAGGAACTGGAGCGCCTGATCAAGGAAAAGCTCGGCGTTGGTATGGCCAAGGCTGAAGAGGAATCCCCGAAGCTGAAGGCCGTTGACGGCTAGGAGAGGGCCGGATCCGGATTCGTCCGTAGCGGCCGATCCTGAGCCTGACCCCGAATCCGTGGCGCGTGCCATCGTCCTGCGACAGCTGACGATGGCGCCGCGGAGCCGGCTGCAGTTGTCCCGGAAGCTTGCGGAGCGGAATGTTCCCGATGACGTGGCTGAGGCAGTCTTGGACCGCTTCGAAGAAGTTCAGCTGATCGATGATGCTGAGTTCGCCAGGATGTGGGTCCGTAGCCGCTCGCAAAGCAAAAAGCTTGCAAAGGGCGCCATCCGTCGCGAACTGGCAGACAAAGGCATAGAGCTTGATGCGGCCGAAGAAGCCTTATCCCAGCTCAGCGATCAGGATGAGGAATCGGCTGCTCGGGAGCTGGTCCAGCGCAAGCTACGGCCCAGCATGGATCTGACCGATCGGGCAGAGCGGGACAAGTACACGCGCAGGCTGGCGTCGATGCTGGCCCGCAAAGGTTACGCCCCCTCCATGGCATTCAGGATCGTCGGTGAGGTTCTGGCGGAAGCCGGTACCCTTGAGTAGTGAGTTTGACCATTCCCTCCCCATCAGCTGCCAACCCTCCCTCTGTTGATCCCCGGACTGCTGCAGAACCCCGGACTTATCAGGTTCGGACTTTCGGCTGCCAAATGAACGTCCATGATTCAGAGCGCATGGCGGGACTTCTCGAAGAAGCCGGGTATGTGCCTGCTGAGGGCGACGTAGCGGACGTCGTTGTCTTCAACACATGTGCTGTCCGTGAGAATGCAGACAACAAACTCTATGGAAACCTCGGCCAGCTGCGGCAGGTCAAGGAGGCGAACCCGTCCATGCAGATTGCCGTTGGCGGCTGTCTGGCCCAAAAGGATCGCGAGACCATCGTCAAGAAGGCGCCGTGGGTTGACGCCGTGTTCGGGACACACAACGTGGGGGCGCTTCCGGCCCTGTTGAACCGCGCCCGGCACAACAATGAGGCGCAACTGGAGATCCTCGAATCCTTGGATGTGTTCCCGTCAACGCTCCCCACCAAGCGTGACTCCGTGTACGCGGGCTGGGTTTCGATCTCCGTGGGATGCAACAACACGTGCACGTTCTGCATTGTGCCTTCGCTTCGTGGCAAAGAGAAAGACCGGCGCCCCGGCGAGATTCTGGCAGAAATCCAGGCGCTGGTGGATGACGGTGCAGTTGAGGTCACTTTGCTCGGCCAGAACGTTAATTCCTACGGTGTGGAATTCGGCGACCGTCAGGCCTTCTCCAAACTCCTGCGTGCCTGCGGTGAGATTGAAGGGCTGGAACGCGTTCGTTTCACCAGCCCGCACCCCGCAGCTTTCACCGACGATGTCATTGATGCCATGGCTGAGACACCCAACGCCATGCCCCAGTTGCATATGCCGCTGCAATCCGGCTCGGACAAGGTGCTCAAGGACATGCGCCGTTCTTACCGTTCCAGCAAGTTCCTCGGAATCCTGGACAAAGTGCGCGAACGCATTCCCCACGCAGCAATCACCACGGACATCATTGTTGGTTTCCCCGGTGAAACCGAGGAAGATTTCCAAGCCACCCTGGATGTTGTGGAGAAGTCCCGGTTTGCCTCCGCCTTTACGTTCCAGTACTCAAAGCGGCCAGGGACGCCGGCTGCTGACCTCCCTGAGCAGCTTCCCAAAGCGGTGGTGCAGGAACGCTACGAACGCCTCACAGCGTTGCAGGACCGTATTGCCGCAGAGGAGAACGCCAAGCAGTTGGGACGTCAGGTGGAGGTCCTGGTAACCGCGCAATCAGGACGCAAGGCAGGCGAAACACACCGCCTGTCCGGTCGATCCAAGGACCAAAGGCTGGTGCACTTCTCTGTACCGGCCGGTGCCGAGACCCCGCGCCCGGGAGACTTTGTCACAGTCACCATCACCGAGGCCGCTGCTTTCCACCTAGTGGCTGATCCGGCAAGTCCGGAGGATTACATCTTGCGCCGCTCCCGTGCAGGCGACGCCTGGGATCGTTCTCAGGCTGATTCCTGTGGCGTTCCTGCCGCAGGAGCGGCGTCAGGCAAGGCAGGTGTGTCCTTGGGCATGCCGTCGCTGCCTGTTCGGCGCGCGTAGGGCGGACCAGAAGTTCGAATGTCGCTCTCCAGCCATGAACTTCCTCAGCCGGTCATTGCAGTTGTTGGTCCCACGGGTTCAGGGAAGTCGGACCTGGGCGTTAACTTGGCCCTGGCCTTGAACGGGGAAGTCATCAATGCCGACGCTTTGCAGTTTTACCGTGGCATGGATATCGGAACCGCCAAGATCACCATGGAGGATCGCAGGGGTGTGCCTCACCACTTGCTTGACACCATGGACGTCACAGAGGAAGCCAGCGTGGCGGACTTCCAAATCGAATGCCGCGCTGCCATCACTGACATTCACTCGCGGGGGAAGCGCGCCATCCTGGTGGGCGGTTCCGGCCTGTATGTACGCGCCGCCCTGGACGTCCTGGAATTCCCGGGCACGGATCCCGAGCTCCGCAGGCATCTGGAAGAGGAGTACGAAACGCAGGGGCTTGCGCCGTTGCGTGCCCGGCTTGAGGAAGTTGATCCCGTGTCGGCGGCCCGCCTTGGCGATGCCAGGCGAGTAATCCGTGCCTTGGAGGTGCACGGTCTCACTGGGCGCCCCTTTAGTTCATTCATGCCGCAGCGCGAGTACTTCCAGCCGGCTCTCCAGATCGGGCTGGAGGTTGATCGGGAGCAACTGCGGCATCGTCTGGCACTGAGGGTGCACCGGATGGTGGAGGGAGGCCTCCGGCAGGAAGTTGAACGGCTCGAGGCAATCGGCTTGCGGAAAGGCAAGACGGCTTCGCGAGCTTTGGGTTATTCCCAATTCCTGAAGGTTCTGGACGGGGAACTGAGCACGGATGCTGCCGCCGAAGAAACCATCGTGGCTACCCGGCAGTTTGCGCGGCGCCAGCTGACGTGGTTCAGGGGAGATCCACGCATCACGTGGCTCGACTGGCAGGACCAGGAGCTCGTGGAGAAGGCAGTCGAGGCAGTCCTGGCGGCCGGATATTAGGGCCACGCAATTTCTGGGCGAACGCGCGTGGCGGGTAGCCTAGGTCCATGGATGAAACCGCCGCAATTCCCGCCCGGCAGCCCGCAGATGCGGATGCTCCGGTGACACTTTCCAGCCTCACCGGTTTGACGTTTTCAAAGGGCCACGGAACAGGCAACGACTTTGTCCTGATTGCCGATCCTGGCGACGCGCATGGGATCACCGCCGAGCACGTGGCGCAGTTGTGCGACCGCCATGTGGGCATCGGCGGCGATGGCCTCATCCGAGCGGTGCCTTCCCGCTTTCTGCCCGAAGGCCGCGTCGCCCTGGAAGAGGATGCGGACGCTGAGTGGTTCATGGACTACCGCAACGGTGATGGTTCGCTCTCCGAAATGTGTGGCAATGGCGTGCGCGTCTTCGTTCATTTCCTGATCGCGGAGGGCTTGGTGGACCTGGGGCCCGGGCAGACCCTCACTATCGGCACACGCGGTGGCGTAAAAAAGGTTGTACGCACGGTCAACGGCTATGCCGTGGATATGGGCCCGTGGGAGTTCATTTTCCCCGAGGAAGCCACCAGCAAGGCCATGGATGCACTGGTCAGCGCCGAGGGCCTGGAAGTGCCAAGGCCCGGACTCTCCGTCAGCATGGGCAATCCCCACACGGTAGTTGCCCTTGCGGAACTTAGCGAGCTTTCAGCCACACAACTGTTCAAGGCGCCCGTGGTTGATCCCAAGCCCGCCAATGGAACCAACGTCGAGTTTGTGGTCCCCGCTGAGCCGTTGGTAGAAGACGGTATAGGGACCATCACCATGCGCGTTCACGAGCGTGGCGTGGGGGAGACGCAGTCCTGCGGCACCGGCGCGTGTGCCGCCGCGGTCGCTATCCGTCACTGGGCGGGGGATACGGCCCCGAACGACTGGCACGTCAAGGTGCCGGGCGGCGTCGTGGGTGTGAAGTTCTTCCCCGGTGCAGGCGGCCGTGAGCATGTGGAACTCAGCGGCCCGGCCGTGATTGTGGCTACTGGGACGCTTTCCTGACCCGGATGATCCTGAACGTTTTGGACGTGCTTTCACGGGAGACCGTGTAAGAACTGTCCAGTTCGGCGGCGAGCCACCGCTGGAGGGAGTCCGAGCCCAGGTTCTTCTGCACAACCAACCAGGCGTTGCCTCCCGGCGCCAGCCGGGGCAGCCACGTCAGCAGCAGCGAGTGAAGCTCGTCCTTGCCGATGCGGATGGGCGGGTTGGACCAGATGGTGTCGAATTCGACGGCGGGATCCACCTCGTGCGGGAGGCTGGCGGTGACGTTGCCGAGGCCGAGCGCCGCGGCGTTCTCATTGGTCAAGGTGATGCAACGCTCGTTGACGTCAACGGCGTGCACGTGAGCATGTGGCGCCATCAGGCCCAACGTGAGCGCAATCGGACCCCAGCCGCAGCCAATGTCCAGAAGGTGACCCGTGGGTGACGGCGGTGGAACTTCGGAGAAAAGTACTGCCGTGCCTTTGTCCACGCCGTCGGGGCTGAAGATACCCGACGAGGTCTGCAGCCGGCGCGTGGCTCCAGCAAGTTCCACGGTTAGTGGCTTGCGCGTGAATGGTCCGGCCGGTTGGGCGGTGAAATAGTGTGCAGACTCCATAATTTGCCAGATTAGTTGGCTAATGGCGGCTTGGGAAACCGCATCCGTCCGTCGTTGGCTTGACAGCGGCTGCTAAAGTGAAACGCATGTTCTTGATCTTTGAGTAATCAGCCCACAACGCCAAGTCATCAGGCGTTCATGGTACCGCCCGCGACGCAGGCCCGGTTCGGCATTTTGCCCATGCCGGCCGTTCCGCCCGGCAGGTCCTTAAGGCTTTGTCCGTTTGCTCCTCATGTGGGGCCGGACACTCTGAAGATCCCCGCTCGTTTGTGCAGTGGACCGTGGTGTAACGCGGCCCTGTGTTGCAGCCGGCGGAACATCCTCACCTCGGCCCAGGGACCCTCCTGCGGATTCCATCACGCCACTTTTACAACAGCCGCCCTCCGCAAGAGGGGTGGCCGTTCAGGACACAGGAGGCCCTTTTGGCCGATGCCCGTCAGCCCAGCGCGAATAGCGCCCCATCGAGCAGCAAACAGCACTATTCTGGAATTGCCGAACAGTCTAAGGAGACCATGACCACCCAGAAGCACTCCGGATCCGATTCCGACGCCCAGGACATGAGTCCTGAACAAATCCAGGCCGTGATCGACCGGATTCTTTCCAAGGATGTACCTGCGCAGGCATCCGACGACAACGACGCCATCGGTGTGTTCGGCAAGGCGCAGGCGATTTCCACGCTGGACCAGGAACACAGTATTTATGACGGCGACCAGGAAGACCTGGCCGAACGCCGCGCCCTTCGGCGTACCGCGGGACTGTCCACCGAACTCGAGGACGTCACAGAGGTCGAATACCGGCAGCTGCGCCTGGAGCGCGTTGTCCTGGCCGGCCTGTGGACGGAGGGGACTCTTGCTGATGCGGAGAACTCCCTCCGTGAGCTCGCCGCCCTTGCCGAAACGGCTGGATCCGAGGTGCTGGACGGTATTGTTCAGCGCCGGCAGAAGCCGGACCCCGGGACCTTCCTCGGATCCGGCAAGGCCCAGGAGCTCAAGGACATCGTCGCCGCCACCGGCGCAGACACCGTAGTAGTGGACACGGAGCTTGCCCCGTCACAGCGACGCGGCCTTGAGGACATCGTGAAGGTCAAGGTAGTCGACCGGACCACACTGATCCTGGACATCTTCGCCCAGCACGCCAAGAGCCGCGAAGGCAAGGCCCAGGTTGAGCTCGCACAGCTCGAATACCTGCTCCCGAGGCTTCGTGGTTGGGGTGACTCCATGTCCCGTCAGGCCGGTGGCCAGGTGGGTGGAGCAGGCGCCGGCATGGGCTCGCGCGGTCCTGGTGAAACCAAGATCGAACTCGATAGGCGGCGAATCCGCACCCGCATGGCCAAGCTGCGTCGCGAAATAGCCGCGATGAAGCCGGCGCGCGAGACTAAGCGCGCCAACCGCCGTCGTAATGCTGTTCCGTCCGTCGCCATCGCCGGGTACACGAACGCCGGCAAGTCGTCCCTCCTGAACCGCCTCACGGACGCCGGTGTCCTGGTGGAGAACGCCCTGTTCGCCACCTTGGATCCCACGGTCCGCAAGGCGCAAACTCCGGATGGCATCGGCTACACCCTGGCAGATACCGTTGGGTTCGTTCGTTCATTGCCCACCCAGCTGATTGAGGCTTTCCGGTCTACATTGGAGGAAGTGGCGGACGCAGACCTGATCCTCCATGTGGTGGATGCATCACACCCCGATCCTGAGGGCCAGATCGCTGCTGTAAGGACCGTTTTCACCGAAGTGGATGCCCGTAAGGTTCCTGAAATCATCGTCCTCAACAAGGTCGATGTCGCGGATCCTTTTGTGGTGGAGCGCCTCAAGCAGAAGGAACCCCGCCACGCAGTGGTGTCCACCCGTACGGGCCAGGGCATTGCCGAACTGTTGGAAGACATCAGCCGATCCATTCCCCGGCCGGGCGTGCGCCTTGAACTGCTCATTCCCTACGACCGCGGGGAAATGATCAACAAACTGCACAATTCCGACTCGGAAATCCTCAGCCTTGAGCACGAGGAGAACGGGACCCGCGTAGTGGTCATGGTGCGCGAAGGCCTGGCCGCCGAACTGGAGTCATTCGTCAGCAATGGTTGAGAAGGTGGCGGCGGACGCCGTCAAGTCGGTGGGGGAGAAAGCCACCCTCGAGTTGTTGGACCGGGCTGTTGCCGGCATGGGCGGACAAAGCCGTGCGGGTCAGCATGAAATGGCCAAGCATGTGACCCGGGCTATTGAAACCGGGGAGCATTTGCTGGTTCAAGCGGGAACGGGAACGGGCAAGTCTTTGGCTTACCTTATTCCGTTGATCGCTCACTCCATGGACAGCAACAAACCGACGCTGGTGTCCACCGCCACCCTGGCACTCCAGACCCAGATTGTCGGCCGTGATCTTCCCCGGCTGCTGGAGACCATCAACCCTGCCCTTGAGCGCCCCGTCAACGTGGCGTTGGTCAAGGGCAGAGCCAATTATGTGTGCCTGCAGAAGCTTGAAGGCGGGTTCCCCAGCGAGGAGCCCTCCGAAGGGCAGCTGTTCTCCCTGGGGGAGGACACCAGCGTCCCTCACTTTGCTGCCTCCATGGGTGGACCCCAATCGCAGCTGGGCAAGGAAGTGGTCCGCCTCAGGGAATGGGCGGAGAAGACCACTACCGGAGACCGCGACGAACTCATGCCCGGCGTCACCGACAGGGCTTGGCGGCAGGTTTCCGTCACGTCCATGGAGTGCCTGGGTGCCCAGAAGTGCCCCGTGGCAGAAGAGTGCTTCAGTGAGCTGGCCCGTTCAAGGGCTGGTGAGGCCGACGTCGTAGTCACCAACCATGCCATGTTGGCCGTCAGCGCCTTTGAAGGCCTGGCTGTCTTGCCCGAGTACGACGTCGTGGTGGTTGATGAGGCGCACGAGCTTCAGGACCGGGTAACCGGAGCCGTTTCAGGACAGTTGTCCGTGGCCATGGTCCACGCGGCGGCATCAAGTGCCCGCAAGCATACGGCCATCACCGTGGACGCCCTCAACGCAGCTGCGGACAGCTTGGATATGGCCATAGCTGGCGTGCCCAACGGTCTGTTGCCCAACGGCCTCAACGACGAACAGCTGGATTGCCTTGACCAATTGCGGGACGCCACGCGCGCCGCGCTCTCGGACTCGAAGACGGATTCTTCAAACGCGGTCGACGGCGGACGGCAGCTTGCGCGCTCACGGCTCATGCTCATCCTGGAACTGTGCGAGCGGATGCTCGCCGCGAAGGAGAACCGCGAAGTGGTCTGGTTCTCGCGGAACAGCACGTTCGACCCCCAGCAGGGATATTCTCCGCCGGACGAGACAGCTCCTGCATTGATTAATATTGCCCCGCTCAGTGTGGCAGGGCGGCTTCGAGAGGGGCTCTTTGCCGGCCATACTGTGGTGCTGACCTCTGCGACCCTGGCCATCGGCTCGGCCTTCGAGCCCGCCGCGGGTGGTCTTGGCCTGATTGGAGACGGCGCGCCGAGCTGGACGGGCATTGATGTGGGATCGCCCTTCGACTATCCCAAACAGGGTGTTCTATACGTGGCAAAGCACCTGCCCAAACCGGGCCGCGGTACTTCGCCGGAGGCGCTGGACGAATTGGAAGACCTCATCCGGGCGTCCGGGGGCGGAGCGCTTTGCCTGTTCTCCTCGCGGCGTGCTGCCGAAGAAGCCGCCGATGCCATGCGGCTCCGGCTGGATGTGGACATTCTCTGTCAGGGAGAATCCACCATGGCGGCCCTGGTGAAGCAATTCGCGGACGAGCCAGATACGTGCCTCTTCGGAACCATGTCCCTGTGGCAGGGGGTAGACGTTCCGGGTGGCTCATGCCGACTGGTGGTTATTGACCGCATTCCCTTCCCACGTCCTGACGATCCCCTGATGACTGCCCGTTCCCGGGCGGTTGCCCAATCGGGCGGGAACGGTTTCATGGCCGTGTCAGCCACGCACGCTGCCATTCGGCTGGCGCAGGGCGCTGGCCGACTGATCCGCTCGACGGGAGACAAAGGGGTGGTCGCGGTACTCGACTCCAGGCTTTCGACCGAGCGCTACGGGGGCTTTCTACGTGCCGCCCTGCCGCCGTTCTGGGCCACCACGGACCGGTCGGTGGTTCGAGGCGTTCTGGAACGTCTGGGCTCGGCTAAAGCCCCGTAATGCACAGCTTCCCGTGAACACCTGCTGGTGTCCACGGGAAGCTGCGTTTAAAGGGCGTGAGCGCTTAAAGAGAGCGCAGTACCGAGACGACCTTGCCCATGATGGTGGCCTGATCTCCGAGGATGGGCTCGTACTGGGTGTTTTGGGGGAGCAGCCACGTGTGACCGTCCCGCTGCCGGAAAGTCTTCACGGTTGCTTCATCATCCAGCAGGGCGGCAACGATGTCGCCGTTGATGGCATCATTCTGTCGCCGGACCACCACCCAGTCGCCGTCACAGATAGCAGCATCGATCATGGAATCGCCGGCCACCTTCAGCATGAACAGTTCGCCATGCCCCACGAGTTGCCGTGGGAGTGCAAGCACGTCTTCCACCGTCTGGTCAGCCAGGATCGGTCCACCTGCCGCGATGCGCCCCACCAAGGGGACCATGGCGGTATCACTGGCGCTGGCTAGCTCGGTGACGGCCAGGCCACCGGCGCTGCGAAGGGTGGTCGGAGCGTCCACACCGGGGATGGGCCCGCCATCAAGGGTTAGGGGCATCAGCACTTCCATGGCGCGGGGACGCTTGGGGTCCCGGCGGAGGTAGCCGAGCTTCTCCAATTGGGACAACTGGTGCGTGACGCTGGACAAACTGGCCAGACCCACGGTGTCGCCGATTTCGCGCATGCTGGGAGGGTAGCCGTTGTCATTGACTGACCTCTGGATGGTCTCCAGGATCTTTTTCTGCCGGACGGTCAGGCTTTTGGGACTCTTTTGAGGCTGTTGGCTCCGCAGGGGTGCCCCTCCGCCTGTGGCTTTCGCTGCCATGTTCGCCAATGCCTTTCCATTCCGCCCTGATGAGGGCCAGGGGTGTCAGGTCTGCAAAAAATGTCAGACCCTCCTGTTCCACTGAAACAGTGCTGCTTCTTCACTCAAACGTAGGGCAGGCACAGGCGTTTATCAAACATTTGTTCTAGCGAGTCTCGACACCGTTCGTTGATAAGTGCTAAAAATGTCATAGCAAGGTTCGAATATGTGTTCTATAAACCTGATGCTGAAGCTGGATGTTCGAACAAAGCGTTCGAACATCCGGGGCAGGCCCAGGGGAACACAAAGAATTGGCAGCCAGGCACCGGGCATCCCGGAGCGTGGCAATAGCTCAGAAGGGCTCAGCTCATGTCCGCAGTCACTACGTTCGCTGATTTCCGTACGACCCAGGCACCCGCTCGCCTGCGCCTGACCCGAAGGGGACGGATCGTCTTCTTCGGCATCCCGGCCATGCTGTTGGTTGCAGCGTTGCTGAGTCTTGCCGGATTTATCAACTCCCCGGCCAAGGCAGCCGACTCGCAGTCCCAACTGCGTCCGCCTGTTGCCGTCACTGTTACAGTCCAGCCAGGTCAGTCCCTCTGGGGCATCGCCGGCGCTGCCGCTCCCGAGCGTGACCCCCGCGACGTCATCGCCGAGATCATCCAGCTCAACGACCTCCGGGGCGGCCGCATCCTGCCCGGCCAGCAGCTGTTCGTCCCTGCAAACTGATCCCTCGGCACCCGCAGAAATCAAGGGTCGGGCGTCACAGTTAGTCGGCAGTCCCGGCCGCCCCTTAAACTGGGTTGGTGAGTGACCAGCTTGAGCGACTTGACCGACTTCCCCTTCGGACCAACCTGCGTGGATTGAGCCCCTATGGCGCACCGCAGCTCGATGTACCGATCCTGCTCAACGTCAACGAAAACACTCATGGCGTCCCCGCAGATGTCCAAGCCGCCATCACTGAGGCCGTGGCCGCTGCGGCCACCGGGCTGAACCGCTATCCGGACCGGGAGTTCACCGAACTTCGTGAAG
Source organism: Paenarthrobacter sp. MSM-2-10-13 (assembly GCF_011605365.1). NCBI lineage: Bacteria > Bacillati > Actinomycetota > Actinomycetes > Micrococcales > Micrococcaceae > Paenarthrobacter > Paenarthrobacter sp. MSM-2-10-13. The sequence goes on along the minus strand of NZ_JAAOXO010000013.1, from coordinate 45,349 downwards.
CCTTGGCCGAGTACCTTGGCCACGGGCTTTCCCCGGACAACATCTGGGCGGCCAACGGATCCAACGAGGTCCTGCAGCAGATCCTCCAAGCCTTTGGTGGACCCGGCCGCAAGGCATTGGGCTTTCCTCCCACGTACTCCATGTACCCCCTGCTCGCGAGTGGCACTGACACCGAGTATGTCCGCGGAGTCCGCGCGGACGACTACGGGCTGGACGCCGAATCGGCCGCTGCTCAGGTCCGGGAAACGGGCGCCAACATCGTTTTCCTGTGCTCGCCCAACAACCCCACAGGTACGGGCTTGGGATTGGACGTCGTGGAGGCTGTTTACGAGGCCGGCGAAGCCAGCCAGGCCATGGTGATCGTGGATGAGGCCTACCACGAGTTCGCACACGACAACACGCCGAGCGCCCTGACCCTGTTGCCCGGACGCGAGCGTCTGATCGTCTCGCGCACCATGAGCAAAGCATTCGCTTTGGCGGGCGCCAGGCTCGGATACATGGCGTCAGCCCCGGAAGTCACGGACGCCATCAGGCTGGTCCGTCTCCCATACCACCTCTCTGCCGTGACGCAGGCAACGGCCCTCGCTGCGCTGAATCACCGCGAAGCCCTCATGGCCGACGTCGAGGACATCAAGGTCCAGCGCGACAGGATTGTGACTGAACTGCTCCGCATGGGCCTCCAGCCTGCTGCTTCGGACTCCAACTACGTCTTCTTTGGGGGACTGGAGGATCCACACACTATCTGGCAGGGCCTGCTGGACGCCGGCGTGTTGATTCGCGACGTCGGTATCCCGGGGCATTTGCGTGTCACCGCTGGAACCGAGCCGGAAACGACTGCGTTCCTGGAGGCCTTGGAAGCCCTGCTGGACGGCACCGCGCCGCACCACGCCTAAACTTGTTCCTAGACCTAACCCACCCCTCCGTGTATAAGGATGTCCCAATGAGCGAAACCGGCGCCGCGCCGACCGCTGCCCGCACCGCGCGCATGGAGCGCACCACCAGTGAGTCTTCGGTCCTGGTGGAGATTAACCTGGATGGTTCAGGCGTCTCGGATATCAGCACTTCGGTTCCGTTCTACGACCACATGCTGACGGCTCTGTGCAAGCATTCCCTGATTGACATGACCGTCAAAGCTACTGGCGACACCCACATTGACGCCCACCACACGGTGGAAGACGTCGCCATTACCTTCGGCGAGGTCCTCCGAACGGCACTGGGCAATAAAGCCGGTATTCGTCGCTTTGGTGAAGCCACGGTTCCTTTGGACGAAGCCTTGGCGCACGCCGTCGTTGATGTTTCCGGACGACCCTACCTGGTGCACGGTGGCGAGCCGGCCGGACAGGAATACCACCTGATCGGCGGACACTTCACGGGATCGTTGACCCGTCACGTTTTTGAAGCAATTACGCTTCACGCCGGAATCTGCCTCCACATGAACGTCCTGGCCGGCCGCGACCCCCACCACATCGTTGAGGCCCAGTTCAAAGCCTTTGCCCGCGCGTTGCGTGCAGCTGTTGAGTCCGATCCCCGTGTGGAGGGCATTCCCTCCACTAAGGGCGCACTATGAGCGGCCAGATTCTGAACAATGGAGCCGTGGCCGACGCCATAGCGTCCGTAAAGCCGGAGTCGCCTGAAGGCAAGCCAACCGTCACCGTGTTGGACTATGGATCGGGCAACGTTCGCTCTGCCGTCCGCGCCCTCGAACGTGCGGGCGCGCACGTGGTGTTGAGCTCCAAGCCTGAGGACGTGCTCAACGCTGATGGTCTGGTGGTGCCCGGAGTTGGTGCCTACGAGACCGTGATGAAGGAACTCAAGTCCGTTGATGCCATCCGCATGATCGGACGTCGGGTTGCCGGTGGCCGTCCTGTGCTGGCCATCTGCGTGGGTTTGCAGGTTCTCTTCGAAGCCGGAGTTGAGCACGGCACCGAGTCCGAAGGCATGGCTGAGTGGCCCGGCAAGGTTGAGCTCCTTCCCGCTCCAGTGGTGCCGCACATGGGTTGGAACACCGTGGACGTCCCCGAAGGCTCAAAGCTGTTCGAAGGTGTTGAACAGGAACGCTTCTATTTTGTGCACTCTTACGGAGTCCAGGAGTGGAACTTCGACGTCGTTCAGCCCCGTATGGCTCCTCCCATGGTGACGTGGTCCGAGCACGGTGCACGCTTCATTGCCGCAGTGGAAAACGGCCCGCTCTGCGCCACGCAGTTCCACCCGGAGAAGTCAGGGGATGCCGGGGCCCGGCTCCTGCGAAACTGGGTGGATAGCCTCCGTAAGCCCGCTTCGAAAGAATCCGGAAGCGGTGCCGCTTAGATGTGGTGGTCGGTATTACTTATGGGCCTCGCCGGCCTGCTGGTAGGTGGGGGGATCTCCTTCCATCAGCAGAAAAAGCCGCGTTGGGTTTCTATTTCTTTCTACGTGCTGGCAGGGATGTCCCTCCTGGCCGCCTATCTCCTGACGCTGGGAAACTGAACCAGTCGTTCAACTAGCCGCATCACCCTTTTCGAACTTCAAGGACACACATGACCTCCTCCGCCCAGTCCGTTCTGGAACTCCTGCCGGCCGTTGACATTGTTGACGGCCAAGCGGTCCGCCTCCTCCAAGGAGAAGCAGGCTCGGAAACCAGCTACGGGACCCCGCTGGAAGCAGCACTGAACTGGCAGAACGCCGGTGCCGAATGGGTGCACATGGTGGACCTCGATGCAGCTTTCGGACGTGGAGACAACGCCGCGCTCATCAGCGAGGTGGTGTCGCAGCTCGCCGTCAAGGTGGAGCTCTCCGGCGGACTGCGGGATGACGAGTCTCTTGAGCGTGCACTGGAACTGGGTGTCGCCCGCGTGAACCTTGGAACCGCGGCGTTGGAGAACCCCGAGTGGACCCGCCGTGCGATCGATCGCTTTGGTGACAAGATCGCCGTCGGCCTTGATGTCCGCGGCACAACGCTTGCCGGACGCGGTTGGACCAAGGAGGGCGGCGACCTCTGGGAGGTTCTTGCCCGCCTCGAGGATGCCGGCTGTGCGCGTTATGTAGTCACCGACGTCACCAAGGATGGAACCCTTCAGGGGCCGAACGTGGAACTTCTGCGCCAGATGGTTGAGAAGACCGGTAAGCCTGTGGTCGCCTCCGGCGGTATCTCCAGCCTGGAAGACCTCCGTGTCCTGCGCGAACTGGTCCCGCTGGGTGTTGAAGGTGCGATTGTTGGCAAGGCTCTCTACGCCGGTGCCTTTACTCTGCCCGAAGCACTGGACGTTGCCGGCCGCCGCTGATGCCTCATAACGCAGGTCACCAGCACGGGGATCAAGGTCAGGCCAGGCGCGAGCTACCCGGCCACATCGCGGCTGCGTTGGCCGGCGCCGGGGGAGCTACGGACTCTGCAGGCCAGCCCTGGGCCGGTAGGAGCCTCAGCGGTGACGACGCCAAGATCCACAATTTCGAGGACGACGACGGCTCAGCGGACCCCGGGTACGTAGCCGCCGTCGCGGCTCTGATCAACGGAACCGGCAGCGAGGCAGACGTTGTGGCCTCCTTGGCGACGGCACGGGTTTTCGTTCCGGTAGTTGCTCAGTTGGCTGAAGAAGCAGAAGGCGTTGACGGCCTGCACGCTGACAAGCAAGCGGATATGGCTTTGGTCACACTGAAGGCTCCTGATGGCCGCACGGCCATGCCGGTCTTTACCTCCGCAGCCGCTCTCGAGGCATGGCACTCGGAGGCCCGGCCGGTTGCCGTTTACGCCGCGCGTGCGGCGCTTTCGGCGGTATCCGAGGGCGCGCAGCTGTTGGTGCTGGATCCCGGTTCCGACTTTGCCTTTGTTGTGCGGCGCCCGGCCGTGTGGGCCCTTGCCCAGCAGAAGGACTGGACGCCGTCATACCTTGATGATCAACTGGAGTCAGCTCTCGCTTCAACGGTCTCGGCCTTTCAAACGGTCCGTCGCCTTGAGACGCAACCCGGCGGCGGTGTTGCGTCGCTGACGGCCGATGGCCGCCAGGTCTCAGGAGGCGGTGCGGGGCCGGAACTACGCGTTGTTCTTTTCCTTGAGGATGGACTCGACGCCGTAGCAGTGCAAACTCTCGTTGCCCAATTGAACGAGGCGTGGGCGCAAATGGATTCCTTTGCCGAAAGCGTTGATTCCATGGAAGTAAAACTGCAGCGTGCAGCACAGGAGCCCACGCAGTATTAACGGCAGTACCGGTTCCCCGGGGCTGCCCTGGGGAACAAGAGGATTTAGCCAGTGAACTTCGCTCTCTATAAAGAGATGCTGTCCATCCGACCTGTCCGGCGTTTGCTGATAGTGGGCATGATTGCCCGCATTCCGCACTCGGCTGCTGGCGTGCTGCTCACGCTGCACATCGTGCTCACACTTGGCCAGGGTTATGCCGCCGCCGGTGCAGCAGCTGCTGTGATGACCATTGGCATTGCGCTGGGCGCTCCTTGGCGCGGCCGCCGCGTAGACATGGTGGGCCTCCGCAAGGCGCTGATCCCTTCAGTCGTCTCGGAGACTGTCATCTGGTCGATCGTCCCGCATGTTTCCTACGAGTGGTTGCTGCCGCTGGTGTTCGTCGGCGGCCTTTTCACGCTGCCGATCTTCAGTGTCGTCCGGCAGTCTCTGGGCGTCATGGTCGACGGCGAGCAGCGGCGTTCGGCGTTCGCCCTCGACTCCATCGCCACCGAGCTGGTCTTCATGATCGGGCCGGCTGTGGGGGCAATCGTCGCCACCAGCGGTTTTTCGGCTATTGGGCTCACGGCCGTGGGCGTCTCCGTGTCCGTGGCCGGGCTGTTCCTGATGTGGTTCAACCCGCCCACCCGCAGCGAAGCGGTCTGTACTCCGCAGGAGTCCGCGGACCGGGCTGCAGCTGACCTGGTTGCTGCCGAGGCAGCGATGGTGGCGTCAGCGCCTGCCCACGTCCAGGAGGCGGCGTCGGAAATGGCGTCGTCGACATCCCGAACTGCAGGCCTTAGAAATCGTGTGGCCAGGAACTTTACGTGGTTCACCGTCTCTGTTGGTGCACTCTTCACTGTTGCTGCGGGATCGGGCATGGTGTTGAGCGGTTCCGATGTCAGCATCGTGGGTCTGTTGGAACGCGGCGGGCACCAGAATGAAATCGGTATTGTGTTCTTCTTCTGGTGCGCCGCGTCGGTGGTTGGTGGCCTCATTTACGGGTCCATGAAGCGGTCCATCTCGCCCATGCTCCTGCTGTTGGGCATGGCCGCATTTACTATTCCGATGGGATTTGCCCAGGACACCTGGACTCTGGCGTTCCTCTCGCTCCTGCCTGGCTTGTTGTGCGCCCCGGTCTTGTCTGCCTCTTCCGAGAAGGTGGCTGACCTCGTTGAGGAAGAGCGCCGGGGTGAAGCCATGGGCTGGTACGGCTCCGCGCTGACCGCAGGAGTCGCGCTCGGCGCACCTCTGGCCGGAGTCTTCATCGACACCGTTGGACCGTCCGGCGGGTTCGCGGCCGTGGGAATCGCCGGCGTCGTCCTGTGTGCGGCGGGACTCGTCCTGACGTCCTTGCGTCGCCGGGCAGCACGGGTCTGAAAAGCTCACCTGACGACGACGGCGGGTCGACCACCTGGTCGACCCGCCGTCGTAGTTTCTTGCCGTAGTTGGTGCTAGTTCACCGGTCCGGTGAACTTTTCGCCCGGGCCCTTGCCCGGTGCGTCGGGAATGAGTGACGCTTCGCGGAAGGCCAGTTGCAGTGAGCGCAGGCCATCGCGCAACGGACCTGCGTGCTGTGAACCGATCTCCGGGGCGGCTGCCGACACCAGGCCGGCGAGGGCGGTGATCAGCTTGCGGGCCTCGTCCAAGTCCTTGAGGTCCTCGGCATTGGGGTCATCTGCCAGGCCAACCTTGACGGCCGCCGCACTCATGAGGTGGACGGCGCCGGTAGTAATAACTTCCACGGCCGGAACTTCAGCGATGTCGCGGATCTGCTGGGACACCCCGGCATCAACGGCGGGGGCGGCGTCTTCGCTATAGGAGTTACGGGAATTGCTGTCTTCAGTGCTCATACTGGTAAGCTTGTCACAGACCGACTGGAAGTCGTTATTCACAGGCAACATGCGCAATACATGCTCCCGCCTCACGCAATGTGCGCTTGGCGGGTTGTTTCTGTAGAATTGGTTTTCAGTTTGCAAGCGGAGTTCTCTCCCACCCGCGTCAGCCGCTCCCTTCGGGGACAGGATCCCTTTTCGGGACAAGAGGTTGCCGGGTACCTGGTCGGACGCTTTTGGAGGCACTGCCTCCGGATGCGTGTGCTTCCCTGGAGGAAGTGCTACCGATCTTCGAGGCCTTCGATTGCACCAGCAATTGGGGGCCTTCTCTATTTGCCGGTGACATCACCACAACCACAGGAGCTTTAACATTAGCGAGCCAAGAATCAATGAGCGTATCCGCGTCCCCGAGGTGCGGTTGGTCGGTCCTGCCGGCGAACAGGTAGGAATTGTCCGCATCGAGGACGCCCTGCGTCTTGCTGCCGAGTCCGATCTCGATCTCGTTGAAGTTGCCCCGCAGGCTAAGCCTCCTGTTTGCAAGTTGATGGACTTCGGTAAGTACAAGTACGAAGCCGCAGTGAAGGCCCGCGAGGCCCGCAAGAACCAGACCAACACGGTTCTGAAGGAAATCCGCTTCCGCCTGAAGATCGACAAGCACGACTACGAAACCAAGCGCGGACACGCACTTCGGTTCCTCGGTGCCGGCGACAAAGTGAAGGCCATGATTCAGTTCCGCGGCCGTGAGCAGCAGCGCCCCGAGATGGGTATCCGCCTGCTGCAGCGCTTCGCTGAAGATGTTGCTGAGGTTGGCATCATCGAGTCCAGCCCGCGCATTGACGGACGCAACATGGTCATGGTGATCGGCCCCCTGAAGAACAAGGCTGAAGCCAAGGCTGAAGCGCGCCGCGCTACGCAGCGTGCTGAAGCCAAGGCGCAGAATGAAGCCAAGGCGTCCGGACGTGTTGACACCAAGGGCGAGCAGGCTCCGATGACTCAGAGCCTCGCTGACCTTCTGCCCGAGGGTTTCAAGGTCACCGAAGAGGAGACCACGCAGGAAGCGGCCGAAGCCCCCGAGGCCCAGGCATCGGTTACTGAAGAAGCTCCCGCTGCTGAGGAAGCAGCGGTTGCTGAAGAGGCCCCGGTTGCTGAAGAAGCACCTGCTCCGGATGTTGAAAAAGCACCCGTAGTGGAGGCGCCTGCAGTAAAGGCAGCGCCGGCACCGGCCAAAGCAGCTCCCGCCAAGGCAGCACCGGCACCTGCGAAGGCAGCCCCCGCCGCCAAGGCTGCACCAGCTGAAGCAGCTCCGAAGCCAGTGGTTCCGGCAGCCGCCCCGAAGCCCGCAGTTCCTTCGGCTCCGAAGCCCGTCGCCAAGCCGGCAGCTCCCAAGCCGGCAGCTCGGCCCGCAGCTCCCAAGGCTGCGCCCAAGCCAGCATCACGCAAGACCAACTAGTTCAACGCCGTGGAGGCTCTGCCTCCATCGGCAAGCAACCAGCACGCCGACCCTCGTAGGCCGGCTGCACGATAGAATCGCGGACTTGTCCGTGGATACGTAAGGAGATCGGTTCCCATGCCGAAGATGAAGACCCACAGCGGTGCTAAGAAGCGCTTCAAGCTGACCGGTACCGGCAAGCTGAAGCGTCAGCAGGCCAACCGCCGTCACTACCTGGAGCACAAGTCCTCCAGGCTGACCCGTCGCCTCGCCGGCGACAAGCTCGTCTTCAAGGGCGACGCCAAGGTCATCAAGAAGATGCTCGGCGTCTAAGTTCCAAGTTCTTTGGTTACTGCCATCCGGCAGGGACCGACTACACCAAAAGCCTTCTCAGGCCGGCCGGGTTTCCGGCAGTAGCAGCTTGGGATAAAGATTTCTGAAGGAGTACGCACGTGGCACGTGTGAAGCGGGCGGTAAACGCCCACAAGAAGCGCAGGGTTGTCCTCGAACGCGCAAAGGGTTACCGCGGTCAGCGTTCGCGCCTTTACCGTAAGGCCAAAGAGCAGCTGCTGCACTCGTTTGTGTACAGCTACGGTGACCGCCGCAAGAAGAAGGGCGATTTCCGTCGCCTCTGGATCCAGCGCATCAACGCTGCATCCCGCGCCAACGGCCTCACCTACAACCGTCTGATCCAGGGCCTCAAGGCCGCTGAGGTCGAGGTTGACCGCCGCATGCTGGCCGAGCTGGCTGTCTCCGACGCCAACGCTTTCGCCGCTCTGGTGAACATCGCCAAGGCAGCACTTCCGGCTGACACGTCCGCTCCGGCCGCTGCTGCTGCTCCCAAGGCTGCTGCTCCCAAGGCTGCCAAGGTTGCTCCGGCTGCTGCCACTGCAACCGCTGTCAAGGCTGTCGTTTCCGAGAAGCCGGCCATCGACGGCGCAGTTGCTGCTGATGGCGACGAGGCTCCGGAAGGCTACGCCATCAAGGGCAACGCTGAGTCCAAGAAGTACCACGTTCCGGGTTCCACCTGGTACAACACCACCGCTGCTGAATACTGGTTCTCCACGGTTGAGGCTGCAAAGGCTGCCGGCTTTGAGCCTGCAGGCGGAGAAGCCCGCCAGCAGATCAAGAACTAGTCGCAACTGCCACTAAAGTTCTTTATATGAACGAAACCGGGCGCCCGCAAGACTTTCCGATGACCAACCCCCGAGCTGATCGGGTGAGGGACGTCGCCAAGCTTGCCGGGCGCCCGGCCCGTTTAAAGCGCGGTCGTTTCCTTGCAGAAGGACCGCAAGCGGTGCGTGAGGCGTTGACCTTGCACCGTGAGCGCACCGCGGCCGGAGGTCCCGCCGTCGTGCATGAAGTTTTTGCCAGTGAAGCGTGCTTGGAGCGCCTTCCTGAGCTTGCCGACCTCGCACAGGGAACCCTGCTCCGGCTTGCCAGTGACGAAGTCCTTGCGGCCATGGCTGACACTGTAAACCCCCAGGGCATTGTTGCCGTGTGCAGCTTCGTGGATGTCAGCCTTGAGTCGGTACTCGACGCCGGTCCCCGCCTGATCGCGGTGATGTGCCAGGTGCGCGACCCCGGCAACGCCGGAACTGTGCTGCGCGCGGCCGATGCTGCCGGCGCCGATGCTGTTGTCCTCACCGGCTCGAGCGTGGACATCTACAACCCCAAAGCTGTCCGCTCTACTGCGGGTTCCCTCTTCCACCTGCCGGTTGTACTCGGCGCCGATGTTGACCAGCTCGTAGCGCAGTGCCGGGAGCGCGGGATCGGCATTCTGGCCGCTGATGGCTATGGATCCGTCAACCTGGACCAGCTGCAGGACGAGAATGCGGCGCGGAGACTCGGGAATGATTCCGTAGCTTCGGACTATGCCCTCGAGTCTCCTACGGCATGGCTTTTCGGTAACGAGGCACAGGGGTTGTCGGACGCCGAGCTGGCACTGGCTGATCACCGGGTGGCCGTACCCGTCTACGGGGCAGCTGAAAGCTTGAACTTGGGCACGGCCGCCACCGTGTGCCTTTATGCCAGTGCGCGTTCCCAGCAGAGCGCCAGGCCGGGGAATGTGTAAACAGCTCTAGGCTTTGACCACGTAGATTTAACGCAAAAGATGGGCTCCGCTACGGCGGAGCCCATCTTTTTGTTCCTGCGCTTTGTCTCGTCGCTAGGTGTTGGGCGGCGCGTCGGATCCGTGGCCCCTGATCAGGGGCGCGTCGGTTCCGCGGCGTCTGTAGGCGGAGACGTGACCAGGGGCTTTCTGCGCTCCAGCAGGCCGCTGAGCAAAGCTACTCCAAGGCCGAGGATGGCCAGCACAGCGCCCACCAACGCCGGAGCAACGTAGCCCCAACCCCAGGCAATAACAGTTCCGCCAAGGAACGCGCCGAGAGCATTGGCGATGTTAAGGGCTGAGTGATTCAGAGAGGATGCCAACGATGCCGCGCCAGGTGCAGCGTCCAGGAGTCGGGTCTGCAGGGCAGGGGTCAGCATGGAGCCGATGCCGCCCACTACGAACGCCATGATGAAAGCGGCCCAAGCCCAGTGCGCAGCGATGGCGTAAACCACCAGCGCTACGGCGATTCCCGGCATGACCCAGTAAATGGTGCCCATCACGGACTTGTCGGCAAGGCGTCCGCCAAAGATATTGCCCACCACCATGCCTAGTCCGTAGAGGGCCACGACGGCGGGGATCAGGTTTTCGGGTATTCCAGCCACGGATGTCATGGTGTGTGCGATGTATGTGTACACGGCAAAGAAGCCGCCAAATCCAATGACGCCGATCAGCAATGCCAGCCAAACCTGAAGCCGCTTGAGTGCTCCGAGCTCGCGCCGGATGCTCGCCTCCGGGTGGGCTGCTTCGAAGGGGACGAACTTCCACACCATGGCAACGGTCAAGAGTCCGATTGCGCCGACAATGACAAAGAGCAGCCGCCAGCCGAAGGTCTGACCCACCCACGTGGCCACAGGGACGCCGATGACGTTGGAGACCGTGAGTCCTGCCATCACCATGGAGATTGCCCATCCCCTCTTGGTAGGGGCGACGAGGCCGGCAGCGATGACGGCTGCCACTCCGAAGAAGGCTCCGTGGGGAAGGCCCGAAGCAAAGCGCGAGAGCAGCATGAAGCCGTAGTCGGGTGCGATGAAGGACGTCAGGTTCGCCACGGACAGGAAAAGCATTAGCCCCAGGGCAAGGTGCTTTCGGGGGAGCTTTGCCCCGAACGCTGCGAAGACGGGAGCGCCAATGACCACACCCAGGGCGTAAGCCGAGATGAGGTTGCCGGCCTCGGGGGTGCTGATGCCCAGCCCTTCCTCGATCTCCTTCAACAGGCCCATCATGGCGAACTCGGTGGTTCCGATGGCGAATCCGCCCATGGCCAGGGCCAGGATTGCCAGGCCAAGGTGGTTCCTTGCTGCTTTGGCGGTGGCGGACGGGGACACAGTGGTAGTCATAAGCCTGCTTCTTGAGGGTGCCTTGTGGGCTGGGGAATGCGGAGAAAAATCCGATAACAAGTTTAGTCCCGGGCCAGTGACTTGGGGCCGGTTTGTGACGATGCCCATGGTCCGGACCACCATAGACTGTTGCGGTGACTGGATTGATAAATGTCGTGGGCGCCGCCGTCGTCGACTCCCTGGAGGCCCCGACCCGCCTGCTGGCCGCACGCCGCACAGCACCACCCCAGTTTGCAGGGATGTGGGAATTTCCGGGTGGCAAGGTGGAAACCGGAGAATCAGCGGAGGATGCCCTGCACCGGGAGCTCGCCGAAGAACTGGGAGTTCAAGTGAACCTGGGACCGGAGCTGGAGTCCGGCAACATCGTCGGGTGGACGCTCAACGAGCGCGCTGCCATGCGGGTGTGGTTTGCCGAACTGACAGCGGGGGAGCCGCGGCCCCTGGAAGATCACGATGAACTGCGCTGGGTGTCGTTAGCTGACAGTGACCAACTACTCGGTCTTCCGTGGATACCGGCGGACCTGCCCATAGTCCGGGCCTTGCTGGACAGGGTTGCCGCTCCAGCGTGAGAACAAACGCTTAGAAGAGCGGCTGTTGCCCCGGGAGGGGAGCACTGACTCGCGCGGGGGCCGCTGTGGGACCGGAAGCGCCGCGGGCATTCCGATGGCTGAATCCAGACGTCCCAGTGAAGCCGTACTTCGCCTTGAAAAAGGTGATTCTTCCTGTGAGCCAGGTGCGGTACTCCTTGGAGGCATAGGATCCCTGGCCATAGAGCCGCCGGTACTTACCCACAAGTTCCGGATGCTGGGCGGCCAGCCATTGCATGTACCACTCGCGTGTTCCGGGCTTGAGGTACAAAGCCCCCGCGGTGACTCCGGTGGCTCCAGCCTTGGTCAGTTCAGTGAAGAGGGAGTCGAGTGCTTCGTCCGAGTCCGTGAGCCACGGGAGAATCGGCATGGCCATAACGCCGCATCCTAGGCCAGCGTCTCGAAGACGGGCGATGAGCTTCAAGCGCGCCCTGGGAGAAGGAGTGCCGGGCTCGATCAGTGCAGCCAGATCTTCGTTGGTCATGGCCAGAGAGATGCCCAGGTCCACAGGCACTTGCGTAGCTGCGTGCTTGAGCAGTGGAATGTCCCGCGCCAGCAGTGTGCCTTTGGTCAGAATGGAGAATGGTGTTCCTGAATCGGCAAGGGCCCGGATGATTCCTGGCATGAGGGCGTAGCGGCCTTCTGCGCGCTGGTAGGGGTCTGTGTTGGTACCCAGGGCCACTTGCGGACGTTGCCAGGAGGGTCTAGCCAGTTCTTTGCGGAGAACTTCGGCGGCGTTGATTTTGACCACCACTTGCGAATCGAAATCCCGGCCGGCGTCGAATTCCAAGTACGTGTGGCTCTTGCGGGCAAAGCAGTACACGCAGGCATGGCTGCAACCGCGGTACGGATTAACGGTCCACTCAAACGGCATGTTGGATCCGGTTGGCACCTTGTTGAGCACTGACTTTGCGGTGACCTCATGGAAGGTGACGCCCGAGAACTCGGGTGTTGAGATGGAACGCACAAGCCCGGCCAGTGGCAACAAGGCATCCAGTGCCGGGGCAGGGCCCGGAGCCTGAGTGTCACTGGTTTCTGACGCCGGTCCACGCGAAGGTGACAATGCTTGTGCGTCCCATCTCATGGACTCTATTCGAAGGTATGTTCGAATGAATGTCAAGGCCTTGAGACCAATGACCGGATCACAGGGGCTGGCGCATTGCTAAGGTTGGCCCATGATTCTGCTGACCGGCTTCGAACCTTTTGCTGAGGACACTGTGAATCCTTCGTGGCTGGCAGCGCGGCGGGCGAGGGAGTTGCTCGCCGCGGAAGGCATCACCGTTGAAGCGGTGGAGCTGCCGTGCGTCTTTGGCGAGTCGGCAAAGGTTCTCACCGATGCCATAGCCCGTCTGAACCCTGACATTGTGGTCTGCACTGGCCTTGCCGGAGGCCGTGGACGGATTTCCCTGGAACGCGTCGCCATCAACTGCGATGACGCCCGGATACCGGACAACAAAGGGCAGCGCCCCATTGATGAAGAGGTCGTCCCGGGCGGGCCTGCGGCATACTTCTCCAGCTTGCCCATAAAAGCTGCGCTCCGAAACCTCCAGATCGCGGGAATCAAGGGAGAAGTCTCACAATCTGCCGGCACCTACGTGTGCAACCACATCTTCTATGCGCTGATGCACTCGTTGGCAGCCAAGCCCGGTATCCGCGGCGGATTCGTTCACGTCCCCTATCTGCCGGAGCAGCTTCCGGAAGGCAGCGCAACGCCGTCCATGCCGTTGGAGACGATGGCAGAAGGAATCGCCGATATTGTCAGGACTGCCCTGCACACGCAGGCCGATGTGAAATATTCGGCCGGGGCTATCCGCTAAACAAGCTCCCATTCAACCCGGATGCTCGCCGAAACCGAGGACTCTCCAGCTTCCACGGGCATGGACTCCGCAGTGAAGGATGCCCTCACCATTCCACCCAAGGGTATGGGGCCGCCGTGCAGCGGCTCCTGGGAGATGGAGACCACCTTCCCAAGCCGGGACGAAGCCAGCGATGCGTACTGTTCGGCTCGGGCCACAGCATCCTGCCACGCCGCCTCCTGCGCCTGGGCAGTGACGGAAGAAGAATCTGCAAAGCCTTGTTCTATCCCGTTAATCCGGATCTCGTCTCCGCCGGCAGCAACAGCGGCAGCGATCGCAGCTGGAGCGTCCGCCTGGGAACGGATGCCCACCTGCAGATCGGTGGAAGCCACGTAGGCTGTCACTTTCTGACCTTGCCCCTCCACCCAGACAAGGTCTGCGCGAAGGTTCAATCCGCTCGTTCGAAGATCCACGGCGGAAACACCCGCACCCCGCAAACTGGCTGCAACAGCGTTGGCCGTCTTGCCGGCGTCGTCATAGGCTTCAGCGGCCGTGCCGCGGCGCGTTTCCACACCGAGCGTCAAGGTCACCAAATCCGGAACAGCCTTCGCGCTCGCGGTTCCCGTGACAGTGATGGTTCGGTTCATGCTTCGGCCTCGATTCGCTGGCCCGCAGGGCTGCCCTGCCGGCGGGGGTGAGTGTCAACGTAGCCGCCAGCTGCAAGGCCGGCCTGCCGTTCAAAGAAATTCCTCGACGCCGGATTCCCGCTTCGAAGCATGGACCAACCAGCGGCGATGCCGTAAAGGGCCAGGAAGGGAAGGCCGAGACAGTACGCGTACTGGGTACTGTGCCGTTCCTCATGGCCCAAGAGCACTGTGTTGCTTCCGGCCACGCCCTGCGGCGCCCGGTACAAGATGACGTTGCCCAGGGTAAAAGCGCCGGCGTGTGGGAGTTTCCAGTGATATCCGGCAGCGATCAGAAGCCCGCGGGGGCCGCTGGACACGGCACACCGGGACGCAGCTGCCACCACCAATCCCAACGGCGTGGAGAGGTTGAGGACGTTTGCGATCTGCCGTACGCGCTGCGCGGGAGTCATGAAGCCATGCTAACCCGGTGGTGTATGGCGCGGCACGGGTGGCGGAGATACGCTAATCGGGCACCCGCCGGTGCCGCACTTACATTGGGGGAAGAGGGAAAATGAACGCGAAGCGCGCCGTGGGCGTCGTCGGTGTATTGATCGCACTCATGCTGGCATTGACAGGTTGCGTCAAGATCAACATGTCCGTGAAGGTCAACAATGAAAAGAGCGTGGACTACGAGGTGGTCTACGCCATCCAAAAATCCGTGCTGGGAGATAAGTCCTTCGACGAATTCATGGAGTCGAACGGTACAGGGGGCCAAGGCATGGACGTCCCCGACGGTGCCACCGTGGTGGATTACGAGGATGAGAAGTACAAAGGCAAGCGGATCACCGCTGCCAACCTGGACCCAGCCAAGCTGGCGGAGTCATCCAGCTCCGAGAGCCCCTTCGAACTGAAAAGGGACGGGGACTTCTACGTCATCTCCATGGGCGGAGTGACCGGCGGTGAAAGCGGCGACTCCTCATCATCCGCCATGGCGAAGTCCATGTTCGACGAAGCGTCTGTGAAATTCACTTTCCCGGGCAAAGTGGTGGAGGCTAAAGGTGCCACAGTTGATGGCAACACGGCCACGTTTGACATGCTTTCCGTCAATGAGTCAGTGGTCCAAGCCAAGGCAGAGGCCAACGCTGGAATTCCGATGTGGATCATCTGGATCCTCGTGGCAGTCCTTGTCATTGCCGCCGCGCTTGTCCTTCTGTTCGTCCTGTTGCGCAAGAGGTCTTCCCGGCAGGAACCGGCGCTCGCCGGTGCAGCTCCGTACGGACAGCCGGGTTATGCAGCCCAGCCGGGTTATCAGGCACAGCAGGACCATCCGGTCCAGCCGGGCCAGGAGGGCTACCAGTCCCAGCCCCAACCGCCGGCCCAGCGCCCCCAGCAGGACTGGGCAGGGCAAGGTTACACTCCGGGTGCGCCGGCTCAGCAGCCCGCCCCACCGCCGGGCCAAACGCACGACGACGGCCCGGTACCTCCGCCGCCGCCGGCACCGCCCGCTTCCGGCGCCTAGGCGCTGCCGGATTTCTGGGACAGCTACTGCCCCTCAGCGGTTCCCGCCGCGTTATGGGCTGTACAAATTCGCGGCGGTTAAATCCCGACTGTGAGGTTCAACTAGACTGAAGGGTAGTGCCTGCCGTCCGCGGCGAGCACTACCCTTTCGTTTTGCAGGCCTGCCTTGCCAGGCCGTTCCCTACTCGTAGCTAAGAACAGTAGATGACTGACACTTTGCCAGGCGCTGCCATCCCGAATCCGCTGGATGAAGCCGCCATCACCGCCGCCGTCGAGGACGCCATTGCTGCTATTGCGGCTGCTTCCTCCCTTGAAGAACTCAAGGCTGTCCGCCTCGCCCACACCGGTGAGAAGTCGCCGCTGAGCTTGGCCAACCGTGAAATCGGTGGCCTCGCCAAGGAACACAAGGCTGCCGCCGGCAAGCTCATGGGTTCATCCCGTGGCCGGGTCAACCAGGCGCTCGCAGCCCGGACCCAGGTTCTCGAAGCCGAGAACGACGCCCGCATTCTGGTGGAGGAAACTGTGGATGTCACGGCGGGTCCGCGTCGTCGGCGTGCCGGTGCACGGCACCCACTGTCCACGCTGCAGGATCGCGTCTCGGACATCTTTGTTGGCATGGGTTGGGAAATCGCCGAAGGCCCCGAGGTGGAGTCCGAGTGGTTCAACTTTGATGCCCTGAACTTCAAGCCGGACCACCCGGCGCGCGAAATGCAGGACACGTTCTTCGTGGAGCCACCCGAAGCCCACTTGCTGATGCGCACGCACACGTCCCCGGTGCAGGTTCGTTCCATGCTGGAACGCGAAGTGCCCATCTATGTTCTGTGCCCGGGCAAGGTGTTCCGCACCGATGAACTCGATGCCACGCACACGCCTGTCTTCCACCAGTTCGAAGGGCTGGCGATCGACAAGAACCTCAGCATGGCGGACCTCCGTGGAACGCTGGAGCACTTCGCCCGCCAGATGTTCGGCGACGACGCCTCCATCCGCCTGCGGCCCAACTACTTCCCGTTCACCGAGCCGTCCGCGGAGCTCGACATCTGGCACCCGGGTGCCAAGGGCGGTCCGCGGTGGATCGAGTGGGGCGGCTGCGGCATGGTCAACCCCAACGTCCTCCGGGCAGCCGGCATCGATCCGGACATCTATTCAGGTTTTGCCTTCGGTATGGGCATAGAGCGCACGCTCATGTTCCGCAATGAGGTCGGCGATATGCGCGACATGATCGAAGGCGACGTACGTTTCAGCGAGCACTTCGGGATGGAGATCTAATAGTGCGTATCCCACTTTCCTGGCTGCGTGAATTCGCGCAGGTTCCGGCCGATGCAACGGCCGAAGACGTCATGGCTGACCTGGTCAAGGTTGGTTTCGAAGAAGAAGAAGTCCACCGTCCCACGGATGAGCTGACGGGTCCCGTTGTGGTTGGCCAGGTTCTGAGCCTGGTCAAGGAGCCGCAGACCAATGGCAAGACCATCAACTGGTGCCAGGTCCGCGTGGTTCCCGAGGGCCAGGAGCAGACCCTTACCGGCGAGGGCATTGATCCTTCCGGCGTGCAGGGCATCATTTGCGGTGCCCACAACTTTGTTGAGGGCGACAAGGTTGTTGTCACCCTGCCGGGCGCCGTTCTGCCCGGAAACTTCCAGATCTCGGCGCGGAAGACCTACGGTCACCTGTCCGCAGGCATGATCGCTTCCGTCCGTGAGCTGGGTATCGGCGATGATCACGACGGCATCCTGGTGCTCTCGCGCATCGGACTGGACCCGGAAATCGGCTCAGACGCGATGGAACTGCTGGGTCTGTACGACCAAGCAGCCGAAATCAACGTCACCCCGGACCGCGGGTATGCCTTCTCCATCCGCGGTGTGGCCCGCGAGTACGCCCACGCTACCGGAACGTCGTTCACGGACCCCGCGTCCAAGGTCAACGCACCGGCTTCCCTGCAGGGCGGCTACGGCGTCAAGCTCAACGACGACGCGCCCATCTACGGCAAGTCCGGATGCGACCGCTTTGTGGCCCGCACAGTCCGTGGCGTGGATGCTTCCCGTCCCACACCGCCGTGGATGTCCTCCCGCCTTCGCCTGGCCGGGGTCCGCTCCATCTCGCTGCCGGTGGATATTTCCAACTACGTGATGCTTGAGTTGGGCCAGCCCAACCACTGCTACGACCTGGACAAGCTCTCGGGCGACATCGTGGTTCGTCGTGCGGTGGCCGGTGAGGAGATCACCACCCTCGATGACAAAGAGCGCACGCTCGACGTCGAGGACCTCCTGATCACTGACGACTCCGGCGCCATCGGCATTGCAGGCGTCATGGGCGGTGCCCACACTGAGGTGTCCGATTCCACCACGAACATCTTGGTGGAAGCCGCGCACTTCGATGAGGTCTCCATCGCCCGGTCCCGTCGCCGGCACAAGCTGCCGTCCGAAGCTTCCAAGCGCTTCGAGCGCGGTGTTGATTGGCACGTTGCCAACATCGCTGCGCAGCGCGTCGTTGACCTCCTGGTGGAACTTGCCGGGGGTACGGCAGACGAGGCCGGGACCGACGTCGGAACCCCTCCTGAGGCTGTCACCATTGAACTGCCCGCCGAGTTCGCCGCCGCCCGGATCGGCATCGATTTCACCGAAGAGCAGATCACCACATCCTTGGTGGACCTGGGTGCAACTGTGGAGAAGACGTCGTCGGGTTACGTTGTGACCGCTCCGAGCTGGCGCAATGACCTCGAAACCAAGGAAGACCTCTCCGAGGAAATCGCCCGGCTGGTGGGCTACGACAACATCCCTTCAACGCTTCCGGTGGCGCCTCCGGGCCGTGGTTTGAGCCGCAGCCAGCAGCAAAAGCGCCGGGTAGTCCAGGCTTTGGCTGATGCAGGACTCACAGAGGTGTTGTCCTACCCGTTTGTCTCCAAGGCCGCCAACGACACCTTTGGCGTTCCAGCTGAAGGTGAAGCCCGGCCGGCCCTCAAGCTGGCGAACCCCATTAGCGAGGAACAGGGATACCTCCGGACGTCCATCTTGCCGGGCCTTATAGATGTAGCCCGCCGCAACCACTCACGTGGTTTCCGCGATTTGGCTGTGTACGAGGCAGGTTTGGTGTTCCTCCCGGGCGAAACCCTGGGCACGGATTCCATCCCGCCGCTGGGCGTCAAGCCTTCCGATGAGGTTCTGGATGCACTGTACGACGGCGTCCCGCACCAGCCATTGCACATCGCCGCTGTCCTGACCGGACATGATTCACCGGCCGCTGCGACGCACACGCCTCGGGCGTGGGATTGGGCAGACTCTGTTGACGTGGCACGCCTGATCGCCGATGTTCTGGGCGTGGAATTGGTTGTCAGCCAGGGAAGCCACCAGGCGTTCCACCCTGGCCGTGCAGCTCAGCTCTCGCTGCGCAACGGCGACGTAGTGGGCTA
Organism: Paenarthrobacter sp. MSM-2-10-13; assembly: GCF_011605365.1. Taxonomy (NCBI): domain Bacteria; kingdom Bacillati; phylum Actinomycetota; class Actinomycetes; order Micrococcales; family Micrococcaceae; genus Paenarthrobacter; species Paenarthrobacter sp. MSM-2-10-13. The sequence continues at coordinate 26,558 of NZ_JAAOXO010000013.1, read as the reverse complement.
CGCCGGCGAGCTCCACCCGAAGTTGCTGGCTGCGCACGACATGCCTGCCCGCTCCGTGGCGCTTGAGGTGAATGTGGAAGCGTTGTTCGAAGCTGCTGCTGACGTGATCGTGGCCAAGCACATCTCCGGATTCCCTGTTGCGACGCAGGACGTCGCCTTGGTTGTCCCGCAGGACGCGCCGGCAGACCAGGTTCTGGCAGCGCTGCGTGAAGGCGCAGGCCAGCTCCTCGAAGACGTTGCGCTGTTCGATGTCTACGCGGGTCCCGGCATTGAGGAGGGCAAGAAGTCGCTCGCCTTTGGCCTGCGTTTCCGCGCCGATGACCGTACTCTGACTGCGGATGAGGCATCCGAAGCCCGCGCTGCAGCCGTTGCTGTTGCAGCCGAGCGCTTCGGAGCTGTGCAGCGCTGATATTGCTCGCGATTGATCATCCCCGGAACCATATGGTTCCGGGGATTTTCTTTTATCGAGATTGAACTCCCAGCATCTTGACAGACTATTCATGCGTGTATGACAGTTTTGTCATGCACATGTGAAACATGTGTATCACATCCCTCGCACGGTTCCATAAGAGCCGTCCTTTGAAAGGTACCCATGAAGAAGCAGAACGTTGCTTTGCTTGTCGGGGCAGCAGTAATGGTCCTGACGTCCTCGTTTGGTGGAGCTGCAGTGGCGTCAGGGTCGACGCCCCAAGTAACCGCTGCCGAGGTTCAGCCCGTAGGGCACACGGTGGACAAGACGAAGACGTCGGGCTCAGCCGCATCCCCTCTGGCCGACAAGTACACCATTGCCGCACCCACCAAGAATGGCGGCGCTTCCACGGACTCAGTCATCGGCGCCGATGGCCGGGTAAGAATCACCAACACCACGGCAGCCCCCAATCGCTCCATCGTGCAGATTGAGTTCAACGGCGGCTACATCTGCTCCGGCGCGCTGATCTCCGATGACACAGTGCTGACGGCTGGACACTGTGTCCATGAGGGCGGCACCGGCTCCGAGGCCGACTACTCCTGGGGCGTCAAAGTTGCCCCAGGCCGTAATGGTTCAACCGACCCCTACGGCACATGCGGTGCAACGGAGATCTTCACGGACCAGCGCTGGATCGACTCGGCGAACACCAACGCCGACTGGGGCGTCATCAAGCTCGACTGCACTATCGGCAACACCACCGGCTGGCTCAACTACACCGGTACCACCGCGAGCCTGAACGGCACCAGCACCACAGTGCGGGGATACCCGGGGGATAAGGCCTTTGGCACCATGTGGACCATGACCGGACCCATTGAGAGCACCACCACTGAGAAGGTCTTTTACAAGATGGACACCTACGGCGGGCAAAGTGGCGCCCCTGTCTATAACAGCTCCAACACCATCGTGGCGATCCACACCAACGGTGGTAGCTCCAACTCAGGCACCCGCATCACGCCTACGCTGGCCAACTACCTGACCTCGGTGAAATAGCCCAGCTGAGTTAACCCGCCGACAATTGTTCCCCGCAGTGTGATCCTGACTGCGGGGAACACGTACGTCCGAGGGTGGGGCGCGGGAGAAGCGGCTACAGTTTGCTGGGGAGAAAACCGGAGAGGAGGTCGGGATGGACAGCCCGGTGCCTGAGCTGCGCGAGCTCCATCTTGTGCCTACCCCTGGTGCCAGCTTTAAGGGTCTCGGTGAACCAGCCCAGAAACGCGCACTCCGTTTCGCCAACGCCAAGGACCGGGAAGAATTCGTTGCCGGCCGGCTCGCTCTCCAGCGCTTCGCCGCCGCGCTCCTCGACTTGGACCCTGCCCGGCTGGTGCCGAACTATCACTGCCCGCAGTGCGGCCCCCGCCAGGACCACGGCCGCCCTGGGTTCATGCTCGACGGCGGTCCGGCACCTTTGGTGCTGAGCGCGTCCCGGGCGTCGGGCTGGGTGCTGCTGGCCGGCGTCGTACATCCAGCGGATGGCCTCCGGCTGGGAGTGGACCTTGAAGTGGTCGGCCAAGCAGCGTTCGAAGGTTTTGACGATGTCGCATTGACCGTAAACGAGAGAAACTTTCTAGCGTCCACCCCGCCCCGGGATCGATCCAGCCAACGCGCCCGGCTGTGGGCGCGCAAAGAAGCCTGGCTGAAAATGACCGGTGAAGGTTTGAGGCACAATCCCGCGGAGCTGGATGTGCTGGACCGTCCTGGCCTGCGGGACATTACGGGCGCTGAAATTCCTGACGGGCTCGTCGCAGCCCTGGCTATCGGCTGAGGATTACGGAAGCGCGGGCAGCGCGGACTGGTAGAGCCACGGCCGAAGAATCGCGGCAGCATCGAAACCCGGTATGAACGAATCTGCAGCTACTACAAAGGATTCCGTTGATACTGAACCGTGCCTGTTCAAGGCAGTCCAGTGCTGAAGGAAACCAAAGAACGCCTCGTCCCCAGCTGCCATCCGCACAGCGTGAACGGCCAAGGCACCCCGCTTGTAGACGCGGTCATCGAACATCAGCTCGGGACCGGGATCGCCTACCAGCAGATCCTGGGGACCGGCGCTAAGCCTCTTCCACGCGGCCGTTGCCCGCGCGGACACCGTCATGGTGCGGGATTCTTCTGACCACAACCACTCCGCGTAGCAGGCGAAGCCCTCGTGTAGCCAAATATCCTTCCAGCTGGTGACCGTGAGGGAATTACCAAACCACTGGTGGGAAAGCTCGTGGGCGATCAGACGCTGGGCATCCCAGGTATCACGCATATGGTTTCGGCCGAAGATGGAGACGGTTTGGGCTTCGAGGGGAATTTCCAGTTCGTCCTCGGTCACCACTGAGGTGTAGTCGGCGAATGGGTACGGCCCGAAGCAATCCTCAAAGGTGCGCATCATGTCCGGCTGGCGCCGCAGGCCTTGAAGAGCATCCACGGCCAACTCGGGCGTGACTGCGACGAACTGCGGCACCCTGGGATGGGTGTCGTCCACGTGCAGCGGAACCTTGGCGTAGCGCCCGATCTGCACTGTGGCCAGGTACGTCGCCATGGGCTCAGACTGCTCGTAGACCCAGGTTTCCCTGCTCGACTTTCGCGAGTGGGAGATCAGCCTGCCGTTGCACACGGGACGGTAGTTGTCGTCAGTGGTCACGGAGATGAAGAAGCTTGATTTGTAGCGCGGATGATCATTGCAGGGGAACCAGGACGCCGCGCCGTTGGGCTGTCCGGCCACCAGGACGCCGTCGTTGAGTTCCTCCCAACCCACATCGCCCCAGAGGCCGCGGCGCGGCTGCGGATTGCCGTCGTAGCGGATCTCGAGGGAGAACTGCTGGCCCGCCTTGAGCGGTGACGCGGGGTTAAGCACCAGGTGTTCGGCCCGGTGGCTGAACTTCTGCAGCTTCTTGCCGTCCAGCTGAACCTTGCTGGCCCGCAGGCCCACCAGGTCAAGAACAATCTGCGGCGTAGCTTCCAAGGCTGTGCAACGCAGGACCGCCTTGCCGATCAGCTTGTTGCTGCCCAGCCTGACATCGAGGTCCAACTCGTACCTGTCCACGCGGTAGGCGCTGCTGCCGTGGTTCAAGGCGTAGGGGTCGGCTTCGGTCGTGGGAGTGGTGATTGGTGCGGCCATATCCGTCCAATCTACTTCAGGCGCGGCGCTTGTGCCGACGGACCCACCCAGGGGCTCACCGGGTTGCCCATCCAATACGAACCGGCCGGGACGGTTTCGCCGCGCATGACCAACGACGCCGGGCCAACGGTTCCGCCGTTGCCGATACTGGCCGCGGGGAGGATGACGCCATGCGGACCCATGGTGGCTCCGTTACCGAGCGTGACGGTGTCAAGGCTCATGACACGGTCGTGGAAGAGGTGTGTTTGGACCACGCAACCACGGTTGACGGTTGAATTCTCACCGAGGGTCACGAGGTCGGCTTCGGGGAGCCAGTAACTTTCGCACCAGGTGCCGCGGCCGATTTTCGCGCCAAGTCCGCGCAACCACCACACCAAGGCAGGAGTTCCTGCAGCAGAGCGCGCAAACCACGGGGCGCTCACCATCTCGATGAAAGTATCCACCACCTCGTTGCGCCAAATGAAGGAGCTCCACAACGGGTGCTCGCCGGCCCGGATGGTCCCCACCAGAACCCATTTGGCCACGATCGAACTCAGTGCAGCTACGGCCCCTGCTGCCAGCATCACCACACCACCTAGGACGGCTGCCAGCCAGTAGCCCCATCCGCTCGCTATCCAGTCCAGCACCAGCATGACACTGAGGGCGATGGCGACCGTCAGGATGACAGGCACCAAACGGCACAGTTCCCACAAGGCCCGCGCAATCTTGAGCCTGCGGGGAGGCTGGAACGTGCGGGTTTGGTCAGCGGCCACCGCGGTGCGTCGCAGCCTGACGGGCGGGCTGCCCAGCCAGGAGGTGCCTGACTTTGCTTTGGCCGGGGTGGCGGACAGTACCGCAACAAGGGAGTTCTTGGGCACGTTTCGTCCCGCAGCGGTCATGCCCGAGTTGCCAAGGAAGGAGCGTTTCCCTATTTTGGCTGGAGCAATCTTCATCCAGCCTCCACCGAGCTCGTAGGAGGCCACCATGGTGTCGTCAGCCAGGAAGGCGCCGTCGCCGATGGTGGTCATTTTCGGAACAAGCAGCACCGTGGAGGCTTCCACGTTTTTCCCAACTTTGGCCCCGAGGAGGCGCAGCCACATCGGTGTGAAAAGGCTGGCGTAGACCGGGAAGAGAAGGTCCCGGGCCATGTCCAGAAGGCGTTCCGTGGCCCAAACCTGCCAGCCAACGCGGCTGCGGACCCGGTAGTAGCCCTCTTGTAGGCCCAAGCCCAGGAGCCGGGCAACTACCAGGATGAGAACCAGGTTGCCGAAGAACCACACCAGGGCGGCCAGCGGGACAGCCAGGGCAATCTGTGGAAGTGCTGTTTGCAGCGATTCGTTGCCTTGGATAAAGGCCAGGATCACCAGCGCGCCGGCGAATGCGGAGATATAGGGAATGAGGGCCAGCAGAGCCGAAGCGCTGGCGAAGGCGATCAACCAGAACCGGTCAACCACGGACCGCCGGCTGACGGTTTCCGGCCATTCGTGCTTGGCTTTACCGCGGCGCTCCGCGGGGGAGCCGGCCACGAGATGTCCGGCTTTCACTTTGCCCAGCACGGCCGATCCAGCATCGACGTGGGCACCGGCCCCAATGGTCGCTCCGGGCATCAGGGTGCTTCGTGCTCCCACAACGGCACCAGCTCCCACATGGATTTGTCCGATGTGGACGGAATCCCCGTCCACCCACCAGCCGGAAAGGTCCACTTCGGGCTCGATGTTCGCGCCGCTACCCAAGGACAGCAGGCCCGTCACCGGGGGCAAGGAGTGCAGGTGGACGTCCCTGCCGATCTTTGCACCCAGGGCACGCGCGTAGTAGGGGACAAACGGGGCGCTGGCCAGTCCGATAGCGCCCGAGAGGTCCTGAATCTGTTCGGCGAGCCAGAGCCTCAGGTGAGTCTTGCCGGAACGCGGGTAGGTGCCGGGCTGGATTCTGCCAAGCAGCGCCCTGGCTGCAACCACTGACATTGCCATCCGCCCCAAGGGGCTGACAAAGATGAGCCAGGATACTGCGATCCACCACCAGGACACCACGGGTGCTGCAGCAAAGCCGACAAAGTCCGCCAGCAGCTTGTTTGCAGCCATCAGGTAGGTCAGCCACCGCATGCCCACCAGGACGTGCAATGGCACGCCCATCAGCACCTGGAATATTTGCGACTTCAACGCAGTAGGGCGGACGGTGCGCTCAGCAGCAGGCCCCGGCAGGCCGCCGTCGGGAAGTGATTGCCGTGCGGCCTCGATCAGCGCGCCGACGCGCGGCGTGGCATAGATATCAGCCACGGTGATGGTGGGGTAGCGGACGCGAAGGGCGGAAACGAGTTGGGCCGCCGCCAGGGATCCGCCCCCGTAGGAGAAGAAGTCAGCGTCGAGCGAGCTGACCGGGGTGCCCAGTACCGCCTCCCACTGCTCTACAACCCAGCGTGCGTCATCTGGAAGGTTCAGCGGCGCGTTGCCGGCCTCGGTGGCGCCCGCTCCTGCAAGTGGCCAGGGGAGTGCGTGGCGGTCAACTTTGCCGCTGGTCTTGGTGGGGAGCGAATCCACCACGGTCAGCAACGGGATCAACGCCGCAGGGAGGCTCTCGCCCAGGAGCCGGCGTGCCTCCTCCATGGACACTTCATGACCGTCAGCGGGGGCCAGGTATCCAACAAGGATCTGATTACCGGCCGCCGTCGTCTGCACGGCCGCAGCGGCACCGGCAACGCCAGGCAAGGACTGAAGCGCTGCATCTACTTCGCCCAGTTCGATCCGTCGCCCGCCTAGCTTGACCTGTTCATCGGCCCGGCCCATGAAGATCAAGCCGTCCGCTTCGAAACGCACCAGGTCACCGGAACGGTAAGCGCGGTCCCATCCCAGCGAGGTCATGGGGGCGTACTTCTCTGCGTCCTTGGCGGGATCGAGGTAGCGGGCCAGTCCCACGCCGCCTATGATCAGTTCCCCGATCTCGCCTTCAGCCACCGGAACGCCCTGCGGATCGACGACGGCGAGGTCCCAACCATCCAGGGGCAATCCGATCCGCACGGGGCCAGGTCCGCCAAGGGGAGCAGCGCAGGCAACGACAGTCGCCTCAGTTGGGCCGTAGGTGTTCCAGACCTCGCGGCCGTCCACGGCGAGGCGTTCGGCCAGCTCGGGCGGGCACGCTTCGCCGCCGAAGATGAGGAGTCGGACGTTTTCCAGCGCTTCAGCCGGCCACAGAGCCGCAAGGGTGGGCACCGTGGACACGATGGTGATCCCATGGTTGATGAGCCACGGCCCCAGATCCATGCCGGTCCGAACCAGGGCTCGTGGTGCGGGTACCAGGCAAGCTCCGTGACGCCACGCCAACCACATCTCTTCGCACGAGGCATCGAAGGCTACGGACAGGCCGGCAAGCACCCGGTCCTGGGGTCCAATGGGTTCAGCCTGGAGGAAGATCCGGGCCTCGGCATCGACGAACGCGGCCGAGGAACGGTGCTTAACGGCCACGCCCTTGGGAGTGCCGGTAGATCCGGAGGTGAAGATAATCCAGGAATCGTCGTCCAGCCCGGGCTTGGTCGCTGTGGAAACAGGTTCCTGTGCCGCTCCGGATAGCTGGATCTCCAAGCCGGCAGCGATGACTGCCCCCACCTTGGCCTCTCCGAACACCAGACGGGCACGCTCATCGGGGTCGTCGGCATCCACGGGAACGTAGGCGGCGCCGGCCATCAGGATTCCCAAGATGGCGATGTAGAGTTCGTTGGTTCCGGAGGGGATCCGGACGCCGATCTTGTCTCCCCGTCCAAGCCCTAAAGTGTTCAACCGTGCGGCGAAAGCCTTGACTGCCTTCAGCAGCTCGGTATAGCTCAAAGACTTATGGCCGTCATCCAGCGCCGAGGCCTCGGGGAAGGACTCAGTGGTCTCTTCCAGGATGTCCACGAGGGTCCGCCCGGCGGGTGCTGCGGTGCCGCCCGGGAACTGGGGGCGGTAAGTGGTCAAGGCAGGCGTCTGCCCGGCTCCCACGGGATGTTCTGTACTCACGGGCACAGCTTTTCGCAGGAAGGTGAACAACAGGTGTCAGACGTTTCCTGCACGTCACATGGTGTTGTACTGCTGTTCGCCTGTAGATAACCGGTTGTTAAGGAGCCGGGCATGGCAGTCAGGGCACCAAGAGCACTTTGCCGGTGGTGCGGCGGCCTTCAAGGTCCCTGTGTGCCTGGGCTGCCTCTGCCAGTGGGTACGTAGCGCCCACCCTGACTGCGAGGGTGCCGTTGGCAGCGGCGTCGAAAATTTCCGCTGAGCGCCACCGGCGTTCCTGGGCATTCTGGACGAAGTGCGCCATGGTGGGCCTAGTGAGCGTTAGCGAACCCGCGGCGTTCAATCGCTGGGGATCAAATGGCGGTACCGGGCCGGAGGCTGCGCCGAAGAGCACCATGGCGCCTCGGATCCGCAGGCTCTTCAGGGAGTCGTCGAACGTGTCCTTGCCGACTCCGTCGTACACCACGTTGACGCCCTGGCCATCGGTGAGTTCGCGGACCTTGTCAGCGAAGCCCTCGTAACGGAGCACTTCATCGGCGCCGGCCAGTGAGGACAGCTCCGCTTTTTCGTCCGAGGAGACGGTGGTGATGACGCGGGCTCCGCGGGCCTTCAGGAGTTGCGTCAACAGCAGGCCAACGCCACCTGCGCCGGCGTGAAGCAGAACGGTGTGGCCCGGCTCTACACGGAACGATGAGTTCATCAGGTAGTGCGCGGTGATGCCCTGCAGCGGCAGGGCTGCTGCCGTGTGATCGTCGACGCCGTCAGGTACCGGAAGTGCCTTGCTCGCCTCCACGATGGCGTACTCCGCGTAGGTTCTGGACCCCTCCGCGGTGGCAATGCGGTCACCAATGGAGAATTCCTCCACCCCATCGCCAACGGCCTCCACCCCATCGCCAACGGCCTCCACCGTACCGGCGGCCTCCGCACCCGGGGTAAAGGGGTAGTCCACTTTATAGGCGCCGCTGCGTTGGTAGGTCTCAATGAAGTTGACCCCGGCAGCTGCGACCTTGATCAACAGCTGGCCGGGGCCAGGCTTCGGTATTTCCACAGATGCGTACTCAAGGACCTCAGGTCCTCCGGGCTGCTGTGCAACGATGGCGTGCGTCATGGTGGCTCCTTAATCCGGGGCGGTCCTTCCGGTGCCCGGTTTCAGATTCCATCCTAGGGAAGGTGGGGCTTCCCTTGTGGAACGCCTAGAAGCGTCCGTGCGTCGAAGCTACCGGGCAGTCGAAGCCGCGGCCTGCTGCCAGGCCTACCTCGTTGAGGTATCTGACCACGATGCCATAGGACTGCATCAGACTGGTCTCGGTGTAGGAAATGGAGTGCTTGGCGCAGAACTCGCGCACGATTTTTGTGGCCTTGTACAAATGGGGCCGAGCCATGTCCGGGAACAAATGGTGCTCCACTTGACGGTTGAGCCCACCCAGGAGGAAGTCCATGAAGAGGCCACCGCGGATATTCCGCGAGGTCAGGATCTGGCGGTTGAGGAAGTCCACGCGGCTGTCCTTGGGAAGGACGGGCATGCCTTTGTGGTTCGGGGCGAAAGAGGCACCCATGTAAAAGCCGTAAACCATGATCTGCACGCCGAGGAAGGCGAAAGCCATGCCGATGGGCAGGAACGTGAAGGCCAGTACGGGGAGGGCGGCAAGCCTGGCCACAAGGATGGGCGTCTCTACCCAGCGGTGGCGTACTTTCTGCTTACCGAAGACAAAACGGAGGGAGTCGAACTGCAGGCTCAAGCCCAGGAGCGTCAGGAGTGGGAAGAAGAACCAGCCCTGCTTCTTGGTGAGGAAAGCAAGGCGGCCCTTACGCTCAGCTGCTGCGTCTTCGTAGAACACCAAGGCGTTGTTCCTGATGTCCGGGTCTTTGGAGATGACGTTGGGGTGGTTGTGGTGGGCTCCGTGCTTCTGTTCCCACCAGGAGTAGCTGATGCCGGCAACGCCGGTTGCCAAGAGTCGGGCTGACCAATCGTTGGCGCGGCGCGAAGCGAAGATCTGCTTGTGACCTGCCTCGTGGGCAAGGAAGCTAAGCTGCGTGCAGAGGATGCCGACAGCAGCGGCGATCAGGAGCTGGTACCAGGAATCGCCAATGAGGGCGAAGCCAAGCCAGGTGCCGGCCATAAGGAGGACCAGGGCCACGAAGACCCAGATGTAGAAGCCGCTACGGCGTTCGAGGAGTCCAGCCGACTTGACGGTTTTGAGGAGCTCTGAGTAGCTCTGGACAACGGGATTGGGTTGGATTGCGCGAGCTTTGGGGCGCTCAGCGGTGGACGTGGGTGACATAAATGTGCCCCGTATCGCTAACGGGCAACGCTGCAGCCGACGTTCGGACTGCACGGTCTGGATCACCCTCCACTAAGCATACGTCCATTCTCCAAAATAATGAGACTGCTCACATCCGCATGTATAAATATCGGACAGCATGAATATTCTTGCTGTACAGTGGAGTCATGACTATTTCTGTTGCCGTCTCCGGTGCCAGCGGCTACGCCGGGGGAGAAGTGCTGCGCTTGCTGGCTGGCCATCCGAACGTCACCATCGGGGCCATCACCGCTCACAGCAACGCCGGTTCCAGACTAGGGGAGTTACAGCCGCATCTCCATGGTTTGGCCAGCCGGATTCTGGAAGACACCACAGTGGAGAACCTTTCCGGGCATGACGTCGTGTTCCTGGCCCTGCCGCACGGCGCCTCCGCCGAGATCGCTGCCCAGTTGCCTGAGGGGACGGTAGTGATCGACGCCGGTGCTGACCACCGCTTGCAGGACGCCGCAGCGTGGGAAAAGTTCTATGGCTCCGCTCACGCGGGCACCTGGCCGTACGGCCTCCCTGAGCTCCCCGGGCAGCGTGAAGCACTTAAAGGTGCCACACGCATTGCCGTGCCCGGCTGCTACCCGACGTCCGCCCTGCTGGCTTTGACGCCGGGGTTCGCCAACAATCTCCTCCTGACGGACGACGTCGTGATTGTCTCCGCCTCGGGAACCTCGGGCGCCGGCAAGGCAGCCAAGGTCAACCTCATCGGCGCCGAGGTCATGGGGTCCATGAGCCCCTACGGCGTTGGCGGCGGACATCGGCACACCCCGGAGATCGAACAGGGACTGTCCAATGCGGCCGGTGAGCCGGTGACGGTATCGTTCACGCCCACGCTGGTTCCGATGAGTCGCGGTATCCTCACCACGGCAACGGCCAAGGTGCGGCCGCAGGCTGGACGCAGTGTCACTGAGGCCGAGCTACGCCAAGCCTGGGCGGACGCTTACGACGACGAACCGTTCGTGCACCTCCTCCCCGAAGGCCAGTGGCCCACCACAAAGTCCGTTCAAGGCTCCAATCACGCTGTGATGCAGTTGGCCTTCGACTCCCACACGGGCCGCGTGATTGTCACGTGCGCCATTGACAACCTCACCAAGGGGACCGCCGGCGGAGCCGTGCAGTCCATGAACATTGCCCTCGGCCTGGACGAAACCGCCGGCCTGAACCTGCAGGGAGTTGCACCGTGACCATTACCGCCCCCAAGGGATTCCGCGCCGCAGGCATCAAAGCCGGCATCAAGGCCTCGGGCAACCCGGATTTCGCTCTGGTAGTCAACGACGGGCCGCAAAAGTCCGCCGCCGCCGTTTTCACCTCCAACCGCGTGGCTGCTGCGCCGGTTCACTGGTCACGCCAGGTGGTCAGCGACGGACGCGTGGATGCAGTGGTCCTGAACTCCGGTGGAGCCAACGCCTGCACCGGTCCCCAGGGTTTCCAGAACACCCACGCCACCGCCGAGAAAGTGGCAGAGGTGCTGGGAGTCTCAGCTTCCGACGTCGTGGTGTGCTCAACCGGCCTGATCGGTGAGCAGCTGCCCATGGACAAGATCCTTCCCGGTGTGGAGGCAGCTTTCCGTGAACTGTCCGAAGATGGCGGCTCCGCTGCCGCCACAGCGATCATGACCACGGACAGTGTGTCCAAGGAAGCAGTCTTCAACGGCACTGATGCCCAGGGCAAGCCGTTCACGGTCGGCGGCATCGCCAAGGGCGCCGGCATGTTGGCACCGGGCCTGGCCACCATGCTGGTGGTCCTCACCACCGACGCCGAAGTTCCGGCAAATGAGCTGGACGTCGTCCTCCGCGACGCCACACGCGTCACCTTCGACCGGGCTGACTCGGACGGCTGCATGTCCACCAACGACACCGTGGTGCTGCTGGCATCCGGGGCGTCGGAAGCTCTGCCCTCTGCGGAGCAGTTGAGTGAAGCGGTCACCCACGTCTGCGCCGAACTGGCTCGCAAGCTCATCGGTGATGCCGAGGGCGCCAGCCACGACATCGCTATCCGGACCTTCAACGCCGCCAGCGAACGCGATGCTGAAATCGTCAGCCGCAGTGTTGCCCGCTCCAACCTTTTCAAGGCAGCCATTTTCGGCAAGGATCCCAACTGGGGTCGCGTTCTCTCAGCGGTGGGAACAACGGATGCCGTGTTCGAGCCGGACCAGCTCAACGTCGCCATGAACGGCGTGCAGATTTGCCGCAACGGCGCAATCGGTGATGACCGGAATCTTGTGGACTTGGAGCCCCGCGAAGTATTGGTCGAAATCGACCTGCAGGCCGGCGACGCCGAGGCAACCATTTGGACCAACGACCTCACGCACGATTACGTGCACGAGAACAGCGCCTACTCGAGCTGAGCGGATGACTATGACTGCGCACACCCGGGAAACGACGTCAACGAGCCACGTCTCGGCCAAAACAGCCCAGGACAAGGCCGGCACGCTGATTGAGGCCCTGCCGTGGATCCAGCGTTTTGCCGGCACCACCATGGTGATCAAGTACGGTGGCAACGCCATGGTCAACGACGACCTCCGCCGTGCCTTCGCCGAGGACATCGTGTTCCTCCACCACGTGGGCATCCACCCTGTGGTGGTCCACGGCGGCGGCCCCCAGATCAACTCCATGCTCGGCCGCCTCGGCATCGAATCCGAATTCAAGGGCGGACTCCGCGTCACCACCCCTGAGGCCATGGACGTGGTCCGCATGGTCCTTACCGGCCAGGTGGGCCGCGAGCTTGTGGGCCTGATCAACTCCCACGGACCCTACGCCGTCGGCATGTCGGGCGAAGACGGCGGTCTGCTGCGCGCCGTTCGCACGGGCACGGTTGTTGACGGCGAAGAGGTAGACCTCGGCCTGGTGGGCGAGGTGGTGGGTGTGGACCCCGCGGGTATCAAGGACATCCTTGACGCCGGCCGCATCCCGGTGATTTCGACAGTCGCCCCGGAGATTGTGGACGGAGGAGATGGCACTGGCCAAACCACGGGTCAGGTCCTGAACGTCAATGCGGACACTGCAGCGGCCGCCGTCGCGTCTGCACTTGGCGCCACCAAGCTCGTCATCCTGACCGACGTCGAAGGCCTGTACGCCAACTGGCCGGACAAGTCATCGCTGATCTCGTCACTGACAGCATCAGAGCTCCGCGACATGCTGCCGAAACTTGAGTCAGGCATGATCCCGAAAATGGCCGCCTGCCTTAAAGCCATCGACGAAGGAGTGGAACGTGCGCACATCGTAGACGGGCGTCTCCCGCACTCGATGCTGCTGGAAACCTTCACCACCGCGGGCATCGGCACGCAGGTAGTTCCCGACGAGGAAGTGAACGCATGAGCACCGAACTGAGCCATACCGCCGAAAGCCGCAGCAGCGATGGGGGGCCGGGCGTGGTCGGCCACCGCGGAGCGGGCGGGGCCCCCATCGCTGCGGAGGCTGCCGCAACCACGCTCGTTTCCCAGAGCTCAGGTGCTGACTGGCTGGCCCGTTACTCGTCCTCGCTGATGGGTGTCTTTGGCACGCCGCAGCGCGTGTTGGTGCGGGGCGCCGGCTGTCTTGTGTGGGACGCCGACGGCAAGGAGTACCTGGACCTTCTAGGCGGCATCGCAGTGAACGCTCTGGGTCATGCGCACCCCTTCGTCACTTCCGTGATTTCCAGCCAGCTGGCCACGCTGGGGCATGTGTCCAACTTCTTCACCAGCCCCACGCAGATCGCGCTGGCTGAGAAGCTCCTGGCTATCAGCAATGCTCCGGCCGGTTCCAAGGTGTTCTTTGCCAACTCCGGTACCGAGGCCAATGAGGCCGCGTTCAAGTTGGCGCGCCGTAACAACAGTGACGGGAAGCGCACCAAGATCATCGCGCTGGAGGGGGCCTTCCACGGCCGCACCATGGGGGCCTTGGCGCTCACCGCCAAAGAGGCTTACCGTGCGCCGTTCGAACCACTGCCCGGTGGCGTGGTTCACATCCCGTTCGGTGACATCGAAGCCCTGCGTGCCGCCGTCGATGATTCCACCGCAGCCGTTTTCCTGGAACCTATCCAGGGTGAAGCGGGCGTCCGGCCGCTCAGCACCGAATACCTGCAGGCAGCTCGCGAGGTGACCACAGCTGCCGGTGCGCTGTTGATTCTTGACGAGGTCCAGACCGGTATTGGCCGGACCGGCAAGTGGTTGGCCAGCGAAGATGCCGGAATTGTTCCCGACGCCGTCACCCTCGCCAAGGGCCTTGGCGGCGGCTTCCCGGTTGGTGCCTTGATCACTTTCGGAAGTACGACGTCGGCCCTGCTCACCGCCGGACAGCATGGCACCACGTTCGGCGGCAACCCGGTGGCCACGGCCGCTGCACTGGCCACACTGCACGCCATCGAAAGCCAGGGTGTCCTGCAGAACGTGCTGACCGTCGGTGCCCACCTTCGTGAAGGACTGGCCGCCATTGAGCCTGTCACTGAAGTCCGCGGCGAGGGCCTGCTGATCGGCTTCGATGTGAACGCCGACGTCGCACCCGCCATGGTGAGCGCAGCTTTGGACGCAGGCTTCATCATCAACAGCCCGGGCCCGCGGACCATCCGCCTCGCGCCGCCGCTGATCCTGACCCTTGATCAAGCGGACCGTTTCCTGGACGCTCTTCCCACCCTGATCGCTACGGCTACAGCCAACACCGCTAAGGACGCACAGTGACTTCTTCCACCGCCACCCGTCACTTCCTCAAAGACACGGACCTCAGTCCTGCCGAACAGGCTGAGGTTCTGGAACTCGCAGTCCGGATGAAGGCCGCGCCGTACAGCGTGCAGCCTTTCGCCGCTGAGGGCAATGGCCGTAAGACGGTGGCCGTGATCTTTGACAAGACCTCCACCCGCACGCGTGTTTCATTTGCCACCGGCATTGCGGACATGGGTGGCAATGCCCTCATCATCAACCCGGGTGAAGCGCAGATTGGCCACAAGGAATCCGTGGAGGACACGGCGAAAGTCCTGGAGCGCATGGTCTCCACCATCGTGTGGCGAACGGGTGCCCACTCGGGCCTGGTGGCCATGGCGGAGAACTCCAAGGTCCCGGTTATCAATGCATTGTGCGATGACTACCACCCCTGCCAGCTCTTGGCCGATCTTCTGGCTGTCAAGGAGCACAAAGGGGAACTGGCCGGCTTGAGCATGGCCTACCTGGGTGACGCCGCGAACAACATGGCCAACTCGTACCTCCTCGCTGGCGTGACTGCCGGAATGCATGTGCGCATCGCCGGTCCCGAAGGTTACCTGCCCGCGCCGGAGATCGTGGCTGCTGCGGAGGAACGTGCTGCCGAGACCGGCGGCTCAGTGCTCATCACCAGCGACGCCGTCGAAGCCCTCAAGGGCGCAGACGTTGTGGCAACGGACACGTGGGTGTCCATGGGTCAGGAGGCCGAAAAGGAAGCCCGGATGCAGCTCTTCCGCGACTATTCCGTGGATGAGGCCGCCATGGAGCAGGCCGCGCCGGACGCCGTCGTTCTTCACTGCCTTCCGGCATACCGCGGCTACGAAATTTCCGCCGGGGTCATCGACGGCCCGCAGTCGATCGTCTGGGATGAAGCGGAGAACCGCCTCCACGCGCAGAAGGCATTGATGGCATGGCTGATGCACCGCTCCGGACTCGCGATCGTTGAGGGACTTTCACCCGTTGAGGGTATCTCCGTCCTGGAAAACACTGTGGAGAGCACGTTCTAGTGTCCACCAACCCGTCCGTGCCGGGCGCCAGTCCGGCCACCAAGACTGCCCGCCAGGCGCGTATCACCGCGATCCTGACGGGTGAGTCCGTGCGTTCGCAGGCAGAGCTTGCAGCTCTGCTGGCAGACGACGGCGTCCAGGTCACCCAGGCCACGTTGTCGCGCGACCTCGTGGAACTGGGCGCAGTCCGGGTCCGGGGCAAAGAGGGAGCCCTCGTTTACGCCGTCCCGGGGGAGGGCGGCGACCGCAATGCCAAGAGCGGCGTGACCCAGGAAATCCTGGATGCACGGCTGACCCGCCTGTGCGGGGAACTCCTGGTGACCGCGGAGGCCTCGGGCAACATCGTGGTCCTCCGCACTCCGCCAGGAGCAGCGAACTTCCTGGCACTGGCCGTGGATCACTCCGTGATGCCGTCAGTATTGGGTACGATCGCAGGCGACGACACTTTGCTGCTGGTCGCACGGGATCCTGATGGCGGTGCTGAACTGGCGGCGCGTTTCCTGCGCATGGCCGAAGAAGCCGGGCCTGGCAACCAATAGATTTTCCAAGCATTGATTCACACCAGCATTGATTCGAATGAACCAAGCAACAACAAAGGAGCACTCTCGTGACTGAGCGCATTGTTCTGGCCTACTCCGGTGGCCTTGATACGTCCGTAGCCATCGGCTGGATCGGTGAAGCCACCGGCGCCGAGGTCATCGCTGTGGCCGTCGACGTCGGACAGGGTGGCGAGTCCCTGGAGACCATCCGTCAGCGCGCCCTCGGTTGCGGCGCCGTGGAGGCTTACGTGGCCGACGCCCGTGACGAGTTCGCCAACGAGTACGCCATGCCCACCCTGAAGGCCAACGCCCTCTACCAGGGCCACTACCCGTTGGTTTCGGCTATCTCGCGTCCGGTCATCGTGAAGCACCTCGTGAAGGCTGCCCGCGAATTCGGCGCTACCACCGTTGCGCACGGCTGCACCGGCAAGGGCAACGACCAGGTCCGCTTCGAAGTTGGCATCCAGACCCTCGGCCCGGACCTGAAGTGCATCGCACCGGTCCGCGACCTCGCCCTGACCCGCGATAAGGCCATCGCCTTCGCCGAGGAAAAGGGTCTGCCGATCGAGACCACCAAGAAGAACCCGTACTCGATCGACCAGAACGTCTGGGGACGCGCCGTCGAAACCGGTTACCTCGAGGACATCTGGAACGCTCCCACCAAGGACATCTACGACTACACCGCAACCCCGGAATTCCCGCCGGCACCGGATGAGGTCACCATTTCCTTCCAGGCCGGCGTGCCGGTGGCCATCGACGGCGTCAAGGTCACCCCGTTGCAGGCCATCCAGGAACTGAACCGCCGTGCAGGCGCGCAGGGCGTAGGCCGCATCGACGTCGTCGAGGACCGCCTGGTGGGCATCAAGTCCCGCGAAATCTACGAAGCCCCGGGTGCCATGGCGCTGATCACGGCCCACAAGCACCTCGAGGACATCACCATCGAGCGCGAGCAGGCCCGCTTCAAGGCCACCGTTGGCCAGCGCTGGGCCGAGCTGGTGTACGACGGACAGTGGTTCTCCCCGCTGAAGCGCTCCTTGGACGCTTTCATCGAGGACACCCAGCAGTACGTCTCCGGTGACATCCGCATGGTCCTGCACGGTGGCCAGGCAATCGTCAACGGTCGTCGCTCCGAGACCTCCCTGTACGACTTCGACCTCGCCACCTACGACACCGGCGATACCTTCGATCAGTCAATGGCACGTGGCTTCATCGAACTGTGGGGCATGTCCTCCAAGGTTGCTTCCGGCCGCGACCTCCGCGTCGCAGGGCAGTAATGACGTCGGCTACAAACGAAGGTGCACTGTGGGGCGGCCGGTTCGCCGGCGGGCCCGCGGATGCGCTGGCCGCTCTGAGCAAGTCCACACACTTTGACTGGCGGCTCGCCCGCTACGACATCGCCGGTTCCAAGGCCCACGCCCGCGTGCTGGCTAAGGCCGGGCTGTTGGACAATGCCGAACTAGAAGGCATGCTGGCCGCTCTCACCCAGCTGGACGAGGACGTCGCGAGCGGCGCCTACCTTCCGGCTGAGAGCGATGAGGACGTTCACGGGTCCCTTGAACGTGGCTTGATCGAACGTGCCGGTACCCAACTGGGCGGCAAGCTCCGCGCTGGCCGTTCCCGCAACGACCAAGTGGCCACCCTCGGCCGTATGTTCCTGCGTGACCACGCCCGCATCATCGCCCGCGGTGTCCTTGCCACCATCGATGCCCTCGTGGAGCAGGCCAAGGCCCACCACGGCGTAGCGATGCCCGGACGGACGCACTTGCAGCATGCACAGCCGGTGTTGCTGAGCCACCACCTGCTGGCTCACGCCTGGGCACTGCTGCGCGATGTGCAGCGACTCCAGGATTGGGACAAGCGCGCTGGTGTTTCGCCCTATGGTTCGGGTGCGCTGGCGGGTTCGTCCCTGGGCCTTGACCCTGAAGCTGTTGCCGCTGACCTTGGCTTCTTCTCGGCTGTGCACAACTCGATTGATGGCACCGCTTCGCGCGATGTCTTCGCCGAGTTCGCGTGGGTTTGCTCCATGATCGGCGTGGACCTGTCCAGGATCTCCGAGGAAGTCATCTTCTGGGCCACCAAGGAGTTCTCCTTCGTCACGCTGCATGACTCGTACTCCACGGGGTCCTCCATCATGCCGCAAAAGAAGAACCCGGACGTTGCTGAGCTGGCCCGCGGCAAGGCGGGACGCCTCATCGGCAACCTGACCGGCCTCCTCGCGACGCTCAAGGGACTGCCACTCGCGTACAACCGCGATCTGCAAGAGGACAAAGAGCCGGTCTTCGACGCCGCCGACACCCTGGAGCTCCTGCTTCCGGCAGTGTCCGGCATGATCGCCACCCTGAAGTTCAACACGGAGCGCATGGAATCACTGGCTCCGCAGGGCTTCGCGTTGGCCACGGACATTGCCGAGTGGCTCGTCCGCCAGGGCGTTCCGTTCCGGGAGGCCCACGAGCTCTCCGGTGCTGCTGTGAAGCAGGCCGAAGGTCGCGGCGTGGAGTTGTGGGATCTGACGGACGAGGAATATGCAGCAATCTCGGAGCACCTGACTCCCGAGGTTCGTAGCGTTCTCAGTACTGAAGGTTCGCTCAACAGCCGCAACTCGCAGGGCGGAACGGCACCAGCCGCCGTCGAGCGCCAACTGGCGGCCCTGGAAGCGGAACTGGACGCAGCACGCTCCTACGCAGGCTAATCGGTTCGCGACTACTGTGGGATGGCACTTCGGTGTCATCCCACGGGTGTTTAAGCGGGTGGGCTAGCATGGCGCTATGACTCAGATCACCCCTGAGGCGCTGCCCGCAGAGCTTCACAAAGCCGCTGACACCGCCATCCGCCTCCTATCAAAGATGGAAGAATCCTCGGTCGCTGAACCGTCGGAACTGCCGGGGTGGACCCGTGGCCACGTCCTCGCTCACCTTGCGGGAATTTCCAAGGCAATGACCCGGCAGCTGGAGTACGCGCGCCGCGGCGAAACGGTGGAACTGTACGACGGCGGCATGGACGGCCGTACGAAGGCGATCAACCTGGCGGCAGGGCACAGTCTCGCGCAACACACCGAGTCTGTCACCGCTGCGATCGGGGCCGCCATCGACGCGTTTGATGCCTTGGGTCCGGACGATTGGCAGGCGCGGATCGCCTACAGGGACGGGACAGTGTTCGACGGCGGGCTGGCGCTGTGGCGCGAACTGACCATCCATGCTTCGGACCTGGGCGTGGGGTTCGGACCGGAAACGTGGAGCAGGCCTTTCTGCGAACACCTCATCGGGTTTCTCGCCGCACGTGTCCCGGAGTCCTACAAATTTGTCCTGCAGCCCACGGGTCTTCCCCCAAGGAGCGTCGGCACCGGAGGCACTTCCATAGCCATCACCGGCATGCTGACCGACATCGCCGCGTGGCTTGCAGGCCGCGAACCCAGCCTCGGAAGCCTCAGGGCCACTGCAGCCGCTGATGGCGTGGACCTGCCGGAGCTCCTGCCCTGGCCAGCAGCGCAGCCCGGGGCCCGCTAAATCCCAGTCGCTCTCTCACGTCCGTCGTGTCTTGGGCGGTCGCTCTCTCACGTCCGTCGTGTCTTTGCCGCTGCTGCCCGCCACAAGTGCATGGTGGCATAGGAGCGCCAGGGGCTCACTTCGCGGAAGTCGGTACTGAGCCCTGCTGCGGCGGGCAGGACCTTCAACCCGTTTCGTACTGCGGCATCATTGGCCAGGAAGACGTCGGGAGCTCCAAGCACCCGCATGGCGACATAGCCCACCGTCCACGATCCCACGCCGGGCATCGGGAGAAGCTTCCGGGCGAGGCTGTCGAGGTCGTCGCCGTACCCGAAGTCGAGGGCCCTACTGGCCATTGCTTCGGCGGCAGCAACAATGGAGTCGATCCTGCGCTGAGGTCCTCGGAGGAGTTCCCGGCCGTGTTCGGCGAGTTCGGCCGTCGTCGGGAACAATCGCTCCAAGCCGGGGGAGGCGCCATCAACAGCGGACCCGGCCACTGACAACTGAGTGAGGGCGGTTCTGGCGGCAGCTACGGTGATTTGTTGACCGATCATGGCTCGGATCAACAGCTCGTGTGGATCCACAGCGCCCGGCACCCGCACCCCCGGAATTGCAGCGACGCTCGCCGAAAGCCTCGGATCCCTTGCCAGCGCGTTATCGATTGCTTGAGGATCCGCGTCTAAGTCAAACAGCCTCCGGACCCGGCTCAGAAGTGCCGGGGGATCGTGGAGATCCCGCACCGCAGCTGTGAGTTGCAGCGGCCTGCCGGGAGCTGAAGGGTTGTACGAGACAGACAACGACGCGCTGCCCCGCGGCAGGCGCAGCGTGCGGGCATAGGTCCTGGTTCCATCCGCCGAGGTACTTGCCGCCTCGATGCCTGGAACCGCCCGAACTGCCAGGAAGTCGAAGATTCCCGGATCAAACGGTTCCCTGTATGGAAGGTTCAGCGTCAGAGCGGCAGGCGCCGCCCCCGAAACCCCGGTGCCCCTGTGCGGGCCGGACTTCGCCGCAGTGGCACGCACCGCCGTCGGGGTCATCGCGAAAACCTCGCCGATGGTGTCGTTGAATTGCCGCACACTGTTGAACCCTGACGCGAACGCAACGTCGGCCAGGAGCATGTCGGTGGAGACCAGCAGCGTCCTGGCGGTCTGTGCCCTGCTTGCCCGCGCCAGTGAGAGAGGACCCGCGCCGAGTTCGTTGCTGAGGATGCGGTTGAGCTGCCGGGCGGAGTACCCCAGACGGCTCGCGAGGCCGTCGACGCCCTCGCGGTTGATCACGCCGTCGTTGATGAGCCTCATGGCGCGGCCGGCGACGTCGGAACGGATGTTCCACGCGGGCGTTCCAGGGACTGCCTCAGGCAGGCATCGCTTGCAGGCGCGGTATCCCGCTTCGTGAGCGGCCGCGGACGTTTCATAAAACGTGACGTTCGCTGCCTTAGGGGTGCGCGCGGGGCACGACGGCCGGCAATAGATGCCGGTGGAGCTGACGGCGGTGAAAAACTGACCGTCAAAGCGGGTGTCGCGGGCGTCGATCGCCCTGTAGCGCTGCCAGAAGTCCATGGCCTAATCCTGACACCCGCCGGAAGCTGCTGCTAGCGGAAATCGGACATAACCGTTCGCCGCATTGTTGCTAGGGTCTGGTCATGAGTTCGTCCATGGACAACGAGGTCAGCGACCCGGCCGCGGTGCGCGCGTTCCTCGAAGGTGACCCCCGTGTCATCGCTCCGCAGATACTCGGCGCGGTACTGACCCACCACTCAGAAGCCGGTCCGGTCTCCGTCAGGCTCACCGAAGTAGAGGCCTACCTTGGGCCGCGCGATTCAGAGCACCCCGACCCCGGCTCCCACACCTTCGGTGGTCTTACCGCCCGGAATGCGCCCATGTTCGGGCCACCGGGATTCCTGTACGTCTACTTCACCTACGGCATGCACTACTGCGCCAACATTGTCTGCGGTCCCGACGGCACGGCGTCAGCCCTTCTCCTGCGTGCCGGCGAGATCGTCGAGGGGGAGGGGCTCGCCGCCCTACGACGGCCGGCATCCAAAGCGCACAAGGACCTGGCCAGCGGACCCGCCAGGCTAGCCTCCGCACTGGGACTTACGACGGCGGACACTGGCCGTGACGCGCTCGCGGAACCGTTCAGTTTGTGGTTGCCCAGGACGCCGGCAGCTGCCGTTGCCAGCGGACCGCGGGTGGGCGTAGCGGGTTCGGGCGGAAGCACTGAATACCCCTGGCGCTTCTGGATCGAGGACGATCCTACGGTGTCCCGCTACAAGGCAGCACGGCCGCGAAACCGGAGCGCCACCAACTGACCTCAGCGCTGGCGGCTCGGCAGAACCTTCGACTTTTTGTGACGCAGTCCGGCGTATGACGCGTACCCCCACGTTTACCAAAATCGCTGTAGAATGGTAGGTCTGTCTTTTGCGATAGGGGTTACGGTTCGATGCACGACGCTGATTTGGTCCATGAGCAGGAATATGTTGCCGGGCTGTATGCCCGGCTCGATGAGCTGCGCGCCGAAAAGCGCGCCCAGCTGGCGCAGGTGCGCAAGGCCGGCGCGGTGGGAACCATGCAGAACGTCTCAGAACGTGATGCGTTCGCGGCGCTGTACGAAGATCGCCTGGCGCAGCTGGACGCCGTCGACGACCGCTTGGTCTTTGGCCGCCTGGACCTTGATTCCGGTGAGGCGCAGTACATCGGCCGTATTGGTCTTTCCACGGCCGATCTCCAGCGGCTGATGGTCGACTGGCGTGCCCCGGAAGCCGGTCATTTTTACCAAGCCACCGCGTTCGATCGCCAAGGTGTCCGCCGTCGTCGGCACCTGATCCTTCAGGGACGCGACGTTAAGGCGATTGAAGACGACGTCCTGGACGCCGGGATGCTCGCTGACAACGACTCACTCCAGGGTGAAGGCGCGCTGCTGGCTGCGCTCAATTCCAAGCGCACGGGCCGCATGTCGGACATCGTGGGCACCATCCAGTCCGAGCAGGACCGGATCATCCGTTCCTCCATTTCCGGTGCGCTGGTAGTCCAGGGCGGCCCCGGAACGGGCAAGACCGCCGTAGCCCTGCACCGTGCCGCCTACCTGCTGTACACGCACCGCGAGCGGCTCAAGAGCGCCGGTGTTCTGCTCGTTGGACCGTCGTCGTCCTTTATGCATTACATCGAACGTGTTCTGCCGTCGCTCGGTGAGACCGGTGTGGTCATGGCCAGCCTCGGCCGCCTCATGCCCGGGATTCACGCCATTCCTGAGGAAGACGCAGACATCGCTGCCCTCAAAGGCAAGCTGGACATGGCAGCCGTGGTGGCAAACGCCGTGGCAAACCGGCAACGGACACCTGCAGAAGACCGCATCCTCGAAGTTGATTCGCGGAAGCTGACACTGACGGTTCGGCAGGTCCGCCGTGCCCGCGAGAAAGCCCGCGCCACAGGAAAGCCGCATAACGAAGCGCGGCTCACGTTCGTCAAGATCCTCCTGCGCGAGCTCACGGAGCAGCTGACGGACCTCGTAGAGGACGGCAACATCGGCAACAACGCCGATCGCGCCTATCTGGCCGAAGACGTAAGGTCGGCCCGCGACGTTCGCATCGCGCTCAACCTTTGCTGGATGCCGATGACCCCCGAGAAGCTCATTTCCGAGCTCTTCAGCAAGCCGGCCATCCTCGAAGCCTGCACGCCGCACCTGACACCCGCACAGCGTTCGCTGCTTGAGCGCCCCGTGGATGCCCCGTGGACCGAGGCGGACGTTCCGCTGTTGGACGAGGCTGCAGAGTTGCTCGGTGAGCTGGACCCGGCCGCCGGCAGGGGACTGGCCCAACAGGAGGCGGACCGTGCACGCGATCTCGCCAACGCCAAGCAGACCCTGGCCAACATGGAAGCGATGGGCGTGGACGTCCTGGTGACGGCTGAAGAGCTCGCTGAACAGAACCAGGAACGCGAGGGGCGGCTGACCGCTGCCGAACGTGCCACGAGCGATAGGTCGTGGGCTTTCGGCCACATCGTTGTTGACGAGGCCCAGGAACTCTCGCCCATGCAGTGGCGCCTCCTGGTGCGGCGCTGCCCGCTGAAGTCCTTCACGATTGTGGGCGACATCGCCCAAACGAGTGCAGCAGCAGGTGCCAATTCGTGGCAAAGCGCGCTGGCGCCGTCGTTCGGTGACCGCTGGACGCTGGAAGAACTTACCGTCAACTACCGCACACCATCGCAGATTGCAGAAGCTGCCGTTCGCATGGCCAACCGCGCAGGCTTGGTTGTCTCGGCACCCAAGGCCGTCCGCGAAGGCAAATGGTCACCCATCGTGGACCACGTCGAAGCGGACGGCATCGTGAAGCGCTTGGTTGAAGTCCTGCCGGAGGAAGTGGAAGCGATCGACGGCGGCCTGCTGGCTGTTATTGCCGACGGTCCCTTGCTGCCGCAGGCCACTGCTGCGCTGCGCGAGGTCTACGGACGCCGCATCGGCAGCGGCGCAGGCAGTTACCAGCAAGACATCGTGGTGATCAGTCCCAAGGAAGCCAAGGGCCTGGAATTCGACGGCGTTGTGGTCCTGGAACCAGCTGCCATGTTGAACCACGAGCACGGCAAGGTGGGCGACCTCTACGTCGCCATGACCCGGGCCACGCAGCGTCTGCGCCTCATCGCAGCCGCACCGGTACCCGCCGGCATCGAGCGCTAGGAAAAACGGACCCCGCAACCGGTGCTAACTTAGATCTCGTGTCACACGTAAACAACCTCGAGTCCCAGCACAACGATCCCGCCTTTGCCAACGTCTGGCAGGAGCTCAAATGGCGCGGTCTGGTTCACGTTTCCACTGATGAAACTGAACTGGAAAAACTGCTCGCCGGGGACCCGATCACGTATTACTGTGGCTTCGATCCCACCGCGCCGTCGCTGCACTTGGGCAACCTGGTGCAGTTGCTGGTAATGCGACGCCTGCAGTTGGCCGGCCACAAGCCGCTCGGCTTGGTGGGTGGGTCCACCGGCCTGATCGGCGACCCGCGTCCGACGGCGGAACGCACCTTGAACACCAAGGACACCGTGGCGGAGTGGGTTGGCTACCTTCAGGGCCAGGTGCGCCGCTTCCTCAGCTTCGATGGCGACAACCCAGCCCGCATGGTCAACAACCTGGACTGGACGGCGCCTTTGAGTGCCATCGACTTCCTCCGCGAGATCGGCAAGCACTTCCGTGTTGGCACCATGCTCCGCAAGGATGCCGTGGCGTCGCGCCTCAGCTCGGACGAAGGCATCAGCTACACCGAGTTCAGCTACCAGATCCTGCAGGGCATGGACTACCTCCAGCTCTTCCGCGACTACGGCTGCGCACTGCAGACCGGCGGCTCGGATCAGTGGGGCAACCTCACCAGCGGAACCGAACTTATCCGCAAGGTGGAAGGCAAGAGCGTCCAAGCACTTGGCACGCCGCTCATCACCAACTCCGACGGAACCAAGTTTGGCAAGAGCGAAGGCAACGCCATCTGGCTGGACCCGGACATGTGCAGCCCGTACACGTTCTACCAGTTCTGGCTGAACACGGCCGATGCCGATGTGGTGGATCGCCTCAAGGTGTTCACCTTCCTGTCCCGCGCCGAGATCGAAGCACTGGGCCAGAGCGTGGAAGAGCGTCCCTTTGCCCGTGAAGGTCAGAAGAAGCTTGCCTTCGAGGTGACCTCCTTGGTGCACGGCGTCGACGCAACCGAGAAAGTCATCGCCGCTTCGGCTGCCTTGTTCGGGAACGGCGACCTCACCGTACTGGATGAGCGGACCCTTGAAGCAGCCACGGCGGAACTTCCCTCCGCGACGATTAGTGCCGACGGCCTGGGCATCATTGACCTCCTGGTTGCTTCGGGTCTGTCAGACAGCAAGTCGGCCGCCCGCCGGACCGTGGGCGAGGGCGGCGCCTACGTGAACAACACCAAGGTGTCCGATCCCGACGCCATCATTGGCCAAGACGAACTGCTTCATGGCCGGTACTTGCTCCTCCGCCGGGGCAAGAAGAACCTGGCAACCATCGAGGTTTCGGCTTAGGTCCTCGTTTCAATCCCGTTCCGAAAGGGCCGGCAACCGTTATGGTTGCCGGCCCTTTTCTAGTGTCAGCGGAATTGTTTGCGGGTGAGCGGCTTCGCTGGGGTGGTGCGTGGCGGTTGGGTCGGTGAGTGGGGTTGGGTCGGTGGCGGCGGTCATCCTCTGCGCGCTCGGTCGTTCCTCCCTTGGACGCGCGCTGCCGGATAACCGCCTCCACCTTCCGACGCTCTCTCACTTCCCGGGGGTTTTTGTGGATCGCTCTCTCACTTATTAGCCGTTTTTGGGCGTCGTTCTCTCGCGTCCCGCGGGTTTGGGGGGCGTCGTTCTCTCACGTCCGGCGGGTTTGGGGGGCGTCGCTCTCTCTGGTTTTGCGGGTTGGGTGGGTGTTCGACGGCGGGTGGTTGTGGTGTGTTCGGGGTCTTGCCTTTGGCGGGATGACTGGGTTGTGTGACGTGTTTCACTGAGGATGCTTTCCTGGGGTTTTTGCTGGTTTGGGGTCTTGGTGAGCGTGTTGGGCCCGTGTTTGCGGGGTTTTGTGGTCGCTGGGGGTTGATTTGTGCCGGGACCCGTGGGCGTGTAATGTCTTCTGAGTCGCCGCGAGTGAGACTGCTTGGAGCTGAGAACCGCGGAGGCCAACCCCTTTGATAACAGCCTGAAAATTGGCACGCTTTTGAGTGTGCACGTGGAGGGTGGGGCCGAGGCCTGGATCGGGAATCGCGGAAACGTTGATTTGCAAAGATCTGGCTGATCGGGTAGGCTTGAAAAGTTGCTCCGGAGCGATCCCGGGCCCCTGTGGGGGTTTGGGTGGTGCCGGTTAGTGTCTGTTGTTTGAGAACTCAATAGTGTGCCAAGTTTGTTGATACCGATTGTTTTTTTGATTGGTTGAAATTATGGCTGGATCATTGCGCACCCCCGTGTGTGGTGGTCTGGTTTTCAGCTGGTTTCGAATTTTGTGCAGCCGCGTTTACCGTTATTTCCGGTGGGTGTGGTTGTGTCTGTTT
>NZ_JAAOXO010000012.1:0-154293 GCF_011605365.1 Paenarthrobacter sp. MSM-2-10-13 | reverse complement strand
GAACGATCCGAGGACAACACCAGCTGCACAGCTTCCTCACGGAAAGCCGCATCATATTTTCTTCTAGGACCAGTCATTCTGAAGTCGATCTCCCATCAACCTGTCTCAGAAAACCATACGGCCGCAAACCGGAACGCTCTCCCACTTGCCTCAAGCAAGTGAGAGAGCGTTCCGGTTTAAGGGCTGTTTTGTGAGAGAGGGACGCCTGTAGCTGGGCGGGATGGCAGAGCGAGCTAGAAGAGTGCAACCTTCGGCGCCCGCGGGAAGATCTCGTCCAACTCCGCGCGATCCTCCTGGTCAGGTACCCAGCGCACGGCCTCGGCGTTTTCGCGGATCTGCTCCGGACGGGTGGCGCCTGCGATCACGCTGCTGACCCCGGGCTGGGCAGCCAACCAGGAGAAGGCCAACTGAAGCTCGCTGATATCCCGTTCCTTGGCAAACTGGCCGAAGCGGCCCAACTGCTCCCAATCGGCGTCGTGCACCAGGTTGGTGCGCGTGTGGCTCAACCGGGAACCTTCAGGGGCCTTGCCCGCTGAGTATTTTCCGGTGAGAAGCCCGTTAGCCAAAGGGAAGTAAGGAAGGACGCCCAAGGAGAAAGCTCCTGCCGCCGGGAGCACTTCGAGTTCGGCACGGCGGTCCAGGAGGTTGTAGTGGTTCTGAGTGGAAATGAAACGGACGCCACCTGACTGCCGCCCCACATATTCGGCTTCAGCGATCTGCCATCCGGCAAAATTGGAATGGCCGATGTACCGCACCTTGCCGCTGGACACCAGGTCATCCAAGGCGCCCAGCGTCTCTTCAATGGGCGTCCGCGGGTCCGGGGTGTGGAACTGGTAGAGATCGATCCAGTCTGTGTCCAAGCGTCGCAGGGAAGCTTCCACGGCTTTGACGATGTAACGGCGCGAGCCTCGGGCATCGAAGTCGTTGCCGTTGACTCCGCCCATGTCCATGCCGAACTTGGTGCCGATGACCACGTCATCACGGCGCCCCTTCAGCGCCTTGCCCAGCATGACTTCGCTCAGCCCCGGCTCCCGACCGTAAACATCGGCGACGTCAAAGAAAGTGACCCCGGCATCGAGTGCGGCGTGGACAACAGCGTCCGTGCCTTCCTGGGACTCGGTGGGGGTATTGGCGCGGCCCAGGTTGTTGCAGCCCAGCCCTACAGCTGAGACAGTGAGTCCGGAATGGCCAAGGCGTCGGTATTCAGTCATGAATTCAGCCTAATACGCGTCCCGGCGCTGATTGTCACCCAAGGCAACAAACTCCCCAGCAGTACAGTTAGCCGGTTCCGTAGGAGATCCCTGATTCCTCCATGGCATCCTCAAGCTGCGCTACAGCCACCGGCCCCATCCCGTGGAGCTTGGACAGCCCGGCCTGGCCGAACTCGGCCAACTGCTCCAACGTCTCTATCCCCTCATGCGCTAGCGCCCGTCTGGCCGGAGCGGCCAGCCCTTTGGGCAGGGGCGTATGTCCGGGCCAGTTGCTCTTGGACGCCATGGGGATACCTCCTGGTGCGTTGGGGTGCTACTTAGAGAGTAAAGCCCACACCCTGCTTGGGCGAGTGCTTCACACGGAATGCCGTGGGGTCACTGTGGGGAGCTGCCGCAACCGTGAGCTTGGTGAAGTCCAGGTCCTCACCACGGACGCAGATTTTGATGGCGTTCACGGCCTTGTTGACGTCCGGGCAGAGGCAGAAGATGTTCAGGTGGCCATTGCCGATTTCCGAACGGTCCACAACTCCCAGCCCGCGCCACGCCAATTCACCGGTGAGGGCGGCTTTGGCCTTCCGCTCAAGATGCCGGTCACGTTCGGTGCCTTCCTTGGACTTCAAGGCGATCTGCGCGACCACCCAAAACTGTTCGGACTCGGGAATCTCGGCGTAGCCGTCTTCCTCGCATTGCGCAGCAAAAGCAGCCATCAAGCCATCCACTGCAGATTCGTCGTCAACGTCCGCTTCGTCGGTCTTGCTTTGGTGGCCCACCACACCGTGGTTGACCACGAACTGCTGGTCTTCGTCGTCATACCAGGCTTCCCGGAAGTGAAGTACTCCGTCGTCGTCGCGCTTATACGCGCGGATAATGCCGCTCATGCTCGTCCTTTCCTGAACCACTCGGCGCTGGTGCTGGTGGCTCCGTTGACGTCGAAAGGCGCTTTCATGGTGTCCACTGCCTCAAAGAGCGCTGCGCATTCTGTGAGCATTGAGTCCACCGTCTGTTGCGGATAGCCCATGGCCATCCGATGATGCTCAAATTCGTCCTCATCGTCTACGAACACCCCATGCTTAGTGGAACGGATCACGTCCAGATCCATATCAATCATGTGAAATTCCCAAACGCCCGGCTTGATGGGATTCCAGTCATGATCGGTGGCCAGGTCAACATAGATCCTGAAGTCCCCCGGATAACTGTCGTCGTAGAAGGTTGCCACAAACTCGCCTGCCCGCGGGACCAGCAACAAGGCGTCCGATGCCGTGTAGAAAGCTGCTCCCGGGCGGGCACAGAACTCCCCTGCCCCCTGAAATATCCACCAACCGTGGATGTCTTCACCAAGGTAACGTCCAGGCACCACCCAGTGGGCCTTGCCGTCCCATTTCCTGTTCCTCGACACCACGAGGTCACCGGGCTGCACTGCGCCCGGCGCGCGCTCGTCCGTCACAGCGTTGGCAGGCTGCCGGTGGTGGGGTGCTCCTGGCCCGGGAGAGGCCTGGCGAAGGGGACCTTCGTCCCCAAAACCTGGGCTACGACGTCGTGCGTTATCTTCTGAGCCGTCAGGCCAACGCGCTCCAGGACCTGGCTGCGGGAGCCGTGCACCAGGAACTCCACCGGCAGGCCCACTTCGTTCAGCGCGGTGTCCACGCCAGCGGCGCGCATTTCCTGTCGGATACGGGACCCCACGCCACCTGCGCGGACGCCGTCTTCTATGCAGATCACCAGGCGGTGACGGGCAGCAAGGGCAATGATGGATTTACGGACGGGAAGGACCCACCGCGGATCCACCACCGTGGAACTGATGCCTTGGGCGCCCAGTCGGGAAGCAACATCCAGAGCGAGTTCGGACATAGCGCCGACGCTGACAATCAGGACATCGTTCTCGGTGGAGCCTTCCGGACGCCGTGCGAGGATGTCCACGCCGTCGTGAAGCCTGTCTATCGCTTCAATTTCGGAACCAACGCTGCCCTTCGAGAATCGGACCACTGTGGGGGCATCGTTGATGGCGACTGCTTCACGCAGTTCTTCGCGGAGCCTGGTGGCGTCACGGGGAGCCGCCAAATGGAGACCGGGCACGATCTGAACCATCGCCATGTCCCACATGCCGTGGTGGCTGGGGCCATCCGGGCCGGTCACGCCGGCACGGTCCAGGACGATGGTCACACCGGCTTTATGCAGTGCAACATCCATCAGGAGTTGGTCAAAGGCGCGATTCAGGAACGTGGCGTAAACCGCCACCACGGGGTGAAGCCCACCGAAGGCCATACCAGCGGCGGACGTCAGCGCGTGCTGCTCGGCAATACCGACATCGATCACCCGTTCGGGGTGGCGCTCAGCAAACTTGTGCAATCCCACGGGGATCAGCATGGCGCCGGTAATACCGACGATATCCGGGCGCTCATCCGCGATATCCGCGATCTCTTCAGCGAAAACGGAGGTCCAGGACCTTGCTCCCGGCATTTCAGTGGGCTCACCCGTTTCGGGGTCAATGATGCCTACCGCGTGGAACTGGTCTGCTTCATTGGCCAAAGCCGGCGCATAGCCGTGGCCCTTCTCCGTCATGGCATGCACAATGACGGGTCCACCGTAGGCCTTTGCGGTGTTGAGCGCATGTTCCATGGCTTGGAGGTTGTGTCCGTCAACCGGGCCGATGTACTTCATGCCAAGGTCCTCGAACATACCCTGCGGGGCCCACCAGTCCTTGATGCCCTTCTTCATGGCATGCAGGCTCTTATAAGTAAACTGACCCGCCGGGCCGCCGTCCTGGAGCTTCTTCTTCCACCAGTCCAGCATGCGCTCGTAAGCCGGCGTGGTGCGCAGGGAATCAATGGTGGGACGCAGCGAGGCAAGGTAATCGGCAAAACCGCCAACAGTGGGGGCATACGAGCGTCCGTTGTCATTGACCACGATCACCACGCGGCGCCGTTTGTCGGCGGCAATGTTGTTGATGGCTTCCCACGCCATGCCACCGGTCAGCGCGCCATCGCCAACGACGGCGACGACGAACCGGTCGCCTTCACCGGTCAGCTGGCGGGCACGCGAGATGCCGTCAGCCCAGGACAGTGAGGAAGATGCGTGTGAACTTTCCACGATGTCGTGCTCGGACTCGACACGGTCAGGGTAGCCGGATAGCCCTCCCTGCTGGCGGAGCGTGGTGAAGTCCTGACGTCCTGTGAGCAGCTTGTGCACATAGGACTGGTGCCCCGTATCGAAGACGATGCTGTCCCGCGGTGACTCAAAGTTCCGGTGCACGGCGAGGGTGAGCTCTACGACGCCCAGATTGGGCCCGAGGTGTCCACCCGTCGCGGCTACGTTGGTGATCAGGAACGCCCTGATTTCGCCGGCCAGTTCTTCCAGCTCGGTGCCGGATAATGTGGCCAGGTCCCGTGGATCCTTGACGGTTTCCAAAAGTCCCAACGGCCCTCCTTAGGGTGAATGACGTGCTTGTTAACTCTAGCGCGTGCCCGGGCAAGCATGGTGCGCCTCGGCCTCAAGCCTTGGCATTGTTCTCCCGATCCGGTCCCCTGACTGATGCCCGGGACGCCAACAGCCCCGGCTGGTCGGGCGACCAGCCGGGGCTGTCCGGCTACTGAATCAGCTGGGAACCAGCCGCTTCCTTATGCCGAGATCTGGCGCAGAACGTACTGCAGGATGCCGCCGTTGCGGTAGTAGTCCGCTTCACCCGGGGTATCGATGCGCAGAACGGCGTCGAAGGACTTGGCGGTACCGTCTTCAGCCGTGGCCGTGACCTTGAGCGTCTTCGGCGTGGTGCCGTTGTTGAGCTCGGTGACGCCTTCCACCGCGAAGGTTTCGGTGCCCGTCAGGCCCAGCGTTGCTGCCGACTCGCCGGCCGGGTACTGCAACGGAAGGACTCCCATGCCGATGAGGTTGGAGCGGTGGATGCGCTCGTAGCTCTCAGCGACGACGGCCTTGACGCCCAGAAGCGCCGTACCCTTGGCTGCCCAGTCACGGGACGAGCCGGAGCCGTATTCCTTGCCGGCCAGGACAACCAGGGGCGTTCCTGCTGCCTGGTAGTTCTGTGCTGCGTCGTAGACGTAAGCCTGGGGCGCACCTTCCTGGCTGAAGTCGCGGGTGAAGCCACCCTCAACGTTGTCCAGGAGCTGGTTCTTGATGCGGATGTTGGCAAATGTACCGCGAATCATGACTTCGTGGTTGCCACGGCGTGAGCCGTAGGAGTTGAAGTCCTTGCGCTCCACACCGTTGGCCAGAAGGTACTGGCCCGCAGGAGTGTCCGACTTGAAGGAACCGGCCGGGGAGATGTGGTCCGTGGTGACGGAATCGCCAAGCTTCAGGAGCACGCGGGCGCCCGAAATGTCCTTGACGGGATCCGGCTGGGCCTTCATGCCTTCGAAGTATGGGGGCTTCCGCACGTAAGTGGAGTCCTCGGCCCAAGCGAAGGTGTCGCCTGCGGGGGTGTCCAGTGCCTTCCAGCGGTCGTCGCCGTCAAAGACGCCCTCGTAACCCTTGGCGAACATTGCCTCGTCAATGGAGGAGTCAATGACTTCCTGCACCTCGGTGGGGTTCGGCCAGATGTCCTTGAGGAAGACCTCGTTGCCCTCGGAGTCCGTGCCAAGGGCATCGGTTTCGAAGTCGAAGTCCATGCTTCCTGCCAGGGCGTAAGCGATGACCAGCGGCGGCGAAGCCAGGTAGTTCATCTTCACGTCCGGGTTGATGCGGCCTTCGAAGTTGCGGTTGCCGGAGAGGACGGCAGTGACGGAGAGGTCGTTGGCCTGGATTGCCTCGGAGATTTCCGGCTCAAGCGGGCCGGAGTTACCGATGCAGGTGGCGCAGCCATAGCCCACAATGTAGAAGCCGAGTTTCTCCAGGTAGGGAGTCAGGCCGGACTTCTCGTAGTAGTCAGTGACAACCTTTGAGCCCGGTGCCACAGAGGTCTTGACCCACGGCTTGGAGGTCAGGCCCTTGTCCACGGCGTTGCGTGCAAGGAGGGCCGCAGCCAGCATGACGGACGGGTTGGACGTGTTGGTGCAGGACGTGATCGAAGCGATCGACACTGCGCCGTGGTCCAGCTCGAACTCGCGGCCATCGGCGGTCTTGACCTTGACCGGCGACGACGGGCGGCCGTGGGCACCGTTGGCGGCAGAGTAAACGCGGTCCGTTTCCGTGGTGTGCGAATCGGCGTGCGTGAAGGACGGTGCATCCGAAGCCGGGAACGATTCGTCCAGGGACTCGTCAACGCTGCCGTCTTCAATGGCGACGTAGTTGTGGATGTCCTTGCGGAACTGCTCCTTGGCATCCGTGAGCTCAATGCGGTCCTGGGGACGCTTGGGGCCGGAGATGGAAGGAACAACGGTGGACAGGTCCAGCTCCAGGAACTCGGAGAAGCGCAGTTCGCGGGAAGGATCGTGCCAGAGGCCCTGTTCCTTGCTGTAGGCCTCAACCAAGGCAACATTTGCTTCGGAGCGGCCGGTCAGGCGCAGGTAGTCCAGGGTGACGTCGTCGATCGGGAACATCGCAGCCGTGGAACCGAACTCGGGGCTCATGTTGCCGATGGTGGCGCGGTTGGCCAGCGGCACGGCGGCAACGCCTTCGCCGTAGAACTCAACGAACTTGCCAACAACACCGTGCTTGCGCAGCATTTCGGTGATGGTCAGCACGACGTCGGTAGCGGTGGCGCCGGCGGGGATGCTGCCCTTGAGCTTGAAGCCCACAACGCGGGGAATCAGCATGGAGACGGGCTGGCCGAGCATTGCAGCCTCGGCTTCGATGCCGCCAACGCCCCAACCCAGGATGCCCAGGCCGTTGACCATGGTGGTGTGCGAGTCGGTGCCAACACAGGTGTCGGGGTAGGCGCGGACAACGCCGTCTACCTCGCGGGTCATGACCGTGCGTGCCAGGTATTCGATGTTGACCTGGTGGACGATGCCGGTTCCCGGGGGGACAACCT
Organism: Paenarthrobacter sp. MSM-2-10-13; assembly: GCF_011605365.1. NCBI lineage: Bacteria > Bacillati > Actinomycetota > Actinomycetes > Micrococcales > Micrococcaceae > Paenarthrobacter > Paenarthrobacter sp. MSM-2-10-13. The sequence continues at coordinate 147,159 of NZ_JAAOXO010000012.1, read as the reverse complement.
TGAAGTCGTCGAACGCGGTCTGGCCCCAGCGAAGGAACTGGTAGCGCTCACCGTTGCGCTGGTATTCGATCTCCATGTTGCGCTCCAGTGCGCCGGAGTTACCGAAGGCATCGATCTGGACGGAGTGGTCGATCACCATTTCTGCAGGCGCCAACGGGTTGACGCGCTTGGGGTCACCGCCGAGCTCCTTGACGGCTTCACGCATGGTAGCCAGGTCCACGACGCAGGGAACGCCGGTGAAGTCCTGCATGATGACGCGGGCGGGGGTGAACTGGATTTCCGTGTCGGGCTCCGCATTGGGATCCCAACCGGCCAGCGCGCGGACATGGTCAGCCGTTATATTGGCGCCATCCTCAGTCCGCAGGAGGTTTTCAAGCAATACCTTAAGGCTGAACGGAAGGCTGTCTGCGCCCTCTACGGAGTTCAACCGGAAAATTTCATAGTCGGTGCCGGCTACATTCAGTACGCCTTTGGAACCGAAGCTGTCCACAGTGCTCATGGCAGGACTCCTCTCGCAACAGTTTCATCTTTGTCGCGTGGTTGGCCGCTAGCCAGTTAGGCGCACCTTACTTAGCCGGGCGGCATCTCTCTTGGTCACCCCGGTCAGCGGCGTTGATTTCCGTTGACCGGGGCTACTACTGCCATCGTAATGGCATACTTCGGTGTTGCGTCACTGATCAGGTGCCTCCGGGGAAACAGGCAGTTTCACCAATGGCACCACGGAACGCGGACTGCGCCGCAGTTACGGTCCGGGGACGATCAATCCCACCGTTTCCAGGTGATGGGTGTTCGGGTAAAGGTCGAAGGCCCGCAGCGACTCAAGCCGCCAGCCGCCTTGATGGAAGTAACCCAGATCACGCGCAAAGGATGCGGGATCGCATGACACATAGGCGATTGCGCGGGGTCCGGTGGCCATCAATTGCTTGACCACGGCCTTGCCCGCCCCTGCACGCGGTGGATCCAGCACCAGGGAGTCGAAGCTGCGGGCGCGTTGGTGCAGCACCTTCTCCACACGCCCCTGCACGATTTCCACCTGGGATTGACCATGCAGGTTTTTTCGGGCGTCACGGCTGGTGCCCGGCGCGCCTTCAACGGACAGTACCGAACCGGTCACTCCGACGGCGTCCGCCAAAGGTGCCGTAAACAGGCCGGCGCCGGCGTAGAGGTCGGCCACCGTCGCACCGGGCTGTAAGTACCCACCGCGGGAAAGATAGCCCGCTACAGCGTCCACCAGCGTGTCCGGGGCGTCCTTGTGGATCTGCCAGAAACCCTCACCGGTTACACGGTACTCATGGCCTGCTGCGGTTTCCTGCACCCAGGTCCTCCCCCGAAGCTGCAGGACTTCGCCCTTGCCGGGATCGAAACTGGCAACCGAGACATCGTGCGGCAGCTGCGAAAGGATGCTGTGCAATCTCTTGGGGCTGGTGGACTCTTCCGGGGCCAGCAGGATCAGGGGCCGCGAACCGTTGGCGGGCACGGCAACTTCCACACGGGCGATGCCGGACAGGTCAAGGTCCCACAGCTTCAGCTCATTGACGCCCGCAAGCGCCAACGGCATCTCCTTGATGGGAAGCACCACATCTGAACGGTGAGCGTGCATGCCCAACCGGCCTTTGGGAGTCACCGCGAAGCTGGCCCGCGTACGCCAGCCGAGTCCGCCGTCGTGATTTTCTCCCACGGCTTCCACCTCGGTGGCGAGGTCCAGGCCGGCAAGGCGCTTGAGCTGCTCCGCCAGCACTTCGGCTTTCAGTGCACGCTGGCGCTGCAAGGAAATGTGTCCAAGCTCCGCGCCGCCCACCGGCGGTGTCCCGCGGCTCCAGGAACTCAGCGAATCCGCCTGCTTCCAGAAGTGCGGAACGCGGTCGGGTGAGGCTTCAAGGACCTCGACGACGTCGGCACGCCAGAAGCGCGACGAGTCACCGGAGTCGGTCAACCGGATCCGGACTTTCTCTCCCGGGATGCCGTGCCGGACGAAGATGACGCGGCCTTCGTGCCGGGCGACGAAGTGCCCTCCATGGGCGATGGGGCCGATGTCCACCACCAGTTCAGCACCGGGCGTGGCCTGGTCCGCGGAATGGTGGCCACCGGTGTGATGGTGTTGGGGGGAATTGCTGTGGGAGGTCATTTAGGTATCCTGCAGTGCCTTTGCTTCTTCGGACGATTTCAACTGCCACGGGACGCTGGCAACCATGACTCCAGGTTCAAAGTGGAGCCTCGTCTTGATTCTGAGTGCTGTTTGGTTATGGACGAGTTGCTCCCACCATTTGCCCACCACATATTCGGGGATGTACACCACGATCAGGTCCCGCGGTGAGTCCCGGCGCATGTTCTTGATGTAGTCCATGATGGGCGTCACGGTTTCACGGTAGGGACTGGCCAGGACGGTCAGGGGAACCGGAATTTCCAGCTTCTCCCAATCGCGGACGGTCTGGGCCGTTTCTTCGGCGCTGATGTCCACGGTCACGGCGTCCAGGCGCGAAGGCCTCGACGCCCGCGCATAGGCCAGTGCGCGAAGGACCGGCTTGCGGACATGTGAGACCAGGAGAACAGCGTGGACCCTGGTGGGCAATGCACGGGGCGAGGAGTCCTCATCCACCGCCAACTCCCTGGCCACGTTGTCATAGTGCGCGCGGATGCTCCACATAATGAGGAAGAGGACGAACATGGCGAGCAAGGCTATCCAGGCGCCTTGCTCGAACTTGGTGATGAGGACAATGACAAGGACCAGGGCCGTCATCCCGAAGCCCAGCATATTGATGGTCCGGGACTTGATGATGCGACGCCGGACAGCTTTGTCCCGCGCGAGTTTCAGTTCACGGCCCCAGTGCCTGATCATTCCCAGTTGACTTGCGGTGAAGGAGATGAAGACGCCCACAATGTAGAGCTGGATCAGCTTGGTGACATCGGCGTTGAAGGCGAGAATCAGGACCAGAGCCCCCGCTGCCAGCGCAAGGACACCATTACTGAAGGCAAGCCTGTCGCCTCGAGTACGCAGCTGCCTGGGCAGGTAGCCGTCCTGGGCCAGAATCGAACCCAGCACGGGGAAGCCGTTGAACGCCGTGTTGGAAGCAAACACCAGGATGACGCCGGTGGCAGCAACTACTACGTAGAAGAGGATGGAGCCGGAGCCGAAAATGGTGTCGGCTATCTGGCTGATGGCCGGAGTCTGGATGTAGCCCTCAGGCAGCGGCTTGCCGTCCACCAGGAACTCGCGGGCCGGGTCAAGGACAATGTGCACCTTGGTGGCGTTGGCCAAGTAGAGGATGCCTGCCAGCATGGAAGCGGCTATGACGCCCAGCAGGAGCAGGGTTGTTGCCGCATTCTTGCTCTTGGGCTTCTGGAAATTGGGCACCCCGTTGCTGATGGCTTCAACACCTGTCAGTGCAGCGGCTCCCGAGGAGAAGGCACGCAGAAGCAGGAAGGCTCCGGCCAGCCCCACCAGGCCCTCATCAAATCCAGGCTCGGGAACAATGGTGAAATTGGCCGAAGGCGCCTCCCCCAACGTGCCGGTGGCGGCCTGGAAGATGCCCACAGCGGTCATCCCAAGAATGGATGCCATGAAGATGTACGTCGGTACTGCGAACAGCGTCCCGGCCTCCTTGACACCGCGGAGGTTGACCAGCGCGAGGATGATCACGCCTACAGTGGCTATCAGCGCCTGCTGGCCATGCAGCGCCGGGATGGCCGTGGTGAGGTACGTCGCCGCCGAGGACATGGACACGGCAACCGTGAGCACGTAGTCCACCAGCAAGGCAGAAGCCACGGTCAATCCGGCATACTTGCCGAGGTTGACGTTGGCAATCTCATAGTCGCCGCCCCCGGAGGGATAGGCGTGGACGTTCTGACGATAGGAAGCCACAACTGTGAGCAACACCACCATGACCGCAAGGCCAACCAGCGGAGAGAAAGCCACGGCACTGACGCCGGCAAGGGCGAGCGTCAGCAGGATTTCGTCCGGGGCGTAAGCCACTGAGGACAGGGCATCCGAGGCGAAGATCGGCAAAGCGATGCGTTTGGGCAACAACGTGTGGGACAGGCGGTCATTCCTGACCGGCCGGCCCACCAACACCCGCTTGGCGGCATTCAGAATTGTCAGCACTCCGCAAAGCTACTCTGAATCCCCAGGGATGTCATGACGGTTGTCACCGGCATACCCGCGCTGCACCGGTAAAGTCATACCGAGCGGGACGGACTACACACATAAGGAGACACGGTGGCTCACTTCGTGATCATGGGCTGCGGCCGTGTTGGCGCAACCTTGGCACACACTTTGGAGGATGCCGGTCACTCCGTGGCCATCATCGACCAGGACGAGCGGGCCTTCCGCCGATTGCGCAACACTTTCACGGGGCGCAAGGTCACCGGTGTCGGCTTCGACCGTGACACCCTCAAGCAGGCCGGCGTCGAAGAGGCCTACGCCTTCGCCGCTGTCTCCAGCGGCGACAATTCAAACATCCTGGCCACGCGCGTTGCCCGTGAGACCTTCCATGTCTCCCATGTGGTGGCACGGATCTACGACCCCGGCCGCGCCGAAATCTACCAGCGGCTCGGTATCCCCACAGTGGCAGCCGTGCGCTGGAGTGCCGACCAGGTTCTCCGGCGGATACTTCCGGAGCAGCACCTGGCCGGCGACTACCGCGAACCTTCGGGCCGCTTGGTGCTGGCCGAAGTGGATCTGCACGAGGCATGGATCGGACACAGCATGGATTCCATCGAGTCCGCGGCCGGAATCCGCATCGCTTTCCTCACCAGGTTCGGCGAGGGCCTGTTGCCCCAGGCCGGGACCGCATATCAGGAAGGTGATACCGTCCACGCGATGGTGAGCCTTGACAGAACATCCGAGATCAGCCGAATTCTCGCCAAAGCACCCGCCAAGGAGTCTTAGTGAAAGTTGTCATTGTTGGCGCGGGCAGCGTCGGCTCGTCCATTGCACGTGAGCTCCTGGCTCACAAGCACCAGATTCTCCTGATTGATTTGAAGCCTGAAGTGATTGGGCGCAGCGGGCTGCGAGGGGCACGCTGGCTGGTGGGCGATGCCTGCGAACTCAGCACCCTGCAGGACGCGAAACTTGAGGATGCGGACGTGGTGGTTTCTGCCACCGGCGACGACAAAGTGAATCTGGTGGTGTCCTTGCTCGCCAAGACCGAGTTCGGAGTAGGCCGCACCGTGGGGCGCGTGAACAATCCCAAGAACGACTGGATGTTCAATGACTCCTGGGGGGTGGACGTTGCCGTCAACACACCGCAGCTTATGACAGCGTTGGTGGAAGAAGCGGTGGAAATCGGCGACATCGTGCGCCTGTTGACCCTCCAGACGGGCGTGGCCTCGATCGTGGAATTCACCGTTCCTCACGACTCCCACGTCATTGGCAGCACAGTGGGGGGCATTGAGTGGCCCGAAGACGCCACCCTGGTTGCCATCCTGCGTGATCAAGCACCCATTACGCCCACGCGTGATGATGTTCTGGACGGCGGTGACGAGCTCTTTTTCGTCACCACCATCGCAGCTGAGGACGGCTTGCGGGCTCTGTTGTCACCAGCGTCCGATGACGCCAAGGAACCCCGCGAGGGAACGTCAGAACCGGCAGATCAGTCCGCTGAGGACGACGGCTTCGACGGCTGAGGTGCCGGCTTGGTAACCAACCAGGCCACCCAAAGGCCCAGGATGTACAGCGGGGCGCCCATCAGAAGCCTGGTGGTAGCCAACGCTGTCAGTCCGGCTTCGCCCATGAAGTACAAGGGAACCTGAACCACCAAGCGCAGGGTCAGCACCGCAACCACAATCCACGTGCCCAAGGAGTAGGCCCGGAGCCGCTCCGGATCCTTGCGCCACTCCAGTCCTTCATTGCGCACGAAGCCGAAGAGAAGTCCGGCTACCGGCCACTTGAAGACGATGGACAGCACCATGGCCGCGATGTAAGCGATGTTGGTGAAGAAGCCGAGCACGTAGAAGTCCTCGGCCTTGCCTGTGGTGTTCGCCAGCCAGGCAGAAATGCCCACCCCCACCACTCCCGCCAATGCCTGCGTTAACGGACGGCGCTGGATCAAACGAACCACTGTGAAGACGGCGGCTGCAGCCAACGCTGCGATGAGGGCCGGAGTGAGGTCGCGCGTGACGGTAAAAGCCACAAGGAACACCAAACCCGGAAGGATGCTTTCGGCAATGCCCTGCACGCCGCCGGCGGACTTGAGCATATCCACGTGGCCGGCGCTGTTACGGTGGAGTCCGGCCTTCTGGGCATACCCTGCAGCGAGGTCGGACACAGTGGGCCCTTCCGCACCGGACTGTGGGGCGTCCGCCTGCGGTTCATCGTTTACGTGGGACGAAACGTTCTCGCCGGGCGTCTGACGCCCTGCGTCCTTCGGTTCGGAACCGTTGGCCACGGTCATAGGTGCTCCTGACGGGAAAGTATTTCGTAGCGGGGATTGAACATGGCCGGAAGGCCATCAACCTGAGTGACCATGCCCTTCAAGCGGAGTTCCACGCCGGCTTCAATGCCTGGAACCCGGGTCCTGCCCAGCCAAATCACACGGAGGCGCTCATAGGGCTTCCGGACTCCGCCGGCTCCCATGTTCGGCACACCTCCGCCGGGCCGCACGGAATCAACCACCACGGCAGAGAAGAATGGCTGCTCGCTGGGCGGCTGGTGCGTGACGGACTCAATGAAGCCCGTGCACACTGCGCGGCCCCGGACAGGGAGATCACGTACTCCCTGCCCTTCGGGACCTTGGCCGGCAACCCCATAGCGGCCCGATGCATCAGCCAATCTGGGTGATCTCCGGCCCTCGCTCCGGTTGCCGCATGGCGGGGTCCGCGGGGGGAACCGCACCTTGGGGGGCGCCGGCCTGGCCCGGCACTGCAGCATCCTTGGGCAGGCGCAGCTGCAGCAGTTCGCGCGGTGGCATCGGGTTATCACCGCGGACCACAACAACCTTACGGAAGAGCTCTTCCAGTCCTGCTGCGGCATCACGTTCGAGGGCGGCCTGTCCGCCCAAGACACCGCGCAGGAACCATCGCGGCCCATCCACACCCATGAAACGGGCTGCCCGGAAACCTCTGCTGCCGTCTGCCGCTTCAGCGGGAAGTTTGGCTACCAGCTCCGTGCCGAAACTTCCGGAAACTTCTTCGGTTTCCCCGCCTTGGCTCGCTACGGACTGGGTGATCTGTTCACGGATCTCATCCCAAAGTCCCTCGGAACGCGGCGCAGCAAAGGCCTGAAGCTGCAAGCTGGAACCGTTGAGGTCCATGGTCACCGCAACCACGCGTTGCGTGGCTTCCTCGACCTCAAGCCGCAGCTGGAGACCCTCGGCTGGTGCGATCAGCAGTGCACCGAGGTCCACGTAGCCATCGCGGTTCTCGATTTCGTCGATGTCCAAGGGACCCTTGCCGAGCCGGTAATCTCCGGGGGTGCCGGACCCGCCTGGCTCGGAAGTTGATGCCCCGGTACCGGACTCCTCGACGGTGCCGGCGGTTTCCGGCTTCTCGTCCTTGGACTTTTTGCCGCGCCCAAAAAGCATTGGGTTTTCTCCTTAGTAGTGGTCTATCCCCAAGTAAACCGCAACCACGTTAAACCTCACTAAACCGCTCCAATGCGTCAGGCGTGGGAGGCCGGTAAACAAGGTTCAGTAGTTTCTCAGGCCTTCGGTGCGTTGAAGCCGCCCGTGGACCCGAAGCCGCCGGTTCCCCGAACGGAATCCGATAGTTGGTCAACAGCAATGAACTGCGCGTATTCAACGCGCTGAATCACCATTTGTGCAATTCTATCGCCGCGTTTGAGGTCAATGGCAGTGTTTTGGTCGGTGTTCAGGAGCGTGACAGCGATTTCGCCACGGTAGCCGGCGTCCACAGTACCGGGGGCATTGACCACCGTCAGTCCGTGCTTGGTGGCCAGCCCGGAGCGGGGATGGATCAGGGCGACATATCCGTTCGGCAACGCAATGGAGACACCAGTTGGAACGAGTTTCCGCTCACCGGGGGCGAGATGCACATCTTCGCGGGCGCGGAGATCGGCACCCGCGTCTCCAGGGTGCGCATAAGAGGGAGCTTCCAAGCCGGCGTCGAGCATTTTCAACTGCACCTCCAAAGTGGGGGCGCCGTACGCTGCGGTGGTTTCGCTGCTGTCCGCAACTGCGGAAGCGGCGTCTGGTCTGAATACTGCGGTCTCATTGCTCACAGTGGTTCATTCTACCGGGACCCGGTTCACCCGAGTCGTTCAGCCCGGCGGGCCTGGCTGGCGGGGCCGGGCAGGCGGGGCAGGCTGTGGCCATCCATGAAGGAGGGCGGAGCCCGGTGCCGATGCCCGATAAGCTGGATCCATGCCTACGCCTGACCAGTCCTCCCCCGTTCCTGCCCGGAACACCCCTTCGGCCTCCGAGGTCCTGTATACCGAGAAGCTATGGCCGTCCGTCTGGATCTGGATTGTGGTTGTTGGATTGTCCGGCGCGGGCGTTCTGATGTTTGGGCCCATCAGCGCCGCCACGGGCATCATCGCCGCTTTGGTCCTGCTGGCGATCATGACCATCATGTTGGTGCTTTCCACGCCCACCATCACGGTCACTGCCGACACCGTACGGGTTGGGCGGGCGAGCATAGACCGCGCATTCGTAGGTTCTGTCCAGGCGTTCAGAAAAGAGGACGCCACTGCTGAACGTGGCCCGCGCCTGAACGGACTGGCTTATATGTGCTTCCGCGGCTGGATCGACGCCGTGGTCAAGATTGAGATCACCGACCCCGCAGACCGCACTCCTTACTGGCTGGCGTCCTCGCGTCGTCCGGATGAACTCGTTGCAGCATTGACCGCTTCCCGGAGCTAGCTCTCACACTCCTTGCAGTATTGGTGCCCGCCCCTTTCCGCGGCGATCTGGGACTTGTGCTTGACCAGGAAACAGTTGAAGCACGTAAATTCGTCAGGCTGCGGCGGCATGACCTGAATGAGGAGTTCTTCACCGGAGAGATCCGCCCCCGGCAACTCAAAGCCATCGGCGAGGTCGGTCTCGTCCACATCCACCGCCGAGGACTGCTTCCCCGACTGACGGGTCTTGAGTTCTTCCAGGGAATCCTCGCTGACATCTTCCTCGGTTTTTCGAGGGGCATCATAGTCCGTGGCCATGGTCCTTTTTGTCCTCCATACCTGTTCCGGGTGGAATACCGGATCGCAGGAACTCCCTGCCACCGGATTAAGGGTTCAAACGCCGGAAGCCCCGGATTTGTGCCCGATCTCGGCCAGATTGTCCTCCCCCTGGCCCTCAATGTCCATAGGCCCTCTTTCTTGGGTGCCCGTTGGCCAACAGCCCTCCGGACGTAACCTGTTTTCTGCGGAATATCACGGCACGCCCTTTGTCCTAGTAGGAAAAGACCCCCGCGGGTGGCAGAGTTTCGAATGTCAGTTATGCCATGTGGTGGAGGGTGTTATGCAGGATCTACGACTGGTAGGCGTCCACGACGACGGCGGGCATCTGCTCTTGAGCGGGCCCGGTGGTGCGATGTTCCAGCTTCCGATCGACGAAGCCTTAAGGGCCGCGGCGAGCCGCACCCCTGCCCAGGTGGCCGCACGCGCGTCCAATACAGCTATTGCCATGTCGCCCCGCGACATCCAGGCCAGGATCCGCAGCGGTGCCACGGCTACCGAGGTGGCCGAGCTTTCCGGCCTCCCCCTTGCCAACGTCCAACGCTACGAGGGCCCTGTGCTTGCCGAGCGTGAGTACGTGGTGCGCCAGGCCCGCAATATCGAAGTCGCCTCCCCTGCTCCCGGACATGACATCTACCGCTCGGCGTTTGGCGACACCCCGGCCACTCTGGGCGACATGGTTGACTACAGGCTCTCGGCGCACGGTATTGATTCCTCTACGGTGGACTGGGATTCATGGCGACGTCCGGACGGCACCTGGACGGTGGTCGCACGCTTCGAAACTGTTCCCGGCGCTCACGGAAGCATCGGCGAGGAACCGCCGGCCATGTGGACCTTCAGCCCCCAACGCAAATCGCTGCAGAACGCCAACCGTTGGGCCCAGCAGCTCAGCGAACTTGAGCCCATGGACGGTCCGGTCCCCGCCCGGCGGCTTGCTGCCGTCTCGGACAGGCCGTTCGACTTCGAGACCGACGCCGAAACTGCGGCGCGTGCGTCCGCGAAGGAATCAGACAGCCTTTTGGAAATGCTCCGTTCACGGCGCGGCCAACGCCTGGGCGTGGACGAAGACGGCGACGACGCCTTGGCCGTACTGCTGAGCAACGTTCCCGCAGCCCACCCCCGGCCCGGTGAAGAAGTGGACCAGGCAGCCGCGGATACCAGCCTCGCAGACGCTGAGCCCCTGGCCACCGGCGTGGAAGAGCCCACCCGTAAAGACGGCCGCCCTTCGATGTTGTCCCGGCTCAGCCTTGCTCCGCGGCACGTCGAGTCCCACGACGACGATGACTCCCTCAAGCTCCACAATGGGGTCAGCACCGACACCCGTGAAATAACGGTGGTAGCCAGTCCGCTGCGGCCGGTGACGCCGCTGACGGGGCGGAAGCCCGCAGGGCTGGACGAACTTCTGGGTGGCGGCGGCACCCCGCAACCACACGCGGAAGACCAGTCCGCCGGCGCACCCTCTGCCCGGGACCTCCATCAGGACGTGGCGCCGCCGGAGGAACAGATAGATGCGGAAGCGCGCAAGGACGTTGATGCACCTGCCGAACGGCAGCCGTCCCGCCCCAAGCGTTCCAGCATCCCGAGCTGGGACGAGATCGTCTTCGGGGCCCGCGGCGACTAGCTCCAGGAGCTGGTGGACACGCCGGTTGGTAGGAACCTTGCCAGGCTGTTTCCTGGCCGGTCGAATCGCTTAGCTCTGCCGAAGGGCCCCTGCGCCGGGCCAGAGGCAGGCATCAATGTCGAACGGCAGTGTCTGGTCCGCCCCGGCCATCACATTGGCGCCATGGGCCGTGACACGCCGCATGTAGTGGCGACGGCACAAAGTCTCGTACCCCACCACCTGTGCGGGCAGCGTCTCCATCGGTAGTGCCTCCTGGACGTGCACCCTCTCCGTATGCGCAGCGTCGCCACTGTTTTGCGGCGCGACGTCGCCCACCATCACCTGGTCACCCTCCACCACCATAATGCCGTCCACGGTGCGGGCGTTTTGCGTTGCACGGCGGCCGCACCAGCACAAAGCTTCAACCTGGAGTACCTGGACTTTGTCGGCCAGTTCAATGAGCCGCTGAGAGCCTGGGAACAAGCGGGTGCGGAAGTCTGAGGTGATGCCGAAAGCGAAGACATCCACGTCCATCTCATCTACAACCCTTGCCAGTTGCTCCACTTGGAGCGGCGAGTAGAACTGGGCCTCGTCACAGATGAGGTAGTCCACGCGGAGCCCGGTGGTTCGCCGGGCTACCACTTCGTCCCAGAAGTCGGTGCCGTCCACAACTTCCACGGCATCGGTTTGAAGGCCAAGCCTGCTGGAGATTGTTGAATCACCGGCGCGGTCGTTACAGCTGAACCGCACGCCTCCGCGTCCCCGCGCCCGGTGGTTGTGGTCCATTTGGAGGGCAAGCGTGGACTTGCCGCAGTCCATGGTGCCCGAGAAGAAGACCAGCTCAGCCACGTTTGCCCTTTCTACCTGCAGCTGTGAAGCACAGCAACGGTACTTCGCGTTCGGCTTTGGTCAGGGATCCGTGTTGCCCCACCACTTCCATCGAGGACGGGCGTGCCCTTCGCGTGTCGTAAAGGGCCAAGGTGTCCCGCGCCGCGATCATGACGTCGCCAATCCGGGGAGCGACCTCGGGCCGTACCGGGCCGAACAACCCTGCATTAACGGCCTGCTCCCGTGTAAAGGCCCAGATCCTTTCACCAAAGCGCGAACGCCAGGCCGCAATCAGGGATTCCCGATGGGCCGGGGTGGTGTCCGGTTCAAGGTAGAGATGCACCATGCGGGGTTCCCCGGCAGTATGGCGGACTCCGGCCACCAGGGCTTCGTCAGCGGAGTAGTCGATCCTCTGGGATTCAGGGACGTCCAGCATGCCGTGGTCACCGGTTACCAGGATGGTGGTGCCGGCTGGCAGGGTTGCTGAGAGCCTCTTGACGGTGGAGTCGAGTTCTTCGAGTTGGTGCTCCCAGCGGTCCGACTGGCAGCCGTAGCGGTGACCCGCCTTGTCCAGCTCGTTGGCGTAGAAGTACATCAGGGAACGGCCACCGCCGGACATTGCCTCGGCGGCCGCGGCGGTCCGGGCATGGAGCGTGGTGCCACCAACAAAGCGGCTGCCGCGGAGTGCTGCCTGGGTCATCGGGGAATTTCCGAACTGCGGCAGGCTGACGGTTACGACGTCCAGTTCTCCGGCCAGCCGTTCGAAGACCGTCGTGTGAGGCTGCCACTGTGCAGGATCCACGTTGGCATCCCAATTACCCAAGAGGTTGACTACTTTGTCCTGGGCGGGATCGAGGACGTCGTACCCCACCATGCCGTGCTGCCCTGCCGGTAAGCCGGTGCCGAGGCTCGCCAAGGACGCCGCCGTAGTGCTGGGGAAGGCGGCGTCGATCCACGTGGGGATGTTGCCTTGTCCCGCAGCCATAACCGTGCGAAGGAAAGGCGTGTGTGAGGACTTCTGCTTCAAGAGGTTGCGGCCGAGGCCATCGGCAAGGACCACGCAAACACGCTGCGCTGATGGCAGCTGTAAGTGGTTGGTAAATCCGGACACGCCCAGGGATGCGGCAGAGCTGGTGAGGACTTCTGCAATGGATTTGCTGCCGAAAAGCGGGGGCGATGGGAGGTCAACGGCCGGAGCGCCGATCATGGAGGTATTTACCGGGTTCTGTGCGGTTTCCTTCAACGCTGGTGTCCGCGGCTGAGGCGGTTGCTGAAGACGCCCGAGCGCGGCCTTGGTGCCGGGATGCCGGCATGTTGGGCCGGTGACGGGTTGCCCGTATTGACCGCACGCAGTGCACGGGCAAAGATCTTGGCGTCCTGAACTGCCTGGAGCCCGTCTGCCTCTGCGCTGATCCGCAGGACGATGTCTTCCTGGGCGATGGTTCCGCTGTAACCGTGATCGGCTTCGCACTGGGGATCCCCGCAACTTGCCGGCCCCATGTCCAGGCGTTGGCCGCCCGACCAGGCAATGGACAACGTCATTTCACGGACAGGATCAGAGGGCTTGTAGTCCTGGGGTTGGGCATACATGTAGCTGAGGACCACTGAGCGGATCTGTGCCACCGGCACCGACTCCGTGGAAACCTGGGCAACGATCTGCTCTCCGGCTTCATCCAGCTGCTGGTCGTCCACGTGGGTAATCACCAGCATGTCTTCGGTGAGAACCAGCACAGTGATGTGCCTACGGACCTCGGCCCGATCAAAATGGGTCTCCAGGTGGACCAAGTGGGAGAGGCACTCCCGGCCGTCCAGGGCGTCATCAACGACGTCGGCCACCAACCGCGGGTAGAAAGCTGCCTGCTGCAGCGCCTGGTCCAGGCTCTGTCCCTGCGAGCTGTGATGGTGGGCGGTGTGGGGCCCGGCATTGGACGGGCGGGATTGAGGCGTCGGAGACTGGGTGCTCATTCCCCCATTTTCACAGATCGCTTGGTGAGTACCTAACTGTGCGGCGCGCTCCTGTGGCTAACTCCGCATCGCGCGGCGGGCACTGTCAGTGCGCTGCGCTGCGTTGCCGATCCACACATCCGCCCCCAGGATGGTGGCCCCGGTGGGACCCGCCAGGACTGGGTTGAACTCCACCAGAGCGATCCCGGGGTGGTCGTCCTTGAGCTTGGCAAGCCGGGCCGCGATGTCCTCCAGTGCTGCCACATCAACGGCAGGGAGTCCTTGGTACCCAAAGAGCTTCCTGGACGCCCGGGGTGAACGGATGACGTCATGGAGGTCGGCAGCGGCCAGCGGCGGCACCCGATGCGCCCAGTCATCGAGCAGGTTGACGGCATCGCCGGCCAGCCCAAAGGACAATACCGGCCCCAGGAGGGGGTCTTCCATGGCTCGGAAGGTGCAGGCCTGCCCAACCGGCGCCATTGCCTGGACTTCGAGCGACGGCGATCCATAAGGCTCCAAGGCGCGGCGCATTTGGGCGACGTTCTGCCGCAGGGATTCGGCGTCCTGAATATCCAGTCGCACCCCGCCGAGATCCAGTCGGTGCCTCAGCGCGGGGTCGGTGGTTTTGAGGACCACCGGCCAACCCACGGTTTCCGCGGCCTGCACGGCCTCATCAGCGGTTCCAAATCCGAGCGTCGGCACCACATGGATTCCGTAGCCTGACAGCAGCACCGCGGCAGCACCGGCGTCGAGCTTCCTGATCTTCTCGCCGGTAACACCGGCCAACATCGAGGTCAGCATGTCCTTGGTGCCGTCGACGTTGCAGTCCTCGGGCTCCACAAAGAGCCCTTGGTCCCGGTCGCGCCACTGCGCGTACCGCACGATCGCCGCAAGGGCGGCCACGGCGGCACCGGCATTGGAGTAGCACGGCAGCACGGGGGTACCTGCAGCGCCCACCATGCCCTCAACCTGCACGGAGGGATCCAGAATCCCGGTGAACGCCGCAACGACGGGTTTGCCGGCCTCGGCAGCACACTCGGCAAAAACGCCGGCAAGCGACTCCACGGTCAGCCCGCGCGCCGGGAGAAGTGCGGCCACCACAGCATGCACGGACTCGTCCGCGAGGCTTTCCTTGAGGCTGGCCCTCAATGCCGGAAGTGCCACAGACATTCCGGCATCGAGGTCGATGTCCGTCACCTGCTTGATCACCTCCAGCCCGTACGGCACGGCGGTATCGGCAACCACTTTGGCCAGCGCCACGGAATTGGAGTAGACGGCTACACCCGGTCCCTTAGGCAGCGCCTGCGAGGACGCTATTTGGGCGATATCCATGAGTTGTTCGATCGTCTCAACACGGATCACGCCAGCCTGGCGCATCATCGCGTCCACTGCCGCTGCCGGCGCCTGGGTGGTGCGGACCTCGTGCCCGGGAGGCAGGCTCAGGCCCGTGACGTCGGACTTGGCGACGATCACGGGTTTACTGCGCGACAACCTTCGGGCCAGTCGGGAGAACTTGCGGGGATTGCCGATGGACTCAAGATAGAGGCCAACGGCGGAAGTATCGGCGTCGTCTTCCCAATACTGCATGGCATCGTTGCCGGATACATCCGCGCGGTTTCCAGCCGACATGAACGAGGACAATCCGAGCCGGCGGCGGCTGGCAGCCGCGTAAACCGCCACACCCACGGCAGCGGACTGGCTGAACAAGCCCAGGCTGCCCCTGGGCGGCATGGTGGGGGCCATGGAAGCGTTCAGGGACACCGCCGGGTGCGTATTGAGGATGCCGAGGGACTCGGGCCCAATGACGCGCATCCCGTTTGCCCTGGCCCGCCGTACCAACTCATGTTGACGTGCGAGTCCCCGCTCGCCGTCGTCGGCAAATCCGGCCGTGGCCACCACGATCCCCTTGACGCCGGCGGCGGCGCAGTCGTCCACCACCTTGGGTACTTCTTCGTAAGGAACAGCGATGATGGCCAGCTGCACCGGTCCCGGGATCTCGGACAACTTCCCGAAGGAGACCATTCCGGCGAGTTCGAACGCTTCCGGGTTGACGGCGTAGACCGGCCCCTTGAAGCCGCCTTCAATGATGTGTTCCAGAAGTTGGTAGCCCACGGTCCCCCACTTGCGGCTGGCACCGATGACGGCCACCGACGACGGCGACAAGAGGTCGCGCACGCTGCGCGCCTCCGCGCGGTGTTCGCGTGACTCCATGACGGCCCGCGATTTCTCCGTGGGATCGATATTGAATTCAACACTCACCACGCCGTCGTCGAATTGGCGTTTGACGTCATAGCCGGCGTCGGCGAAGACCATCAGCATCTTCCGGTTGTCCGGCAGGACTTCCGCCGTGAAGCGGCGAATGCCGTTTTCCCGGGCAGCAACGGCCAGGTGTTCCAGGAGGATGGAACCGATCCCGCGCCCTTGATGGGCGTCGGAAATGTTGAAGGCCACCTCGGCCTCTGTTGGATCGTCAAGACGGTCGTAGCGGCCGATCCCCATGATTTCGCCGCCGATGGTAATGACGAACGCGACGCGGTTGATGTGGTCCACTTCCGTGAAACGCCGGACTTCCTTACCGGAGAGCTTGGGTTTGAATGAGAAAAACCGCATATAGATGGATGCCTGCGACTGGCCGGCATGGAACGCCTGCAAAGCGTCCGCATCTTCAGGTCGTATTGGGCGAAGGTGGGCTGTCCCGCCGTCGCGCAGCACGACATCAGCTTCCCAATATTCCGGATAAATGCCGACGCCGGGCTGATCCACCATAGGCTTAGCCTAGCTAAAACATCCGCAGTACAACTTTCGAGGATTTACCGACCCCATGGCCCGCAGCCAAAAATCAGCACGCACAGCCGAACCCCTCGGCGATTTCACCGAGAACATCGTGGACATCGACGTCACGTCAGAGATGGAAGGCTCCTTCCTGGAGTACGCCTACTCGGTGATTTATTCGCGTGCTCTCCCGGACGCCCGCGACGGTCTGAAGCCTGTTCAACGGCGCATCCTGTACATGATGTCCGACATGGGCCTCCGCCCGGATCGCGGACACGTCAAGAGCGCGCGCGTGGTGGGCGAAGTCATGGGCAAGCTCCACCCGCACGGCGACACCGCGATCTATGACGCCATGGTGCGCATGGCGCAGGATTTTTCCCTCCGCCTTCCGCTGATTGATGGCCACGGCAACTTCGGATCGCTCGACGACGGTCCGGCAGCACCGCGTTATACAGAGGCACGGTTGGCGGCAGCCGCCCTGACCATGACAGACCACTTGGACGAAGACGTAGTGGACTTCGTCCCCAACTACGACAACCAGCTGACGCAGCCCGATGTCCTCCCTGCCGCTTTCCCCAACCTGCTGGTTAACGGCACCACTGGCATCGCAGTGGGCATGGCGACGAACATGCCTCCACACAACCTTGTTGAGGTAATTGCCGCTGCACGCCACCTGATCGCCAGCCCCGACGCCACGTTGGATGACATCATGAGGTTCATCCCGGGGCCCGACCTTCCCACCGGTGGCCGGATCGTGGGCTTGGATGGAATCCGCGACGCCTACGCCACAGGTCGCGGATCCTTCAAGACCCGCGCCAAGGTGGAAGTGGAGCAGCTTTCGGCCCGACGCACCGGGCTGGTAGTGACCGAACTGCCCTACATGGTGGGTCCGGAGAAGGTGATCGAGAAGATCAAGGACGCCGTCAACGCCAAGAAGCTCACGGGCATCAGCGATGTGGTTGACCTCACGGACCGTAATCATGGCCTACGCCTGGTCATCGAACTGAAGAACGGCTTCAATCCCAACGCCGTACTGCAGCAGCTGTACCGCTACTCGCCCATGGAAGATTCCTTCGGCATCAACAATGTCACCCTGGTGGACGGCCAGCCGCAGACGCTGGGCCTGCTGCAGTTGCTGCAGGTGTACGTCGAACACCGCCTCAATGTGGTGCGCCGCCGTACCTCCTTCCGCCTTGGCAAGAAGAAGGATCGTCTCCACCTGGTGGAGGGCTTGCTGATCGCAATCGTGGACATCGACGAGGTCATCCAGATCATTCGTTCCTCCGACGAAGCCTCAGCAGCGCGTGAACGCCTCATGTCCATCTACGACCTCACCGAGATCCAGGCCAATTACATCCTGGAACTGCGCCTGCGGCAGTTGACCAAATACTCACGTCTTGAACTGGAGAAGGAGCAGGACGAACTCCGCAGCGAGATCGAGGCATTGGAAGCCATCCTTGCCTCTGATGAGTTGCTCCGCGATCTCGTCTCCGGCGAGTTGGCCGTGATAGCGGACAAGTACGGCACACCCCGGCGCACTGTGCTCCTGGAGTCGGAAGCAGTCTCACCCACCGTTGCCGCAGCATTGGCAGCATCAGCACCCGGCCCCAAGGGCAAAGCCGCAGCCCTGCCCCTGGAAATCCCCGACGACCCCTGCTGGGCCTTACTCAGTGCCTCGGGCCAAATCGCCAGGACTTCCAACCAGGAACCGCTGGCCGAAGCGGGCCCCCGGACCAAGCATGATGTGTTCCGCTCGGTGGTGAAGACCAGCGCCCGGGGCGAAATCGGTGCAGTCACATCGCAGGGGCGCATGCTACGGCTCCAGGTGATGGACATGCCCGCGTTGCCGCCGGTCTCAGGCCTGCCCAACCTGGCCGGCGGCGTTCCGGCCAAGGACTTCATCACGTTGCTTAAGGGCGAAACCCTGGTGGCGTTCGTGCCTCTGGACGCCGTCCTGGCCATTGGCACGGTTCAGGGCGTCGTGAAGCGTGTTCAGCCGGATTATCCCCTGAACCGTGAAGACTGGGAGATCATCGCCCTGAAGGACAAAGACTCGGTCCTGGCGGTGGAACCGGCGCAGGAAGAGAACGTCGATCTGGTGTTCGTGACACGGCAGGGACAGTTGCTTCGATTCAGTGCATCGAACGTTCGCCCGCAGGGACGCACAGCCGGTGGCATGGCCGGCATCAAGCTGGCTGCCGGCGACGAAGTGATCCACTTCGGTACCGTTCGCGCGAACGATCCTGCCGCCGTCGTGGTGACTATTGCCGGAACCACTGGCGCCCTTCCCGGCACGGCCCCCGGAACCGCGAAGGTAACCGCTTTTGAGGAGTATCCCGCGAAAGGCCGGGCCACCGGCGGCGTCCGGGTCCACCGCTTCCTCAAGGGCGAAGACACCCTGCTTCTGGCCTGGGCCGGGCACGGTCCGGCCAAGGCTTCATCCGCCGCAGGCGTGGCCCGGGCACTCCCCCACGAGCATGGTCGCAGGGATGGATCCGGCGTCCCGCTGTCCCAGCCCGTGGAAGCAATCGGCCCGAGCATGGCATGGGCTGACGCAGCAGAATAACCGGAGGGACTCTCCGCCAGGCGCAACAAAACTGCCAGGCGCAACAAATCTGCCAGGCACATCAAAGGCCGGGGGTCATGAAACCCCCGGCCTTTGCGATGCCGTGGCGTTAGGGCCACCGCGTGGGCTAGCCGCTTTGGTTAAGGCTCAGTATGTTTCCCTCGCTGTCCAGGAACCAGGCCGCGGCGCTACCGTCGGGCATGGTGGCCACTCCGTCCTCGGTCTTTAAACCGGGGAAGTCGTAGTCTTCAAACACAACTCCCTTGCCCCGGAGCTCCTGCACGGCGGCTTTTAGGTCACTGACCATCCAGCCGATCTGGGTGTTCTTGGCAGTCCCTGCATTCGGTGTCTGATAGATGAAGAATCCCGTTCCGTCGCCGCATTTGTACTGAAGGTTGTCCTCATCATCCGGATTTTCGGGTTCCAGACCGAGTTTTTCGCTGTAATACGCGCGTGCCCGGGCTATGTCGTGTGCCGGTAGGACGGCACCAACCTGCTGATCCTTGAGCATTGCTTTCTCTTTCCGGCTCTCCCCCCGGAACGAACTTTACTCCCGGGAGAGTCCATCCGTAATCCAAAAATGACACCAACTTTCCCGGCCTGTTCGAAGGTGTTTGCCGGGCGGCTTAGACTAGCCGCATGCCGATCATCCCTGATGAAAAAGACTGGACCTGGGTGCTCTCTGAGCCCTGCCCCGAGTGCGGCTTCGACCCCGTAACGGTGACTCCTTCCACGGTGCCCGGCATCGTCCTGAACATGCTCCCGCGGTGGCGGGCCGTGCTGCGCAGGGAGGACGTGGCCACCCGCCCCAATGACCACACCTGGTCCAACCTTGAGTACGCATGCCACGTCCGCGACGTCTTCAGCCTGTTCGACCAGCGCCTGAACCTCATGCTCACCGAGGATGACGCCCGGTTCGCCAACTGGGACCAGGACCAGGCCGCGATAGATGGCGAGTACGGCTCGGCGGACCCACGGACGGTGGCCGATCAACTCGAAGCCGAGGGGAAGGAGATTGCGGAATCCTTCGCCAGAGTCACCGAGGATGACTGGCAGCGGACCGGAACGCGCAGCAATGGATCCTCATTTACCGTGCTGACGTTCTCCCAGTATTTCCTCCACGATGTTGTTCACCATCTTCATGATGTGGACGGCTAGGAAGCTAGAGCATTTTCTCCCACGTCATGCTGCGGTTCACGGGCGTGTAGCCCATGCCCAGGTAGAGTTCCAGCGCCCCGGTGGGATTGGCTGAGTCCACGTCCAGTGATGCCACCTCCATTCCGGCTGAGGCGTAGCGCTGCATGGCATCGGCGAGCAGTGCTTGGGCTATGCCCCGGCCCCGGTAGGCACGCCGCACGCCAAGGAGCTCGGTGTAGCCTTCCTTGAAGCCGCGCTCCGCAGCAGAGTCGGGATCGAAGCTGGTGAGCTGATAGCCGGCCACCTCGCCGGTGGACGAATCAATGACCACTGCACTGAGATCGGGCCGGGCAGTGGGTTCCTCGATGGTGAAGCGCCACGATTCTTCGTCCCGTGGCTCGCTCCCCCAATGGTCCCTGAACGCGTCGTTGTGGGCCTGGCGTACGGGTTCAAAAAGCGAAGAGTCCAGCGTCCTAAGCTCAAGCCCTGCTCTCAGGGCGGCCCGGGGCAGCTCGTCCGAAAGAGGCCGGTGCATTTCGTTGAACCAGCGCACAGCACCGTAGCCATGGCCCATCAGAAGCTTCGCCTGGTGCTCGTGCTGTTCCTCGGTCTGGATCCGGAGGCGGGGCGGCGCACTGGTGTGACCGGCCGCCTCATCGGCGTGAAACCTGTTGCGCACTTGTCCTTCCTGCCACATCAGGATTGCGGAGCCGATCCCCCGTTGCTGCCATTCCGGGTCAACGCACGCCATGCCGGTGGCTTTGTCCCCGTCCGGGTTCTTGGCGATGCGTCCATAGGCACGGGCTACTCCGCCTGCGTCCAGGCCCAGGAGCGTGCTTGTCTCAGCCGGGTTCTTGGAGGACTCCATGACGTGGAGCAGGTCGCCACGCTTTTCGTACCAAACGGGATGTTCGACGGCGGCCGTACGGGCGATCAGGTCCGCCCAGTTATCGAGGTCCTCCATAGTGGCTGGCCGCCAGCTCAGACCGGTGGCAACGGCATCAGGCAGGGCTTGGCTTGAGGATTCAAACGGCATGCCAACAGGCTACTGAGGAGTAGGCCTTCCCACCAGTTCCGCCGCGCCCTGCGCCGTGAGTCCGTCACTTTGCTCCGCGGAAACCTGACCCCCAGGCAATTCCAGCCGCGAGTCTGAGGGATCAATGTCCTCAGGATTGTGGGTAACCAGCACAACGGTGACGTCCTTGAGTCCGTTGCGCAGGATGGCCATCATTTCCCGCGCCGAGCCCGCATCCAAATGCGCAGTCGGTTCGTCAAGCAGCAGCACGGAGGCTCCGGTCAGGAGTGTCCTGGCCATGGCCAGGCGCTGGCGTTCACCGCCGCTGAGGAAAGAGCCGCCTGGTCCGATCCGGGCGTCGAGTCCGTCCGGCAACGCTTCAACCACGGAATCAAGCCCGACGTCGGCCAGTGCCTTGTGCATTTCGGCCTCGCTGGGCTTTGCGGCAGCCGGCCGGCTCAGGAGGAGGTTGCCTCGGATTGTGGAGTCGAACAGGTGTGCTTCCTGGGGGCACCATGCCGCCGTGCCGGAAAGCTTCACAGTGCCTTCCGCCAGGGGTAGGAATCCCAGTAGCACCGAAAGCAGGGTGGACTTACCGGCCCCGGAGGGGCCGGTCACGGCAAGCCAACGGCCGGGTTCTGCCTCAGCGTTGACGCCGGCGAACACTTTCGGGCCACCTGGCCACGCCGCCGAGGCGCCCTTCAGCTCCAGTCCAGCCTTATCCGGACGATCAGGCAGTTGCCGCGTGCCGCCGTCGTGTTCTTTCGCAAGGTTCGCTTCTGCAGGGTCGGTGGTGCCAGGGGTATCCAAAGCACCGGATGATGCCACCCGGTCCAGGACGGCCGCGAGCGCCGGGGCTTGGCGCACAGCTGAGACGATTCCACCGAAGGGTTCCACCAGGGCCAGTTGCATCAGGACAATGACGGCCGCGAGTTCGGGAGCAATAGTGCCATTGAGCACGGCGGGTGCGCTCAGGGCTCCGGCCCAGAGGGCGGCCAGAGAGCACGCAAGGACGATCACGGCCTGCCCGAGTCCTTCGGCCCACGCAGAGCGCTGGGCAGAGAGGGTGGCGCTGCGGTCCTTGGCACGCAGTGCTTCAAGGACCGGCTCCCCCACCCCGTTGGCGTTGAGTTCGGCACGGGCGTCAAGGGCGGCAGCCACTCCCCGCAGCACCACTGACCGCAGCTTTTGTTCGGCACTGGCGGCGTTCCTGTCAGCCAGGACGGCCAGGATCGGCGCTGCGAGCAGGCCTGCCACGGCGGCCACAACAATCGCCGGCAATGCATCGGGTAAAACGATGGAAGTGGCGAGGATGGCCGCAGCTCCGACTCCGACGGCGGTCACGGGCGGTAGGACAACCCGGGGAAGAAGGTCCCGGAGGGTGTCTACGTCGTCCACGATTGAGCCCAACACGTTGCCGCCTTGGAGGAGGCGCCGGAGGGAAAGGGCCCTGCGGCTTAGCGATGCCCAGAGTGCGCCGCGGAGGCGGGTCATGGCGGCGAAGACTGCATCATGGGTCAAAAGCCGCTCGCAGTAGCGCAGAACGGCCCTTCCGATGCCGAAGAACCTCACTCCGACGATCGCGCCGAGCAGGTAGAGAATGGGCGGCTGCTCCCTGGCCCGGATGATGAGCCATCCGGACAGGCCGGACAACGCGACTGCGAAGAGGGCGGCCAGGACGGCCACCGCGCCGGCGGCGGCGAACTTCCAGCGCACGGGTTTCAGGGCCCGGAGAAGAGCCCCCAGGCTGCTGGTGGAGGGAGGTGTTGGGAGGTCTTGGTGTTGGGCGGCGCCCTTCAGGGGGACCACAACTGCCCCTGCAGTTGCAGCATCTCCGCTCGGACTGATCGTTCCGGGAACTGAGGACGCTGAGTGTTGGTGCTGATGCCGGCTTCCTACCGGTACCACGTGGTCGGCGAGCGCCCGGGTGGCGGCGTCGTGGGCCACCAGGATCACGGTCACGTTGCCGCGGACCGCCTCTATGGCGCGGCGGACCACGCTTGCCGAGTATTGGTCCAGATGGGCGGTTGGTTCGTCGAGCAGCAGGGTGGTAGCCCCGGCTTCCACCCGTGCCAATCCGCGGGCAAGTGCTATTCGGCGCAGTTCGCCTGGGCTCAGTTCCGCGGGATGCTTGGCCGCCAGGTGGCCGGCTGAGGCTTGCCGGAGAACACGGGTGGCTGCCTCGGCTGTGTTCCCCGCGTATCCGTGCAGATAGAGCTCAATTTCCTGCTGCACCGTTTCGTTGGTCATGACCGGGTGTTGCGGAACCCACGCGATTGTCCCTGGCGACGCACCGTTGACCGTCCCGGTAACCTCCGCGCCTGGCCCTGGACCGATAAGCCCGGCAAGGACGCCCAGGACTGTGCTCTTCCCGGAGCCGCTGACGCCGTCGAGGGCTGTGACACGTCCCGGCTCAGCTGTGAAGCTGAGGGGCCCGACGGCGGCGGCGGACCGTCCGTTGTAGGTCACCGACAAGTCGGTCACCACCACGCCCGCCGGGGCTGCGTCGGACGTCCTCCCATGCTGGAGGTGCTCATGCGAGGGAGCGTCCAGCACGGCATTGGTGGTCTCAAGGGCCGCCCTGCCGTCATCGCTGGCGTGGTGGGCGGTGCCAAGCTCCCGGAGGGGAAGGTAGCAGTCCGGCGCCAGGATCAAGGCCAGGAGTCCGGCTTCGAGGGGCATGTCGCCATGCACCAGCCGGACACCAATGAAGACCGCCACCACGGCCACTGAGATGGTTGCGATGAGTTCCAATGCCAGGGCGGAGAGGAACGCCGTGCGGAGGGTGCCCATGGTCCGGGTGCGGTATTGCTCGGAGATATCTTCCAGTGCTGCGCGCTGTTCGGTGGCGCGTCCCAGGCCCACCAGGACGGGAAGACCTTTAGCGAGCTCGAGGATGTGGCCGGACAGTTTCCGGAGCGTGCTTTGCGCCTCCCTGACAGTGTCTTCGGTGTGCCGTCCTATCAGCACCATGAACAGTGGCACCAAAGGGACCGTCAGGACGATCACCACGGCACTTACCCAGTCGGCGAAGAGTATCCGGGCTCCGATCAGCAGCGGGACCGTTGCGCAGTTCACTATTGCCGGCAGGTACTGGGTGTAGTAGTCGTCCAGCGCGTCCAGTCCGCGCGTCGCGAGGATCGCCAGCCCGCCGTCGTTCATTCCCGCCACGGGCGATGAACCGGCGTCGGACAGTGAGCGCCTCAGCAGCCGCGCCCGCAGTTCCTCCTTGACGCCCAGGGCCGCCCGCCTGGAGGCGATGCCTTGGCCCCACACTGTCAGGGATCGCAGAACGGCGCCGGCCGCACCCCAGACAAGTCCGTTGTGCCACTCCCCAGATCCGGAGGCGAGCCCTGCCAGCATTCCCGCTACGGCTTGCGCCATGAGCACCAGGGACAGTGCCTTGAGGGCGGACATGAGGCCGATTGCGTACAGCGCCGATCGCGTTGCCGGGCCGGAGGGGAACACGGGTTTCATGGAGCGACTAATCTCCCGTTTGGTTTCGTGTGGCGGAGGGGCTTTCCTTGGATACCATCACTTTCGCAGCAATGGCGGGCAGGAACCCGTGGGCTTCCGGGATGTGGGCTGCGCTGACGCGCCGGCGGAACACCCAGTAAGTCCATGACTGGTAAGCAATCACAAGTGGCAGTCCAACGGCTGCGACGATGCTCATGAGGCCCAGTGTGTAGTCCGAGGACGAGGCGTTGGAGATGGTCAGATTGAAGGCAGGATCGATCGTGGAGGGGATGACTACCGGGAAGGCCGCTCCAAAGATGGCCGCTGTGGCGCAGACAATGAAGGCACCCAAGGCACTGAAGGCCCGCCCTTCGGACCCCGTACGGGCCAGTCGCCACGCCAGGACGACGGCGACTACCGCCGCTGCCACCAATGCCCAGGTCCAGGGCTTGCCGCTTAGGAACTGGACGGCCACCATCCAGCCGAACATCGGAAGTACCGCGAACGGCACCCATCGCACGAACCAGCGGCGGGCGCGGTGCCGCACGTCGCCGTCGGTCTTCAGGGCCAGGAACGCCAGGGCGTGAACCAGCGCGAATGCCACCACGCCGAAACCACCCAGGAGTGCATAACCGCTGAACCAGGACATGGGGCCACCGACGCGATCCCCGTTCTCATTCAGGGGCAGTCCCGTGGTGGTGAGGGCCAGCGCTGCGCCGATGCCGAAAGCAGCCACGAAGGATCCGACGGCGATCGCCCAGTCCCAGCGGTTACGCCAGCTCTCGGAGTCCACCTTGCCGCGGTATTCGAAGGCGACAGCCCGGAAGATCAGCGCAGCCAGGACCGCCAGGAGCGGGAGGTAGAGGCTGGAGAACAGCGAGGCGTACCAGAGGGGGAAGGCAGCGAAGGTGGCACCGGCGGCGGTGAGCAGCCACACCTCATTGCCGTCCCATACCGGGCCGATGGTGTTCAGCAGGACGCGGCGGTCGGTGTTGTTGCGCGCGAACAGCTTCATGAGCATTCCCACCCCGAGGTCAAAGCCTTCCAGGAAGAGATAACCGGTCCACAACACCGCGATGGCCACGAACCAGATGGTTGGCAACAGTTCCATTG
Source organism: Paenarthrobacter sp. MSM-2-10-13 (assembly GCF_011605365.1). Classification (NCBI taxonomy): domain Bacteria; kingdom Bacillati; phylum Actinomycetota; class Actinomycetes; order Micrococcales; family Micrococcaceae; genus Paenarthrobacter; species Paenarthrobacter sp. MSM-2-10-13. Next base: position 121,601 of record NZ_JAAOXO010000012.1, on the reverse strand, counting down.
TCAGTACCCCTTGGCTTTAGTAGGCGAATGCCAGGACGTCGTCGCCGGACTTGTCCGGGCCGGCGCCGTCGTCGTTCTTGTCGTGTTGGTTATCGGAGTCTTTGGCGTGGGCCAGTTCAGGCATCGCCGAGGCCACGCCCCCGCGGATGTACTTGACCAGGAGCTTCACTTCCACCACCAACAGCACGGCATAGATGGCGGTGAGGACCACCAGGGAGGTCATGAGTTCTCCGGCGCTGACGCCCGGGGATACCGCGGCAGCTGTGAACATAAAGACCTGGTCAATACCGTTCATGTCCGGGTTGGGCGCCACCACGAATGGCTGCCGGCCCATTTCGGTGAAGATCCAGCCTGCGGCGTTGGCGCCGAAGGGAGCGAGAATCCCAAAGACAGCAAGGCGCATCAGCCACTTGGATTCGGGAACTACGCCCGTGCGGGTCACCCAAAGCGCGAGCAGGGCGGCGAAGGCTGCGATGCCACCGAAGCCGATCATCATGCGGAAGCCCCAGTAGGTGACTTCCATGACGGGCACGTATTGGATTTCCTGTCCGGCGCGCTCACCGTAGAGCGGGTTGTCCGGCAGGTGGGTGCCGTACTTTTCCTTGTACTCACCCAGCAGGCTGTTCACGCCCTTCACTTCAGTGGTGAAGTCGCCCTTGGCCAGGAAGGAGAGGATGCCGGGGACTTCGATAACTGCAACGATGTCCTCGCAGTTGGTCGCTCCCAGGTTGCCAACGCTCAGCACAGAGAAGCCCGTGCCGTCGTGGCAGGCAGCTTCAGCGGCGGCCATCTTCATGGGCTGCTGTTCGAACATGAGCTTGCCTTGGAGATCACCGGTGATGGCGGTTCCGGCGAAGGAGATCATGGCCACCACAGCGCCGATCCGCAGGGATTTCATCCAGACCGTGTAGTCAGCCTTATCACGGCCCGGGATGGCTGCTTCGCCGGGAATCAGTTTTCCGTCTTTGCCAACGACGTCAATGCCGTCGTGGCGCCGACGCCACAGGTGGTACCAGGCGATCCCCAGCAGGAAGGCGCCGGCAACAGCCAGTGCGCCAAAGAGGGTGTGGGGCACGGCAACCAGCGCCGTGTTGTTGGTAAACACTGCCCAGGCGTCCGTCATCACGGGCCGTCCATCCACCATCTCAACGCCTACGGGGTGCTGCATCCAGGAGTTGGCCACAATGATGAAGTAGGCGGAGAAGACGGAGCCGATGACGGCGATCCACAAGCAGGCCAGGTGCACGCCGCGTTTGAGCTGCTTCCAGCCGAAGATCCACAATCCCAGGAAGGTTGATTCGACGAAGAAGGCCAACAGGGCTTCGAGCGCCAGTGGTGCGCCGAAGACGTCTCCGACGAACCGGCTGTACTCACTCCATGCCATGCCGAACTGGAATTCCTGCACGATGCCGGTGGCTACACCCATGATGAAGTTGATGAGGAAGAGTTTTCCCCAGAACTTGGTCATGCGAAGGTACTCCGGCTTGCCGGTGCGGTACCAGATGGTCTGGATGATGGCCACCACCAGGCCGAGGCCGATAGTGAGCGGCACCATCATGAAGTGGTAGACGGTAGTGATACCGAATTGCCAGCGTGCGATTTCCAAGGCGTCCATGGCTGTCCTTTGTGCGGTGGACCGAAGTACGATGACCTTACTTCTACGTCACGTAGAAAACTTCTCTTCTACACAGTGTAGAACAAATGGAGATCGCCAAAACCCATTCTTCAAGTGGCGTAACCCACGCGCAAGGGTCCGCTCGGCGGCGCGGCGCGCCGATAGTTCTACCTCACGTAGAATGAAGGCCTGAAAAGCGGTAGATTTATTGTGGAATGTTGAATCATCGCTCCCCGGCAGCAGCCACCCTGCACCGGGAAGCGGAAGGTAGGGACGTATAGATGGCAAGTCTTGGGGAACTGGAACGGGCAGTGATGGATCTGCTCTGGGCAGGCCAGGAGGCTGCAACCGCCAATACACTGCGTGATCTTTTGGCGCAGGATTCCGCGGCCGGCGACGGCACCGCCGGTCATCAGGGCAAGGACCTGGCAGTCACTACGGTCCTCACCGTGCTCTCACGCTTGGAGAAGAAGGGTCTGGTTGAACGCGAACGCGGAACCCGGCCGCACCGCTACCAGGCAGTCTCGAGCCGCGCTGACCACACCGCCGAACTCATGCACGAGGTCCTTGGCTCCGCACCGGACCGCGAGGCCGTACTTGCCCGCTTCATTGGTTCCGTCACCGAAAGTGAAGCCGCTACCCTGCGCAAACTGCTCGGCTACAATTAGCCACTATGTTCTGGACCTCATACCTGCTTGCGGTCCTGGCATTGATTCTGGCGTGGCCGGTACCCGTGTTGCTGTCCCGTGCACAGTGGCCGGCACGATCCCCTTTCACCGCCATGGTGCTGTGGCAGGCGATCGCTCTTGCCGGTGGCTTGTCCATGATCGGGGCCATGCTCGTCTACGGACTGGAACCAATCGGGGACAATCTCATAGCAGGGCTCAAGAGCCTTGCCGGGATGGTCTTCAACAACGAACCCACCACCGCCCTGGGCTTTTGGCACCTCTTTGCGCTCTCGGCGGCAGCACTGCTGACCGCGCACCTGGTCTTCACCCTGCTGCTGACCTACTACAAGATTGAACGCCAACGGAGACGCCACCGCGAGCTACTCGCCCTGCTGGCATCACCGTCCGACGACGGCCCGGGCACCGTGGTGATCAACCACGACTCTCCCGTGGCCTACTGCCTGCCCGGCGGCGCCCGATCCGTAACGGTGCTATCCGACGGCCTCATGGCAGCACTGGAACCGGCAGAGCTCAGGGCTGTCCTCATTCACGAAAATGCCCACCTGTCCCAGCGCCACGATCTCCTGCTGTGGGCCTTTGCTGCCTGGCGTCAAGCACTGCCTTGGTTCCCCACCACCCGGCTGGCGCAGACGGCCGTGAACTCACTGATCGAGATGCTGGCCGATGACGTCGCCCTGCGCACTGAAAGCAAAGGCACACTGATCAAGGCCATCGCCATTGTTGCCAGCGGCACCTCGCAGCCGGGCATCAGCACACCGGCGCTCAGTGGCGGGCAGGCACTCAGTGGCAGCCCGGCACTCAGCGCTGGCGGCGCCGTCGTGGAAGGCAATGCCGTCAGCGCTACCGGCGGTGCCGACTCACCCCGCACGACGGCGTCCCGCGTCAGCCGCCTACTCTCACCCAAGCCGCCGCTCACCAAGCCCGTGCGTGTTCTGGTCCTCTTGGCCTCGGCCCTGCTGCTTGCAGTGCCCACGGCGCTGCTCATTGTTCCAGGATTGCTGGGCTAACGTCCCCAGCATCAACCCCTGACGATGCCCCCGGTCCCGCGGGGCCGGGCTACGCGTCGATGCGCTCCCGGTCAAGCGTGGCAGCGCCGGCAATGATGAATTCCTTGCGTGGTGCGACGTCGGAGCCCATCAGGAGGTCAAAAACTTCCTCGGCGCGCTGGGCGCTTTCGATGCCCACCTTACGAAGAGTCCGGTGGCGCGGGTCCATGGTGGTCTCAGCCAGCTGCTGCGCATCCATTTCCCCCAGGCCCTTGTACCGCTGGATGGGTTCCTTGTACCGCTTGCCTTCCTTGGCCAGGTTGGACAGAAGCACGTGGAGCTCGGCTTCCGAGTACGTGTAGATCATCTCATTGGCCTTTTGGCCCGGGTTGATGACTTCAACGCGGTGCAGAGGGGGAACAGCTGCAAACACGCGCCCCGCCTCGACCATGGGCCGCATGTAACGGAAGAAAAGGGTTAGCAGCAAAGTCCGGATGTGCGCGCCGTCAACGTCGGCATCAGTCATCAGGATCACCTTGCCGTACCGCGCAACGTCAAGGTCGAAGCTGCGACCCGAGCCTGCCCCAACCACCTGGATCAACGCCGCGCATTCCGCGTTGGACAACATGTCACCCACCGATGCCTTCTGGACATTCAGGATCTTTCCCCGGATGGGCAGCAGGGCCTGGAAATCCGAGGACCGCGCTAGCTTTGCGGTTCCAAGTGCCGAGTCGCCCTCCACGATGAACAGTTCGGAGCGGGCAACGTCATCCGTTCGGCAGTCGGCAAGCTTGGTGGGCATCGATGACGTTTCCAGTGCGTTCTTGCGGCGCTGGGTTTCCTTGTGCACACGCGCCGAGATACGCGATTTCATCTCGGCCACCATCTTCTCCAAGAGGAGCGCAGACTGGGCTTTATCGTTGCGGTTGGCCGAACTCAGCCTCGCCGATATTTCCTTCTCAACCACCTTGGCAACAATGGCCCGGACGGCAGAGGTGCCGAGGATCTCCTTGGTTTGCCCCTCGAATTGCGGCTCAGCAAGACGAACAGTCAAGACGGCTGTCAGGCCGGCGAGGATATCGTCCTTCTCGACCTTGTCGTTCCCGGCTTTGAGCTTGCGGGCATTCGTCTCCACCGCTTTACGGAACGTCTTGAGCAGGGCAGCTTCAAAACCGGACTGGTGTGTGCCGCCCTTGGGTGTGGCGATGATGTTGACGAAGCTACGCATGGTGGTCTCATAACCAATACCCCAGCGCAGTGCGATGTCCACTTCGCAATCGCGTTCGACTTCCGCGATCTGGCTGTGGCCGTTCTCGTCAAGGACGGGGACGGTTTCCTTAAACTTCCCGGAGCCATGGAGGCGCCAAACGTCCGTTACTCCGGAATCGGCCGCGAGGAACTCAACAAACTCGGAGATGCCGCCGTCGTGGTGAAACACCTCCTCATGGACACCGGACTCCCCCGGCGTACCTGCCAGCTTGCGCTCGTCGCGCACGGTGATTTTCAGGCCCGGCACAAGGAAGGACGTCTGACGCGCCCTTGAGGCAAGGTCGTCATAGGAGAATTTGGCATCGGGGGTGAAGATCTGGCGGTCGGCCCAATAACGCACGCGGGTTCCCGTAACACCACGCTTTGCCTTGCCCACAACATCAAGCACTGAATTCTCCACGAACGGCTCAAATGGCGCGTTGGGACTTGGCTTGGCCCCGGAATCCACGAAACGTCCCGGCTCTCCACGCCGGAAAGACATCTGGTACGTCTTGCTGCCCCGGTCCACCTGGACATCCAGCCGGCTGGACAGCGCGTTCACCACAGAGGCGCCGACGCCATGCAACCCACCCGAGGCAGTGTAGGAACCGCCGCCGAATTTGCCGCCGGCGTGCAGTTTGGTGAAGACCACTTCAACGCCGGAAAGACCGGTCTTGGGTTCGACGTCCACAGGAATGCCGCGCCCGTCGTCGTGGATTTCCACCGAGTTGTCCGCGTGCAGGATGACCTTGATGTCATGTCCAAAGCCCGCCAAGGCCTCATCGACTGCGTTGTCGATGATCTCCCAAAGACAGTGCATAAGACCGCGTGAGTCCGTGGAGCCGATGTACATGCCCGGGCGCTTGCGGACTGCTTCCAGGCCCTCAAGGACGGACAAATGCCGGGCGTTGTATTCAGAACTCGGTGCCACTCGCGGTGTGCTCCTTCGGGGTATATCTCAGGGGTGCTTCCCAGCCGCGTTTGGCTGGTAATTCAAGGCAAACACTGCCCCTACCAGCCTAGCCGGGGAAGGCACGAAGCACCGTTTGCCACTCCAGTATCGGTGCAGCCTTCCCGCTGACGTTACGGACATGTGATACGCGGACAGCGAAAGTGACCCATCCTTGCCATGGATCTGCATCGAATGCTGGTTATATGGATGTACAGAACTACTAAGGAGGCCGACATGACAACAGCAGTTGCAGACCGCACGCTGAACGCAGCTGATCGCTGTGACCGTTGCGGAGCCCAAGCGTACGTCCGCGTTGTACTCGAGTCCTCCGGCGGTGAGCTGCTCTTCTGCGGCCACCATGCCCGTGCAGTTGAAGCCACGCTCCGGCCCATGACTTCCGACTGGCACGATGAGACCGAGCGCCTCAACGAGAAGGCTCCCGTCCCCGTCGACTAGGCAGTCCGGCTCACCGGAAACCCTTTTTGATCAGATAACAAGGCTCCTCCCATCCGGGAGGGGCCTTGTTGCGTATAACTGGTTGCACCGAGGAAAGTCAGCCCACCTTCTCCTCCAGAGGACTCACACCTCCAAGCGAATGCCCATGCTGGGCGTACAGAAAAAGTGGCCCGGCCGGATATCCGGCCGGGCCACTTTCCCTGACTCTGCTTGTTTAGTCCAGGTAGTCCCGGAGGACCTGCGAGCGGGACGGGTGCCGCAGCTTGGACATGGTCTTGCTTTCGATCTGGCGGATGCGCTCACGCGTGACACCGTAGACCTTGCCGATTTCGTCTAAAGTCTTCGGCTGGCCGTCGGTCAGGCCAAAGCGCATCGCCACAACTCCGGCCTCGCGCTCGGACAGCGTGTCCAGGACGGAGTGCAGCTGTTCCTGCAGGAGTGTGAAGCTGACGGCGTCAGCGGGAACAACAGCCTCCGAGTCCTCAATGAGGTCACCGAACTCCGAGTCACCGTCTTCACCCAGCGGGGTGTGCAGTGAAATTGGCTCGCGTCCGTACTTCTGGACTTCAACAACCTTCTCAGGGGTCATGTCCAGCTCGAGTGCCAGCTCTTCAGGTGTCGGTTCACGGCCGAGGTCCTGCAGCATTTGGCGCTGTACGCGGGCCAGCTTGTTGATGACTTCCACCATGTGCACCGGAATACGGATGGTGCGGGCCTGGTCTGCCATGGCGCGGGTAATTGCCTGACGGATCCACCAGGTTGCGTACGTGGAGAACTTGAAGCCCTTGGTGTAATCGAACTTCTCCACTGCACGGATAAGGCCCAGGTTGCCTTCCTGAATCAGGTCCAGGAAGAGCATGCCACGGCCGGTATAGCGCTTTGCCAAGGAAACGACGAGGCGCAGGTTGGCTTCGAGCAGGTGGTTCTTGGCGCGCTTGCCGTCGTGGATGACGAATTCAAGCTCACGCTTGAGCTTGGGATCCATGGATCCGTCGTCAGCGTTGATCTTTTCCTCAGCAAAGAGGCCGGCCTCGATCCGAAGCGCGAGATCAACTTCCTGCTCCGCATTCAGCAGCGCGACCTTGCCGATCTGCTTGAGGTAGTCCTTGACGGGGTCGGCTGTAGCGCCGGCCGACATGACCTGCTGGACCGGCGCGTCGTCGTCGTCGGCATCCGAGTAAACGAATCCCGTTCCGGACGGCGCAGCCTTGTCCTTGGTGGCCGTGGCGCCGTCCTCGACGTCGTCGTCTCCGACTTCGACTTCCTCGGCAGCTGCGGGATCAAAGTCTTCATCCTCGCCGCTGGCGTCCTCAGCATCGGAGCCTGAGGACTTGCTCGCGGCCTCAGCGGCGGCCTTCGCACCTGGCTTGGGTCCACGCTTCTTGGGTGCCGGCTTGTCAGAGTCGCCCTCTGAGGCCTTGTTGGCAGCACGTGTCGCTGCGCGCTTTGCCGATGTTGCCGCCTTCTTTTCCTCAGCGGACAGTTCGGCCTGGGCGGCGGGTTCCTTCTCGACGGAAGACGGGGTCACAGAAAACCTTTCTAGCGGCGGTCTGTGGAATCACCATACGGGCAACACCACTATGACCCTGTCAAGTCCGCGATCAATTTCAAATGCGATCGCCGTCTGCAGAGTCTCTATAGAGAACTCCCAACGACACTGTATTGTTCCCGGCAAGGGGACCAATACAGGCATTCGAACGCGGACCCAACCGGGTCTCGGCATCCATTGTCTCACGGTTTTGCGAAACGCACTTCGGATGAATGTTCAAACCCTCTATGCGACCGTGCCCCGGACCCCGCGCCAAGCGGTGCTGGAACTTCGCGCCCATGGGCAAATGGTCCCTTGTCCCAGCAGACCCATGAGTAGTTCGGCAAGACGATAGCCCGGCTGGGCGGCCTCCGCCCCACTGAGGCAGGCGTGGGCAATTGATCCGCGCCCCTTGCACCATGCGATCCAGCCTTGCAGGGTCAGTACTGCTGCAGGCACTACGCCCGATTCGGCCTCGACGCACAACCCGGCCAAAACTTTCTGCAGTGCATCGAGGGCGCTCCAGCACGGCATGGATGGTTGCATCCCAAGCAGGACATCTCCGTAGGTGAAGACGTCTCCGTTGGCATTTCGTTCCGATGAACCCTTGGCAGCAGGGAGAACCGGACCCGCCACTCCCAGTTCCTGAGGGTCGAACGGCGTGTCGCGGCCGTTTATGTCGGTGTCGTTGTCGTTGTAGTTGCCGTCGTCATCGAAGAGACCGAACGCCAACGCGCCGGACTTCGCAGATTCCACGCCTGCAGCCGCCATGACCACCACAGCGTCCCGCCACGCCGGGATCCGCAGCGTTGCCCTGAGGAAGCCCATGATGTGTGCATCGGCGCCGGGCTGCAACGGGTGGCCGGCTTCGACCCGCTTCAACACATTGCGCCACACGGCAAGCACGGCGTCCAGACAATACTCGCTCCTCCATCTACCAAGGATCTGCTTGCCGTAGCGTGACTCAGCGGCTAGCACCAAAGGATCAAGCGCCCCGGGACAAGCGGTCCGGGATTTTCCAGGCTCGCTTCCGGGCGAAGGCCCTATGAAGCTCCCCCTGTACACCAGTTCTGTGCTGAGTCTGCTGTTCTTGATCCGATCAACGGACAATCCCGGTACCGGACAACATTCAATGTCCGTGCAGTAGGCGCTTCGCCAGTACTCGGAACCCACAAGCCACGCGTCCCGAACCGATAAGTCAACCTCGTCAAGGCTCACCTGCAGCGCTTCGAGCAGGGGAATTGCCTGCCGGACCACCATGCCGTCTTCCCATCCGGAGTCGGTGTAAACAGCCAGCACTACTCCGTTGGCGTCCTCGTCGGCAATCAGGAAGCTGCGGATCTGGTCCGCGAAATCTTTGTTGGCCTGCCGGGATCCCAGGCGTGGCAGGTCCACGCGAAGCGTGGCTCCGAGGACTTTCCCTTGCATGGTGATGGCCACGAGGCTGTCCTCGGGCCAGTAACCCAGCATGTGGGGAATGTAGCCAAGAATATCTTCGGGTTGGTGGATGCTGAGCGTTCTGTTGGAAGTCATGGTTCCACCCTGCTCAACGCCGGCCGGAGGAGACAGCGACCATCGTGCCTATGTGGATAAGCGACACAGGAAACCGGCGAGGGATTGGCCTACTCGTTGTCCTTCGACGCGGGCCGCGCGGCCCGGCGTCGTTCAATCCGTTCCCGGCGCTGCCTGGCGAGGGTAGCCAGCAACGGCTGCACGTGAATACCTTGGGTTGCCATTTGCCGGCGCACCTTCCGCCGCGTCACCAGGATGAGCACCGTACCAAGGCCCAGCAGTACGAACTGAACGCTGAGGGCGATGCGGAACGGCGCGAGACCGTAGAGATCACCGCCGGAAAAACCACTGGCGTACAGAAGGTCAAGCGCAAGGCCGATGAGGTAGATGGCAATGAGCGCCGCAATGAAGCCGCCGACGTTGACAATACCCGTGGCTGTACCGATCCGGTGCGAGGGATTGAAGGTCCGGGCAAAGTCGAATCCGATCATGGATCCGGGCCCGCCCACAGCCAGCACCACCACCAAAAGCACCAGGAGCCACAAGGGCGCGCGGTCGGGAAGAATGAGCACAGCAGCCCAAGCCAGGGCCGTCCCCAGCGCAATGAGCAGGACCATGGCGGATCTACGCATGGGGTGTTTGGAAACGAATCGGCCGAACCCTGGCCCGGCAACTATTGCGGTGGCCACGAACAGCGCCATGAGGCCGGAAACGGTTGCAGCATCCAGTCCCTGGGCGGACAACAGGAAGGGGTACCCCCAGGTCATCGCAAAGAGGTTCCCGCTGAACTGAACGGTGAAGTGGCTCCAGAGGCCCAGACGGGTTCCGGGTTGTTTCCAAGCCCGGGACAGGGAGATGCCGGTGGCCCGCAGGCCCTGACCGGCTTCCCGCGGTGGGTGTCCGGGCGGGGCGTCGCGGAGCACCGCCAGGACCAGGACCACTGCCAGCACGGACATCGCTGCCAAAGTGAGGAAAGCCGGGGTCCATCCGGCGGTATGGAGAAGCAGCGCGAACGGCACAACACTGAAGAGCTGACCAAGCTGACCACACATGCCCGTCAGTTGGGTGACCAGTGGAACCTTGGCGGGGGCAAACCACAAAGGGACCAGACGGATCACCGAAATAAAGGTCATCGCGTCCCCTGCCCCCACCAGGACCCGGCCCAGCACGCCCCCGGGAACACTGTCCGCAAAAGCCAGCTGCAGCTGTCCCAAGCCCATGAGCACGGCACCACCGGCAATCATGGCCCGCGAACCAAACCTGTCCACCAGGACGCCCACGGGAATCTGCAATCCGGCGTACACCAGAAGTTGCAGCACCGTGAAAAACGAGATGGCGGAGGCACTGGCGTGGAATCTGTCAGTGGCCTCCAAGCCTGCGACGCCAAACGAGGTTCGCTGCGCCACGGCCACCAGGTAGGCGAATACGCCGATCGTCCAAATCAGCCAGGCACGGGGAGCATTCACCCCACAATTATGCCTGCCGGCGGCTCAAAGCTGATTTATTGAGGCGAGTCTTTACGAGCCAGGTAGGCCTCCACCGCAGCCCCAATGTCTTCAGCGTTGGGGAGCTCATCATTCTCATCAGCCAGCAGCGATCGGCGGACAATGCCTTCGGATTTCTCGTCGTAGCGCGTCTCCAGATTGGCCACTACTGCCTGTACTTCCTCGGAAGCTTCGATCTGTTCGGCGATCTGGCGGCCCACTTCACGGCCGGCTTCCCGGAGCCTGTCCGTCGGCAGCATGAGGGACGTTGCCGCCCCCAGGTATTCCAAACCGGCGACTGCGGCCGGCGGGTACTCAGCTTCGGAAAGGTAATGCGGGACGTGGATAACGTAGCCGGCTACGTTGCGCTCCGCTTCGGTGAGCCGGAGTTCCAGGATGTGCCCAATGGCGGCAGGAACATCTACGGTGGGCTTCCAACTCGATATTCCCTCAATGAGGTCGGGCATGTTGCCGTGGACCGTCACCCCGACAGGCCGCGTGTGCGGAACGGGCATGGGGATGGAATGGATCCAGGTCACCAGGTTGATGTCCAGCTCTTCCACGATTCCGACGACCGCGCGCGAGAAGCGCTCCCACTGCAGGTCGGGCTCGAAGCCGGCAAGCAAGAGGAAGGGTTGGCCGAGACCGTCGTTTAGCTTGTACAGGCCGAGCTTTGGTGCCTGGTAGTCCTGCAGATGGTCTTCCACAAAGCTGATGTGCGGCCGCCGCGAGCGGTAGTCGATGAGTTGGTCGGCGTCGAACATGGCCACCACCTCAGCGTCCAGTTCATCCAGAAGTTCCGCGTTGATCTGCCGAACTACCTGACCGGCATCGGCAAAGCCCGTGAATCCCATGACCATATTCAGCCCGCGGAGCTCAGGGCTGTAAAAGGTCTCAATGTTTCGCGCATACAGCGATTCGGGGTCCAGGAGAGAGCCGGATATCCGTTCAAACACGGCGTGTTCCTTTCGCAAAGATATAAATTCTGGAGCTATTCCATACAACGCTGCACGGTCAACAGGCATTCCTGCCCCCGATGTGCCGCAGCTCTCATTTAATTGCTGTCCGCGGCCTTCCAGAGACTACGATCGAAGCGGGCCGACGTCCTGTGCGACGTTGGGCCCGAAGACCAAGGCCGCCGTCGTAGAAGACGTCGGGCGCGTACCGGGGCGGGCCGCCAAACATGTGGCCCCGCCATGCAATGCAGAGAGAAGTGAGGACACATCCTCGTGGTCAAGACTACTGACATCATCCTGGGCATCATCGCCAAGGACCTGAAAAAGTCCCCTAGCGACGCACTTGTGATTGGCGTTGCCCAAGGCTCGGACGGACCGGTATTACTGTCCAACCCGTTGAGCGCGAAAGCCGCGGAGTCCGTTGCAGGATCACTGCAGCTTTTGGGGATCACCGGCGCTGCCGATCAGGCACACCGGCTTCCAGGCCTGCCGGAGACGGGCTCAGGGATTCTTGTCCTTGCAGGAGTAGGCAAGCTCTCCGATGACGGCGGCCTGAGCGAAGAGGCCCTGCGACGCGCTGCGGGATCCGCCGTGCGCCAGCTCGCCGGTACCGCTTCGGTGACCTTGGCGTTCCCGACGGCGACACTTGCGGATGTCACGGCTGTCGCCGAAGGAGCTGCCTTGGGTGCGTACTCCTATACGGAGCACCGTTCCAGCAAGGATGGGCTGAAGGCCCCCGTGGCCAAGGCACTGATTTTCACGGATGTCGATGCCAAGTCCGCCCAGCCGGCGTTGGACCGGGCCATTGTGCTTGCTCGTGCCGTCAACTCAACCCGCACGTTGGTCAACCAACCGCCGAGCCACCTGTTCCCCGAGTCTTTTGCGGAGTCCGCTAAGGAACTGGCAAAGGGCCTGCCGGTCAAGATCACAGTCTGGGACGAAAAGCGCCTGGAAAAGGAAGGCTTCGGGGGTATTCTCGGCGTTGGCAAGGGCTCCACCCGCCAGCCGCGCCTCGTCAAAGTCGAATACGCCCCCGCGAAGGCCACGAAGAAGATTGCCCTCGTCGGCAAGGGCATCACATTCGACACGGGTGGCATTTCCATCAAGCCTGCCCTCGGCATGGGCGACATGAAGAGCGACATGGCCGGTGCCGCCGTCGTACTTAACACCGTCCTGGCCATCGCATCGCTCGGGCTTCCCCTCAAGGCGACCGCCTGGCTCTGCATCGCGGAGAACATGCCCTCGGGCGCTGCAGCCCGTCCCGCTGACGTGTTCACCATCTACGGCGGCAAGACAGTTGAAGTTCTGAACACGGATGCTGAAGGGCGCCTGGTGATGGCTGACGGCATCGTCGCTGCCAGCCTGGAGAAGCCGGATGCCATCATCGACGTAGCTACCCTTACAGGTGCGCAGCTGATCGCCCTGGGTCTGCGGACTGCAGGCGTCATGGGTTCCGACTCGGTAACTGCTGCCTTGAAGAGTGCCGCTGACCGTGCCGGGGAACTCGTGTGGCCCATGCCCCTGCCTGAGGAGCTTCGCCCCAGCCTGGACTCCCAGGTGGCCGACCTTGCGAACATCGGTGAGCGCAACGGCGGCATGATGACAGCAGCGGTCTTCCTCCGCGAATTCGTGGGAAAGAACGACGCCGGCCAGCAGATCCCGTGGGCCCACGTGGACATCGCGGGACCGTCGTTCAACAACGGAGCCCCCTACGGTTACACGCCCAAGCAGGGTACCGGATGCACTGTTCGCACCCTGGTTGCCTACGCCGAGGATCTCCTGGCCGCCTCCGCATAGCACCCCTCTGCACCTCCGGTTTGCGCGAGCCCCTGCCTGATCCCCGGCGAGGGCCGCGCAACCCCGGAATTATGCGGGGTGTAGCGCTGTGTCACAAGTGAACGTGAGTCTGGACACAAGCGCTCCCCAAAACGCCCGCAGAGGGTGGAGCATGGGTAGGTGGTTCGCTAAGGTGAACTCGATAGTCACAAATGCAAGAGAACTTAGGTGCTGGCATAATCACGGCAGAACAAGTTCCAAAGACCAGATGGCACGCAGTCCCGTGTCATCATTCACGCGAGGGAGCGTTTTAGTGGCCGATCAGGCAACTGCGCAAGAATTCGACATCCTGGTACTCGGTGGCGGCAGCGGCGGCTACGCCACTGCCCTGCGGGCCGTTCAGCTTGGGTTCACCGTTGGCCTTGTGGAAAAGGCAAAGCTCGGCGGAACCTGCCTGCACAACGGTTGCATTCCCACCAAGGCACTCCTGCACTCGGCCGAACTTGCCGACCATGCACGCGATTCCGCCAAGTACGGCGTGAACGTCACGCTCGACAGCATCGACATGTCGGCCGTGAACGCGTACAAGGACGGCATCATTGCCGGTAAGTTCAAGGGCCTCCAGGGACTCATCAAGTCCAAGGGCATCACCGTCATTGAGGGTGAAGGCAAGCTCCAGGGCAACAACACAGTCGTCGTGAACGGCACCTCCTACTCGGGCAAGAACATCGTCCTGGCCACGGGGTCATACTCCCGTTCGCTGCCCGGCCTTGAAATCGGCGGCAAGGTCATCACCTCCGACCAGGCCCTCACCATGGACTACATCCCCAAGAGCGCCATCGTTCTGGGCGGCGGCGTCATCGGAGTCGAATTCGCTTCCGTCTGGAAGTCCTTCGGCGTGGATGTCACCATCATCGAAGGCCTCCCCTCCTTGGTCCCCAACGAGGACGCCTCGATCGTCAAGAACCTTGAGCGTGCTTTCAAGAAGCGCGGCATTAAGTTCACCACCGGCATCTTCTTCCAGGGTGTCGAGCAGAACGACGACGGCGTCAAGGTCACCTTGGTTGACGGCCAGACGTTCGAAGCCGACCTCCTCCTGGTTGCCGTCGGCCGTGGTCCCGTCACCGCCAACCTCGGCTACGAAGAGGCCGGCATCACCATCGACCGCGGCTTCGTCATCACCAACGAACGCCTCCACACTGGCGTCGGCAACATCTACGCCGTTGGCGACATCGTCCCCGGTGTTCAGCTCGCGCACCGTGGCTACCAGCAGGGTATCTTCGTCGCCGAGGAAATCGCCGGCCTGAACCCGGCAATCGTCGAGGACATCAACATCCCCAAGGTCACCTACTGCGAGCCCGAAATTGCCACAGTCGGTTACACCGAGAAGGCCGCCAAGGAAAAGTTCGGCGACGACCAGGTCCAGACCCAGGAATACAACCTGGCCGGCAACGGCAAGAGCTCCATCCTCGGGACCGGCGGCATCGTCAAGCTCGTACGCCAGAAAGATGGCCCCGTTGTGGGCATCCACATGATCGGCTCCCGCATGGGCGAGCAGATCGGTGAAGCCCAGCTGATCGTGAACTGGGAAGCCTACCCGGAGGACGTGGCACAGTTGGTCCACGCCCACCCCACCCAGAACGAAAGCCTGGGCGAAGCCCACCTTGCCCTCGCGGGCAAAGCTCTCCACGGCTAAGTCTTACCAAGACCCGCGGGTCAGGTGCATGCAGCGCAATATGCCGCATGCACCTGACCCGGACCAGCAGAATTCATCCGCACAAAGATCAATAAGGAGAACGGGGACGACATGTCTGAATCCGTTAACTTGCCCGCCCTCGGTGAGAGTGTCACCGAAGGAACCGTCACCCGCTGGCTCAAGCAGGTTGGTGACCGGGTGGAGATCGACGAGCCGTTGCTCGAGGTTTCAACCGACAAAGTAGACACCGAAATCCCTTCTCCGATCTCTGGCGTCATCGAAGAAATCCTCGTCGCTGAAGACGAGACGGCCGAAGTAGGCGCCCCCTTGGTCCGCATCGGCGACGGCTCCGGTTCGGCCGCTCCTGCAGCCGAGGCTGCACCGGCTGAGGAAGCCCCGGCAGAGCAGGCTGCACCGGCAGAAGAAGCTCCCGCCGCTCCTGCCGCTGAAGAGGCCCCGGCCGCTGAAGCCCCCGCGGCTTCCGGCGAAGGCCACGAAGTCACCCTCCCCGCATTGGGCGAGAGTGTCACCGAAGGTACCGTCACCCGTTGGCTGAAGGCCGTAGGCGACACCGTTGAGGTGGACGAGCCCCTCCTCGAGGTTTCCACCGACAAGGTAGACACCGAGATCCCGTCCCCCGTTGCCGGCACCCTGCAGGAAATCCGCGTCAGCGAGGATGAGACAGCAGAGGTTGGCTCCGTCCTTGCCGTCATCGGCTCCGGCGCTGCCCCCGCTTCGGCTCCCGCACCGTCCGCCGCGCCCGCCGCTGAGGCCCCGGCTGCACCCGCTGCCGCCCCGGCACCCGCAGCGCCTGCTGCCGCACCTGCGTCCGCAGCACCTGCCGCTGCTCCGGCGGCACCCGCAGCCGCCCCGGCACCGGCAGCCCCTGCGGCTGCATCTGCTCAGGCTGCTCCGGCAGAAGGTTCTTCGGAATCCGGTTACGTCACTCCGCTGGTTCGCAAGCTTGCCAACCAGCACGGTGTAGACATCGCATCGGTCTCCGGCACCGGCGTCGGTGGCCGCATCCGCAAGCAGGACGTCCTGGCTGCCGCCGAAGCGAAGCAAGCAGCAGCAGCTCCCGCTGCAGCTGCCCCGGCCGCAGCTCCGGCCGCGAAGGCCGCTGCCCCCGTGGTTGCCTCCTCCCTGCGAGGCACCACTGAGAAGGCCCCGCGTATCCGCCAGGTTATTGCCCGCCGCATGCGCGAGTCCCTTGAGGTCTCCACTCAGCTGACCCAGGTGCACGAGGTCGATATGACCAAGATCGCCAAGCTCCGGCTCAAGGCCAAGAACTCCTTCCAGGCACAGAATGGCGTCAAGCTGACGTTCCTGCCGTTCATCGCCAAGGCAGTGGCCGAGGCCCTGAAGCAGCACCCGAAGCTGAACGCTGCTTACGATGAGTCCAAGCAGGAAATCACCTACCACAATGCCGAGCACCTGGCGATCGCCGTGGACACAGACAAGGGCCTTTTGGTTCCCGTCATTTCCGACGCCGGTAACCTCAACCTTGCCGGCCTGGCCAGCAAGATCGCCGACGTCGCAGGCCGTACCCGCGACGGCAAGATCGGCCCGGACGAGCTCTCCGGTGGCACCTTCAGCATCACCAACATCGGTTCCGTTGGTGCACTGTTTGATACCCCCATCATCAACCAGCCACAGGTAGGCATCCTCGGAACCGGCGCGATCGTCAAGCGCGCCGTCGTGGTTGCCGACGAAAACGGCGACGACTCCATCGCCATCCGCTCCATGATGTACCTGTCCCTCACGTACGACCACCGCCTGGTGGACGGTGCGGATGCCGGACGCTTCCTACAGACCCTCAAGGCCCGCCTTGAAGACGGTGCTTTCGAAGCAGACCTCGGCCTCTAAGACCGTGCTGAACTAAGCAGCGTTTGTAAGAATCAGAAGGGCGGGTTACCGGGACAACCGGTAACCTGCCCTTCTGCTTTCGATGCACCTGACGGCGTCCGCGTGGCTTTGCTACGGGACGTAGAACCAACTGGATAAGCTGGGGCCATGAGTATTCTCTTCAGCATTCTGGTGTTCTTGCACATCGTCGGCGCGGCCATGATCGTGGGCTACTGGATCGCCACTCTCAAGACCCCCACCGTCCACCCGCGCCAGCGTGACGGCGCCTTCCTTCAGCTGCTCACGGGCATCGCCATGATGGGTGTGATTCCCCTGCTGCCGGACGCCGACCCCAGCTACTTCAAGCTTGGCATCAAGTTTGCCATCGGCGTTGCCGTCGCCGTCCTCGCCGTCATAGGAGCCCGCAAGGTCAAGAACGGCGAGCCTGTGTCCACCGGACTGGCACATGGCGTCGGCGGTTTGGCCTTGATCAACATCGCCATCGCCACCCTCTGGAACTAGGCCCGGGCTACACAAAACTTCCGGGGCCCCTGTGCCGGCCGGACTGTGTCAGTTGTTAGGTATCCATGACGCCAGTCCGGGGGTCACAATCCACCGTCAGCAGAATGCCCGTGCGGTCCGGCGGGCAAATCCATAGGATTGATCCCGGTGGCACCTGCCAAAGGCTGGTTGCCGACTCACAACGATCCCAAGGAGTGGACATGGCAGCAACACGCACCGCACACACGGTTTGGAACGGAACCCTGATCGAGGGCGCCGGCAACACAACTCTGGATAGCTCGGGTCTGGGCACGTTCGATGTCACTTGGAAGGCGCGCACCGAGCAGTCCGGCGGCAAGACGAGTCCCGAAGAGCTGATTGCCGCTGCCCACTCCGCATGCTTCTCCATGGCCTTCAGCCACGCTTTGGCCGGCGAAGGTTTCACCGCAGAGGAAGTGAACACCAAGGCTGACGTCACGTTTGTTCCCGGCACCGGCATCACGGGAAGCCACTTGACCATGACCGCAAAGGTTCCCGGCCTCTCCGAGGAAGACTTCCGTCGCATCTCCGAAGACGCGAAGACCGGCTGCCCCGTTTCCGGCGCTCTGGCCAGCATCGAGATCACCTTGGATGCCACCCTCACGGCGTAGCACCGAACAGCATCGCGCGAAAACCAGGAAGAGCCCCGTCGCTCCCCCTCAGGGAAGCGGCGGGGCTCTTCTGCGCCTGGTTGCCTATCAGCCCTTCCGGGGACGTGACGGCAGCGGTGCCGGCCGGAGCTTTCGGTAGCCCTCACGCAACGGAGGACGGTCGGTGGGCAGTTCCTGGATCATTTCCTTAAGTGCACCGATTCCGTATTCCAACTGGGGATCCGTCCCGGCCGCATACGCATGCGGCGGGAACAGTACCTCAATGTCCGGCTCCACACCACGGTTTTCGACGTCCCAACCGATCCCGCCACTGAACCACGTGGCGTATCTTGGCTGGGTAACACCGGTTCCATCGGCGAGTGAGAAGCGGTTGTCGATGCCCACCACGCCACCCCACGTCCGCGTACCAATGACGGGGCCTATGCCCCGCAGCTTGGATACTTGGGTGATGATGTCACCGTCGGATCCGGCAAATTCATCGGCGAGGATGATCACGGGTCCGCGCGGCGCATGGTGCGGGTAGGTCCGAGGCTTTTCACCGCGCGGCATACTCCACCCCGTGACCTTGCGCCCGATCAGTTCGGCTACCAGCTGGGAAGTGTGTCCTCCGCGGTTACGCCGCACATCCACAATGAGGCCGTCCAAGGCCGTCTCCGTGTCGAGATCGCGGTGGAGCTGCGCCCAGCCGTTGGCCATCATGTCCGGGACATGCAGGTAGCCGAATGTTCCGTCCGAGGCCTCACGGACTGTACGCCGGTTGGCCCTGACCCAATCCTGGTATCGCAGCCGCTCCTCATCACGGACGGGAACCACTGCAACGCGTCGCTGGGCACCGGCAGCTCCTCCATGGCCATCACCATTGAGGAGCGTCAGCTCAACAGTCCTACCCGCCGAACCCACCAACTGCATCGCCGGGGTTAGGGCCGCCGAAAGCTCGACGCCGTCAATCGCCATAAGGACGTCGCCCACCTTGGCATCCACCCCGGGACGAGTCAGGGGGGAGGTGGCCAGCGGGTCGGAGGACTCTCCGGCGAGGATCCTGGTGATTTCCCACCCCTTGGCACCGAGTTGGAACTCTGCTCCAAGCCTGCCCTGGCCGTTTCGCCCGGGCTCAGTGACAGCCGTCGGTTTGACGTAGGCATGTGATGTGCCCAGCTCACCATGAATCTCCCACAGAAGGTCCACCAGGTCATCGTGGGATCCGAGCCTGTCCACGATCGGACGGTAGCGCTTGTACACGGAGTCCCAATCCTGGCCCGCCATGTCGGCGGTCCAGAAGAAGTCCCTTTGCAGCCGCCAGGCCTCGTCGAACGCCTGTCCCCACGCCGCCACCGGGTCTATGATGGCCCGAACCCTGTTGAGCTCCACCTTGACAAGATCGGCAGAGTCCTCTTCCACCTTGTTCTCAGCAGGAACGGACGTAACCTGCTTGTCCAGCACGTAAACGATCCGGCTCAGGTCACCCGACAGCCGGTAGCTGTCCACTGCCTTGACGAGCGTGACCGGCTTGCGCTTGGCGAGGTCGTAACGGACCAGGGACGGCGCCGACTTTTTGTCTTGGAGGGTTCCCCGCCCATCGCCCATGACTCCCGAAAGTTCGGTGTCGAGCCACAACAGGGCACCCTCGCCAACACCCAGCTCGGAATAGTTCCCTTGAGGTACCGGCACAGCAATCACTCTGTGGGCGAGCCCGTCCGGGTCCACGCGCACGGCGGCAGCTTCGCCGTCGTCGGTCTTGTCCTTATCGGACGGGACCGCGGTAGCCGAGGCATCCTCAAGCGTGTCTACGGAAGGACCAAAGGGCGACGGCGTATCCGCGGCCAAAGCCACCATATACGGCTTGATGGGACTCGGGAAGGAGAGGTCGAAGGAGTGACCGTCGTACACGGGGTCGAAGCTCCTGTTGGACAGGAATGCCAGGAACTTTCCGTCCGGGGTGAACCTGGGAGACTCGTCGCGGAAGCGCCCGTCCGTGACATCGATGATGCCTGCACCAGGCTCTGCCGGCCGGGCAATCCGAAGCTTGCTCCGCGAACCGAAGGACGTCACCGGCTCGGACCAGGCAAGCCACTGGGAGTCGCTGGACCACGAGAATTGATCAATGCTGCCTTCACCAACGCTGACAAGCCGCACCAATGTTCCTGCAGCGGTATCGGCAATAAAGACGTCGCCGAAGGACGTGCCGACAGCTATCCAGCGTCCATCCGGGCTGGCTTCCAGCGCGCTCGTCCGCGTAGGGGCAGGGAATTCAACCCGAAGATCCGCAGAGTCTTCCGATGCCACGGGAGCCTCGTTGGCCGCGGTACCGCCCGCGGTGTCCGGGGATGGTACAACGTTGCTTGCCTCAGCCGTTCCGGAGTGTGTTTGCTCGGCCGATGCCTGTGCGGGCTGCTTCACCGCCTGGGCGTTTGCGTGCCCCAACACATTGGATGCGGCAACGGGCTTTGGCAGAGGTGCTGACTCTTCTGCAGCAGGGGCGGCTTGTTCGGTAGTGGGTGCGGGAACCTCCACCACAGCAGCCAGGCGGGCGGCGATGCGCTTGATGTACAACGCTTCCACTCCCCCGTGGTCTGCGACGTACGCTATCCGTCCATCCGTAAGAGGCCGGGGAAGCCGGGCGCGGACTCCCGGGGTTGCCTCAACTACCCGCGAGGGTCCGTCCTTGTGACGAAGCCAGTGGATGGTGCCGTGCGATTCCACGGCGCTGGCAGTTCCGGTGAAGTTGGGGAAGACGTCCCCCAAGTGGGCGGAAGTCTTCAGCGGCGCGGGGCGGCGACCCGGTGATGCCGAGCCAAGGGTGACGTCCACTTTGACGGGCTCTGCTTCTGCATCCAACGACGGCAACATCCAAAGCTCGCCTGCCGATTCAAAGACCACCCTGGTGCCATCCGTGCTGGCGTGCCGAACGTAGAAGTCCTCATGGTCCGTGTGGCGGCGCAGGTCGGAACCATCCGGAAGCACCGAGTAGAGGTTTCCATATCCCTCGTGGTCCGAAAGAAACGCAATCCGCCCTTGAATCCACAGGGGGTCGGTGAGGTTCCCGTCGAGCTCCTTCACCAACCGCTCAAACTCGCCGTTACCGTCAGCGTCGATCCAGAGCTTCCCGGCTGTGCCACCACGGTAGCGCTTCCACCAAGCGGGCTCGCGTGAAAGCACGCTTGCCAGGACAACAGGCTTCTCGTCACCAATTTCGGGTCCGAAGGCAACAGCCTCCACCGGGCCGAAAGGAAGCTCGACGGCGGCGCCGCCGTCCAGCGGGAGGCTGTAAGCGTGCGTGTGGCGGCTTTCGGCCTGTTGGAAGGCGCTCGTCACCACCACATTCCCTGCCGGTGTGAATCCCTTAACCTTCGTAGTGCTGTGCCCGAAGTACGACAACTGCCTGTACCCGCCGCCGTCGACGTTTGCGGTGACCACCTCCGGTGACGTACCCACAACAGTGGTCCACACCAGCTTCTTGCCGTCCGGAGTAAACCTGGGGTTCCTGGCTGGCAGTTGCTGGGAGGAAATCCGCCAGGCGCGGCCGCCTGAAAGGGGTGCGATCCAGATGTCGTCTTCGGCCACGAAGGTGACCAGATCGCCGTGCACATGCGGGAAACGGAGGTAGCTGGAGGAGGTCATTGTTCGATCATAGTCAAGAGGCATCACTGAACTGCGGCATCCACCGCCGTTTCCACCACAAGCGTTCGCCATGGTGAGATGGGTCATGAGAATCGTGATGTCCGGAGCTTCGGGAATGATCGGGTCGGCCCTGGCCGAGCAGTTGACCGCTGAAGGCAACGAGGTAGTACGGCTGGTGCGGCGCCCAGCCGAAACGGCACGTGAATGGGCGTGGGACCCGGACAAGGGCGAACTTGATGAGTCTGTCCTGGAGGGAACCGATGCCGTAGTCAACCTATCGGGCGCCGGCATCGGAGACCGCCCGTGGACAAAACGCCGGATTCAGGTCCTCACCGAATCCCGCCTCCGACCAACACAGACACTGACCGCGGCAATGCGGCGGCTCAGCAACCCCCCTTCCACCTTTGTCAGCCAATCAGCATCCGGCTATTACGGCGCCTCACGCGAAGGGGTGCTGCGGGAAGATTCAGGCCAGGGTACCGGCGTGCTGGGGCATCTTTCCTTTGAATGGGAGCGAATGGCAAGAACAGCACCATCCGGGGTGCGCGTGGTAACCCCCCGGACCGGCGTGGTGCTGAGTACCTCCGGTGGCGCGCTCGGGCCGCTGCTTCCCTTACTGAAACTTGGGCTGGGAGGACCGTTCGGCAATGGCCGCCAGTACTGGCCATGGATCACATTGGCCGACGAAGCCCGCGCCCTCGCCTACCTCCTTACCGCAAACCTTGAGGGACCGGTGAACGTCTGCGCCCCGGAGAGTGCTGACGTCAACACGATCGTTGCTGAACTCGCCAAGGCCTTTCACAGGCCAGCTTTCCTGCGCGTTCCCCGACCAGCCCTGAAACTGGTTCTGGGAGGGCTGGCAGACGAACTCGTCATGGCCAACCAGCGAATGGAGCCGTCGCGGCTGCAGGAAGCCGGCTTCCATTGGTTGCATCCGACCCTCCCCGATGCCATGGAATGGCTGAAGCAGCAAGAGGCCCGCTGACACGGGCGCCTGGCATGTTCGGGCGATCATCCAGTGGTTGGCATCACTTAGCGGGCGCTGCGCTCAGGATTCCCGAAATCTGCCAGCGCCCGTCTGTTCGAACCATGTCCAGCCGGAGCTGCTGCGGCGCCCCAGGGCCCTCGGTCCTGACAATCTCTCCCGAGACCAGGCGTTCCTCATATCCTGAGGTCATGGCCGTTACCGCCACCAGCACACGATCTCCCTGCGGGGGTCCGTCCAAGGTCAGGGCTGTCAGCGTTGTGTGGAGACCGGCAAACGCCGTCCCGGCGCCCCGAAGATAATCTTCCAACTGCTGATCGGCGGCCTCAGCCTGCGAACCTGGCGCGTTCACGGCCTCCAAAAGGTCCAGGCGCCGGTCTCCCAAGGCAATGTCGCGCAGGGCCGACAACGCCGGCACGGCGATCAGGGGGTCCTGGGATTGAAGCCCTTCCGAGAGCGCCTGCGGAAGATCCTGGCGGTTCCGAGAATCTGCGGCATGGCTGGGATCGGCAACGCCGGTTTCGGCCGCTGCTTGGTGGACGATCGCCGTCGTCGGTCCAAACTGCTGCCAGGTGATCCATGAAGCGACAGCAATAAACGCCACCATCGCCGTCACGAGCAGCGGCCGGCCGCCACCTTCACGGCCGGGGCGGCTCAGTGGGTTGCGCGCGCGGTGTGGCACAGGAAGCGCCACGCCGTGCACGAACGGCAGCCATCTCCACAACGCCTGCCACCAGCGGGTGGCCCGGCGGGGCGAACGCCCCATGGCCTCGCGTCTGGTCAGCAATTCAGGAATGACGGAGGCATGCACGGCGCCGGAGAGATCGAGCGACTCGGGAGCAGCACTTCTGAAGATTGCCGTGCCAAGTTCCCTGGCCGAGGGGCGATTTTGTGGGTTAGGGTCCAGGGCGGCCTCCAAAGCCGCCGCCATTGCCTTGGGCACCTCGGGCACCAGAAGGGACAACGGCGGACGATCCTGTTCCGGGCCAGGCGTTGTCCCCGTCAGGCAGTACCAGCCCACCGCTCCCAGCGAATAGACGTCGCGTTGGGGCTGAAGATTGTTCCGGGAAAGACCGCCGTTCGCGGACCCTGGGGCCGGTGGTTCCATGAAGCCGGGCGTTCCGACACTTGGCCCCTGTGGAGTGTCGCCCACCATGGCGGCAACGCCAAGATCAGCCAGCAGCGGCATCCCTTCCGCAGTCAACAGGACGTTGCCCGGTGACACATCTCCATGTTCGGTGCCGTTGACGTGCAAGTATTCCAATGCCTGGGCAAGAGGCGTCAGGATCGTCACGGCTTCTCCGATCCTGAGCTTTCCCCTTGCTGATATCAGGTTGCCCAGCGAGCCTCCCGCTGCGTAGTCCATGACGATCCCCAGCGTCCCCTCGCCAACCGCACCCACGTGGAGGACCTCGTGGACACCGATGAGGTGCTTGTGCTTGAGGCCGGAGAGGAGCCTCATCTCGCGGACCAGGTCCCGGGAAACCTTGGCCAATGCCTTTGAACCACCACCGGAGGCATCAGGCGTGGCGCACTTGACCGCAAACCGCGCACCGTCCTTATCCCTCGTGACCAGCCAAACGGTGGCGCTGCTGCCGCGGCCCAGCGGGCGGGATATCGAATAGCCAGGAACGTGGGGAGCCACGGCCCCGGGAGCGTCAAGAGTTTCCATAGACAAGGTGTACCGGACCTCAGGAATTTCCGCAGAAGTTATCCACAGGCACTGACATTGCCAGCTGCACGTTCCCACTACCCTGGATGCGACTGAGAGCTTCACCACAAAACCATGGCTCGTCTCCTGCGGGGTCTAAGCTTGAACCCATGACTCTTGAGTTTTCACAACTGGGTCTTGCCCCTGATTTCGTTGATTACATGCAGGGCTGGGACCTGCAACGCGAAGTCCACAACAAAGTTGTTGCGGGCGAGAAGAACAGCACCGTCTTGATCCTTGAGCACGCCGCCGTCTACACGGCCGGCAAACTCACCGAGGACCACGAACGCCCCTTTGACGGCACTCCCGTAGTTCCCGTGGATCGCGGCGGGAAACTGACGTGGCACGGCCCGGGGCAGCTCATTGCATATCCCATCCTCAAGCTAAAGAACCGTGCCGGTATCCGCGATTACGTGGAACGGCTCGAGGCCATCATGATTGCCGTGATGCACGACTACGGCATTAACGCCGTCACGGTGAAGGGCCGGGCCGGCGTCTGGATCCTTGCCGACGACAAAGGACCTGACCGCAAGATCGCCGCGATCGGCATTCGGGTCCTGGACGGCGTCACCATGCACGGCGTGGCCATCAACTGCAGCAATGACCTGGCACCCTATGCGCAGATCATCGCTTGTGGTATCACCGACGCCAGCGTCACCACCATGTCGCTGGAAACCGGCCGGACCATCAACCCTGCCGACATCCTTGACCGCTTTGTTGAAGAATTCAACAAGCATGAAGAAGCACTCGTTTCCACACCCGAAGGAGCACTCCAGTGACCTTGGCACCTGAAGGCCGTAAGTTGCTGCGCGTTGAGCAGCGTAACTCGGCGGTCCCGGTTGAACGTAAGCCTGAGTGGATCAAGGCCAAGGTCCAGATGGGTCCGGAGTTTGTCCAGCTCAAAAACCTGGTGAAGAAGGAAGGCCTGCACACGGTGTGTGAAGAGGCCGGGTGCCCGAACATTTTTGAGTGCTGGGAAGACAAGGAAGCGACGTTCCTGATCGGCGGGTCCGAGTGCACCCGGCGCTGTGATTTCTGCCAGATCGATACCGGCAAACCCTCACCGGTGGACATGTTCGAACCCACCAAGGTGGCCCGCAGTGTCCAAGCGATGCAGTTGCGCTACGCCACGGTGACCGGGGTAGCCCGTGATGACCTGGCCGATGAAGGTGTGTGGTTGTACGCCGAAACGGTCCGGAAGATCCATGAACTGAACCCGGGCACGGGGGTGGAGTTGCTGATCCCTGATTTCTCCGGCAAGCCCGAGCACATCGCGGCGATCTGTGATTCCAAGCCCGAGGTGTTCGCCCATAACGTGGAGACCGTGCCGAGGATTTTCAAGCGCATCCGTCCGGCGTTCCGGTACGAGAGGTCCCTGGATGTGATCACGCAGGGCCGGGATTTGGGCATGGTGACCAAGTCCAACCTGATCCTGGGCATGGGTGAGACCCGCGAGGAAATCTCCGAAGCCCTGAGGGACTTGCACGCGGCCGGCTGTGACCTGATCACGATCACCCAGTACCTGCGCCCGTCCGAGCGTCACTTGCCGGTGGACCGGTGGGTCAAGCCGCAGGAGTTCGTGGACCTCCAGCACGAGGCCGAAGAAATCGGGTTCCTCGGCGTCATGTCCGGACCCTTGGTGCGGTCCTCGTACCGGGCCGGGCGCCTCTGGGCAACCGCGATGCGGAAGAAAGGCCGGGACATCCCCGACGAGCTCGCCCACATCGCCGAGGGCATCCAGGACTCCGGCACCACCCGCCAGGAAGCCTCCACCATCCTCGCCGCACACGGCTAAACACCAAAAAACGCGGCCAAGAACCACACAACAGTGAAGGACCGGATGCCACCATCTTGGCGTCCGGTCCTTTTGCGTCCATCACGTAGAATTAAGGCACTATGGCGAACTCCTCTGATTCCAGCAATTCGACCCCCTCGGCCGACGCACCCAAGCGTGGGCTGTTCCAGCGCAAGCCCAAGGAAGCCAAGGCCAAGAAGCCGAGCCAGCTGAAGCAGATCGCTGAAGTCTTCAAAATGACCCGGCGAAATGACCCGCAGGTTGTATGGGTCATGCTGCTGGCATTCCTTGCAGTGGTTGCCGTGGCCCTTCTCATCGGCTTCCTGCTGGAGAACTGGGTTACCGGCCTGATCATTGGTATCCCACTGGGCCTGCTTGCGGCCGTCTTCATACTGTCCCGCAGGGCCGAGAAGGCTGCTTTCGCGCAAATTGAGAACCAGCCAGGCGCTTCCGGCGCGGCACTGGGTACTCTCCGCCGCGGATGGGTAACCCAGGACCAGCCTGTTGCTGTCAACCCCCGCACTCAAGACGCTGTGTTCATGGCAATTGGCCGCCCCGGCGTCGTCCTGGTCAGCGAAGGCCCCACCCACCGCGTCAAGCCGTTGGTGGACGCCGAGCGTAAGCGCCTCGCGCGCATCCTGCCCAACGTGACCATCCACGTGTTGGAATCCGGTCGCGGAGAAGGCCAGGTACCACTGAACAAATTGGCCAAGACCATGGGCAAACTGAAGAACGAACTCACCAAGGTGGAAGTCAACGCGGTTTCAAAGCGCATCAACTCCCTTGGAAACCGGCTGCCGATCCCCAAGGGCATTGACCCTTACAAGGCCCGTCCGGACCGCAAGGCCGCCCGCGGACGCTGATCCACTCAACGAAGAACCGCCCCCGTCTCTACTACGAGACGGGGGCGGTTTTTTTGTTGGGTTGCTTTATCGCAGGCCCCGGCTGAAGTCAGGTGCGCTTACATCCTGATGAGGATCGTGTTCATCGCCTTGTCGTGCAGCCCGCGATGATCGGGGTCGAACACCACTGCGGGGATGACAAGACACAGAAGGAGGGTGCGCACCACGGCGGCCAAAGGTCCAGCAGGACCGCCGCCCAGTCGGACCACGTGGATCCCGGCGATTCTGTGACCGATGCTGTACCCCAGCGTTCCGATCAGGAGGATCTGCTCCGCGGCGAAGATGGCCAAGGTTGCCCACGCATCACCGCCGAAGGCAAAGTTGCTGATCACCAGTGCGATCGCCCAGTCCACCACGATTCCCAGGATGCGGCGTCCTGCCCGCGCCATGGAGCCGGGACCGGACTCTGGCAAGCCAAGCCGTTCACCGGGATATTTGGAGATTCCGGACGTGTCCGGACCGCTCAACCATGAGCCAATGTCTTTTCGATCTACCACACTCCAAGCCTAACGGCTGGCATGACTGGCGACCGACCCAAGGGAGCCCTGATCGGTACGCAATGCCCGGGGTGTTCGCCTGCCGGACCCGGATGGACCGGACACAGGACAGCCGACTACCGTTTACACAACAGATGATTCTGTAACCTGCCGGAAACAATACTGACACCCCCGGGAAATCCCATCTCCCTATGGTGGTATGAGTTGCCAGCCACCATGGCACGGGGAACTTTTTGTGTCTCCGGACCCTTGGAATGGGCTGCACCACGCGGCCTTCCGGGCCTGTTACTTGATATGCATAAGGAGCATAGATGTTCAAGACTGCGGACGAAGTCCTCAAGTTCATCAAAGACGAAGACGTCAAATTCGTCGATATCCGCTTCACCGACCTCCCTGGTGTCCAGCAGCACTTCAACGTGCCGGCCAAGAGCGTCGACCTCGATTTCTTCGTCCACGGCCAGCTCTTCGACGGATCTTCCATCCGCGGCTTCCAGGGCATCGCCGAGTCCGACATGCAGCTCATCCCGGATGTGACCTCGGCTTTCATCGACACCTTCCGCATCGAGAAGACGCTCGCGCTGAACTTCTCCATCGTCAACCCCCGCACGGGTGACCCGTACCACCGCGACCCCCGCGGCGTGGCTGAGAAGGCTGAAGCCTACCTGGCCTCCACCGGCATCGCCGACACCGCGTTCTTCGCTCCTGAGGCCGAATTCTTTGTCTTCGACAACATCCAGTACCAGTCCTCACCGCAGGGCAGCTTCTACAAGATCGACTCGGAAGAAGCACACTGGAACACCGGACGTAAGGAAGAGGGCGGAAACCTCGGTTATAAGACCCCCGTCAAGGGCGGTTACTTCCCGGTCTCCCCCACTGACAAGCAGGCGGACCTTCGCGACGCCATGTGCATCGAGTTGGACAAGGCCGGCCTTGAGGTTGAGCGCTCCCACCACGAAGTTGGATCCGCCGGCCAGGCTGAGATCAACTACAAGTTCACCACGCTGACCGCAGCTGCTGATGACCTGCAGAAGTTCAAGTACATCATCAAGAACACTGCCGATGCCTGGGGTAAGTCGGTCACCTTCATGCCGAAGCCTGTCTTCGGTGACAACGGCTCGGGCATGCACTGCCACCAGTCGCTGTGGAGCAACGGCGATCCGCTGTTCTACGACGAAAAGGGTTACGCAGGCCTCTCGGACACGGCTCGCTGGTACATCGGCGGCCTGCTGAAGCACTCTTCCGCTGTCCTGGCTTTCACCAACCCGACGGTCAACTCCTACCGCCGCCTGGTCAAGGGCTTCGAAGCTCCCGTGAACATGGTTTACTCGCAGGGCAACCGCTCCGCCGGTATCCGTATCCCCATCACGGGCACCAACCCGAAGGCCAAGCGCATCGAGTTCCGCGCTCCGGATCCCTCCTCCAACCCGTACCTGGCGTTCGCTGCCCAGCTGATGGCCGGCATTGACGGCATCCGTAACCGCATTGAACCCCCGGCTCCCATCGACAAGGACCTCTACGAGCTCCCGGCCGAAGAAGCCAAGGACATCCCCAAGGCTCCGGGCACCCTGGAAGAAGCCCTTGAGGCCCTGCGCGAGGACAACGAGTTCCTCCAGGCCGGCGGCGTCTTCACCCAGGACCTGATCGATACTTGGATCGACTACAAGTACGAGAATGAGATCCGCCCGCTGTCACTGCGCCCGAACCCCTACGAGTTCGAGCTCTACTACGGCGTCTAGCATTTACGTGCACTCGCTGTAACCAGCAAAAAGGCCAGCGTCAGTCCGGAAGGACTGGCGCTGGCCTTTGCTTTAACGGCTTATTCAGACTTGCCCTGATCCCGCTCCTTGATGTTCCTGGTGATCTCGTCAAGCTTGTCCTTGACGAACGAGGCTGCCTCTGAAAGGCCCTTCTCGGCGCTACCTAACGGGTCCAACTGAAGGTACACGTTCTTATCGATGGGAAGATCGTATTCGTCCTTCAGATGGGTACCGCCGGCAACTCCGTCGAGGGACAGGTACACAAGTGCTTCGGTCCTGGCGATGCCCGCAATCGTGCCGAAGACGACGGTGAAGTCATTGGGCTGAAAGCTCACAGAATGGCCTACGTGACGCCGGTCCAGCTCTCCGGCAGGAATGGCCTTCTCGGACGGATTTCCGTTGTATTCCATGTACTTCCCCTATGCGTTGAGATCAGATACATAAGAAGTCTATAAGGACACTTAGCTTTTGGGGCCAGCGCACGTCATCGGGCTCCACCGGAAAACCGGCCGACTACTGCTTTCCGTACTTCTTGTGCACGGCCTGCTTACTGACGCCCAGGCAAAGGGCGATCGCTTCCCAGGACAAGCCCGAGTGCCGGGCGGCCCGCACCAGCGAAGCCTCCCTGCGACCCACTTCCTTTTGCAACTCCGCAACAGCGTAAAGAGCCTCAGCCGGGCCCATCCCATCCATTGATCCCACCAGGGTTTTCATTCGGTCCACCTCCATGCCGTCAACCATAATTGACGAAATGACATGCATCAACCTTAGTTGACTTCGATATAGAAGGAGGGTGCTGGACCCTGATCACGCGAAGGCTTTGTACATGGTCCGCTGCGGTCCGGCACCGCCGCCCAGATAACGACCCGAGTCCACGAAACCGGCCTTCGCATAAGCGGCCAGCCCCGCGCCGTTGCGCTCGTTGACGGATAGCACGACGCCGGCCTGTCCGCCACCCAGCCTCGAGGTCAGTTTGCGCGCCTGCTCCGCAGCGGCCCGCGCAGCCGAAGTACCGAGTCCGCGCCCCTGGCTTTTCGTGTCGATGAAGAATCCCCGCAGCAACCACACCGACTCGTCATCGGGCCAGCCTGCGAGCGTGGCAGCTCCGGTCTGGAGGGTCAGCACACCAACAGCGGCTCCCCCGGCCTCAATGACGTACGGGAAACGGGATTCTTCTTCCAAGGAGATCAGCATCATGCGCAGTGGATCTCCAACGAACTCCCGCTGGCCCGGTTCCACCGCCAACTCCGCGACCGCGCCAAGCTGAATGGCGCGGGCGTCGTCGTCGAGCATTTTGAGGGGAATCAACCAAACGTCCATACGCTCGTGAGGATCAGCGTGTATCAAAAAATCGTCCTCTGGTTCGCCTTCAAGCATTAACTGGATTTCTCATCCTTCAGTTGCCGTAGAACTCTTTTTCGAAGACACCCCGGGCCCGGCGACTAAGCCGCAGATAATCCTCCTCGAAGTGACCCGCGTTCCCTGGTTCATAGCCACACCAGCGCGCCACTGCCTCCAGGTCCTTCCGTGATGACGGCAGGAGATCCGAGGCCCGGCCCGTCACAATGACGTTGGCGGAGCGGATGCGGCTGGCGAGTCGCCACGCCTCCCGCAGGAGCGCGGCGTCCTCCTCAGCAATGAACTCCAACTGTTCCGCAGCAGCCAATGCGTCCAGGGTTGACGATGTTCGCAGCTCCGGGTGCTCTCCGGCGTGCTGGAGCTGAATCAGCTGAACCAGCCATTCAACATCGCTCAAGCCGCCACGGCCAAGCTTGACGTGCCGTGCGGGATCAGCGCCACGGGGCAAACGCTCGGACTCCACCCTGGCCTTGACACGGCGGATCTCACGGACGTCCTGCTCCGCAAGGTGCTCGGGGTACCGTATGGGATCAATGAGGCGTAAGAAGTCAGTGGCAAGCTCGTCCGAGCCTGCCATCGGGCGGGCCCGCAGGAGGGCTTGCGCCTCCCAGATAAGGGACCACCGCCGGTAGTACTCCGCATACGACTCCAAGGACCGCACCATAGCGCCGTTCTTGCCCTCCGGACGGAGATCTGCGTCCACCATGAGCACCCGTTCGGCCATGATCGCGGGCTTCAGCGGCTGGGTGAGGAAGCTGGAAACCTTGGCAACTATGGTGGTCGCTTGTTCCTGAGCCTCGGCATCGGAGAATCCGGCACGGGCACGGTGAACGTAGATGACGTCAGCGTCCGAGCCGTAGCCGATCTCCCGGCCACCCTGCCGCCCCATCGCCACCACCAGGACGTCAGTTTTCAGCGGACCCGTCGCCGCGACGACGGACTCCGCTACATGCAATGCACCAAGAACCGCAGCCCGATCAGTTTCGGACAAGGCCAAGCCCACGGCATCCTGATCGAGCAATCCGGCGCTATCGGCGATCGCGGTACGCAGGATCTCGCGACGTCGGATCAGCCTGATCAGCCTCATAGCGCTCTCGGGATCCGCATGGCGGGAGAGCTTGGACCGGATTTCCTGCCACTGGGCTTCAAAAGGAATTGGTGCCAGTTCTTTGTCGCTGCCCAGCCAGGCAACGGACTCCGGAGATACTTCCAATAAGTCCGAAATCAGCCGGGAATTGGCCAGCACCTGGCAAAGCCGCTCGGCGGCCGCTTGGGAATCGCGGAGCAGCCCCAAGTACCAGTGGGTTGTGCCGAGGGCTTCACTAACCCTGCGGAAAGCGAGCAGTCCGGCGTCGGGGTCTACACCTTCGGCAAGCCATCCCAAGAGGATCGGCAAGAGCTGCCTCTGCAGCGCAGCGCGTCGGCTGACACCCGCGGTAAGTGCTTCAATATGCCGCATGGCACCCTGGGGGTCCGCATAGCCAAGTGCGGCAAGACGGCCTTGGGCAGCCTCCGGGCTGAGCTTCGCGTCTTCGCTGCTCAGCTTTGCCGCTGTGTTGAGCAACGGCCTGTAAAAAATTCGTTCATGGAGTTCGCGGACGGCCTTCTTGGTCTTTTGCCACGTGGCCATCAGCTGGTCCGGATGCGGCCGCTCCAGGGCGAACGGACCCAGGACGGCCTTGGCCAGGAATCGCTGGGCGTCCTCGGACACAGGCATGAGGTGGGTCCGACGCAGCTGGAAGAGCTGGATTCTATGCTCCAGCAGGCGCAGGTAGCGGTATGCGTTGTCAAAAGCCGCGGCGTCAGCGCGGCCTATGTAACCCCCGGCAGACAGAGCGGCGATGGCAGAAGTGGTGTCCCTGCGACGAAGGGACTCGTCAGACTTCCCGTGCACCAACTGCAGCAGCTGAACCGTGAATTCAACGTCCCGGAGGCCGCCGCGCCCCAGCTTGATCTGACGCTGCTCCTCGGCTGCCGGGATATAGTCGGTCACCCTTCGGCGCATTGCCTGGACCGACTCCACAAAACCTTCCCGGCCCGCGGATGCCCAGACAAGGGGCTCTACGGCCTTCTCATAGCGCTGCCCCAGCTCTCTATCACCGGCAATGGTCCTTGCCTTGAGCAGTGCTTGGAACTCCCAGCTTTCGGCCCACCGTGCGTAGTAGCTCAAGTGCGAGGGCAGAGTCCGCACCAACGGGCCGGATTTCCCTTCCGGACGAAGATTGGCATCGACTTCCCACAGCCCCGGTTCCGGCGCTGAGGAAGAGATGGCCCTGGAAATGCCGGAGGCAAGGGCAGTACCGATGGTGGACGCGCGGGCGTCGTCCAACTCCGCTGATTCAATGACGTAGATGACATCGACGTCGGATATGTAGTTCAGCTCCCGGGCGCCGCATTTGCCCATGCCAATGACAGCAAGCCCGACGTCAGCGATCTCGGCCGCGGTGAACTGTGCCGCAGCTTCGGCCCGGGACACCGCGAGGGCAGCTTCGATGGCCGCCCCGGCAAGATCGGCCAGCTCCGCCCCGACCGATGGCATGAAGTCTGTTGGCGATGCAGCGCAGATGTCCTTGATGGCCAGCTCAGTCAGACCACGGCGGTACGCACTCCGTAGGGCCGCGTAGGCTGGCAGCCCGGTCATTCCGGCCACCGGGCGCTGTGCGCCGGGCTCGGCTTTCACGGAACGCAGCAGCCCTGCCCGGAGCTCTTCATGGGAGGCCTGCACCGGTTCCGGACTGACCCGGACATTGAACACATCCAAATGCTCCGGCCGCCGCATGAGAAACTCCCCCAGAGCCTCCGAGGCACCCAGGAGCCGATACATGGGCTCGCTGGTGTCCTGGTCAGCCGCGGCAAGCTTCCTGAGCTCCGGATTCTTCTCGATGAGCCGGACCAGTGATTGGAGTGCAGTATCCGGGCTTGCTGACAGAGAGAGCCCGGCGAACAGGGCATCCTCATCTATTCCGTCAAGTTCCGGGGCAGCGAGAAACCGTTCGCCTTTTTCCAGGTCACTGAATCCGGCTGAAATGAGCCGACGCGCTAGGCTCATTGGCCCGGCCTAGAGGATGCCGAGGTTGCGCTGCAACTCGTACGGCGTGACTTGGAGGCGGTAGTCCTGCCATTCTGCACGCTTGTTGCGCAGGAAGTGTTCGAACACCTGCTCCCCCAGGATCTCGGCCACCAACTCGGATTCCTCCATGGCCCGGATGGCGTCATGGAGGCTGGCCGGCAACGGCGCATGTCCCATGGCCCTGCGTTCCGCGGTGGTCAAGGACCACACATCGTCTTCGGCTGCCGCTGGAAGTTCGTAGCCTTCCTCGATGCCTTTCAAACCGGCACCCAGCAGCACGGCGTAGGCCAAGTAGGGGTTGGTTGCGCTATCGATCCCCCGGTACTCGATGCGTGCCGACTGGCCCTTGCCCGGCTTGTACAGCGGAACGCGCACCAATGCCGAGCGATTGTTGTGGCCCCAGCTCAGGTAGCTCGGGGCTTCGCCGCCGCCCCAGAGGCGCTTGTAGGAATTGACGAACTGATTGGTGACAGCCGTGAATTCAGGAGCGTGCTTGAGGATTCCGGCGATGAACTGGCGTGCGGTCTTTGAGAGCTGGAACTCGGCACCGGCTTCGAAGAACGCGTTGGTGTCGCCCTCGAAGAGCGAGAAGTGGGTGTGCATGCCTGAACCGGGGTGGTCCGTGAACGGCTTGGGCATGAAGGTGGCGTACGTACCCTGCTGAAGGGCCACTTCCTTGATGACCGTCCGGAACGTCATGATGTTATCCGCGGTCTGAAGCGCGTCCGCATAGCGGAGGTCGATCTCGTTCTGGCCCGGCCCGGCCTCGTGGTGGCTGAACTCCACCGAGATGCCGACGGATTCGAGCATGGTGACTGCGGTGCGGCGGAAGTCCTGTGCTACGCCACCCGGCACGTGGTCAAAGTAGCCGCCCTCGTCCACGGGAACTGGAGCGCTGTCCGGGCCCAGGTCCTTTGACTTCAACAAGTAGAACTCAATCTCGGGGTGGGTGTAGCAGGTAAAGCCCATGTCAGCGGCCTTCGCAAGGGTCCTCTTCAGGACGTTGCGGGGGTCCGCGGCGGACGGCTCGCCATCGGGGGTAAGGACGTCACAGAACATGCGCGACGTCTGCTCCGTCTCTCCACGCCACGGCAGGATCTGGAAGGTGGACGGGTCCGGCTGGGCGAGCATGTCGGACTCGAACACGCGGGCCAGGCCTTCAATGGCGGAACCGTCAAAACCCAGGCCTTCTTCAAAGGCGCCCTCAACCTCAGCCGGCGCAAGCGCCACCGATTTGAGCGAACCCACGACGTCGGTGAACCACAAGCGTACGAAGCGCACGTCACGCTCTTCGATTGTCCGCAGAACGAACTCTTGCTGGCGGTCCATAGGGCCTCTTTTCCGATTCAGTGTCCATGCCGCTGGTTTCAAGGAGTAGAAGCCACGGCAGCTCAGCCTTCACTCTACTAACAGTTCCGTGCTAATGCCGCAGCAGTAGCTGCGCGTAACACAGCGTTTACAAAAGGTGACGCCGGGCACACTGGTGGCAGCCGCCGTCGGCACCGCTTAGGCTCTATCCATGGCCCCGAGCAACCTTCCTGAGTCCACCACGCCCGCCGAAGTTCCCGCACCTTACGGCACGGGGCCTGCAGCGGCCGCCGACGTGCCGTCGGCGGCGGGCAGGAAGCCCATCGGCAGGGTCCGGATCCACCACCTTCAGCAAGCCAAGGACAACGGCGAGCACTTCGCCATGCTGACGGCATATGAGCAGTACACCGCCGAGATTTTTGACCAGGCCGGGATTGAAGTCCTCCTGGTGGGCGACTCCGCTTCGAACAACGTGTTCGGCAATGAGACGAGCCTTCCCGTCACTGTGGAGGAGCTCCTGCCCTTGACGCGGGCTGTAGCCAGGGCGGCCAAGCGGGCGCTGGTGGTGGCTGACCTGCCCTTCGGCAGCTACGAAGTGTCCCCAGCCCAGGCGGTTGCCACCGGCGTCCGGTTCCTCAAGGAAGGACTGGCACACGCCGTCAAAATTGAAGGAACCGCTTACTACGCCGAAACCGTCAAGGCCATGGTCCAGGCAGGAATTCCCGTCATGGCCCACATCGGCTTCACTCCCCAAAGTGAACATTCCCTAGGGGGATACCGCGTCCAGGGCCGTGGCGATGACGCCCAGCGGCTCGTGGACGACGCCATCGCCCTGCAGGACGCTGGCGCCTTCAGTGTCCTGATGGAAATGGTGCCTGCCGAGACTGCAGCCGTTGTGGATGCAGCCCTGCGGGTGCCCACCGTCGGTATCGGCGCCGGCAAGAGCACCACCGGGCAGGTCCTTGTGTGGCAGGACATGGCAGGTTTGCGGGGTGGCAAGATGGCAAAGTTCGTCAAGCAATACGCAGATCTTCGCACCACATTGAGCGATGCCGCGGTCGCCTACGCGGAGGATGTCCGATCCGGACAGTTCCCCGGACCGGAGCACTCCTTCTAACCGCTAATCGTCATCCTGGGCGTCCCAGGCGTCATTGCGGGCTTTAACCTTCTCCAAGGCGTGCTCAGCTTCTTCCCTGGTTTTGTAGGGGCCAATCAGCTGGGACCAATCAGACATAGCGTCTTCTTCGATCTCGTGCGTCTTGACGTTGTACCAGTACTCCGTCACGTCTCCTCCTCGATCCAGGGGCTATTGGACGCGTAACGTTGGCGGGGTCACAGGAACCCGGCCACGCTTTGTTACTTACGTCTCTTGTGTGCCTTATATGATCAATCTATGCCTTCTCTTGCCTCGACTGCACCCATCGGCGCCCTCACCCCGGGAACCATCAGCCCTGAACGACCCGTGCCGGCGTCGATTCCCAGGCCGGAGTATGTAGGCAAGAAGGCGCCAGCCAAGTTCACCGGATCCGAGGTGAAGTCCCCGGAGACCATAGAGAAGATCCGGATTGCGGGGAAGATTGCCGCGCAAGCAATCGTCGAGGTGGGCAAGCACATCCAGCCCGGCGTCACCACAGACCAGCTGGACCAAATAGGGCATGAGTTCCTTCTGGATCACCATGCCTACCCCTCCACGCTCGGTTACCGTGGGTTTCCCAAATCTCTGTGTTCCTCCCTCAACGAGGTCATTTGCCACGGAATCCCCGACTCGACCGTGCTCCAGGATGGCGACATCCTGAATATTGACATCACAGCCTTCATCAACGGAGTGCATGGGGATACCAATTACACTTTCCTGGTTGGCGACGTGGACGAAGAATCCCGTTTGCTGGTTGAGCGCACGCAGGAGTCGCTCAACCGGGCCATCAAGGCCGTGGCCCCAGGCCGCGAAATCAACGTAATCGGCCGAGCTATCCAGTCCTACGCCAAACGCTTCGGCTACGGCGTAGTGCGGGATTTCACCGGCCACGGCGTGGGCGAGGCCTTTCACACAGGCCTCATCATTCCGCATTACGACGCAGCCCCGGCGTACAACACCGTGATCGAGGCGGGCATGGTTTTCACCATCGAACCCATGCTGACCCTCGGCACCATCGACTGGGAGATGTGGGCCGATGACTGGACGGTCGTCACCAAGGACCACAAACGCACAGCCCAGTTCGAACACACCCTGCTGGTCACCGAGACCGGCGCGGAAATCCTTACCCTTCCCTAAGCTCTCCGGAAGGTCCCGCAGCCCGGGCGGCTGCGCCATGCCCATCCCCTCCTGCCATGATCGGAAATGCATTGTCCAAGAAGGATGAGAAGAACCACAAGAACGCCCCTTTGATCGGTATCGACATCGGCGGCACCGGCATCAAGGGCGGCATTGTCGACCTGAAGAAGGGCAAACTGATTGGCGACCGCTTCCGCGTTCCCACTCCGCAGCCCGCCACTCCGGAGGCCGTGGCCGAGGTTGTCGCCCACATCGTCGAGGAACTCTCCAGCCGCCCCGACGCTCCTGCGGCCGACTCACCGGTGGGTGTCACTTTCCCCGGCATCATCCAGCACGGAGTGGTCAACTCTGCGGCCAACGTGGACAAGACCTGGCTCAGCACCGACATCGATGCCACGTTCACCAAGCGCCTCGGCCGCCCCGTAGAGGTCATTAATGACGCCGACGCAGCGGGGCTTGCCGAAGCCCGTTACGGAGCCGGCGAGGGCGTGGACGGCACAGTCCTGGTGATCACGCTGGGCACCGGCATCGGATCGGCCTTCATCTTCAACGGACAGTTGGTCCCCAATGCCGAGCTCGGCCACCTGGAGGTTGACGGACACGACGCCGAGACCAAGGCATCCGCCGTGGCACGGGAACGCGATGGGCTCAGCTGGGACGAATACGGGGTCCTTCTCAACCGCTACCTTCAGCACGTTGAGTTCCTTTTCTCCCCCGAACTCTTCATTGTGGGCGGAGGCATTTCCAAGCGCTCCGACGAGTACTTCCCGCATCTTGACCTGCGGACCAAAATCGTCACGGCAAAGTTGAAGAACGACGCCGGGATCGTGGGTGCTGCGCTCGAAGTCGCCTTGCACCACAAACTCGCAAAGTAGTTCCAGCGTGGCAGAACAGCTGCCGGCTGCCCGGCCCACCGAACGCGGAGTGGCGATTGTCACTGGCGCCAGCCGCGGGATCGGTGCCGCCGTGGCCCGGGCCGCGGCGGCCGTCGGCTACCTCGTAGTGGTTAATTACTCTGCAGACAGCGAAGGCGCAGAGTCAGTGGTCAACGACATCCTGGCTCAAGGCGGCAAGGCAGTCAGCGTGCAGGCCGATATCAGCCAGCCCGCCGACGTCGGGCGTTTGTTCGACGTCGCCGGCAGCTTCGGTGCGCTCACCGCCGTCGTCAACAACGCTGCCATCACCGGCAACCTGATTGGTCCACTGGCTGACGTCCCTGCAGCAGTAGTGCAGCGCGTTGTTGATGTGAATATCTCCGGAATGATGTTCATGTGCCAGGAAGCAGTCCGGAGGCTCACAACGCACAACGGCGGCAGTGGCGGATCCATCATCAATATCTCGTCCACCGCCACCAAAGCCGGTTCACCGGGGACCTGGGTCCACTACGCGGCCACCAAGGGCGCCGTTGACGTCCTGACGGTGGGTCTGGCAGCAGAAGTGGCCAAGCAGGGCATCCGTGTCAACGCCGTTGCCCCCGGCAGCACGAACACCGGGCTCCACGCAGCGGCCGGAATGCCGGACCGGGTGGAAAGGCTCAACCCAACCATTCCCATGGGTCGCGGAGCCGAACCGGAAGAGGTGGCTGCGGCCGTCATGTGGCTGATGTCGGATGGGGCTGGCTACATTACAGGTGCTGTGCTCCCCGTATCTGGCGGACGCTAGCGCCTGACCGGGACAGCCCGGCCCGGATTGGTGCCGGTGGCGGCTGCGGCTTCCCCTCCGCTGCCGCCACCGGAGTTAGAGCGGGCTCTTTTCCGAACCCGTGGCTTCTTTGGCGCCTGCCTTGGCTTCGTCTGCCTCATGGCGCAGCAGCGAGATGGCCGACTCAAAGTCTTCCAAGGACTCGAACGCCTGATAGACGCTCGCGAAACGAAGGTACGCCACTTCATCCAGCTTCCGCAGCGGGCCCAGAATCGCCAAGCCCACCTCATGGGCATCGATCTCCGCCGCGCCCGAGGAACGAATATTTTCCTCGACTTCCTGAGCCAGCATCGCCAGATCGTCTTCAGTGACCGGACGCCCTTGGCATGCTTTGCGGACTCCGCTGATGACCTTGATCCGGCTGAATGGTTCGCCAACGCCGGACCGCTTGATGACGGACAAGCTGGTGGTCTCCACAGTGGTGAAGCGGCGTCCGCACTCAGGGCATTGGCGGCGGCGGCGAATAGCGGAGCCATCGTCAGCCATGCGGCTGTCAACGACGCGGGAGTCGGGATTCCGGCAGAACGGACAATACACGCTGGGCCTCCCCTGACAGCTCCGGCACGGACTCGGAAACGGCAGGACGCCGGATACGCAAAAGTGCCGGAAGATTCTCTTCCGGCACCAGTTTACGGGCCGCCCCACCGTAATGACAAGCGTGTAACTACTACATGTAGTACAGGGTACCCATATATGTAGTGGTCAGTTAGGTGCTGGTCAGGACTTCTCAGGACTTCTCAGGACTGCTTACGACCCCTCAGTGAAGCGGATCCGGACGGCGTCTCCGTGGCCGGGAAGGTCTTCGGCACCTGACAAGCTCACAATATGTCCGCTGACCTGCTCCAGTGCGGCGCGGTCATAATTGATGACCTGAACTGCACGGAGGAACGTCGTGACATTGAGTCCTGAT
The DNA here is from genome assembly GCF_011605365.1 of Paenarthrobacter sp. MSM-2-10-13. Lineage (NCBI taxonomy): Bacteria > Bacillati > Actinomycetota > Actinomycetes > Micrococcales > Micrococcaceae > Paenarthrobacter > Paenarthrobacter sp. MSM-2-10-13. The sequence continues at coordinate 81,822 of NZ_JAAOXO010000012.1, read as the reverse complement.
GAGAAAGCCGCCGTCCCGCTGGTGGGCAGTACGTGATTGGAACCGGCGCAATAGTCCCCCAGGCTTACCGGGCTGAAGTCGCCCACGAAGATCGCCCCCGCGTTACGGATCCGCGATGCGACTGCCGCCGCATCTGCCGTCATGATTTCCAGGTGCTCAGCGGCGTACGCGTTGCAGACTGCGATCCCCTGCTCAAGATCGTCCACCAGCACCACACCGGACTGCGGTCCGGACAACGCCTCGAGGACCCGGGAACTGTGCTTGGTTGCAGAGGCTTGCCGGGCCAGTTCACGCACGACGGCGTCGGCCAGCTCCGGGGAGTCCGTCACCAGGACGGAAGCTGCTTTGGGATCATGCTCGGCCTGGCTAATGAGATCAGCGGCCACCAAGGGGGCCTGCGCAGTGGAGTCGGCGAGGATGGCGATCTCGGTAGTTCCGGCCTCCGAGTCAATGCCCACCACGCCCTTCACGAGCCGCTTGGCTGTGGCCACAAAGATGTTGCCGGGTCCAGTGACCACGTCAACGGGCTCAATGGGCAACTCGCCTCCGGTACCCGGAACGCCGTAAGCAAACGAAACAATTGCCTGTGCACCACCGATGGCGTACACCTCATCGATGCCCAGGAGCTTCGCGGCGGCCAGGATGGTGGGGTGCGGAAGTCCGTCGAAGTCTTTCTGCGGCGGGGATGCCAACGCAATGGACTCGACGCCCGCCGCAACCGCGGGGACCACGTTCATGATCACCGATGACGCCAGAGGGGCCAGTCCGCCGGGAACGTACAGCCCTACGCGCCCCACCGGAATCCAGTTCTGGCTGACAAGAGCGCCGTCGCCAAGCTGAACGTCAACGTTGGCAGGGCGCTGCTGGTCAGCAAACTGCCGTGCACGGTTGATGGATTCTTCCAAGGCGGCCCGAACCTTCGGATCAAGTTCGTTCAGGGCCTTGGAGAGCGCCTCTGCCGGGACCCGCGGGTGGGACTGTTCCACACCGTCGAATTTCCTGGCCAGTTCACCCAAGGCGGCAAAGCCACGGCTTCGGACATCGGAAATGATGTTTAGGACCTTCTGCTCCGCATCCGCCATGGTCTGATGCTGCGCCCTGGGAACCGCTGCACGCAGCTCCGCCAGGGAGAGGTGGCGGCCCCGGAAATCGATGCTCCGAAAGGCAAGGGCGTCAGTGGAAGGGGCGGAAGTATCCGGAGAAGTGGTCACCCGGCTATTTTACGGGCTTCTTTAACAGAACCCCGAACAGGGCCAGGACGAACGTGATGAAGGCAATGGCAGCAGGCCACAGGACCAGCACAGCATAGGAGCGAAGCGTGAAACCAAACCCGGAGCCAAGTGCCGGATCCGGGGCCGGACCCAGTAGCTGGCCCGTCAGTAGCCCGACCAACCAGGCGATAAGAGCCCCTAAAGCACCGCCAACAAGGGCAAAGGTCAAGCGTCTGCCCGAACCCTCCCCCTGCAGCTTCCCGTCAAGCATGACGCCGGTGAGGCAGCCTGCCAGCAACATCAGGGCTCCGAGGACCAAGTCTCGTGGAAGCCAGGAATCAGGATTGGCCGCATTGGCCAGATCCGGATTGCCCGAGACCAGGTTCAACCCGCCCGGAGCCAACAGCCACCAGACCACCCCGGCCACCACGCCCAAAGCAGCCGGAAGTACCAGCCACAGCACATCCTTCGGCCGCCGGGGTTTCGTGGCGGGCAACGGTTCTGAAACGGGTGGGACGTGCGCGGTGGGCTCGGTCATGCAACTCACCTTAACAAAGGCTCACGCCTACCCAACAAAATGTGGGGCTCGCCGGATGGGAGGAATACCCTGAAGGTGAGAAGTACCACCGCCACAGCCCAGGAGAACACCCACGTGTCCAGCGAACCATCCGGCTACGATCAGACCTTCCGGGAAATGTTCCGTCGGCATGCCGCCGGAGTGGCAATCATCACGGCGAACCTGAACGGAAGCCCGTTTGGATTCACTGCCACGTCCGTGGCCTCCCTGTCAGCCGAACCGCCCCGCTTCACCTTCAATATGGCCAGAAGCTCCAGTTCCTGGCCGGCTGTGGCCAACGCGGAGTACATCGGAGTTCACATGTTGGGGCTGGAAAACCAAGCCCTCGCCAATCGCTTCGCCCGGACCCGCGATCGGTTCGACGGCGACCACTGGGAGCCGGGCCCCCACGACGTCCCCATTCTCAAGGACGTCAGCGGCTGGCTCGTTGGCAGAATCCAAATGCGCCTGTCCTTCGAGAACAACGCAGTAGTGGTGGTGGAGGTGGTTGATGGGCAAGTGGGCCAGGACGGCACTCCCCTGCTCTACCACGGCGGCGCCTACAGCAAGCCCGCCCCGCTCGACTACGAAATCTAAGGGCTGAGGATTCCTGCGGCGGCCAGCCTTGCCAGGACCTCTGTATCAGTTATCCAGGTGTATCAGTTGCGCAGGTGTATCAGTTGTCCAGGCAGGCCGGACCCAGCAGCACCTTGAGGTCCCCGAACAGTGATGGGCTGGGGTTAACCCTCATATGGACCGGCAAGCCCATAACCTCTACCTTCGTATCGCCCATCAGTTTGAGACGGACTTCCGAGTTTCCGCGGTGAGTGCGCAGCACATCCCGCAGGTCTGTCACAACTGCTTCGGTGGCCTTGAACGTAGGAATGGTGATAACCACCGGACCGTTCACGCTTTCGCTGAGGTCCGGGACGGAAAGCTCCATGCAATTCAGGGTGACCGCACCGTCATCGCGGCGCTGCAACCGTCCCTTGACAACAACAATCAAGTCCTCGGCCAGGACCGAGGCAATGGGCCCGTACACCTGGCCGAAGAACATGACCTCCATGGAAGCGCCGAGGTCCTCGATCTCTGCCCGGGCGTACGCGTTTCCGCTGGCCTTGGCGATCCTGCGGCTCAGCGAGGTGATCATGCCCGCAATGGTGACAATGGCGCCGTCGTGCGGTCCGTCCTCAGCGATGATCGAGGTGATGGACTGTTCCGCGTGCTGGCTGAGGACGCCCTCCAATCCCTGCAGGGGATGGTCTGAGACATAAAGGCCCAGCATGTCCCGTTCGAAGGACAGCTTGTCCTTCTTTTCCCACTCGGGCAGATCCGGGATTTCCGTTGTCAGCGACGCCTCGGGCTCCTGGTCTTCAAAGCCGGCGAAAAGATCGAACTGGCCAATGGCCTCATTGCGCTTGAGCGTGATCACGGAATCTATGGCTTCTTCATGGATCATCGCCAGAGCCCGCCGGTGATGGCCGAGCGAATCGAAGGCCCCGGCTTTGATCAGCGATTCGATGGTGCGCTTGTTGCACACCACGGCCGGCACCTTCAGGAGGAAGTCCTTGAAGGACGTGTACTTTCCTTCGGAAGTGCGGGCGGCCACCATGGCATCCACCACGTTGACACCCACGTTGCGAATGGCGCCCATACCGAAGCGGATGTCCGTGCCCACAGGGGTGAAGTTCAGCGATGATTCGTTGACATCCGGCGGCAGGACCGTGATGCCCATTCGACGACACTCGTTGAGGTAGATGGCGGATTTGTCCTTGTCATCACCCACCGACGTCAGAAGTGCCGCCATGTACTCCGGCGCGTAGTGCGCCTTCAGGTAGGCCGTCCAGTAGGAGATCACGCCGTACGCGGCCGAGTGGGCCTTGTTGAAGGCGTAGTCGGAGAACGGGAGCAGAATGTCCCAGAGCGTCTTGACAGCGGCCATGGAGTAGCCGTTGTCCTGCATACCTTGGGAGAAGCCGGCGAACTGCTTGTCCAGCTCGGACTTCTTCTTCTTGCCCATGGCACGACGGAGGATGTCTGCTTGGCCGAGAGAGTAGCCGGCCAGCTTCTGCGCCACAGCCATGACCTGTTCCTGGTACACGATCAGGCCAAAGGTTCCACCCAGGATTTCCTTGAGCGGTTCTTCCAGTTCCGGGTGGATGGGGATTACTTCCTGAATCCCGTTCTTGCGCAGAGCATAGTCGGTGTGGGCGTTGGCACCCATGGGACCAGGCCGGTACAGCGCAAGGACTGCGGAGATATCTTCGAAGTTGTCAGGCTTCATCAGCTTGAGCAGGGACCGCATGGGTCCACCGTCGAGCTGGAACACACCAAGGGTGTCACCGCGGGCCAGGAGCTCGTAGGACGGAGCGTCATCGAGTTCCAGGTTTTCCAGGTCCAGGTCAACGCCGCGGTTCATCTTGATGTTTTCCAGGGCATCGGAAATGATCGTCAGGTTCCTCAGGCCCAGGAAGTCCATCTTGATCAGTCCGAGGCCCTCGGAGGTCGGATAGTCGAACTGGGTGATGACCTGGCCGTCCTGGAAACGGCGCATGATGGGGATGACGTCGATGATGGGGTCCGAGGACATGATGACGCCGGCGGCGTGAACACCCCACTGGCGTTTCAGGCCCTCGATGCCCAGCGCGGTCTCGAAGACCTTGGCGGCCTCGGGATCGGTAGCGATCAGCTGGCGGAAGTCCCCTGCCTCGCTGTAGCGCTTGGACTCCGGGTTCTGGATGTCGGCCAGCGGAATGTCCTTGGCCATGACGGCAGGCGGAAGGGCCTTGGTGAGTGTCTCGCCCATGCTGAACGGATAGCCGAGCACACGGGAAGAGTCCTTGAGCGCCTGCTTGGTCTTGATGGTTCCGTACGTGACGATCATGGCCACGCGCTCGTCGCCGTACTTCTTGGTGACGTAGTCGATCACCTCGGAGCGGCGGCGATCATCGAAGTCGACGTCGAAGTCAGGCATGGAAACGCGGTCCGGGTTGAGGAAGCGTTCAAAGATCAGGCCGTGCTGCAGCGGGTCGAGGTCGGTGATGCGCATGGCGTAGGCCACCATGGATCCTGCACCGGAACCACGGCCGGGACCTACCCGGATGCCATTGTTCTTGGCCCAGTTGATGAAGTCGGCAACCACCAGGAAGTACCCGGGGAATCCCATGGAGGTGATGACACCGAGCTCATAGTCAGCTTGCTTGCGGACCTTGTCCGGAATGCCCTGGGGATAGCGGTACTTCAGACCGGCGTCCACTTCCTTGACCAACCAGGAGGTCTCGTCTTCACCGGGAGGACAAGGGAAGCGCGGCATGTAGTTGGCGCCGGTGTTGAAGGAAACTTCGCAACGCTCGGCGATGAGCAGCGTGTTGTCGCAGGCTTCAGGGTGATCGCGGAACAATTCCCGCATTTCCTGCGGAGATTTCAGGTAATAGCCACTACCGGAGAACGCAAAGCGGGAACCGCCGTTATCGTACGTCGGTTCCAGGAGCGTGGAACCGGACTGAATCGCCAGCAACGCTTCATGGGCCTTGGCATCGTGCTCATGGGTGTAATGGAGGTCATTGGTGGCCACCAGTGGCAGGTTGAGTTCCTTGGCCAAGCGCAGGAGGTCGCCGGTGACGCGCCGTTCAATGTCCAGCCCGTGGTCCATCAGTTCGCAGAAATAGTTCTCCGCTCCGAAGATGTCGCGGAACTCTGCTGCAGCCTCCACGGCTTCGCGGTACTGCCCCAGGCGCAACTTGGTCTGGACCTCTCCGGACGGGCATCCGGTGGTGGCGATCAGGCCTTCGGAGTAGGTGTTGAGCAGTTCCCGGTCCAGCCGCGGCCACTTACCAAAGACAGAGTCCAGGGAAGCAATCGAAGAAGCCCTGAAGAGGTTCCTCATGCCCACGTTGTTGTAGCTCAGCAGCGTCATATGGGTGTACGAGCCACCGCCGGAGACATCGTCCTTACGCTGGCTTTCGTCGCCCCAGCGCACACGCTCCTTGTCCCCGCGGGCGGTGCCGGGTGTTACATAGGCTTCGACGCCGATGATCGGCTTGATGCCCTTGTCTGTGGCTTTGCGCCAGAAGTCGAACGCCCCGAACAAATATCCGTGGTCAGTCGTGGCCAGGGCCGGCATGCCCAGCCGTTCGGTTTCATCGAAAAGCTCACCGAGCCGGGCAGCTCCATCCAGCATGGAGTACTCAGTGTGGGTGTGCAGGTGGACAAACGAATCATTGCTGGAAGTCACCACGACAGTCTACCGTCCCGTGTCATACAGAAATCGGACCCGGGCAGTGAAATCCGTCTATGCGGAGCCAGTGGCCAGCAGATCCAGAGCGTACTGGAGGTCCGCCGGATATTCGCTGCTGACTTCCACCCAATCGCCGGAGCGGGGATGGGTAAATCCAAGTTGACGGGCGTGCAGCCACTGACGGGTGAGACCAAGGGTGGCAGCCAGGCGGGGGTCCGCTCCGTAGGTGAGGTCGCCGGCACAAGGATGCCGCAGCGCTGAGAAGTGGACGCGGATCTGGTGGGTGCGCCCCGTTTCCAGATGCACTTCCACCAGGGTCGCCTTACCAAAAGCTTCCAGGACCTCATAGTGGGTCACTGAGGGTCGGCCGTCCTCGATGACGGCGAATCGCCAGTCGTGGCCGGGATGCCGTCCGATGGGGGCGTCAATGGTCCCCTGAAGAGGATCGGGCAGTCCCTGAACAACTGCGTGATACACCTTGTCCACGGTGCGTTCCTTGAAGGCCTTCTTCAGCACCGTGTAAGCGTTCTCAGTCTTAGCCACCACCATGACACCGGATGTCCCCACATCCAGCCGGTGAACAATCCCCGCACGCTCGGGCGCTCCCGACGTAGAAATCCTGTAACCTGCTCCGGCAAGGCCTCCCACTACTGTGGGGCCCACCCAGCCTGGTGAAGGGTGGGCTGCGACCCCCACCGGTTTGTCGATGACAACGAATTCGTCGTCGTCCAACAGGATCTTCAGGCCTTCCACAACTTCCTCCACGACTTCCAGGGGATCCGGCCGCTCGGGAACCGTGACATCAAGCAATGTACCGGCAACGAGCTTCGCCGATTTACCCAGCGCAACTCCGCCGCTGGTGACGTTTCCTTCTGAAATCAGCAGCGCGGCAGCAGAGCGGGAAATGTCCAGAAGCTGTGCCAGTCCGGCATCAACGCGCGCCCCGGCCAGCTCCTCGGGAACCACTATGGATTTACTCACCAGCGGGCTCCCCGTTGGTGCCGCCGGCGGATTTGGCATCTTTGGCCGGCTTTGGCGCTGCCACATGACGGGTTCCGTCCATGCCAACCCCCCGCAAGGTCAGGAGGCAGATAATGACGACGCCGGACACCACCGCCGAGTCTGCGATGTTGAAGATGGCGAAGTTCGGCAGCTGAATGAAATCCACCACATGTCCCATGGCGAAAGACGGCTCGCGGAACAAGCGGTCGGTCAGGTTGCCGAGGGCACCGCCAAAGAGCAGTCCCAGGGATAGCGCCCACCAGACCGAGCCCACCTTTCGCAGCTGAAAGAGAATCGCCACAGAGACCACAGCCATGACGATCGTGAAAACCCACGTCACATTCTCGCCGATGGAAAATGCCGCCCCGGAGTTGCGGATGTAGTACCAGTGCAGCAGCGGAGGCAGCACCGGAATGCGCTCACCCTCCGTCATGGTGCTGGTGACCCAAAGTTTGGTGAGTTGGTCAAAAACGTAGGCGAACACGGCGAAGCCGGCAAAAAGCCAGAGCATGGCAGGACGCCACTTACGGCGTCCGGCAGGCGTCGGCTGTGTGGCCTCAGCGGTGAAGTCGTCGGTCATAGTGCTTTCATTCGGGAAGCGTGCGGGCTGCTGTCGGTCTCTTAACACAGAAAGCCGGCGGCCGAGGAGTCCTCAGCCACCGGCTTTCAGAATACTTGCTAAACGTCAGCGGTTGCTTCGCCAACCTCAGGGGCAGCGACGGAACCACGGGCGTCAAGGTCGCGGAGCTGACCTTCGATGTAAGCCTTCAGGCGTGAACGGTAGTCGCGCTCGAAACCACGGAGCTGCTCAACCTTACGCTCAAGAACGGAGCGCTGCTGCTCAAGGGCACCAAGGATCTTGCGGGACTTCTCCTGGGCGTCGTTGACGAGGCTGGAAGCCTCGATCTGAGCCTCGGCAATGATCTTTTCCTTCTGCTGCGCACCGTCGGAAACGTGCTTGTCGTGCATCTGCTGCGCCATGGCCAGCAGACCTGCAGCGGACTCAGCGGACGTGGTGACGCCATTGCTTGCAGCAGGTGCCTTCGGAGCTGCAGCAGCGGCTGCTGCCTTCTCGGCTTCCTTCTTCTTGGCATCTTCTGCGGCCTTGGCTTCGGCTTCCGCCTTCGCCTCAGCTTCCTTGTCAACCTTGACCGGGGCCGGAACCTTCTCGACGACCGGAGCCGCAGCAGTTGCAGCGGGAACGGCCGAACCGGCCTCGCCGAGCTTCTTGCGAAGTTCGTCGTTTTCCTGGTTCAAGCGGCGAAGTTCCACCACGATCTCGTCGAGGAAGTCGTCAACCTCGTCCTGGTCGTAGCCTTCGCGGAACTTGGTCGGCTGAAAGCGCTTGTTGACAACGTCTTCTGGCGTCAAAGCCATCTGGTCACCTCGTTGGTCTAGTTAGTCAGTAGGCCTTCCGGCCGTTCAAAACTACGGTACCTAAATATCATCTTGTTCCTCCAATTCAACACCATCGTGTTGATTTGGAGAATTTGCGGCCTATGGACCATCGGTGGCCCGGGTTCCGCGGAGCAACTACGCCAGGCTGTTGGTCACTGCCATGGCTATGCTGACGGCAATAATCAGGATCAAGAACCCAAGATCCAAGGAGATTCCGCCAAGTTGGAGGGGCGGGATCAGCTTCCTGAGCCTGCTAAGGGGAGGATCAGTGACGGAGTAGACCACATGGGCTGTAACCAACGCCACACCCCTGGGCCGCCACTGGCGGGCGAACATCTGGACCCATTCGAAGATGAGTCGGATGATCAGGGCGATGAAGAACAGCAACAACACAATATAGATAAGGCCGAAAACAATGCCCACGAGTTAGCTCAGATCTCCCACTTGTTCCGGAATGCCGATCGGTCCCTACTATTGCAACACAGATGCCAGGCGGGTTGACCCGCCTGGCATCCGCAAAAGACTGTTGTCAGCTCTGGTTGAAGAAGCTGGCCTGCGTTTCGCTGGCCTTTTTGTCGTCCCCGATGACCTCAACGTACGACGGCGACAACAGGAAGACCTTGTTGGTCACCCGCTCGATGCTGCCGTGCAAGCCGAAGACGAGGCCGGCGGAAAAGTCCACAAGCCGCTTGGCATCGGACTCACCCATGTCAGTGACATTCATGATGACCGGAATGCCATCCCGGAAGCTCTCGCCAATGACCTTTGCGTCGTTGTACGAACGAGGATGGACGGTGGTGATCTGCCTCAGGCCCGAGGCATCTTCGCGGCTGGATGCCGCACGCTTGATGGGTGTCACGGGTGCGCGGTATTCCTCTTCGGCATCTACAGTGGGCATTTCACGGACAACTTCCCGGACGGGAGCGGGCGCACGGCGCTCTTCCCGTTCCTGTGCCTGGGGGCGTTCTTCATCGTGCTGCGTGGCGACGGACTGCTCAGATTCGTAGTGTTCATCGCCGTCGGCGAGCCCAAGATAGATCATTGTCTTGCGCAGAGCGCCAGCCATGGTGCACTCCTATCGTTTCTGCAGTAGGCGGGCCGCCATGACTTGACATATTGGAACCCCGGCCCGTCATTCCAATACTTTGACGCTACCCCACGGCCGGACGGGAACCGAGAATATCGGAGCCAATTCTCAGGTGTGTCGCTCCGAACTTCACGGCGGCTTCCAAGTCCTGACTCATGCCGGCGGATATACCTGTTGCGGCCGGATGCACTGCGCGGAGCGCTTTGGAAATCCCCGCGAGTCGCTCGAAGGCCACATTCGGATCAGCCCCCAAAGGCGCCACGGCCATCAGTCCGGACAACACCAGACCGTCCGCCAGCTCGATTCTTTCCGCGAGCATCTCAACATCGGAGGGCGTGGCGCCGCCCCGGTGTGCGCCGGCGTCGTCATCCAGGCTGACTTGGATGAAACAGTCAAGATCGCTGCGCCCCGTGGCATCCTTCTCCCTGGCGACGGCCTTGGCCAGAGCATCAACCAGCTGCACGCGGTCAACAGACTGGACCGAGGCAGCATACTTGACCACCGACTTTGCCTTATTGCTCTGAAGCTGGCCGATGAAATGCCATCGGACGTCAATCCCGGAGAGTTCAGCAGTCTTGGAGGCCGCTTCCTGGTCGCGGTTCTCGCCGACATCCTCGACACCAAGTGTCACCAGGCGGCGAACATCGGCCGCCGGATGGAATTTAGTCACCACCACCAACCGCGGCAGGTCAAGCCGTCCTGCAGTGCGGGTAGCGACGTCAATCCGCTGCCGCACCACCTCCAGCCGGGCCGACAGCTCAGCCGTGCGGGGATCACTGGATGATTCTTCCCGTTGTTGGTTGCCGTCTTCGAGGCTAGTCATGCGTCCACACCAAACCTGCAAATCGACCGGTCCGGGAGTCCCGCCGGTAAGAGAAAAGGGAGTCGTTTTCACGGGTGCATTCCCCCGAGTACTCCACGGGGACATCCAGTGAGTGCAACTGCGCGCGTACACCCGCCGGAAGGTCAAGGGCAGGTGTACCCCACGAGGTGGAGGACCACGCTTCAGGTATTTTTTCTGCCACCTCGGCACGCAGCTGTTCGGGGACCTCGTAACACGAGCCACAAATGGACGGTCCGAGCCAAGCGCTGATATCAACAGCTCCCCGACGCCGCATTTCAGCGACAGTTGCGGGCACCACGGCTGACGCGACCCCGGGACGCCCGGCATGGGCAGCAGCCAGGACGGGGCTGTTGTTGGAGTCGCTACCAACCAGCAGAACCGGGACACAATCGGCCACCATCACGGCCAAAGGCTGTGCTGATCGCCCGGGGGTTGCAGGCGGGTGGGCGACTGCATGCTGTCCAGACGGTACAGGGGCAGCGGAGACCATGGCATCAGCGGTTGGTCCAGGTCCATGAGCTGCAATGAACTCCACATGATTTCCATGGACCTGGTTCATGTACTGGAACTGGCGCGTACGCGAACCGTCCGGGCGCAAGCCGAGAGTGTGTTCCACCCGGGCACGACGAACCATCACTTCCGTGGGGTCGTCCTGTACGTGGAGAGCCAGGTTCCCGGCGCCTGTATCCGTGAAGGCTACAGAAACGCCGGGTCGTACTTCATTTCGCCACCAAAACACCTGGTACTGACTCTTTCGAACCGCGGCTTACTTCAGGAAGTCAGGAACGTCGAGATCATCGGAGCGGCTGCCCGAAAGGTCGGGTTCAACAACTGCAGGGAGGTCAACGTCAAAGCCGGAGTCCGCAGGCAAGGCAGACGGACGCTGCTGGCCCCAGTTGCTCAGGCCTGCAGCACCGATACCTGCCGTGGCGTGCTGCGGGGCTGCAGCGTTGGACGGCGCACTGCTCGGAGCAGCAGGCCTTTCCGAAGGCACCGGGTTCTGGGCCGGACGGGACTGATCCATGGAAGGCGAGGTTGCTTTGACGTCGTCGAAGCCCGCTGCGATGACTGTCACGCGAGCCTCATCTCCCAAGGCGTCGTCAATGACGGCACCAAAGATGATGTTCGCTTCGGGGTGGGCCACTTCCTGCACCAGGCGCGCGGCTTCATTGATTTCGAACAGGCCCAGATCGGAGCCGCCCTGAATGGACAGCAGGACACCGTGGGCGCCGTCAATGGAGGCCTCCAGGAGCGGCGAGGCGATGGCCAGTTCCGCAGCCTTGACGGCTCGGTCTTCACCACGGGCGGAACCGATGCCCATGAGGGCAGACCCCGCGCCCTGCATGACTGACTTGACGTCAGCAAAGTCAAGGTTGATCAGGCCGGGAGTGGTAATGAGGTCAGTGATGCCTTGGACACCGGACAGGAGTACCTGGTCCGCAGAGCGGAAGGCGTCCAGGACGGAGACATTGCGGTCGCTGATGGACAGAAGGCGATCGTTCGGGATCACAATCAGGGTGTCGACTTCGTCGCGGAGGGCGTCAATTCCAGCCTCGGCAGAGCCTGCACGGCGCCGGCCTTCGAAGGTGAAGGGTCGGGTCACGACGCCGATGGTCAGCGCACCGAGGGAGCGGGCGATGCGCGCGACCACGGGAGCACCACCGGTACCGGTGCCACCGCCCTCGCCTGCCGTGACGAAGACCATGTCAGCACCGCGGAGAACTTCTTCGATCTCGTCGGCGTGGTCTTCTGCTGCCTGCTTTCCGACCTCCGGGTTCGCTCCTGCACCCAAGCCACGGGTGAGCTCACGTCCGACGTCGAGCTTGACGTCGGCGTCGCTCATGAGCAGCGCCTGCGCGTCGGTGTTGATGGCGATGAACTCGACGCCCCGAAGGCCGACCTCGATCATACGGTTGACTGCGTTCACGCCACCGCCGCCGATGCCGACGACCTTGATGACGGCCAAGTAATTCTGCGGTGCTGCCACGTTTCGTGCCCCTTGCTTGTGTCCTATAGCGAAACTGATCGAGTCCAACTTGAATCCTTGGACCTTAACCCTCTAGTTGAAGGTTATAGTTATGTCAAGTAACTCTACTGCGACGGTATTTCCTCTGGTTCCCACATGCAATCTCCGCTTGCGCGTGTCGTGTGATTGCCGTGAAATAAGGCCACCGCCGGCCCGCAGGTTACGTTCTCAATACTGCCTATTTTGTGAATGGATGCCGGGGAACACTGACGTCGTAGATACTGACCGGGACCTTTGGGTCCGCCGGCATCCTCAGCAACGCCTCGAGTGCCTTGGCCTTCAGTTCCCTGTCCTCGGCATTGCCCCAGACTACCGTCTTTCCGTCCACCAGTTTCAGCTCAACGGCGTCGGGCGAGGCTGCAGAGGCGGTAGACATCCTGGCAAGGATGTCCGCGGGCAGGGTGTCCAGAACAGCGGCAATCGCCTTGAACAACTCCGTGTTGGTGGTGCCCACGCCAGCGTCGATCAACGGCAGGGCTACAGCGGCCAAATCCTGCGTCGCTCCGAGTTGAACGCCATCTACATCCACCATCACGTAGCTGTCACCCTGCTTGAGCAGTGCCACAGGAACGCGCTCGTCCACGTGCACCAGCAACTCGGACGGCGGCCGTGCTTCCATGGTTGCCGAACGGACCTGGACAAGTGGTTTCAGGAGCTCGTTGATCTCCTGTTCGCTGACTTGCGGCAACGGCTTGCCTTCCAAGCCTGACAGCGCCTTTTGCACCGCATCCGGCGTCACAAGCGATGTTCCGTCCACGGTTATGGTGCGCACTGCCAACACGGGAGAAAAGATGGCCCCTGCGATCAAGGATCCGACCACCAAAGCCACCATCGAGAGCGTCCAGAGCACCAGTCTCCGCTGACGTCGGTTCCTGGGCTCAGGAAAAGCAATGACGTTGTCAGTCCCTGGCGCCTTGCCGGCCTTCGCGGCACCTCCAGGCTTCGAGGGGCGACCCGACGCCACCGGGGCCTTGAGGTCAGTGTCAACAGATCGTTGTGCACTGATGACCTCCATTGGGTCACCTCCGGACCTCTCCGCCTTGCCGGGGCGCGGCTCCGTGGCCGGTTTGAAGGTGGGTTTCCGGGTGTTAGCCATCCAATGCCGCCACGATGGCAGGCCCGTAGGCAGTGACGTCTCCGGCCCCGACCGTCAGGACCACGTCGCCGTCGCTTGCAGCGTCCACCACGGCGTCCACGGCTTCACCGGCTGAAACGAGCCGGCCGTTCACCAAGTGATCGGTGATCAGCGTGCTCGTGACCCCCGGGATGGGATCTTCGCGGGCAGGATAGATGTCCAAAATCAATGCGGTGTCCGCCAGGTCCAAAGCAGCGGCGAACTCCGTGGCGAACTCACGGGTCCGCGAAAACAGGTGCGGCTGGAATAGGACGTGCACCTTCTTGCCGGCGGCCACTGAGCGCGCTGCCGATAATGCTGCGCGGACCTCGGTGGGATGGTGGGCGTAGTCGTCATAGACCCGCACTCCCCTGCCCTGGCCTTTGAACTCAAAGCGACGTGAAGCACCGGTAAAGTGGCCCAGCGCAGCCGCGGCAGCGCCCGGTTCCACGCCGAGTTCGACGGCGACTGCGAACGCCGCTGCGGCGTTCAGGGCGTTGTGCCGTCCCGGCACTTGCAGTTCAAGGCCATGGACGGCTCCGCCCAGGGCAACGGATACATCGCCCGGACCGCCGTCATGAAGCCGGACATCGGCAGCAGATGATGTTCCGTACGTCAGGACGCGCGTTATCCCCTTTGAGGCTGTCCGTTCCGCCAAGGCCAGGGCACCGGCGTCGTCGGCGCATGCCAGCAGGACGCCGTTGGAAGGCAGGAGCGCGGCGAACTCATCAAAGGACGCGAAGACGGCCTCCGGTGTTCCGTAGTGATCCAAGTGATCCGCTTCGACATTGGTAACCACCGCAATCAACGGACGGTAGTTGAGGAATGACCCATCCGACTCATCGGCCTCTGCCACGAAAATATCGGATTCACCGTGGGCTGCGTTGACGCCCAGTGCCGGCACGTTCGCGCCGATCGCGAAGGAGGGATCCAGACCGGCTTCCTTGAGGAGTACCGCAACCATCGACGTAGTAGTGGATTTGCCGTGGGTACCTGCCACGGTGACAACCCGGTGCCCGGCCATGGTGGCGGCCAAAGCTTCCGAACGGTGAAGCACGGGCAACCCGGTCTGACGCGCCGCCACCAACTCCGGGTTGTCGTCCCGGATGGCTGAACCAGCCACGACCGTCTGGGCATCGCCCAGGTTTCCGGCGTCGTAGCCGACCGCAATACGCGCACCTGCCACGGCGAGGTCACGCATCACGGGCAGGTCTTTGACATCGCTGCCGCTGACGGGGATGCCCCGCGCCACCATAATGCGCGCGACGGCGGACATTCCCACTCCGCCGATTCCAATGAAGTGGACGCGTCCGAGGGACTCGAGCCGGGCGATGCTGGTGGTCATGCGGATACCGCTTCCAAGACAAGATCAGCCATCCGCTGATCGGCGTTTCTGATACCAAGTGCTTCGGATTTCCGAGCCATGTCATTGAGTTTGCTGCGGTTTGTCAGCAGCGGAATCAGTTCGGTCCGGAGCCACTCCGGGCTGAGATCCTTGTCATCGATCATCAGTGCACCGCCTGCGGCAACCAAGGGGGCGGCGTTCAGCGCCTGCTCTCCGTTCCCGATGGGCAAGGGCACGAACACTGCGGGGACTCCCACAGCCGCTACCTCGCTGACGGTGCCGGCACCGGCACGGGCCAGAATGACGTCGGCAGCGGCGTAGACGTTCTCCATGCCGTCCACGTACTCAACCTGCCTGTAGCCGTCGGCGGCGAGGAGTCCGGCGTCGTCATCCTTGACGGCTTTGCCTTTGCCCGTGATGTGGAGGGTCTGAATACCGGCAGCGGCCAGTGCGGGGAGAGCTGCGGTGATGGCACGATTGATGCTCAACGCCCCTGAGGAGCCGCCTGTGACGATCAAGGCCGGACGGTGGGCATCAAGCCCCAGCGCGGCCTTTGCCGCAGGCGCCGCAACAGCCCTGTCCACTTGCGAGATAGCCCGGCGCATGGGCATTCCCACGTGGCGGGCCCCCCTCAAGCGCGTCCCGGCAAATGCCACGGCAACATGCTTGCTGAACCGGGCGCCGACGCGATTAGCCAGGCCGGCCTTCATGTTGGCCTCGTGGATGACGATGGGGATCCGGAGTTTGCGTGCAGCAAGGTACATGGGCGTGCAGACGTACCCGCCCACACCCACCAGAACATCCGCGCCGGAGGCCTCCAAAATGTGCCGGGCCTGCCGGACCGCGCCGCTCAAGCGGGCGGGCAGCTTCAGGAGGTCCGCTGACGGCCGCCGCGGAAAGGGAACACGGTCGATGGTTGCGAGTTGGTACCCGGCCGCCGGGACGAGACGGGTTTCCATGCCCGACGGCGTCCCTACAGCCAGGATGGCGGCCTCCGGACGTTTGTCCTTGATGGCGTCGGCAATCGCCAACAGCGGGCTGACGTGACCGGCTGTCCCGCCGCCGGCAAGGACGACGGACAACGGCTTGGGCGCGTTTGCGGAGTCAAAAGTCATGAAGTGCTAGGTACGCTTTCGTGCAGTCTTGGACATGAGGCGCGGGAAGAATCCTGAACGCTGCTGCGCCGGCAATTGGCCGCGGGCCAAAGACAACACTACGCCCACACCGCAGAGGGACATGATCAGCGCGGAGCCACCATAGGAGATGAACGGAAGGGGCACCCCCACCACAGGAAGAAGTTGGGTCACCACCGCCATATTCATGCTCGCCTGGCCGAGCAGCCACACCATGATTCCACCAGCCAGCGTGCGTTGGAACGGGTCGGTCTGCCTCACGACTACACGGAAGATGGCGATACCCAGGATGGCGAACAGGACCAGGACCACGATGGTTCCAACAAGTCCCAGCTCCTCGCCAATAATGGCAAAGATGAAGTCGTTGTGCGCCTCCGGCAGCCAGTTGTACTTCTGCCGGCTTTGGCCAAGGCCCAATCCGGTCCAGCTCCCCTGTGCGAGGCCGTACATGCCATTGGTTGACTGGAAATCGAAGTCAAACTGCTCGGTGCACTGCGTGGAGGCTGTTCCCAACCACGAGGTGATCCGGCAGATCCGGTTTTGGCTGCTGATGGTCCCCAGGACGGCGCCTAGGGCGCCAACCGCGCCGGCAATGGCCAGCATGCGGCCGGGAACGCCGGCGAAATACAGCCCGGCAGCGGTAATGGCCGCGATGACGATCACAGTTCCGAGGTCGTTGCCCAACATCACCAAGGCAATGACGAGTCCTGCACCGGGAACCACCGGAATGATGACGTGCATCCAACGGTTAAGGAGTTTCTGCTTCCGCGCCAGAACGGCAGCGATCCACACGCAGAGGATTAGCTTGGCCATCTCCGAGGGCTGGAGGGTGATACCTCCAATGTCGATCCAGTTCTTGTTGCCGTTGACGGTGTTGCCCATGACCTGGACCAAGGCTAGGAGCACAATGACGGCCCCCAGCGCCCACCAGGAGAGTTTCTTCATCCAGTTCACGTTGGTCCGCGAAATGACGTACATGGCGATGAGTCCAACCACACCGAAGAGCGCCTGTTTGAGGGCATCAGCATAGGGCGACTTGCCCTCGGAAATGGCTTCAACGCTTGACGCGGACAACACCATCATGATCCCGATCGCCGTCAACGCGAGGGCGCAGCCGAGAATCAGATAGTAGGTGGAGCTGTTAGGTGCCTTGCTCTTTCCTTCAAGGCTCTCCCAAAAGCCACGCAGGTGTCCGCGGAGCCCTGAGGGGCGGCTGCCGTCACCTGATGCCGCCTTGGGCTTCCCGTCCCGGGGTTCTTTGCCGCGGGTGCGGGTGGGCGTGCTGACCATTGTTACTCCTCGGTGGTCGGTGCCTGCCCTTCCACAAGCTCGCGAACTGCCAGGACGAAAGCGTCGCCACGGTGAGCGTAGGAAGAGAACTGATCCATGGATGCAGCCGCCGGTGCCATCAGCACGGTATCGCCAGAGGCAGCCACCTCGGCCGCCGATGCCACTGCCCGGGCCATGATGGTCTCACCGTAGATAGGCGAAGCTGCGTCTCCGGCTGCGGTCTGCACTCCTTCAGTGTCGCCCTTTGAAGGCGCGATCACGGGGACATCGGGTGCGTGTCGCTGGAGGGCCCCCTCCAGTGCCTCAGTATCAGTTCCGATAAGGACTACGGCTTTGAGCCTGGGCGCGTGCTCTTTGACGAGGTCGTCGTAGTTGACGCCCTTGGACAACCCGCCGGCAATCCATACAACCTTCTGGAAAGCCGAAAGTGCCGCGGAGGCTGCGTGCGGGTTGGTTGCTTTGGAGTCGTTGATCCACAAGACGTCTTTGTGGTTCGCCACCAACTGGATGCGGTGGGCACCTGGCAGGTAATTGAGGATGCCTTGTTTCACGGATGCGGCATCAACTCCGTAGGCCCGCACCAGGGCCGCCGCCGCAAGGGCATTGGCCACCATGTGGCGGGGTGCCACCGGGCCAAGATCGGACATTGAGGCAAGTTCCGCGGCAGAGTCTTTGCGTTCGGCAATAAAGGCCCGGTCAACAAGGAGGCCATCCACCACGCCCACCATGCTGATGGCCGGCGTGTTGGTGGTGAAACCGATGGCCCGGCATCCCTCAACGACGTCGGCGTTTTCCACCATACGTTCAGTTTCAATCTGTTCGGCGTTGTAGATCGCCGCCTTTTGGGTGTTCTCGTACACCTTGGCTTTGTCCGCGAGGTAGGAGGCGTAGGATCCATGCCAATCAACATGGTCCTCGGCAACGTTCAGGCAGACGCTCGCTACAGGAGACAACGAGTGGCTCCAATGCAGCTGGAAGCTGGAGAGCTCAACAGCGAAAGCATCGTAGTCCACCGGATCCCGGAGTGCGTCAAGAATAGGGGTGCCGACGTTTCCCACGGCGATTGCTTTGAGCCCGGCCGCCTGCAGCATGGATTCGGCCATGCCAACCGTGGTGGTCTTGCCGTTGGTACCGGTAATCGTCAGCCAGTCCGCGGTCTTGCGCCCTGCCCGCTCCCTCAGCCTCCAAGCGAGTTCGACGTCGCCCCAGACTTGGATGTGCTTGCGCTTGGCCGCGGCAAGCAGGGCCTGATCCGGGCGCCATCCTGGCGACGTGACCACGAGGTCCGGCAAACTTCCGTCGATCAACGGGAGAGCCGTCACGGCTTCCTCCCCCAACAGCACATCAACGGCACCCACGATCTTGAGGGTGTCGGCCTGGGCCTTGGCCTTGGCGCTGGTGGCTGCGTCAACCACAACAACTTTTGCGCCGAGTTCGATGAGTGTGTCGGCTGCAGCGAAGCCGGAGACACCTATACCTGTCACCACAACGCGCAGACCTGACCAGTCGGCATCCCAGCTGGTCAGTGTGCTGAGCCTCTCAGCGTTCGATGACAGAGTTTCCGGGCTTTCGTTCACAGCAGCACCACCCATTCAGCGTAGAAAATTCCAAGGCCCGCAGCCACAAAGAGCCCGGCGAGAATCCAGAACCGGACCACCACCGTAACTTCTGCCCAGCCCTTCAATTCAAAGTGGTGTTGCAGCGGAGCCATCTTGAAGACGCGTTTCCCGCCGCTCAGCTTGAAGAAGCCCACTTGGATGATGACGGACAAGGTAATGAGTACAAAGAGCCCGCCAATGAACGCAAGCAGGAGTTCGGTGCGTGAGAGGATAGCGAACGCCGCAACGGCACCACCAATGGCCAAGGAACCTGTGTCACCCATGAAGATCTTGGCAGGTGAGGTATTCCACCACAGGAATCCCACCAAGGCCGCACTCAGAATCGCGGCCAAGAGGGCGAGGTCCATGGGGTCCCGGACCTGATAGCAACCGCTGCCTGCTTCCCGTGGTGAGCCGCAGGCCTGGTTGTTCTGCCAAATTCCCATGATGGTGTAAGCGCCGAAGACCATGATGGACGCTCCGGCAGCCAGGCCGTCCAGGCCGTCGGTCAGGTTAACGCCGTTGGTAGCTGCGGTGATGATCAAGTTGGACCAGAGCACAAACAGGATGGCGCCCACCACTGTGCCGCCGAACGCGAGGTCCAGCCACGGGATGTCGCGCACCAGGGAAATTTGCGTGGATGCGGGCCGCAGGCCGTCCTCATTGGGGAACTGAAGGACCAACACCGCAAAGATGATGCCCACAGCTGCCTGCAGGATCAATTTGGCGCGTGCGTTCAGGCCAAGGCTGCGCTTGTTGGAAATCTTGATGAAGTCATCGAGGAAGCCAACAAAACCCATACCCACCATGAGGAACAGCAGCAGCAGTCCAGATGCCGAGGGGCCGGCGGAGGCCGGATTCATGATCCACATGATCAGGTGTGTCACGAAGTAACTGATCAGTACCGCGGCCACTACTACGGTTCCGCCCATGGTGGGCGTGCCGCGCTTGGTGTGATGGGACGTCGGTCCGTCGTCCCGGATGAATTGTCCGTAGCTCTTGGCCACAAGGAACTTGATAAACAGGGGCGTCCCGATCAGGGCCACCAGAAGGGCGACGCCAGCGCCGATCAAAAGTGCAATCACAGCAGCTCGTTCCCTTCGCTTGCGGCAGCTTCATCCGCGTTGTCTCCGGTGGGCTCGGCCCGTGGAGGTAATGCTATCCGATCACCCAAATGCCGAAGGCCCACACCGTTGGAAGACTTGAAGAGCACCAGGTCGCCGGGCTCCAGCTCATTTTGAAGGAGCTCGTAGGCTTCTTCCACTGTCTCGGTGAAGGAACATTCGTCACCCCAGGAGCCTTCCTGGATGGCGGAGACGTAGAGCGCACGGGCTTCACGACCCACCACCACCAGCCTGGAAATGTTCAGGCGCACCACTTGGGTGCCCACCGCAGTGTGTTCACGGATGGAGTCCTCGCCCAGCTCGAGCATGGCTCCCAGAACTGCCCAGGTCCTTCTGCCTTGTCCCAGGTCCGCCAGCGTGCGCAGGGCAGCCCGCATCGATTCGGGGTTGGCGTTGTAAGCATCGTTGATGATGGTCACGCCGTCTTCACGTTCAGTCCGTTCCATCCGCCAGCGGCTGGCTGCGGACTGGGAGCTGAGCGAGGATGCGATGTCAGCGGCCGGGATGCCTGCGGCGAACGCGGCGGCGGCTGCTGCCAACAGATTGGTGACATGGTGACCACCGATCAGGCGGCTTCGCACCTCAACGGCCGGGCCGCCGTCGGGCAGCACCAAATCAAAATCAGGAAAGCCTTGCTCATTGACCACAACGTTGCGCGCTTCCACTTCTTCAGTGGTGGCCGGCGAGGCCGTGAAGCCCAACACTTTGGCCTTGGTCCGGGTGCGCATGGCAGCGACGCGGCCATCATCGAGGTTGATCACAGCCGTGCCGCGCTCCCCCAGTGCTTCCACCAATTCGCCCTTGGTCTTGGCGATGTTCTCAACGCCTCCGAATTCACCGGCGTGGGCCGTGCCAACCACCAGAACCACACCGATGTCCGGCTTGACCATCTCGGCCAGGTACTTGATGTGGCCCAGGCCGGTAGCGCCCATCTCGATCACCAGGAAGCGGGTTCCGGCGTCCGCGGCAAAGACCGTCAGCGGCACACCTACCTCGCCGTTGTAGGAGCCTTGCGGCGCCACCGTGGCACCGGCGGTGGACAATACACCGGCAAGGAGGTCCTTGGTGGTGGTTTTGCCCGCAGAACCGGTGATCCCTATGACGGTGAAGTCCTCGCCGAGGCTCTTACGCTCAGCGCGGATGCGGCTGACAGAGTCCGCTGCCAGCTCGCCCATGGCCACCACAGCGTCGTTAACCACGACGGCGGGATAAGGGCGGCCGTCGGCGTCGGTCACTTCACGTTCGGCGAGAACCAGGACGGCACCGCGTTCGAATGCGGCATCGACGAAGTCATGCCCATCAGCGTGCTCGCCGGGTTTGGCCACATACAACGATCCGGGCGTCGCTTCCCGGGAATCAGTGACGACGGAGGTGGGGACGATGTCCGGATCTCCGGTCAATCGGCCATGGGTGATGTCGGCGATCTCCGCCGCAGTAAGTGCAATCATCTCGGTTTAGGACTCTATCCGCTGGTCCGTTGAAACGCTGAATCCCTTGGATGTCAAGGCGGCCCGCAACTCCACCCTGTCGTCCAAGGCAAGATTCACGCCCTTGACCTCCTGCCACACCTCGTGGCCACGCCCGGCGATGAGGATGGTGTCGTCTTTGGTGGCCACGTTGACGGCCAGTCTGATGGCGGCATCCCTTGGATAAGACTCGATGATTTCGCTACTCAGGTCCTCGGAGTCCCGTGCAGCGTAGGCGCCCTGGAGGACCTCGGCCCGGATGGCTGCTGCGTCTTCGTCGTGGGGATCGTCATCGCTGATGATCACGACGTCGGCCAGGCGGGCAGCGATTGCGCCCATGGTGGGCCGCTTGCCTTGGTCGCGCTGGCCCGTTGCACCGAAGACCACGATGACCCGCGATCCCTCTTTCGGAGAACGAACGGCTTCCAGGGCACGGGACAGAGCGTCCGGATTGTGGGCAAAATCAACAACCGAGGCAGGCTCTGCTGAAACGAGCTGCATGCGTCCGGGGACCGCAACAGTGAAGGGGTCATGCGCATCCAAGGCAGTCTGGAGCGTCTTTTCGTCGACGCCGGATGCCAGGACCATGATCGTAGCCAGGGCTGCATTGGCCACATTGAAGTCTCCCGGCAGGCCGGTGTGGACGTGAAGGGTTCGGCCGTCGACGTGCCTGAGCTCAAATTCCGACCCCAGCCCCCGCGCCATGATGGACCCAACGCTCCAGTCGGCGTCGGCGCTGCCCTCAACGGGGGGCTTGGTTGCGAGGGTGGTTACCGGGATGTCGGCTGAATCGGCCAGCTTGCGGCCCCAGTGATCGTCCACTGTGACCACCGCGCGCCTGGCCCTTCCGGCAGTGAAGAGTTCCGCCTTGGTTCGGAAGTATTCGTCCATGCTGCCATGAAGGTCCAGATGGTCCTGGGTGAGATTGGTGAAGCCGGCAACGTCGAACATCACTCCGTCCACCCGGCGGAAGGAGATCGCGTGGGATGAAACTTCCATGGATGCCGCGTCCAAGCCCCGTTCGCGCATCAGAGCCAGCAACGCATGGACATCCGTGGACTCCGGGGTCGTGAGGAGGCTGGGGATCGCCGCCCCGCCCGCAAGGATCTCGATGGTCCCGATCAGGCCGGGCTTCTTCTTCAAGGCGCTCAGCAAGGAGTTGATGAAATAGGTGGTGGTGGTCTTTCCGTTGGTACCCGTAACCCCGTACAGAGTCGGGAACCCGCCATCCGCCGGCTGGCTGCGATAGATCAAGGCGGCCAGGCGTCCGACGGCGGTACGCGGCTCGGCGACAATGAGTACCGGTACGGGCTGGTCACCTGCAAGCGCCAGCTGGCGCGCTCCGGCGTCGTCCGTCACGACCGCAACCGCACCTGCGTCAATAGCCTGCGGAACGAAGTCCGCACCATGGCGGGAGGCTCCGGGCAGGGCCATATAGAGGTCGCCGGCTTCGACAGCCCGCGAGTTGAGGGAAATGCCCGTCACTCCCCTGTCCTGGCTGGCGGCAGGAACGGCAACACCGAGTGTTTCCGCGATGGTGGCCAACGGTACTGCAGCCACGGATGCGGGGCGAAAGCCGCTCTGGCCGGCGTCCGGGGTCGTGGCGCTGGTAGCTGCCTCATGGTGCTCTGACACGTGGTTCTCCGTTGGTGCTCGTGGAACGACCGGCTTGGGGCCGGCGGCGCCCAGGCCGTTGGTGGTGGATCGATATTTAGCCGAAACAGACGCCCAAGAAGCTTACTTGACGAACTGCGGCAACCGCGCGGGCGTCCCGGTGGACGGGGCCACGTTGTAGGTCCGGAGGACCTGGGACATCACGGACCGGAACACCGGCCCATTAGTGACGCCATAGATGTTTCCTTTGGGCCGTTGGAGGACGACTTCCACGATGAACCTCGGGTCATCCATGGGGGCCATGCCCACCATGGAGGCCGTGAAACCGTCAAAGCCGGGCAGCCCATCCTCGCGGGGTGCCTGGGACGTTCCCGTCTTGGCCCCCACCCTATAACCGTCGATGGCTGCATCCTTGATCTGCCCCTCGGTCACGGCGCTTTCCAGGATGTCCCGGACCTGCTGGGCAGTTTCCTTGGAAACCACCTGGCGTGAGTCCTTCGCGGGAACTTTCTGTTCCTCACCCTCCGGAGTGATGTAGCTGTCAATAAGCCTGGGCTGCAGCATCACGCCATCATTGGCAATACTCTGGAAAGCACGCACTGTCTGGAGTGTCGACTGGGAAACGCCTTGACCGAAAAGCACCGTGTACTGCTGGCGGTCATCCCACTGCTCGGGCTTGGCCAGTATGCCGGTAGCTTCCGCTGGAAGCCCAATATCCGTTTGCTCTCCAATACCGAATTTCTTCAGCCAGTCGTACCGTTGTTCCTTGGTGAGCCGGCTACCGGCCATCACCGTTCCGGTGTTCATGGACCACCCCAGGATTCCGGCAAGGGTGCGCTCTTCAGTGCCGTGCTCAAAAGCATCGGTGAACGTCTGCCCGTCAATGGTGTAGGCCGAAGGGATGGTGAAGTGGTCCAGGGGAAATGACTTCCCCTCCTCGATCACGGCCGCGGCGGTCATCATCTTCTGCACGGAACCGGGCTCATAGGCGGCTGTTACGGACCTGACGCCGCGATCCTTGGCATCGACTTTCCCGGGGTCGTTGGGGTCCGGCGCATTGGTATCGGCCAAGGCAATGAGATTGCCCGTTTTGGTGTCGATCACAATGATGGAACCCCACTCGGCGTTCATCTTGTTGACTTGGCTCTGGATGGCCTGCTGGGCAAAGTACTGGATATCAGTGTTGATGGTCAGTTTGACGTCGCTGCCATCGACGGCCGGAGTGAGTTCATCTGTCGCCACCGGAATCCTGAGTCCGTCAGCACCTATTTCGAAGACACGTTTACCTTCAACACCACGAAGAATCTCGTCCTGCGTTTGCTCTATACCAGCCTGGCCGCTGGTTCCGTCCTTGAGGAAACCGACCACACCTCCGGCGACGCTGCCGTTGGGATAAACGCGCTTGCTGACGCCTTCCGCGCTGAGTCCGGGGATATAGAGCTTCGAGATCCGGTCTTCCAGCTCCGGCTTCACGTCCTTTGCCACCATGAAGTACTTCTTGTCTCCGGTCAGTGACGTTCGGATGGTGCTTTCGTCTGCCCCCAGAAGCCCGGCGAGGTCGGCAATCCCTTGATCTCGGGTGATCTCGTCCAGCTTCTCGGTCTTCTCATTGAAGCGATGGAAGGTTTCTGTCCCGGTGTTGACCGTCTGGTCCACCACGATGTTGTACCGGATCACACTACTGGCCAGCACTGTGCCGTTTGCGTCCACGATCTGTCCCCGCTCGGCAGGGAGTACCTGCGGAGTCAGGCGGCTCGCCAAGGCGGCTTCAGCCATGCCGCCCATGTCCAGGCCCTGGACCATGAAAAGCTTGCCGCCCACCACCAGCAGCAGGGTCAGCATGATGCCAAGGCCAACGCGCAACCGCTTTCTTGCCGCCGGCGTCTTCGTTTTTGTCGATGTGCCGGGGTTCTTTGCCACGTTGATTCCTTGCTGCTGGCCCTGCTTCGGTGGTCTGACGATCTACTGCCCTGGTGCCTTCTGCCGGGGTGCCGGTACCGATCCCCCGTGGAGTTCAACAGGCGGGGCAGCGGCAGGGGACGCGGTGGGTGCTGCCGGGGTGGACGGCGTTGCTGCCGGAGCCACCGGAGCTGCTTCCGTAGTGCGGCTTTCCAAGGGGTCTTTGGTTGTCACCGACGGAACCACATCAATCAACCCCTCAACGGCCGGGGCTGCAAGCAGGGCACCGGGGTTGTCTCCCTTGACCGCCGGTGATGCCTTGCCGGTCACTGCCATGGTGTTCAGATCGATCTGACCCTTGACCGTGGAAGCAACCATTCCCAATTCTGCTGCCTTCGCAGCCAGGTTCTGCGGAGCTTCGTAGTTCTGCTTCTTCTGTGTCAGGTCCTGGTTTTCCTTATTCAGCGTTGCAGCTTCGGCTTTCAGCTGCACCAATTGGTACTGCGCCGTGGACACGGAGATGTTCAACACCAGAACCGTCAGGAGTGCGGCCGCCATCGCCACAAAGCAAAGGACGACGAA
This sequence comes from Paenarthrobacter sp. MSM-2-10-13, assembly GCF_011605365.1. Taxonomy (NCBI): domain Bacteria; kingdom Bacillati; phylum Actinomycetota; class Actinomycetes; order Micrococcales; family Micrococcaceae; genus Paenarthrobacter; species Paenarthrobacter sp. MSM-2-10-13. The sequence goes on along the minus strand of NZ_JAAOXO010000012.1, from coordinate 56,296 downwards.
CGGCGTCCTCCGCTTGCCCGGGGCACTGCGTACCACCGACAAGGGCGTGCGGGCTTTGCGACCGGTTTCGGCCTTTTCCGACGGCGCGGAAAGGCTGCCGGCAGAGCTACCCACTGTGGAGGGCAAAATCTTCGCTGCGGCGTTGCTCATGCGTCTCTCCTCGGTTTGATACGCTCCACTGCCCTCAGCCGGGCAGACGCCGCACGGGGATTTTCAGCGATTTCAGCTGCCGTAGGCACTTCCGTGCCCTTGGTGATGGTCTTTAGTTCGGGTTTATGTTCTTCAAGCTCCACCGGGAAACCGAGCGGCGCAGATGATTTGGAACCAGACTGGAAAACTGACTTCACGATCTTGTCCTCCAGCGAGTGGTAAGACATCACCACGATCCGACCACCCATGGCAGTCGCGGACACAGCTGCCGGAACTGCCCGTTCCAGGACATCGAGTTCTTCGTTGACCTCAATCCGCAAAGCCTGGAAGGTGCGCTTGGCGGGGTGTCCGCCACTTTTGGCGGCTGCAGCAGGGACAACGCTACGGATCTGCTCTACGAGCTCCCCCGTGGTTGCAAAAGGTTTGTCCGTGCGGGCATTGACGATCCTGTTGGCTATCCGCCCGGCGAACTTCTCTTCGCCCCATTTGCGGATGATGCGCACCAATTCGTCTTCACTGTAGTTGTTGACTACATCAGCCGCTGTTTGCCCGCGGCTGGTATCCATCCGCATATCCAAGGGTGCGTCGTACGAGTAGGCGAAGCCCCGCTCACGCTCATCGAGCTGCAATGAGGAGACCCCGAGGTCCATCAGAATGCCGTGGACTTCTGCTATGCCGAGGTCCAGAAGGACGTCCTCGATCTCGTCGTAGACCGCGTGGACGAGGTCGGTCCTGTCGGAGAAGGGTTCCAATCGGGCACCGGCCAGAGCCAAGGCTTCCTCGTCACGGTCGATGCCCACGAGGTGGAGATCCGGGAAACGCTGCAGCATTGCCTCCGAGTGTCCGCCCATACCCAAGGTGGCATCGATGGCCACGGGGGTATCACCGCGTTTTCTGGCAGCTTCAAATCCGGGAGCGAGCAGGTTGATGCAGCGGTCTTTCAGGACGGGCACGTGGCGCTCCGATGTGGGCTTTGCCGCGTCCTGCTCTTCCACGCTGCCTCCTCTTTCCTCAATCGCTTACATGCTGTTTCTTGAATCGGATCCCCATCCGCGCCTATCGGCCGCCGGCCTGGCTCAGGGGAAGTTGAGCCAGGAAGACAGTTCGATGGGCGGCTGGAGATCCCATTCAAGAAGCTGGACTGCGGCTTCATCCAACCGGGGTCAGATGAACCCGGGCAGATTCTCGTCATCCGTTTCCGAGAAGGCTGCTTCCTTCTCGTTGAGGTATTCATTCCAAGCTTCGGCGTCCCAGATCTCGGCCCGGGTACCGGCTCCAATGACCGCCAGCTCCCGACCAAGCCCTGCGTAAGCCCGGAGCGCCGGCGGAATCGTCACGCGCCCCTGCTTGTCAGGTACCTCATCAGAGGCTCCAGACAGGAAAACCCGAATGTAGTCACGCGCCTGTTTGGAAGACAGTGGTGCCTCCCGCATCAACTCGTGAATGCGCTCGAATTCTTTCTGGCTGAAGACGTAGATGCAGCGTTCCTGGCCCCTGGTGAGAACCAGTCCATCGGCAAGCTCCTCGCGGAACTTGGCTGGAAGGATGATTCGACCCTTTTCATCGAGACGCGGCGAGTGAGTACCCAGAAACACTGGCCCCACCGCCCCTCAATCAAGGTGCCCGCACATGCCCAACACTGCCACTACCCTCTTATGTTCTCCACTTTACTCCACAACGCCCCACAGTCAACGCACCAGGGAGCGTTTCTCCACCACTTTGAGATTCTTCCGCCCTGAACTCACGCGGTTTTCCGGGTGGTGGCGGAAAGTGGAGGAACCATGCGGAGGCAGAGAGTCGCCCGGGCCCCGCTTCCGAATTTTGCACACGAAAACCGGCAAATACGGCACTGATCGGAGGCACGGGGAGCAATGTGGAGAAAAGGGTGGAATGTGGAGCGAGCCTTGGAACGTCCGTGGATGGGGAAACGGACTGGCATTTCCTGGCTGAAGGATGTTCGGCCTTAAATGCGAAAAGACCCGCAGCGCGGGTCTTTCGTTTATGTCCCCTGGCACCTCAGGGACAAGACTGACTCAGGTAAGGCCGTGGCAACCTAACGCCGATTCGAAGCGGACTGTCAGTTGTCGTCGCGACGCCGTTCGTCCCATCGCTCTTCCAGGCTGCTCATGAACGAGCTCTTTGGTTTGCTCTTACCGGGCTTCCCTTTGCTGGCTTTGCCGAAGGCCGCGCCACGCAACGTAGCGAAATAGACGCCAGCACCCATGACAACGAAGCCGAGGACACCCACAGGTATCGCCTGCAGTGATACTCCAACAAGCAGGAGCAGGATACCGGCAATGGCACCAAGCACACCTATGATCACATGCCGGGTAGACCAGCTGCGGATGGGATCCGACCCCATGGTGTTGGCAAACTTCGGATCGTCCTCATGAAGTTGCTTTTCAAGTTGCTCAAGCAGCTTCTGTTCGTGCTCCGAGAGGGGCATCGCGACCTCCTTTAGTCAGCCAGCGTCTGGACATAACGCTTCCTGTGCGTCTGTTTCCATAACGATCGGACCAAGAAAATCGTTCCCCGAAAATCCCCTCTTGGTTCAGCGGGCATCTCGGGGCCGACTGTTCAGGAAACAGTTTGTCCAGACGATCTAAATCTCTGTAATAAATAGGATAGTTTGTCGGACGCCGTTCTGAAAGACGCCCGGAGTCCTGCCGCAAAACCCCTTCGTTCCTCAGGTGTCCGTTGCGGGCTTGCCGGGTTCCAGTAACCGGGCCGGAAGAAGGGTTTTGGACCCGAAACGCTCGGAGACACGGTCCAATGCCTGTTCGGCCGCCCGCCAGTTGTCATCCCGTCGATCAAGGCTTAACTGCAGAGACGTCTGACCTGCCGGCTCCAATTGCTCGGCACGCACCCCTACCAATCGAACGCTCATGGACCGGGTGCCCAAGGATTCAAGGAGTTGCACGGCCACTTGGTAGATCAGTTGGGCGCTGTCCACGGGGGTCTGCATGGTGCGGCTGCGTGTGACCGTTGAGAAGTCCGCGTAGCGAAGCTTCAGCGCCACGGTCCTGGCCAGCATGCCTGAGCTCCTCAGCCGGATGGCAGTGCGGTGCGACAGGCGCAGCAATTCCCTGTGCAGCAAGGCCTCGTCTGACGTATCCACGGAGAACGTCTCCTCCGCTCCGATGCTCTTCTCAAGCCTGGTTGGAGTTACCGGGCGCGGGTCAATACCCATGGACAAGCGGTGAACGTGCTCACCGCTGGCTCCCAGAACTTTTTTGAGTGACGCCAGCGGGGTTGCGGCGACATCGGCGACCGTTCGGATGCCCAGTCGCGACAACACTTCGGCCGTTTTTCCTCCAACACCCCACAATGCACCGACAGGAAGACTATGCAGATAAGGGATGGAATCCTCGGCATCGATCTGGAGGATGCCGTCAGGTTTGCACCTCGTTGATGCGATCTTGGCAACGAACTTGGTGCTGGCGATTCCTACGGATGCCGTGATGCCAAGTTCGGACTGGACCCGGCGGCGGATGAGGTGGCCGATGTCCATCGGTGACCCAAGGCGACGAATTGCTCCGCTCACATCCAGAAATGCCTCGTCTACGCTCAGCGGCTCCACAAGGTCTGTGATGGAAGCGAAGATCTCCATGAGCCGGGCTGAGACCTCGTAATACTCCTTGTGCCGGGGGTTGATGATCACCGCAGAAGGACACCGCCTCATGGCGATGGACATCGGCATGGCCGACTTCACGCCCGTGGCACGGGCTTCATAGGAAGCGGAAAGTACTACCGATCGTTCCGCGGGGAATCCTACGATCACAGGCTTGCCTCGAAGCTCCGGACGGCTACGCAGTTCGACGGAGACAAAGAAGGCGTCCATATCCACGTGAAGTATGCTGGTTCGCCGCATTTCCCGCAGGGCATCTCCGGCGCTGCGGGCGGGCTTGCTACCGGCGCTTTGAGCGCCACCGAATGCTTCCTGCCTCACATCGGCAATACTATGCCCGGCCACTGACTAAACTGGAGGCACAGTCCGGCTCAGCCCCAGGAAGGATACCCTGTGAAGCTCTTTGGAACTCCTCAATCGCGAGGGTTTGCCCTGCTCGCAGTCAGTGTCGCTTTGGCGGCGTCAGCATGCACACCATCGCCCGGCGGTACGGCAGCGCCGTCCACATCTGGTGCCGCTTCGGCATCCACCCAGGCGACGTCAACACCATCCCCGTCCGTTTCGGGGTCCACAGCCTCACCTGAAACTACGACGTTCACCGAATCGCCCGCGCCGGCACCGGACACCACAGCAACGGTAAATGCGCTGGTTCCTGGTTTTCCTGCGCAACTTATTCCGGTCATGCCCAACACTTCCATTCGTTCAAGCAGCGTGGATAAGAGCGAGGCAGTAGCCACCGTGGCTCTGGTTGGAACGGTCAAGGCCCCACCCGAGGGTGTTGTGGACTACTACAAGACCTCCATGGAAGCTCAGGGCTTCAAACTTGTCCCGGGGCCGTCCGCTGTTGGGAACGTCACGTCCTTGGATTTCATTCGTGGTGACGGCGAAACGGTGAATGTCTCGGTGAGGCAAAAAGAAGGCGTTTCAACGTTCACTATCGGTGCGAACGTGGCGGCCGGGTCCGTCAAGTGACGGCCGCTTCACTTGTCAGCTCGGAGCAGGCACAGTTCATTGGCGGTGTCGCCGGCAGGTTGAACGGGTTCCTGTCCTCCCAACAGGAACTCATGGCGTCGGTTTCTCCGGACGCCGAACCACTCATCGGATCCATTTCGGCCCTCGTTACCGGCGGCAAACGCCTCCGGGCACTGATGTGCTACTGGGGTTGGAGGGGCGCCGGAGGCGCTTCCGACAACCAGGACATTGTCACCGCCGGGTGCGCCTTGGAACTCTTCCAGGCGGCCGCCCTGATCCACGACGACATCATTGACCGATCCGACACCCGCCGCGGCGGTCCCAGCGTGCACAAACGGTTCAGCCAGCTCCATGAAGTCAATGGGTGGGCGCTGGACAGCGGGCGGTTTGGAGATGCGGCTGCCATCCTGACCGGGGACCTCTGCCTTTCCTTCAGCGAGGAATCCTTCACGGAAATCGGCCCCCGGGCAGCAGCTGGAAGCCCTGCACGCCGGATCTTCAACGTGATGCGGGCTGAAGTGATGGCAGGTCAGTACCTGGACATCCTGGAGGAAGTGGCCGGCCCCGTGCGTGACCGGGCGGGATCTGTGGCGCGGGCACAATCCATCATTCGGTACAAGTCCGCTAAATACTCAACTGAGCACCCGTTGGCGTTGGGCGGTGCACTTGCCGGCGCACCGGCCAGCCTGATGACTGGGTATTCGGAGTTCTCCTTGCCCTTGGGCGAAGCATTCCAAATGCGCGATGACGTCCTGGGTGTCTTTGGAGATCCCGAAACTACCGGCAAGCCCGCCGGGGACGATCTCCGGGAAGGCAAAAGGACCGTGTTGGTTGGGTTTGCCATCAACCAGGCACCCCGCGCCGAGGCAGATTACCTTGACCGCATGCTCGGCAACCCTCTCCTGATGGAGGACGAAGTAGCTGAGATTCGGCGCATCATGGTCCAATGCGGTGCTTTGGAAGCCACGGAAGCGTTGATCGGCGAGCTAAGCGATAGAGCCTTCGAAGCTCTTGAACGCCTGCCCCTTGAGGAACTGCCGCTGGTGGCATTGCGCCAGCTGGCCGAAGCAGCTGTCAGCCGTGCGGCCTGACGCGGAACCCTTGCCCGACGCGGATACCTTGGACGGTCCGAATTCAAAGCACTTGTGAAGCGCCCCCAACGAATGGAGGGGCCTAAACACATGCGACGACGACGGCGGTGAGAGTCACCGCCGTCGTCGGCATTTTGACCGGCCTCCTCGTGAGGAGGCCGGCTGGAAAGTCGAAGGCGTTACCAGGCCAAAGACTGGGCGCGACGCCGGATCTCTGTCTTGCGCCCCTCGCGCAGGGCGTCAATGGGACGCCCCCGCAATGACTCATCCGGCGTGAAAAGCCAGATAATCAATTCTTCGTCGTTGTAGCCGGCGTCGCTGAGAACCGCAACGGTCCCCTTCAAGCTGTCTACAACATGCCCGTCCTGGACAAAAAGGGCCGGGATGGAGCGGATGTTCCGCTCTCCCCGCCTGATGGCGACCAGCGCACGCTCATCCAGAAGTCCGTGGACTTTGGTGATGGAAACTTCCAATAAATCGGCGACATCCGGCAGCGGCAGCCAGTCGGAAACAAGGCTTTCTACATTACTCACGGAATAAGGTTGCCACGCCGCCCCGCCCCGCGCCTAGCTGACGTTCGACGACGATGGCGTGCCGACGCTTTACAGGGGCCGTTCATCTGCGTGAATTGTGGCTGTTTGTTCGGTTTGACAGGAATTGTTGTGCTGATCGACTAAGTATGAGAGATTCACACTGATCACATTTGCATCATTGATAACATCAGCCCCGTTGGTAACACTGACAACAGCAGTAACAATCCCCCGCTGTTTGAGATGAGGACACATTCCATGACGACGCCCCGTTCGCCGAAACGAACCATGAGCATGCCGGTTATCGCGGCAACCACGGCTGCGCTTCCCGCCGTGGTTTTGTCCTCACTTGCCCTGGCCCAACCGTCCATGGCCACACCGGCGCCGCAACCACGAAAGCTCCCGGCAACGCTTGCCGCCGCCATGAAGGCGCAAGCAGTCAACGTGGGCACTGTCATTCCTGCCAATGCGGTGGCGGCCACCCTTCCGGCCGCCCTGCGCCCCATGGCCCCGTCCGTACCGGACACCTACACGATTGTCCGCGGCGATACCATCAGCGCTATCGCGCGCCGCTTCAACCTGGACACCACGGCCGTTCTTCAGCTGAACAAGCTTTCTGCCACCACGCTGATATACCCGGGACAGACCATCAAGCTCACTGGCACCGCCCCGGCAGCACCGACGCGGCCGGCCCCTGCCGCCCCGAGTGCACCCAGCGCCCCCACCACCGCCACCGTCTACACCGTGGTCCCCGGAGACACCTTGGGTGCCATAGCAGCCAAGCACAACGTTCCCCTGGCCAGCATCTTCAGCTGGAACGGGCTGAACGGAAGCTCCATCATCTATCCCGGCCAGAAAATCAAGGTCAGTGGAGGATCGGCGCCATCAGCACCGGCAGCTCCTGCGCCTGCTCCCGCCCCGCTGGCCGGTACAGGTTCCTACACCATCAAGGCAGGCGACACCCTCAGTTCCATCGCTTCCCGCCATGGGGTTACCCTGGCTGCATTGATGGCCGCCAATAACAACGTAACGGCCACCACCGTTATTTACCCGGGCCAAAAGCTCACCATCCCGGGCGCCGGCCTGCAGCCTGCGGGAGAGACCAAGCCGCTGGTACCCAGCACGTTCCTGGGCTTCACCTACCCGCCGGCAGTAGTCAGCTCAGCAAACGAGAACAAGGCACTACTGAATGCTTCGCCGGTGCCCAGCCGCGCTGAGATGAAGAGCATCGTTGCCGACACCGCACGGCGCATGGGTGTGAGCCCGTCCCTGGCTTTGGCCTTCGCCGAACAGGAGTCCGGCTTTGACCAGCGCGCCGTCTCCCCCGCAAATGCCATCGGCACCATGCAGGTTATCCCCTCCTCCGGGCAGTGGGCTTCGGACCTGGTGGGCCGCAAGCTCAACCTTCTGGACCCTTACGACAATGCCACCGCAGGTGTGGCGATCATTCGGACGCTCATTGCCACCAGCAAGGACCTGGACACGGCAATCGCCGGGTACTACCAGGGCCAGTATTCAGTCAGCAAATACGGCATGTACGACGACACCAAGCGCTACGTCGAGTCGATCAAGGCACGCCAGCGCACTTTCGGCTAGACCGTCAGCTGCACCTTGGAAGGGGCCCGCATCCCTTGTGGATTCGGGCCCCTTCCCTGCCTCGTTTAGGATCGTATGGTGCAAGAACCAATGCAGGACCACCTCATCGGGACCACTGTGGACGGCCGATACACTGTCCGTTCCCGCCTGGCGAGGGGCGGAATGTCCACTGTCTACCTGGCCACGGACCAGCGCTTGGAGCGCGACGTGGCCCTCAAAGTCCTGCACCCGCATCTGGCCAATGACCCCACGTTCCTGGAGCGACTAAGCCGCGAAGCCAAGGCGGCCGCGAGCCTCTCGCACCCGCACATCGTCGGCGTGCTCGACCAAGGCGAGGACGGCCATATTGCCTACCTGGTGATGGAGTACGTCAAGGGACACACCCTCCGCGACACCCTTGGCGAACAAGGCCCATTGCCGCCGCGCCTTGCCCTGGCATTGATCGATCCTGTGATCGAAGGCCTTGCAGCCGCGCACCGCTCAGGGCTCATCCATCGCGACGTCAAGCCGGAAAACGTTCTCATTGCAGACGACGGACGCATCAAAGTGGGAGACTTCGGCCTGGCCAGGGCCATCTCCGCCAATACCAGCACCGGCGCCCTCATCGGAACAGTGGCCTACTTGGCCCCCGAACTTGTGCTCGGCCAGCCCGCAGATGCCAGAAGCGACATCTACTCGGCCGGCATCATGCTGTATGAGATGTTGACGGGCAAACAGCCCTATGTGGGAGACTCCCCCATTCAGGTCGCCTACAAGCACGTCAATGCGGTGGTGGGACGCCCCTCGGATGCTGCTCCGGGCCTTGCAGAGGACCTTGATGAGCTGGTGCAGTGGTGTACCTCCGTTGATGCGGAGAACAGGCCGGTGGATGGCGCTGCGCTGCTGACGGAGCTCCGCCACATCCGCACCACCCTGTCGGACGAGGAACTGGACCGCAGGCAAACAGCCTTCCGGCCGCCAGGCTCCCCCGCAGCCGCTGCGGCAACCATTCAACCTGGCAGTTCGGGAAGCAACCCCACAGAAGCGTTAGCCGCCACTGTGTCGCCCACGGAATTCATTTCCCAGCAAAGCAACCCCACCACCGTTATGGCTGCGGGTGGTCCCGGCAGGCCAAGCGCCGTCGTTGCTCCCGGGAACCAGATGGACGCGCGCCAACCGGGCAAGCGGGAGCTGAAGCGACTCGAACGGCAGGAGAGCAAGGACCGCGCCAGGGCCGCAGCAACACCGAGCCGCCCCCTGCGCGAGGGCAACCCCCGGCGCCGTGGCATCATCTGGACCATCGTGATTGTCATCCTCGCGACGCTGGCGGCATCGGCCGGATGGTTTTTCGGTATGGGACCCGGATCGCCGGGGACCATACCGGATGTCAAGAACAAAACCGTTGCCGAAGCCCAGCAGCTTCTCCGCACTGCCGGATTCCAATCGGAACCGCAGGACGTTTTCGACGACGATATCCTTGCCGGCCTTGCGGTGGGGACCGAACCCGAATCCGGTGCCGAAGTGCGGAAATTTCAGCCCATCACGTTGTTCGTTTCCAAAGGTGCCCAGCTTTTCCCCTTGCCCGATCTGACCGGTGGCACTCTGGACGAGGCCAAGATTGCGCTGAATGCTGCCGAGATGGCTCTCGGCAACGTCACGGAGACTTTCGATGAGAAAGTGCCCGCCGGCGTCGTGCTTTCCCAGGACCCGGTCAAGGGCACGGAAGTCAGGCATGGCACCCCGGTGGCCCTGACGGTCTCCAAGGGGCCCCAGCCCATCCCCGTGCCCGACGTGCGCGGGCTGGCGCAGGATGCAGCAGTCAAGGCTCTTCAGGACGCTGGCCTAAAAGCAGTCATCGCCCCTGAGACGGTCAATGACAAGGCGGTCCCGAAGGGCGCGGTGGTCTCCCAGGTGCCGGCCAACGGTACCCTCATCCGGGGCGAAGCCGTGACGCTCACCGTGTCCAAGGGGCCCAAGTTGGTCAAGGTCCCCAGTTTCATCGGAAAGCAGGCCGCTGAAGCTGAAAAGGAATTGAAGAAACTCGGTTTCAAGGTTGAGGTCAACAAAGTCCTCGGTGGGTTCTTTGGCACCGTCCGGGACCAGAATCCCGTCAACACCGAGGTACCGGAAGACTCCGTGGTGACGCTGACAGTCGTCTGATAGCTTCCAGCCATAAACAAAAGGCGCGGCCCGGATAATCCGGACCGCGCCTTTGTTACATCCCTACTTCTTGGAGAGGGCTCCGGCTACGAGGAAGGCCATCTCAAGGGACTGCATGTGGTTCAGGCGAGGATCGCACACCGACTCATAGCGGTCCAGGAAAGCGTCCTGGTCGATAGGATCAGCACCACCCAGGCACTCAGCAACGTCATCGCCGGTCATTTCAACGTGGAGTCCGCCGGGGACCGTTCCCAGGGCCTGGTGGACCTCGAAGAAGCCGCGCACCTCATCAATGACGTCATCGAAGTTGCGCGTCTTGTAACCGTTCGGCGAGGTGACCGTATTGCCGTGCATCGGGTCAGTCACCCACAGCACCTGCGCGCCGGATGCAGTGACGCGTTCGACGACGGCTGGCAGCTTCTCGCGGATGTTGCCCGCGCCCATCCGGGTGATGAACGTTAGACGGCCGGGTTCGCGGTTGGGATCCAGTTTGTCAATCAGGCGCAGGGCGTCATCACCGCTGGTGGTGGGGCCAAGCTTGACACCAATGGGGTTGCGCACCCGGGACAGGAAGTCCACGTGGGCGTGGTCCAGTTCGCGGGTCCTCTCGCCGATCCACAGGAAGTGCGCGGAAGTGTCATAAGGCAGTCCGGTCCGCGAATCGATGCGTGTCAGTGCGCGCTCATAGTCGAGCAGCAATGCTTCGTGGCTGGCAAAGAACTCAACGCGCTTCAGTGCTTCGAAGTCGGCGCCACAGGAGTCCATGAAGCTGATGGCACGGTCGATGTCCCGCGCCAACGATTCGTAGCGTGCATGTGCCGGGTTCTCGGTGAACCCCTTGTTCCACTGGTGAACGAGGCGAAGATCAGCGAAACCGCCCTGGGTGAAGGCCCGGATCAGGTTCAGTGTGGAAGCGGACGTGTGGTACGCCTGAAGCATCCTGCCAGCGTCGTGAGCACGGGATTCGGGGGTGAAATCATAGCCGTTGACGATGTCCCCACGGTAAGCGGGAAGCGTTACGCCGTCGCGGGTCTCGTCATTGGAGGAGCGGGGCTTCGCGAACTGTCCGGCCATCCGCCCCATCTTGATCACGGGCATGGCAGCGCCGTACGTGAGGACAACTGCCATCTGGAGAATCGTCTTGACCCTGGCACTGATTTTGTCTGCAGTTGCAGCCTCAAAAGTCTCAGCACAGTCGCCACCCTGCAGGAGGAAAGCCTTGCCCTGGGCAGCAGCGGCCAAGCGCTCCCTCAGAACGTCCACTTCACCGGCGAAGACCAAGGGCGGCACTGCGGAGAGTTCCTTGACGGAAGCCTTGAAGACGTCAGTGTTCGACCACGTGGGCTGCTGGGAAATCGGCAGGTCCCGCCAGGCGTCAAGCCCGGGGTAGTTTGCCGCCCCGCTTTGGGCGGTGCTGGCGAGGGGATCTGCTGCGGAGGGTGCGGTGTTCGCGGTTAGCTCAGTCACCCTTCAAGAGTAGTAGCCCGCAGCAAGGTTGCGGGACTGCAGACGTAACCGATGCCGCCGCATGCGTCACAGTCCCGGCGTTGATCCGGTCCCGTCGCTGCGGGGAACATCGATGTTTTCGGCAATGTCCGCGGCAGCCTCTTCTGCAACCTCAATCTTGTGGACCGGTTCGGGGCCCTTACCGGCCAGCTGGGCCTTAACAACTGCTGCGTACTCGTCCACGTACTCCTGCCCGGAGAGCCGCATCAATTCGTACATGATCTCATCGGTCACGGCCCTCTGGATCAGGCGGTCATCCTCCATGCCGTAATAACGGCTGAAATCCAAGGGCTGCCCAAAAATGAGCCCGATCCGGCGGATGTTCGGGAGACGTTTACCGATGGGCTGGACCTTCTCCGTGCCGATCATGGCCACCGGCACCACAGGTACGCGTGTCTGCAGGGCCAGCTTGGCTACGCCCACTTTCCCACGGTAAAGCCTGGCGTCCGGGCTGCGTGTGCCTTCCGGATAAATCCCCAGCAGGCCCCCGGAGTTCAGGACGTCCTTGCCGGCTTGCAGCGACATTTCCGAGGCCGCGCCTCCCGAACGGTCCATGGGCAATTGGTTGCTCAGACGGAAAAACAGCGCAGTGAGCCGGCCTTTGAGCCCTTTTCCCGTGAAGTACTCGGACTTGGCCAGGAAGATCACAGGGCGGTGAACCATCAGGGGCAGGAAGATGGAATCCGAGAAGGACAAGTGGTTGGACGCCAGGATGGCGGCGCCGCTTTCAGGAACGTTGTCCAGTCCCTTGACCCAGGGACGGAACAGGAGCTTGAGGATGGGACCAAGAAAGATCCTCTTCATGACCCAATAGAACACGTTTGTCCTCTCACGGCCGAATGGTTGGCATGCATCCGGGCAATCCGGCCGGCACTCAACAGCAACCCTACTCCAGTGAGAAATGTCCGGAGAAGTGACACGATGGGACACATGACGGAACGCTCTCTACCCGCTGCGCCGCTCGCATTCCACCATGAGGGGCATGGACCCAATGCCTCCACAGGCGTGGCGATTTGCCATGGATTCACAGGAAGCCCGCTCAGCATGCTCCCTTGGGCTGAGTACTTGGCCTCCCAGGGATTTGCTGTTTCCGTGCCTCTGCTCCCCGGCCACGGAACCAGTTGGCAGGACCTGGCCACCACGCGTTGGCAGGACTGGTACCGGACCTTCGAGCAGAGCTATGTGGACCTCGCCTCCAAGACGGAGAGCTGTTTTGTGGCGGGGCTGTCCATGGGAGGCGCACTTGCCCTTCGGGTAGCCTCACTGCACGATGTTTCCGGGCTGGTTCTGGTCAACCCGGGCCTCAGCTTTTATGACCGCAGGGTGAAGTACGTGGGCGCCCTCAAGTACGTCATGAGGACCACCACTCCCATAGAGGAGGACTCACCAGCACCGGCCACCGCTGAAACCGGCGACTATTCCAAGACATCACTGCAGTCGGTGCATGAACTCAAGAAGCTTTTCCGCGCGGCCACCCGGGGTTTGCCTCATGTTGAGGCCCCCGCCCTGGTGTTCAAATCCTCGGTAGATGGCGTCATCCCGCCCAGTTCAGTGGCCACCATCAGCAAGTACATTTCATCCTCGCGCCTGAGAGTAGTCACCCTCCCCCACAGCGGGCATGTGGCCACCTTGGATGTTGACGCACCCACCATTTTTGAAGAATCGGCCCACTTTTTCCGTCAGCACGCCGGTGACAGAGTAGCCTCAGAGTCATCATGAAAATGCTCCCGGATTTCTCGCCGTTCCATAGCAGCTGGAATGGGGTTGGGCCGCGCGTTGGCGTAGTCCTGTCCCACGGGTTCACGGGGAGCCCCCACAGCGTCAGGCCGTGGGCCCAACACCTTGCTGAGGCTGGCTATGCCGTGAGGCTGCCTTTGCTGCCCGGGCACGGCACGTCGTGGCAGGATATGGCCACCCGCTCATGGCGGGAGTGGCATCGTGCCGTGGACGATGCTTATCTCGAGCTGGCTTCCGAGTGCGACTACGTTTTCTCTGCGGGACTGTCCATGGGTGGAACTTTGGCATTGCGGATCGCGGCCACCCGTCCTGTCGCAGGGACGGTGGTGGTGAACCCCGGGCTGGTCCTGGACGATCCCCGGGCTGTGATCGTAGCCGCGCTCAAGTACGTGGTGAAAACCACTCCGGCGATCGCCAACGACATCCTCAAACCGGATCAGGACGAGGGCGCCTACACCAGAACACCAGTCGCGGCCGCGCATCAGCTCAAGAAGATGTACAAAGATACGGCGGCCATCCTGCCCCGCATCAGCTCACCCGTCCTGGTCTATAAGTCAACGGTGGACAACGTGATTTCGAACGCGAGCCTGGAACTCCTCCGTTCCCGGGTTCAGGCACCAGTGGACGTCAGCTACCTCCATAACAGCCGTCATGTGGCCACCCTTGATAATGATGCGCCGGAAATTTTTGCCGGGTCTGTCGAGTTCATGCAAAAGACCGTAGCGGCCTTGGCAGGTCCCGGGCTTTTCTCCGAAAAGGACACAACCCATGAACAGGCCTGACCCCAATTCCGCTGATCAAAGCGCCAATAAGGACGACGACGCCGTGTGGCAGGATCTGGTGGCCCGGTTGGAGGCCACAGAGTCCGGCCCGGCAGGGGCACCTCCCGCGGACAGCTACGGGATCCAGGACGCAGATCCCCGGCAGTTAATGCCAGGGCACGGGAAGTCTTTCAAGGACTTCGATCCGCTGGGCCTCTCCACCCCGGCGCAGCAACCGATACCCGATCCGGCAGCGGCGCGCACAGACGCCGAGGCACCCGGCAGACCGCCCGGGCCCCGGGACTTCGAGGTGGAGGACGAGGACCATACGTTCGTTCCCGAAGAGCCCCCAAGCCTGGCGGGAACTGAGCCACTGGTCATGCTGGCGTGGGTTGGTGCTGTGGGCGGGCCGCTCGCGCTGCTCTTCACTGCCATGTTCTGGAGGTCTGCCCCGCTGACGGCCACTTTGGGCATCGTGGCAGTTTTTGTGGCATCGGTGATTTACCTGATTACGCGGCTTCCGCAGGAGAAGAATGAGGACGACGACGGCGCCCGCCTCTAGTTGCTAGCTCCGCGCCCGGCCGCTGACCCGGGAAAGGTCTGCCGCACCGATCATGCCGGCGCGCGGACCGAGTGCCGCCAGCTCTATCCTGGCCATGGGCCGGAAACCCCGCCCGGTCAGGTTTTTAGCGAACGATTCCCTGGCCGGCCCTGCGAGCAACTCCCCCGCATCGCAGAGCCCGCCGCCGATCACGAACATTCCGGGGTCCAGCGCTGCGGCGAGGTTGGCCAACCCCAAACCCAGCCATTCGCCTTGGTCGGCAATGAGCTCACGCGAGGTGGCATCACCCTCCAGCGCCAGCGCGGTCACGGCCGCCCCGGACAGGTTTTCTGCGGTGCCGCCCGCCTTTTCCAAGAGCGCGCAACCTGCCGGGGAGTTGGTTCGCACCAGTTGCCTGGCTTCCCGCCCCAGGGCGTTTCCGGAGGCGTACTGTTCCCAGCATCCGCGGTTGCCGCATTCGCAGCGGTGTCCCCCCGGGAAAATGATCTGGTGCCCGAATTCCCCGGCCACGCCGTAGCGCCCCCGTTCCACGCGGCCATCCATGACCATGGCTCCGCCGATGCCCGTGCCCAAGGTGATGCACACCAGGCGACTTTCGCCCTGACCTGCACCAAACCGCCATTCCGCCCACGCGGCGGCGTCGGCGTCGTTGGTCAGCAGGACCGGACGCCTCAACAATTTCTGGAGGCTGTCCCTCAGGGGCTCGTTACGCCAGGCGAGATGCGGGCTGAACAGCACCGTGCCGCCGTCGAGGTCCATCCAACCGGCGGCGCCGATTCCCACCGTGGCGATCCGGTGGCCTGCGCTGAGTTCTTCTACAAGTTCCACGATGGTCCGCTCGACTGCACGGGGGTCCGCGCCGGGCGTGGACCTGCGGGCCTCGGCGAGGACCCGACCCTCGGCATCCACGACGCCCGCGGCCACTTTCGTGCCGCCGATGTCAATCCCGATCGCCAGGCCACGGCGACCTAAATGGCTCCGGCGGGCGGCCCAGGGCGCATCCCTCCATGCCGAGGCCGGGGGCTTGGGTCTGACCAGGGAAGTGGACCGTAGTGCGGGCATCCCATCATCCTATTCCGCAGGGCATGGCCGCATTCGCATTCCTCGGCCCAGAAGGCTCCCATTTGCTTGAAATGACTGCCGATCCGTAAAGTTACTCGCCAGTAGGTGAAATAGAACACACCACCGCGAGCGGGCATACTAGAGTGAAAGCAGCCCCTCGTGGCCCGTGGATATCAAAGGAGCTACCGTGCGTGAAATAAGTGTTCCTCCCCTTGTGAATATTGCCCCGGAAACCAACATCACGGACTTCGTGATCCGCGAGGCAGCGAAAGCGTCCAACCCTGCCCTTTTCTCCAAGCTGGATAAGGATGGAAAGTGGCAGGACATCCGTGCCAAGGACTTCCTTGCAGACGTCAGGGCTCTGGCAAAGGGACTCATCGCCAGCGGCGTTGCTGTGGGCGACCGTGTGGGCATCATGTCCCGTACGCGCTACGAGTGGTCCCTTGTGGACTTCGCCATTTGGTTTGCCGGAGCTGTTTCCGTACCGATCTACGAAACGTCCTCTCCCTCACAGGTGGCATGGAACCTCGGCGACTCCGGGGCTGTTGCCGCCTTCGGCGAAGCGGCCCACCACGAGGACATCATCCGCCAGGCTGTTGCCGCGGAGGACATTACGTCCGTGGCCAATGTCTGGCAGCTTGAAGGCGCCGGACTCGACGCCCTACGCGCTGCAGGCGCCGGCGTCCCCGACGACGAACTCGAGTCCCGCCGTTCATCGGCCGGCCTCAAGGATCTCGCAACGATCATCTACACCTCCGGCACGACGGGCAGGCCCAAAGGCTGCGAGTTGACGCACGGCAACTTTGTGGAACTGTCCGAAAACGCCCGCGCATCCTTGCCTGAGATCATCAACGAGTCCGGCAAGACCATCATGTTCCTCCCCCTCGCCCACGTCTTCGCCCGTTTTATTTCCGTGCTGGCTGTGGCCGGCGGCGTCCAGGTGGCACATACCCCGGATATCAAGAATCTGCTGGCTGACCTGCAGAGCTTCCAGCCGACGTTCATCCTGGCTGTACCCAGGGTCTTTGAGAAGGTGTACAACTCGGCACTGACCAAGGCGGAGGACGGCGGCAAGGGTGCCATCTTCCACCGCGCAGTGGATACGGCAATCGCCTACTCCAAGGCACGCGAAGCCGGTTCGCTGGGTCTTGGGCTCAAGCTCAAGCATGCCGTCTTCGACAAACTCGTCTATGGGAAGCTCCGCGCCGCCATGGGCGGTAATGTCGCGCACGCCGTCTCAGGCGGCGGCCCCTTGGGTGAACGCCTGGGCCACTTCTTCCAAGGCATCGGCCTGCAGATCCTGGAGGGCTACGGCCTGACGGAGACCACCGCCCCGATCTCGGTGAACACGCCGTCCATGATCAGGATCGGCACCGTCGGCGCCCCGTTGCCGGGCAACTCCGTGAAGATTGCCGACGACGGCGAAATCCTTGCCAAGGGCGTTTGCGTCATGCGGGGCTACTACAACCGTGAAGACCTGACGGCCGAAACGTTCACCGACGGCTGGTTCCGTACCGGTGACATTGGAGAACTGGACAACAACGGCTTCCTCAAGATCACTGGCCGCAAGAAGGAAATCATAGTTACCGCCAGCGGGAAGAACGTGGTTCCTGCCCTGCTGGAAGATCAGATCCGCGCGGATGCTTTGGTTTCCCAGGTTCTGGTGGTGGGCGACAACCGGCCGTTCATCGGTGCCTTGGTCACCCTGGATGAGGAAGCGCTCCCGGGCTGGCTGGACCGTCACGGACTGCCCGCAAGCACCACTCTTGCAGAAGCCACTGACCACGCAGTAGTGAAGGCCGCAGTCCAGGAGCTCATCAGCAAGGCCAACCAGTCCGTTTCCCAGGCCGAGGCCATCAAGTCCTTCAGGATCGTCCCGGCGGACTTCACTGAAGCCTCAGGGCACCTGACGCCGTCCCTCAAGGTCAAGCGTGCGCAGGTCATGAAGGACTTCGACGCCGTCATTGAGGAAATGTACACAGCGCCCCGCGCTTCGTAGCCACAACGAATCACAAAAAAGTACCCCGTCCGGATTCCGGACGGGGTACTTTTTGGTGCTGATTGCTAGCCGATCACCAGCAGCAAGTCCCCACCCTGGACCTGCTCTACCGAGGAGATGGCAAGGCGCGAGACCGTGCCGGCAACCGGCGCCGTGATGGAAGCTTCCATCTTCATGGCTTCAATGGTGGCAACGGTATCGCCGACGTTGACGGCATCGCCCACCTTGACGGTGACGGTAACTGCGCCGGCAAACGGGGCGGCAACCTGACCAGGCTGTGCCGGATCCGCCTTCTCAGCTGCCTTGACATTGCTGACCACTGAACGGTCACGCACAACCACCGGTCGGGACTGCCCGTTGAGCGTGCACATCACGGTGCGCATGCCCTTCTCGTCAGCTTCCGAGACAGCCTCAAGCTGGGCAATGAGGCGAACGCCCTTCTCCAACTCGATGACGTGCTCTGCGCCCTGCTGGAGGCCGTACAGGTAGTCACGGGTATCCAGCACGGAGATGTTCCCGTAGGTGTCCACGCTCTTCAGGTAATCCTTGGTGGGTCCGGCGAAGAGCAAACGGTTCAGCGTGTGCTGTCGCGTCTTGGAGTCGCCCTTCAGCGCTGCACTGTCCTCGGCACTGATCTCGACGTCGCGCACCTTGACGCTGCGGCCTTGAAGGGCCTTGGTGCGGAACGGCTCGGGCCAGCCTCCGGGAGGATCACCGAGTTCGCCGGAGAGGAACCCAATGACAGAATCCGGGATGTCGTAGTTCTGCGGGTTCTCGTTGAAATCCGCGGGATCGGCGTTGAGTCCGACGAGGTGCAACGCGAGATCGCCCACCACCTTGGAGGACGGTGTGACCTTCACCAAGCGGCCAAGGATGCGGTCGGCCGCCGTGTACATGTCCTCGATGGCCTCGAACTGCTCCCCGAGTCCCAGGGCGATGGCCTGCTGGCGAAGGTTGGACAACTGGCCGCCGGGGATTTCGTGCTGGTAGACGCGCCCTGTGGGACCCGGCAGGCCGGATTCGAAGGGAGCGTAGACACGGCGAACAGCTTCCCAGTAGGGCTCCAGTGCGCCAACGTTGGCCAAGCTCAGGCCGGTATCGCGGGGCGTGTTGGCCAATGCTGCAACCAATGCAGACGCGGCAGGTTGGCTGGTGGTGCCGGCCAAGGACGCGGCTGCCACGTCAACAGCGTCCACACCAGCGTCAACAGCGGCCAGCAAGGTTGCAAGCTGCCCACCCGCGGTGTCGTGCGTGTGTAGGTGCACGGGCAGGTCGAAGCGCTCACGGAGCGCCGACACCAACTTCGCGGCAGCGGCCGGACGCAGGAGGCCCGCCATGTCCTTGATGGCCAGGATGTGAGCACCGGCGTCGACGATCTTCTGGGCCAGGTCCAGGTAGTAGTCGAGGGTGTACAGGTCCTCGTTAGGGTCCAGAAGGTTGCCGGTGTAGCACAGGGCAACTTCGGCAACGGCCGTCCCGGTGGCACGCACAGCCCGGATGGCGGGGGCCATCTGGTTGACGTCGTTGAGGGCGTCAAAGATGCGGAAGATGTCGATGCCCGTAGCGGCGGCCTCGTTGACGAAAGCCTCCGTCACTTCTTCCGGGTACGGGGTGTAGCCCACAGTGTTGCGGCCGCGGAGCAGCATCTGGATACAGGTGTTCGGCAACGCCTTGCGCAAAGCAGCCAAACGGTCCCACGGGTCCTCACCAAGGAAGCGGAGCGCGACGTCGTAAGTTGCCCCGCCCCATGCCTCCACGGAAAGCAGCTCCGGCATCAGCGCCGTCACTGCCGGGCCTGCTGCCACGAGATCGCGGGTACGGACACGTGTTGCCAGCAGGGACTGGTGTGCGTCACGGAAGGTGGTGTCCGTGACGGCCAGCGCCTGCTGTTCACGAAGTGCCTTCGCGAAGCCTTCCGGCCCAAGTTCAATCAACTTCCGGCGGGAACCCGAGGTGGGAACCGGGCCATCGATCGCGGGCAGCTTGCTGGCAGGGTCCGAATGAACTGTGAGTTCACCGTTTGGCTTGTTCACGGTAACCTCGGCAAGCCACGTCAGCAGCTTGGTTCCGCGGTCCGCAGAGATGTGTGACTTGAGCAGCTCAGGGCGCTTGTCGATGAAGTCTGTGGCCACGTTTCCGGCGTTGAAGTCCGGGTCCGCAAGAACCGCCTGCAGGAACGGGATGTTGGTGGACACGCCACGGATACGGAACTCAGCCAAACCACGACGTGCGCGGGCTACGGCTGCAGGATAATCACGGCCACGGCAGGTCAGCTTCACCAGCATGGAGTCGAAGTGCGGGCTGATCTCGGCACCCGAGTAGACCGTACCGCCGTCGAGCCTGACCCCGGCGCCACCGGCAGAACGGTAGCCGGTGATCTTTCCAACGTCAGGACGGAAGCCGTTGGAGGGATCCTCGGTGGTGATACGGCACTGCAGCGCAGCACCCTTGATGAACACCGAGTCCTGGCTCAGCCCCAGGTCCGCGAGGGTTTCCCCTGAAGCGATGCGCATCTGTGCCTGGACGAGGTCCACATCGGTGATTTCCTCAGTGACGGTGTGCTCAACCTGGATGCGGGGGTTCATTTCAATGAAGACGTGCTGTCCGGCCCGCTCCCCCTCCGTGTCCACCAGGAACTCCACGGTTCCGGCGTTGACGTAGTTCAGGGCCTTGGCGAACGCAACGGCATCGCGGTAAAGGGCCTGGCGGATATTCTCATCCAGGTTCGGCGCGGGAGCGATTTCCACCACTTTCTGGTGACGGCGCTGCAGCGAACAGTCGCGCTCAAAGAGGTGCATGACGTTGCCTTCGGCGTCAGCCAGGATCTGCACTTCAATGTGGCGGGGACGCAGGACTGCCTGCTCAAGGAACATGGTGGGATCACCAAAAGCCGCATCAGCTTCGCGCATGGCGGACTGCAAAGCTTCGGGGAGAGCCTCGCGCGTCTCCACGCGCCGCATTCCGCGGCCGCCACCGCCGGCGACGGCCTTGGCGAAGATCGGGAAGCCGATCTCGTCGGCTGCGGCGATGAGCTCGTCCAGGTCCTTGGAGGGCTTGCTCGACTTTAGGACAGGGACGCCGGCCTTGCGGGCGGCCTCCAAAGCGGCAACCTTGTTACCGGCCAGCTCCAGTACCTCCGCCGGCGGACCCACAAAAGTAATTCCTGCCGCCTTGGCAGCACGGGCGAGGTCCGGGTTCTCGGAGAGGAAGCCGTAGCCGGGGTAAATGGCGTCAGCGCCGGCTTCTTTGGCGACGCGGACAACCTCCTCTACGTCCAGGTAGGCGCGGACGGGATGACCCACCTCGCCGATCAGGTAAGCTTCGTCGGCCTTCTGCCGGTGGATCGAGTTACGGTCCTCATGCGGAAAGACAGCTACGGTCTTGGCGCCCAGTTCATAACCAGCGCGAAACGCCCTGATCGCGATTTCGCCGCGATTGGCCACCAGAATTTTCGAAAACATACTTCTCCTGCATCATTGCGGGTGGATCGGTCGGTGGTCACAGTGTGTAGTGCCGCCAGCATCAAACACAAATCTTTGTGGCAACCATCACAAAGGATTCGTCATGTGGGCTGTATATGCGTGCGCGCGATCCGACGGCGTGCTAGTGGCGAACCTGATCCCTGGGCGGTCGGGCGCGTAGAAAGCGGGAATCAGACGCGATGCACCATATGATGTTGAGGGGGCTTCGGCAAGCCCCGGCTCCGGCGCTTCCGGAGCGAATCAGCGCGATACGGCAACCGGCGTTAGGTTTTGGGTTTTCAAGTGCAAGTAGTCAGCATCAGCAGCCTCAAGGGTGGAGTGGGAAAGACGTCCGTAACCACCGGTCTGGCGTCCGCGGCCCTCGCAGCAGGAATATCCACATTGGTGGTGGATCTCGATCCGCACGCCGATGCCACCACGGCACTTGGCGTTCAGCCAGGCGGACAATTGGACATTGGCCGGATGCTGAAAAGCCCCCGGAAAGCCAACTTGCCGGGCAATGTGGCCGGTAGCAGCTGGGTTTCCAACGGCTCAAGCAACGGCACCTTGGACGTCGCAGTCGGTTCGGCCTTCACGGGTATTTACGACCGCCCGGATTTGGGCAGGCGCGACCTCCGCAGGCTTTCCGCGGTGCTGGCAGGTGCCAGCAACTACGAGCTCGTCCTGATTGACTGCCCGCCCTCCCTTAACGGACTGACCCGCATGGCGTGGAGCGCCAGCGACCGGGTAGTCCTCGTGGCCGAGCCTGGGCTTTTTTCAGTTGCCGGCACGGAGCGTACCATGCGCGCCATTCAGCTCTTCCGGCAGGAGTTCGCTCCCAACCTGGCCCCGGCAGGGATTGTGGCGAACCGGGTTCGGACCGGATCCGTGGAGCACACCTTCCGCTTGGCTGAAATGGAATCCATGTTCGGCGAACTGCTGCTGACACCCCACATTCCGGAGCAAGCCAACTGGCAGCAGATCCAGGGTGCAGCGCACTCCGTTCATCACTGGCCCGGGGACTCGGCAAAGAACGCAGCCAAGCTCTTCGATGGCTTGCTCGAAAACCTCCTGGCCGGTCAATCCGCAGTGCGGGACCGTCGCCAGCGCTAGCCGGCAGCGTTTGCCGCCACCATGAGGCGCCGCCACCAAGCACGCTTAAGCATCGAAAAGGCCTCGTCCCTGCAGGGACGAGGCCTTCGATCGCTAATTCTGATTCCCGGGCAAGCTGTTAGCTGATACGCCGCGCGACGCGTCGCTTGCCCAGTTCGTCGTCGGGAAAGGACTGCTCACCAGCGTGCTCACTGGGCAACGCGGCCAGGCTTCCTTCTACTTCCCGCCATACACGTCCCACCGCTATGCCGAAGACGCCTTGTCCGCCCTGGACGAGGTCGATGACCTCATCAGCAGATGTACATTCGTACACGCTGGCACCGTCGCTCATCAGCGTTATTTGCGCGAGGTCCTCAACGCCCCGCTCGCGGAGGTGTTCGACCGCGGTGCGGATCTGTTGGAGTGACACGCCGGTATCAAGGAGGCGCTTGACCACCTTGAGCACCAGGATGTCGCGGAAGCCGTAGAGCCGCTGCGAACCGGAGCCGGCAGCACCGCGGACAGCGGGCTCAACCAAGCCCGTACGCGCCCAGTAGTCCAATTGGCGGTAGGTGATGCCTGCCGCTTTGCAGGCAGTGGGACCGCGATAGCCCGCGTCCTCGTCCAGCACAGGAAGGTCCTCGGTGAAGAGCAGACCCTGGGCGCCGGATGCGGGCGCAGCAATGCCGGCAGAGGACTGCTTCAGCTCGCCTGCTTCGCCTTTCGGACTCACGTGACCTCCTTGTTCTCAGTTCCCTTGGGGACGGTGCATACCTGTTACAACGGCGAAATGCAGCAGTGTAATTCCCGCAAGTCCGCACCTTCCAGTGTGACTTGCGCAGGCAGTGTATGCAACGGGAACTTGATAACTTCGACGTTAGGCCTGTGGAGCGCCGAGGTCAAAGACCTTCGCCTCAAAATCCGGTCGTGTCGAAAGTTTCACCCTCAACTTTAGGCTTAGGGTGGATCAGCCTTCGAAATCTTCCGGTTCAACGTCGTCCAGGAACTCCCGGAACCGGCGCATTTCGCGCTCTTCGTCCACCGCGGGATCCGGCTCCGAATCCTCGCCTTCATCGTGTTCAGTGATACGAACGCCGGCTTCCTCCATCACAGCATCTGCGCACCAGATGCGGCACTTGGCACGCAGCGCCAAGGCCAACGCGTCAGAAGCGCGCGAACTGACCACCGTGCCGTCGTCGAACTGCAGTTGCCCATAGAAGATGTTGTCCTCCACGGCCACAATGTTCACGCTGATGATGGAGTGCCCCAAGGACTCCACAACGTCCACCAGGAGATCGTGGGTCATGGGCCGGGGCGGGACAACGCCCTGCTGCGCCAGGGCGATGGCGCTGGCTTCAGGAGTTCCAATCCAGATGGGAACGTGGCGTTCTCCGTTGATCTCTCGAAGCAGCACCAACGGCTGATTGGAAGGCAGCTCGATCCGGACCCCGACGATTTCGACTTCGATCATCAGCTGTCCATCCGTGAGATACGGTCGTGCACCAAGGCCCTGTGCAGGGTCAGGCAGAGATCACTGATCTCCCGGGCAGCCTCAGCTGCCCGGGCCTGGGACGCGGCATCCCGTCGAGAGGTCAAGGGGGCAACAGCCCTCTCCACCAGGCCGAACTCCCGCTCAGCGGCAGCTTGGAAGGGCCTGAGGTGCCGGGGCTCCAGTCCGTGGCCTTCCAACTGCACACAGGCTCGCGCCACCTGGAGGGCGTGTTCGTCAAACTTGCCACCCACGTGACTGATCAACCCGAAGCTCAGCAATGATTCGAGCATCGGCACGCTTGCGCCCGACTCGGCACGCAGCTGCTCTTCCGTGAGGGCACGGGCGCGCCCCTGCACTTCCGCTGCCATTTCCGCAGAGACCACCCGGGGCGACACTGTGACACCGGGAGGGAGATTCTCCGGCCTCTCGCCGCGATCGATTGCGTCGAGATAGTCCTTGATGACCTTCAGCGGCAGATACTGATCACGCTGAAGGGCCAGGACGAAGCGGAGTCTCTCAACATCGCTGTCTGCATACTGACGGTAGCCGGCAGGAGTCCTCCTGGGATTGATGAGTCCCTTTTCCTCAAGGAACCGGATCTTGGACGCCGTCATACCGGGAAAGTCTTCACTCAGCTGGGCAAGGACTTCCCCGATATTCAGGACCTGCGGTCCGCGACGGTCCTGCTGGGCCATAGCCACAGGCAGATACCCCGTCAGACTTGGCCTGCTGCGCGAACAGGGCTCAGGTAGTAGGTCAACCGGAACTTGCCGATCTGTACCTCGCTGCCGGTCTTCAGCTGCACGCGGTCCACGCGGTCGTGATTGACGTATGTACCGTTCAGGCTTCCCATATCCACCAGCTCGAAACCGGACTCAGACCTAATGAACTGAACGTGCTTGCGCGATACCGTGACGTCGTCCAGGAAGATGTCAGCATCCGGGTGACGTCCCGCCGTGGTGGTGTCCGCATCCAACAGGAAACGAGCACCGGCATTGGGGCCGCTGTGCGCTATGAGCAGGGCTGAGTTCGGCGGAAGCGCGTCTACGGACGCACGCTCTTCAGGTGCCAACTTGGGCGCAATGCTCGGCTCGTCCCACGTAGGCGTAATGCTGATCGAGGTGGTCTCCGACGACGGCTGTTCCTCCGCGCCGTTCCCGACATTGGCTTCATTCTGTTCGCCGCCAACCATGGAATTTCCTCCTCATCCGCCGGCAGTTCCAAACCCTGCCGGCACTTCCGCCTCCCGGTACCGCCGGGCAAATCGGTTGCTGGCCCGCCGTCCCGCTTTCCGGTTTATGGAAAGCAGCCTGACGGGCCAGATAACTTTAGCCTACCTGTTGTTCGTACTCCGATGCACTGAGCAGGGAATCCACTGCATCAGCTTCTGCGAGCTTTACTTCAATGAGCCATCCCTCGCCGTACGGGTCGGAGTTAATCAACGCCGGATCAGTGTCCAGGGCGTCATTTCGATTGGTGACTTCGCCGGTCACCGGAGCGTAGATGTCACTGACGCTTTTGGTGGACTCCACCTCGCCAACAACCTCATTGCCGGTGATTTTTGTGCCAGGCTCGGGCATCTGGGCGTAGACGACGTCGCCCAATGCGTCCTGCGCGAAATCGGTGATGCCAATGCGCACAACGCCGTCGGCATCTGGAGCGGTCACCCATTCGTGTTCTGCGGTGTAGGAAAGTTCTTCCGGAATATTGCTCACTGGTGGCCTTTCATCGGGACATTTACGAACCTCGACGGCGGCCTGTGCTGATGGCCACCGCTGAAAGTATAGGCACATTTCCCCTGTACCTATTGGGGGTCTCTGCCATGATTGACCCATGACCGAGCAAGTACAAGTACCAGCTCGGAAAAAGCGCAATTGGGGCGTAAATAATCCAGGTCACCACGCCTCACACCGCTTGAGACGCATTGAAGCCCGCCACGGATTGTCCGTGGCGGGCTTCTTTGTTTCCCGGCCGGGCCTTGGAGCCCGAAACCAAACCCCGGCGTCAGGCGATGGTGGCCCCATGCGGTTCGCGTTCGACGTCGGGAGTTACAGCAGGTGCCGCAGGTCCCCCGCGCCGTGCTGCTGCAGCCGCAGCCAGCATCACCAGCAGGGCAGCAAGGGTGATGCCGGCTCCAGCCCAGATGGGCGAGGTATAGCCAAGTCCTGCGTTGATAGTGACCCCACCGAGCCAGGCTCCGAGGGCATTCCCCAGATTAAAGGCACCGATGTTGGCACCGGACGCCAGCGTGGGTGCTGTGGAGGCGAAATGCATCACTCGCATTTGGAGCCCCGGGACGGTGGCAAAACCGAAACCGCCCATGAGCGCCAGTGACACCAAGGTTGCGATGCTGCTCGAAGCGGTGAGGGCGAAGAAGATCAACACCGCCACAAGTCCGGAAAGGATCACCATCAGCGACTTGTCCAACGCTTTGTCCGCGGCCTTGCCGCCCAGGAAGTTGCCAACGAACAGACCGCCACCAAAGAGCACCAGGAGCCACGGCACGGCCCCCGATTCGAAGCCGGACACCTCGGTAAGAGTGAAGGCAATGTAGGTGAACGCCCCGAACATGCCGCCAAATCCAAGGATGGTCACGATGATGGAGAGCCATACTTGTCCTGACCTGAAGGCGCCCAACTCGCTGCGGAGCCCCTTGGTGGGTTCCGTGGTGGCTTTGGGAACCATCAGCGCGATGCCGAGCAGGGCTACAACTCCGATGGCGGTGATCGCCCAGAAAGTTGAGCGCCAGCCGAAGTTCTGACCAAGCAGCGTACCGAAGGGAACGCCGAGGACGTTGGCCGCGGTAAGGCCCGTGAACATGATGGCGATGGCTCCGGCCTTCTTGTGGGACGGTACCAGGCTCGCTGCTACCACCGAACCGATACCGAAGAACGCGCCGTGGCACAGCGCAGCGACCACACGGCCAATCATCATGGCCGCGTAGCTGTCAGCAACGGCGGAGAAGAAGTTGCCGGCGATGAACAAGACGAGCAAGCCAATGAGAACCGGCTTGCGCGGCAGCCTGGTCACAGCAGCCGTCACCAGAAGCGCACCAACTGTGACGCTGAGGGCATAGCCGGAGATGAACCAGCCGGCAGAAGCCTCGCTGACCTGGAAGTCGGCAGCAACTTCCGGCAAGAGGCCCATAATCACGAATTCGGTCAGTCCGATGCCGAATCCGCCGAGGGCAAGGGCAATCAACCCTGCGGGCATGTGGAGCTCCTTAAATGATCGGTTCCGGCCAAAAGTGGAAGTGCGTCGACGGGAACCGTAGAATAATAGTTGCAGACGCTTCATATATAGTTGCACACGCTAGGTACTTGCGCAAGCAACTACTTTGCCATGCGTCGCGATTCACAGGACATCGAGTCAGGAGCACAGGACACATGGGCATCAAGGATGACGCCGTCGAAGTACGGGCACAGGGGTGGCGCACCCTTGCGGCCCTGCACGGGAGCATCGAAACGGAGCTCGAGAAGGCCCTCCAGGCGTCGAGCGACCTGTCGGTAGTGGAGTACACAGTGCTGGACGCGCTCAGCCGCCAGGACGGCTGGCACATGCGGATGCAGCAACTGGCCCGGGCCACAGCGCTCTCCAGCAGCGCCACCACCCGCTTGGTCAACCGGCTTGAGGACCGCGGCCTGCTCACCCGCATCCTGTGTGCGGACGACCGCCGCGGCATCTATACCGAGCTGACACTTCCCGGCCAGAAGCTCCTGGAAGCAGCAAAGCCCGTGCATGACCAGACCCTGGCCTCCGCTCTTGAGGCCGCCGCCACCGTGCCCGAACTTGAGCCCCTGGTGCGGGCACTGGGCGCATTGCAGGCGGTCTAGCCCAACTCCCCCGGCCTTGCCCGAATTCTCCGGCGCTCAACGGCGAGGGAATCGAACAAGGCCGGGATGCGCCATTAACGACCAAAGGCCGGAATCATCGTGTTTCCACGTGATTCCGGCCTTTATGGTCGGGCTGACAGGATTTGAACCTGCGACCCCTTGACCCCCAGTCAAGTGCGCTACCAAGCTGCGCTACAGCCCGCTGGTTCCACCGTTCTCCGCCTAAGTTTTCCTCCGAAGAGTCTCACCTAAGCAGTCCGGCCGAACCACCTCCAAAAGCTTACACGAAGTTGGAGGTCGGAGACGCCATCACAGCCAAAGTGGGCTGTGATGCCCGTCTCATTTAGCGCTTCTTGCCACGCTTTTCGCGCACGCGCATGTTGACCTCGATGGGCGTGCCCTCAAAGCCGAACGTTTCGCGGAGGCGGCGGGTGATGAAGCGACGGTATCCGGGGTCCAGGAAGCCGGTGGTGAACAGCACGAACTTCGGCGGGCGGCTGGATGCCTGGGTGCCAAAGAGGATGCGCGGCTGCTTGCCGCCACGGACCGGGTGCGGGTGCGCTGCCACGAGCTCGCCCAGGAACGCGTTCAGGCGTCCAGTGGGAATGCGGCGGTCCCAGCTCTCCAGTGCGATATCCAGCGCAGGGACCAGGCGGTCTTTGTGCCAGCCGGTCTTGGCCGAAATGTTCACGCGGGGAGCCCATTCAACGTGGGCAAGGTCCTGCTCGATTTCGCGTTCGAGGTAACGACGGCGTTCATCGTCCAGCAGGTCCCACTTATTGAAGGCCAGAACCAGGGCACGGCCGGACTCGATGGCCAACTGCAGGATGCGGACATCCTGCTCGCTGAGGACCTCATCGACGGCAAGAAGCACGACGGCGACCTCCGCCTTCTCGAGCGCGGCCTGCGTGCGCAGGGAGGCGTAGAAATCTGCGCCCTGTGCCATGTGCTGGCGGCGGCGGATACCCGCGGTGTCTACGAAGCGCCACGTGCGGTCGCCAAGTTCGATGAACTCGTCAACCGGGTCACGCGTAGTACCGGCCAGCGGATCCACCACGACGCGCTCGGAGCCCGCGAGCTTATTGAGCAGGGAGGACTTACCCACGTTCGGGCGACCAATCAGGGCGATGCGGCGAGGACCGCCTGAACGCTCCACACCGTCCACCAGGGAGAACTCGGGCAGGGTGTCCATGACGTGGTCCAGAAGGTCGGCGACCCCGCGTCCGTGGAGGGCCGAAACCGGATATGGCTGGCCAAAGCCCAAGCCCCACAGTGCAGCAGAATCAGCTTCCTGGGCGAAGTCGTCCACCTTGTTGGCCACCATGATGACCGGCTTCTTGCTCTTGCGGAGCATCTTCATGACGCCCTCGTCCGTGGCCGTAGCGCCAACGGCGGAGTCCACGACGAACAGTACGGCGTCGGCAAGCTCCACGGCCATTTCGGCCTGTTCAGCTACGCGGGCGTGGATGCCCTTGGCGTCGTGCTCCCAACCGCCGGTGTCCACCAGGGTGAAGTTGCGGCCGTTCCAACGGGCCGAGTACATGACGCGGTCGCGGGTTACACCCGGGGTGTCCTCAACAACGGCTTCGCGGCGGCCAAGGATGCGGTTAACCAAGGTGGACTTACCCACGTTCGGGCGTCCGATGATGGCCAGGACCGGGTCCAGCTTGAGGGGACCTTCGTCGCCCTCATCGCCATATTCACCGCTGAGCAGCGCGGCGTCTTCTTCGTCGAGCTCGTAGTCCTCCAGGCCTGCCCGGAGGGTGGCCGCGCGGAGCTCTGCCTCGTCGTCGTCCAGGGCCGCCAGGTTTTCCGCCACCTGGTCGGTGCCGGTGGGCGTGTATTCGTCGTCGCCGGCTCCGTGGAGGCCGGATTTTTGAGTCGTATCGCTCATTGCACTTTCCTTAGTGGTGGTCTGCCGGCGTCCCGGCTACTGCTGAGTGGCGGTGCTGCGAAGTGGGTTTACCGGGCGCAGGTTCCAGGGGAAGGCCCTGGCCTGTGGCCCGGATGGCGTCCTGGACGTGACCGGCCAGGGCTTCACGGATCTCCGTAGCCGCCCTGTCCATTGAAACACGCCCCGGTTCGCCCTTCCGGCGCTTCACCGTGATGGGTTCGCCGAAGCTCACATGGAGCTTACGGCGTGGTTTGGGGATATGGTCGCGATGCTCATCATCCTGACGGGTTCCGAGGATGGCAACCGGTATAACAGTGGCTCCCGTGGTGAGGGCGAGCCACGCAACTCCGTTGCTGATGTTTTCTGCCGAGCCGCTCCCCCCGGGTTCCTTCGGGAAGAATCCCTACGCAACGACCGGCGTCGAGCAGTTTCTTGCCGACATGCAGGGCGGTGCGGTCGCCGGCCCGGTCCACGGGGATCTGTCCGGATCCTCGCAAAACCTTGCCCAGGAAGCCCTTGAACATCTCTTTCTTAACCAGGATGTGCATAGGACGCGGCGACGCGCCGAACATCACCGGCCCGTCCAGGAAGCTGATGTGGTTCGCGGCGAATACCACCGGTCCGGCCGCAGGGACGTTGCTTTTGCCCGCCACGATGGTCCGATAAATGACGTGGTCCAGGAGCCAGCCAACGGGTCGGCTCCACAACCTGCTCCCGGCGGAGGGCAGCTGAGTCTCAGTCGCCATAAATAACCTTGCTCACGATCGCCAGCGCGGTCTCCACCGTTTCCTCAAAGTTCAGATCGGAGGAATCGAGCGTCACCACTCCGTCGGCGGCTTGGGTGAAGTTCACCACCGTTGAGTCCTTGGCGTCACGCTGGATCACCTGGGCTTTGAGCTGCTCCTTGGTTTGCGTGCCGCCCAACTGGATCCCACGACGCCGCAGCCTGGCTTCCTCACTGGCGGTCAAGAGCATGCGGACCTCAGCATTGGGGACGACGACGGTGGTGATGTCACGTCCTTCCACCACCATGCGGCGGTGGTGCTGGTCGATCAGTTCACGCTGGCGACGGATCAGCTCGGTGCGGGCACCAAGCGTGGTGGCCACAGCACTGACCGACGAGGAGATCAAAGGATCCCGGATCTCGTCCGTGATGTCCGTGCCATCAACCGCCACATATTCCGTGGCGGTAGTGGTACTGATCTCCAACGGCATGATCTTGGAAGCCTGTTCCACCGCGGCACCGTCCTGAAGGTCAACGCCGGTCTTAAGGCAGAACCAGGTCAGGGCACGGTACATGGCACCGGTATCGAGGTACGCCAGCTTCAAGCGCCGGGCGACTTCTTTGCTGACGCTGGACTTGCCGGACCCCGATGGGCCGTCGATCGCGATCACGAGCGGCTTGCCGGGGCGGGCAACTGTCTCCGGGCCAAAGAATTCACGCGTCATTACTGGAGTACCCGCCATCCACGGTCAGTCAAAGCTTCAACAAGGAGGTCATGCTTGCTCGGAAGCACGGAAAGTTCCACCATGCCCACGTTTTGTCCGGAGGAATGGTCCAGCCGAAGGTCTTCGAGGTTCACACCGATCTCACCGATTTCCGTGAGGAGGTGCGCGATCTGGCCCGGTTTATCATCCACCAGGATGGTGAGCCACGAGTACGCCTGGGGAGGTCCGCCGTGCTTTCCCGGGATCCGGGCCTGGCCTGCATTGCCCTCACTGATCAGTTGGGCGAGGTCCAGCCGCGCGCCGGGGGCGAGGGGTTCTTCCAAGGTGCCGATCAGACGGTTCAGGTCCTCACGCACACCATGCAGGATGGAAACCACCTTTTCCGCGTTGCCGCCCAGGATCTGCACCCAGAGGGTGGGATCGCTGGCTGCAATGCGGGTGGTGTCCCGGAGTCCGTTGCCCGCCAAGGACAGGGCATGCAACGGCGTACCCTGCAGACGGCTCGCCAGAAGGGAGGACATGATCTGCGGCAAGTGAGACACCAAGGCCACGGCTTCATCGTGCTCGTCGGCGGTGAATTGGGAAACAATTGCTCCCAGATCTCCCGCCAGCGAACGTGCGGTTTGGAGTGCAGCATCCGAGGTTTCTTCGGAGGGGCAGAGTACCCACGGCATGGACGTGAAAAGCTCTCCCCTGGCCGCAACCGGACCGGACTTCTCCCTACCTGCCATGGGGTGGGTACCCACGTAGCGGGCGAGGTCAACGCCGCGTTCCCGCAACTGCGCCTGGATGGTGGCCTTGACGCTGGCAATATCAACCACCACCGCTGAAGCGTAATCCGCCAGTGCCTTCTGCACGACGTCGGCGGTAACGTCCGGCGGGGCCGCGACAACTACCAGTTGGGGTTGTTCATCCAGCTCCCCCAGTGGCCGTCCCGCACCGATGTCCACCGCCACCGCCTGGTTGGTGGGCGAGGGATCAAACAGGTACACGGGAACTCCCCGTCCGCGCAGACCCAAACCGATGCTGGCCCCCAGTAAACCTGTCCCGAGAACGACGACCGGGCCATCAAGATGGCCCCGGCCGTGCGTACCGAATGCCGACATGCCTTAGAGTCCCACCGATGCCAGGAGGTGTCCGACTTCCTGCCTGCCGAGGTTGCGGATGCTGCCCTGGCGCTGGTCGCCCAAGCCGATAGGACCAACCTTGACGCGAACAAGACGCTCCACGGGGAATCCGACGGCGTCGAACATGCGGCGCACAATACGGTTCTTGCCCGAGTGCAGGACAACCTCAATCAGGACGTGGCCGGGAGTTGAGTCAACCAGGCGGAAGGAGTCCACTGCAGCAACGCCGTCTTCGAGCTCGACGCCGTTCTTCAGCTTTGCGCCCACGCCTTGCGGGAAGGGGCCACGCACCTGGACCAGGTACGTCTTAGGCACCTCGTACGAAGGGTGCGTCAATCGGTTGGCCAGTTCGCCGTCGTTGGTCAGGAGCAGCAGCCCCTCAGTGGCGACGTCCAAGCGGCCGACGTGGAACAGGCGTTCGCCCTTGTTCTTGTTGTTCTTGAGGAAGTCGCTGATGCAGGGACGGCCTTCGGGGTCCTCCATGGTGGAAACAACGCCCTTGGGCTTGTTGAAGACCATGTAGACCAGGGTGTCGTCGAGCTGGATCCGGATGCCATCAACGTGGATCACAGCCGCCGTAGGATCAACGCGCATACCAAGTTCGGTGGTGACCACACCGTCAACCTCGACGCGGCCTTCGAGGATCATTTCCTCGCACACGCGGCGTGAGGCCACGCCTGCCTGCGCCATGACCTTCTGCAGGCGTACGCCGTCAGCATCGTGGAGATCGGACTGGGGCACTTCCTGGCGCGGGCCGCGGTTGCGGGCCGGCTTGCGGATGGGGCCCAGGTTCTGGCCGAAGCGTTCGCTGCCGAAGGCCTTGGAGCCATACTGCCGTGCCGGCTTTGCCTTGGGCTTGATGGCACCGGGAGTGCCGGGTGCCTTGCCAAAGCCGGGCTTGTTGGAGCCGGGCTTGCGGAAGGGCTTAGCGGGCCTTGCTGCCTGGCCGCGGTCGTAATCGCCCGCTGATGTGGGGTTGTCAGGATCGAAAGGTGCCGCTTCACGCGGCTTCGGAGCCTTAAAGGGGCGGCCCTCGCCCTGTGAGAAGTTGCGCTTTCCAGCGCCGGCGCTGCCGCCGCGGCCTGAGAAGCCGCCGGCGTTGGAGCGGCCCGTGCCGCTTCCCTTGGCCTCATTGCGTCCGGAACTGTTTCGTCCCGAACCGTTACGTGGTGAACTCTGGCGTCCCGCCTGTGTCATGACCCGTCCTTGTGTAGTAATGGCCGGCAATGGGTGTTGAAATCAACACTAGCCAGCCGGGCAGACATCGTCTGCCCCTTGTCGCTGTGCGCCTTGATGTGGCGCCGTGAATCAGTATTAAGTTCTCTTGCAGTGCCGGTGTTGGCCGTGGCTACATCCGGCTGGCGTCGTAGTACTCCTCGATGCCTTCCAAGCCAGGAAGGTGCGGGGAGAGCTGTGGCAGTTCAGCCACCGAGCCGATGCCCATCCGTTCAAGGAAGTACGAGGTTGTCCTGTAGAGGACAGCCCCCGACTCGGGATCGTTTCCGGAGTCCTCGATCAAACCACGTTGGGTAAGAGTCCGGACCACGGAATCTACGTTGACGCCGCGAATGGCGGACACCCGGGCCCTTGAGACCGGTTGCCGGTAGGCAATGACCGCCAGCGTCTCAAGCGCTGCCTGAGTCAGCCTGGTGGTCTGCCCTTCGAGGACGAATCTGCCCACGACGTCGGAAAATTCCGCCCGTGAATAGATCCGCCACCCACCGGCGACGTTCCGCAATTCAAAACCCCGGGGTGCAGTGCTGGCATCGGCAAAGCCGACAGCATCCACGTCCGGGGCTTTAACAGTATAGCCGCTATACTCCCGCTGCAGGTCCTGCAGCAAATCCTCGACGACGGCCACCGTCACGTTGAGCCCGGCCGCCAGCTCCTCCGAAGTGGCCGGCTCATCGATCACCATGAGGACAGCTTCCAACGCTGCACGCGCACCGCCGGGCAAAGCTTCCAGCTCTGCCAGCCCGTCCTGCACCGTTTCCTGCTCATTCACTGGCGCCATCCCCGCTTCCTGTTCCTGCTTCAG
Organism: Paenarthrobacter sp. MSM-2-10-13; assembly: GCF_011605365.1. NCBI lineage: Bacteria > Bacillati > Actinomycetota > Actinomycetes > Micrococcales > Micrococcaceae > Paenarthrobacter > Paenarthrobacter sp. MSM-2-10-13. The sequence goes on along the minus strand of NZ_JAAOXO010000012.1, from coordinate 22,177 downwards.
GCCCGTACTCCTCGCTCAGGCTGGAACTGTCCCAGCCGGCGTCATCGCCTGTCCATCGAACCGTCAACTCAGCCAACGGCTCGGGCTGCTCGAAGGCCACCACCCTGTCACGGAACATTTCCAGCAACGCCAGGAAGCGCGCCACCACCACTAAGGTGGTCTCGGCATCTGCGATCAAGGTTTTGAAAGACAAGGGCGCGCCAAGCTTCAAGCGGTAGCCCATGATCTCGGCCTGCTCCTTGACGCTGACCGGCGGAGCGTGGAGGTGTTCCAAGCCAACTTCGGCCGGCGCGGAATCCTTGGGTTTGAGTGCTTTAGCGGCAAGTTCGGCGAATTGCTCCGGGGTGTGCCGCCACACCAGTTCCGGGAGCAACGCGGCGAAATGGCCTTCAAGGGCAACCTGGCGGGGATACCTCCGGGCTTCCTGCTCCAGCGTCTCTCCCAGGATCCCGGCGATCTGCTTGAATGCCTTGTACTGCAGGAGGCGGGCGAACAGCAGGTCCCTTGCTTCCAGAAGGGCAATGTCCTCAGCGTCCTCCACTTCACCGGCCGGCAGAAGGCGCGCCGCCTTCAAGTCGAGCAGTGTTGCGGCAATCACCAGGAACTCGCTGGCTTCATCCAGCGCCCAGTCCTCCCCCAGCTCCTGGAGACGCCTGATGTACTTGATGAACTCATCAGTGACCGTGGCTAGCGCCACCTCGGTGATATCCAGCTTGTGCTTGGAAATAAGGCCGAGCAGTAAATCAAAGGGTCCCGTGAAGTTAGTGAGCCGTACCTCAAAGCCGGCTTTGCGGGCTTCGGAGGTGCCGGCGTCGGGCGTTTCTGCCGGTACGGGCGTTTCCGTAGCAGAAGGCGAGGCCAGGTCCGCTTCCGCGGTATGAGCGATTGACGGTCCCACCGTCCGCTAGGGCGCGCCGCCGCGCGAGATCAGTTCTTTGGCAAGGCGGCGATAAGCGTCAGCACCGATGTGGTTGCCGGCGTAGCTGGTGATGGGCTCGGCCGCCACGGTGGCATCAGCAAACTTGATGGACCGCTTAATGACGGTCTCGAAGACTTTGTCTCCGAACGCCTCCACCAAACGGGAGATGACTTCGCGGCTGTGCAGGGTGCGGGCGTCGTACATGGTTGCCAGGACGCCATCCACCTGCAGGCGCGGATTCAGGCGGTCCTGTACCTTCTCGATGGTCTCCACCAGGAGCGCCACGGCGCGCAAGGCGAAGAACTCGCAAATCAACGGAATGATGACGCCGTGGGCGGCAGTCAGCGCATTCACTGTCAACAGGCCCAGAGACGGCTGGCAGTCGATCAAGACGACGTCGTAGTCATCCTCAACGCTTTTGAGGGCGCGGTCCAGGACTTGCTCACGGGCAACCTCGTTGACCAGCTGGACCTCGGCGGCCGAGAGGTCAATGTTGGCGGGCAGGAGGTCAACGCCTTCAACACCGGTCTGCTGGATGGCATCGCGGATGTTCACCTTGCGGTCCATCAGGACGTTATAGACGGTGAGATCGAGCTCGTGCGGGTTGGCCCCGAGGCCGGCGGAAAGAGCGCCTTGGGGATCAAAGTCCACCAACAGGACACGCCGACCGTACTCGGCGAGCGCTGCGGCCAAGTTGATGGTGGAGGTGGTCTTACCCACTCCACCCTTTTGGTTGACCATGGCGATGACTCTCGCCGGGCCGTGGGAGGCCAGTGGAGCAGGTTCAGGGAATTCGCGATAAGGACGGCCCGTGGGCCCCATGATGGCGTCTTCCAGATCGAGCTCGGTGCCTTCCAGCGTAGCTGTTCCCCGTTCGATGCTCACGTATCTAACCACTCTTTCGACGACGATCTTCCCTGCCGCTGCGCCCCTGGACGACAGCGCTGCTACCCCTTTAGGCTACAGCGCCCGACACGGTAATTCGGGGAACTTGACTTTGGCCGATTCTTGAGCCTTGACCCTCTGGTTGAGGTCGAAGGTTGAGGAGCAACATCGGTCGCTCAGGGGAAACAGCAAAGGCCGGCACCTGGTGGGGTGCCGGCCTTCGCCTGACTGCATCGCGTTTGGTGGCGGTCCGCTTAGACCGTAACCTTCTCGCGGTTCTCAGCTTCGGGAGCTGCCTCTTCTTCGCCGCCGTGGGCGATCATGGTCTGCTCGTCGAAGGGTTCGCTGCCGGAGAGGACACGCTCTACCTGGCCGTTGTCGATTTCCTTCACCCAGGTGCCGATCAGGACCGTGGCAACTGCGTTGCCGGTGAAGTTGGTCAGTGCGCGGGCCTCGGACATGAAGCGGTCGATTCCTACGATCATGCCCACGCCTCCCAAAAGCTCCGGCTTGTGTGCCTGGAGGCCAGCGGCCAGGGTTGCGAGCCCGGCACCGGTGACGCCTGCAGCGCCCTTGGAAGCGATGATCATGAAGACCAGCAGGGAGACCTGGGCGCCAAGATCAAGAGGAGTTCCCATGGCGTTGGCAACGAACAAGGAGGCCATGGTCAGGTAGATTGCCGTGCCATCAAGGTTGAAGGAGTAACCGGTGGGCACCGTGACGCCGACAACCGGCTTGGAGACACCCAGGTGCTCCATCTTGGCGATCAGGCGGGGCAGGGCTGCTTCGGAGGAAGAGGTGGAGAAAATCAGGAGGTACTCGCGGCCCAGGTACTTCATGAGCTTGAAGATGTTGACGCCGGCCACTGCGCGGAGCAGCGTTCCGAGAATGACCACAATGAACAGTGCGCAGGTGATGTAGAAGGCCACCATCAGGGTGAACATGCTGAGGATCGCCTGGGCGCCGGTGGCACCAACGACGGCGGCGATGGCACCGAATGCGCCAACCGGAGCCAGCCACATGATCATGATGAGGATACGGAAGACGAGGCGCTGTCCGTGCCCGATGGCGGCGAGGATGGGAGCTCCCTGCTTGCCCATCTTCTGCAGGGCGAAACCGACCAGAATCGCCGCAAGCAGGGTGGGCAGGACCGGAATGTCACCGGGGATGATACCCAGGAGGAAGTCCACCGTGCTGTTGGTGTCGGCCTTCTTGGTGGGATCGTAGGGGGTCAGCTTGAGTCCCTCACCGGGGTGGATGAGGTTTCCGACTACCAGGCCGATGGCCAGGGCAAAGGTGGACATCGCCACGAAGTAGCCCAGTGCAAGACCGCCCACCTTGCCGACGGTGGCCGCCTTGGCGATGGAACCGATGCCCAGGACGATGGTGCAGAAGATGACCGGAGCGATCATCATTTTGATGAGCTTGATAAAGCCATCACCGAGGGGCTTGAGGGACTTTCCAACTTCAGGGAACACCAGGCCGACGACGGCGCCGAGCACTACGGCCAGGATGACCGCGATGTACAAGTAATGCGACTTGTCGAGCCCCTTGCGTCCAGTTTTGGCAGCTACTGCCGACTCTCCTCGTTGAGAGGTCATGGGATTCTCCTTTGGATACTGTGTAAGGCGCTGCGGTCCTGCACTGATGTCCAATCCGCTGCCCTTGTGTGATATCCATCATTGAGCCGTTGGTGACACACATCACCGTTGCGGTCATATTGGTCATGGGAGGCCCTCGTGTTTCACAGCTGGAGCATCGCCCGCCGTTTGTTCGTGGCGAATTTGTTGTTCGTCCTGGTGCTGACGGCTGTATTCGGCGCGTTCTCGGTGGTGGAAGCCAGGGACAGGGCTTACGACGAGGCCGGCGGCAGGATGCTCGCCATCGCCGCCTCCCTGGCCGACAATCCCCTGGTGGTGGAGGCGGCCTCAACGGCAGATCCCTCAGCGGTCCTGCAGCCCTACGCGTTGGAGGTCATGGATCACGCCGACGCCGACTTCATCACCATCATGGCTCCCGACCGGACCCGTTGGACGCATCCCCGCACAGAGGAGCTTGGCAAGCCCTACATTGGGACCATCGAGCCTGCCTTGCGGGGTGAAACCTTCACCGAAGTGACCGCAGGAACGTTGGGACCGTCGGTCCGAACCATTGCTCCCGTCCTGGATCCCGAAGGCAACGTCAAGGCTCTGGTGGCTGCCGGGGTGACGGTCCGCACCGTGGACACAGACGTCGCTGAGAGATTGGGCGTGATTGGCATCATCGCTTTAGTGGTCCTGTTCTTCGGATCGGTGGCCTCATGGCTGTTGGGCCGCTACTTGCGCTCCGTCACCCGGGGGTGGGGCCCGGAACAGCTGGCGCAGCTCTTCGCCTATTACGAATCGGTCCTGCACTCGGTTCGCGAAGGCGTGATATTGATCGACACTCACGGCAAGGCTGTGATGTACAACGACCAGGCCGCGGAACTTCTCGGATTGGAACCTTCAGACGCCGACCGGTCCCCCGACGACGCCCCGAAACTCGCTGATCTTCCCTTCGACGGCAGCCTGCGAGCGCTGTTCGAGTCCGGTCGGCCAGCTCACGACGAAATCCACCTCACGGGTTCGCGGATTTTGGTGGTCAACCAGGCCCCTGCAGTAGGGCCATTGCCTGAGCGCAGCCGACAGAAACCCGCCATCTACGGCACGGTGGCCACCATCCGCGACCGTACCGAAATCGAATCCTTGGGCACCGAACTGCAAACCATGAAGACGCTCTCTGATGCCCTGAGAGCCCAGACGCATGAGCATGCAAACCGCCTTCACATGATCGTTTCACTCCTGGAGTTGGGCCGCACGCCCCAGGCCCTGGACTTTGCCACCAAGGACCTTGAACTCAGCCAGCAACTCACGGATGACATGGTGGCCTCCGTGGACGAACCCGTCATGAGCGCGCTGGTGATGGGCAAGGCTGCCGAAGCCCACGAACGCGGGGTGGACTTGGTGGTGCGGACATCGGGGAGTTCCGGCGTCCGGGGCCTGGAAATTCAGGACCTGGTGACCATCTTGGGGAACCTGCTGGACAATGCGATTGACGCTGCCGCTGCCGGCGATTTCCCCCGGAAGGTGGAGCTGGACGTCCAAGCCGGGCCGTCCGCCGTCGAATTCTCGGTGCGGGACTCGGGCAGAGGAATCGATCCGGACTCCATTGATGACGTCCTGCAGTACGGTTTCAGCACGAAGTCCCCGGGAGAGAACCCTCGCGGCGCTCATGGCCGGGGAGTCGGCCTGGCGTTGGTTCGCCAAGCCGTGGACCGACTCAACGGTACGATGACCATCAGCAATCCCGGCGGAGCACAGTTCCATGTTCTGCTCCCCGCGCCGGTTCCCGAGGAAGAGAAGGCATGACAGACATCCGCGTCCTGGTGGTGGAAGACGAGCCAATTGCCTCGGACGCCCACTCTGTCTATATTGGCCGCCTGGACGGCTTCACCTTGGTGGGTACGGCGCCGGACGGGCAGTCGGCCTTGCGCATCCTGGGCGAATTCGCAGCCTCCGGCTCCCCCGTGGATTTGGTCCTGTTGGACATGAACCTCCCGGATCTGCACGGATTGGACGTCGCCCGCCGGATGCGTTCCGCGGGAGTCTTTGCGGACATCATCGCTATCACTGCCGTCCGGGAACTGAACATCGTGCGCAGCGCCGTGTCCATCGGCGTCGTGCAGTACCTCATCAAGCCCTTCACCTACGCCACGTTCGCCGACAAACTCCGCAGCTACCGGACGTTCCGTGAACAGTTGGCAGGCTCCATGTCCGGGATTTCCAAAGCAGGAGCCTCGCAGAGCGACGTAGACCAAGCGTTTGCGAGCCTTCGCGCTCCCACCGAACTACCGCTGCCCAAGGGCCTGTCCGGGTCCACCTTGGAGGCAGTGAAGGACTTGGTGCGCGCGGGACATCGGCCCGTGTCCGCGAGCGAAGTGATGGACGCGCTGGGCATGTCCCGGGTGACCGCCCGGCGCTATCTGGAGTACTTGGCCGACGCCGGAACGGTCACCCGGGCGCCCCGGTATGGCACTCCCGGCCGGCCGGAGAACGAGTACGGCTGGAACCACGCCTAGCCACGGATGTATACAAATTTGCTGAATTTCGCGGTTTTGATGACTCCTAGCTAGTCCTGTGTATACACTGAGGTCATGCGCGCCAGTGATCGGGCTTACTCGGCCCTCCGTGAAGACATCATTGAGTGGCGCCTCCAACCAGGCACGGTCCTCGCGGAGGTGGAGCAGTCCGAACGCTTGGGCGTGTCCCGCACGCCGGTCCGGGAGGCGCTGAGCCGGCTCACCGCAGAAGGATTGACGACGGCGGCAGGCGGCCGCGGCGTCGTCGTCACCGATATCTCGCTGGAGAGCATCGACGAACTGTTCGAGTTACGCGAAACGCTTGAAGTGAGAGCCGCTGCCCTTGCTGCCGAACGCGGTGAGCCGGGCGTGTTCGCCGAGCTGCACTCCCAACTGCTGCTGGCCCCCGAGCTGCTCAGCGACCAGGATCCCGCACGACACGAGTACTACGCCCTGGTCAGTCGCCTGGACGATGCCATCGATGCCGCGATCTCCAACGCGTATCTGGCGAACGCCATGCGGAGCCTGCGTGTCCATTTGGTGCGGGTCCGGCGTCTGGCCGCCGACGACACCGCCAGGCTCCACGCGGCAGCCGCGGAACACGCCGCAATCGCCGAAGCCATCGCCGCGGGCAACCCCCGGTTGGCAGAAGCGGCCACCACAGTCCACCTGCACCGCAGCCTCACCCACGTCAAAGCCACCCACACGGCCCGGTAGAACGTCCCACCAGAAGGAGCACCATGGTTAAGAACCACCACGTCCGCGTCTACAAGAGCGAAGAGAACCTCCCGCGCGAAGAGCAATTGGCACACAAGATCGCCGTGGTCGCCGCAGACCCCGTTGACGTCACCCCGGAGGTCACCGACATGGTGATCAACCGGATCATCGACAACGCCTCGGTGGCCATCGCCTCGTTGAACCGTGGCCCCATTGTTGCCGCCCGCGCGCAGGCGCTGACCCACGCACCCTCTGCCAATGGCAAGGGCGCGCACGTCTTCGGCATCAGCGATCAGGTCTCCCCGGAATGGGCTGCCTGGGCCAACGGCGTAGCCGTCCGCGAACTCGATTACCACGACACGTTCCTGGCCGCGGACTACTCCCACCCGGGAGATAACATCCCCCCGATCCTGGCCGTCGCCCAGCACGTGGGCTCCAACGGCGCCGACCTGGTCCGGGCCATCGCCACCGGCTACGAAATCCAGGTGAACCTGGTCAAAGCCATCTGCCTGCACAAACACAAGATCGACCACGTAGCCCACCTCGGCCCCTCCGCCGCGGCAGGCATCGGCACGTTGCTGGGGTTGGACGTGGAGACGATCTTCCAGTCCGTGGGCCAGGCCCTCCACACCACCACCGCCACCCGACAGTCCCGCAAGGGCGAAATCTCCACCTGGAAGGCCCACGCCCCGGCTTTCGCGGGCAAGATGGCGGTCGAAGCCGTGGACCGCTCCATGCGCGGCCAGACCTCCCCTGTGCCCATCTACGAAGGCGAAGACGGCGTGATCGCCTGGATGCTCGACGGCCCCGACGCCTCCTACGAAGTACCCCTGCCCCTGCCCGGCGAAGCCAAGCGCGCCATCCTGGACACCTACACCAAGGAACACTCCGCCGAATATCAGGCACAGGCCTGGATCGACCTCGCCCGCAAGCTCAACCGCGAGCACCCGGAAACCACGGACCCGGCCAACGTAGCCTCCGTGCTGATCAAGACCAGCCACCACACGCACTACGTGATCGGTTCCGGAGCGAACGATCCCCAGAAGTACTCCCCCACCGCATCCCGCGAAACCCTGGACCACTCCATCCCCTACATCTTCACTGTGGCCCTGCAGGACGGCGCATGGCACCACGTGGACTCCTACGCCCCCGAACGCGCCGCCCGCCCGGACACCGTGGAACTCTGGCACAAAGTCACCACCGTAGAAGACCCGGAATGGACCCGCCGCTACCACTCACTGGACATCGCGGAGAAGGCCTTCGGCGGTTCCGTGGAGATCACCCTCAACGACGGCACAGTGATTACCGACGAGATCGCCGTGGCCGATGCCCACCCGCTCGGCGCCCGGCCGTTCGCCCGCGAGCAATACATCAACAAGTTCCGCACCCTCGCTGCTGGTTTGGTCGAAGAGGCCGAAATCGAAAGGTTCCTCACCGCCGTCGAGCGCGTCACCGAACTGGGCGAAGGCGAACTGGACCAGCTCAACATCACCGCAGCCCCCGGCGTGATCGACCTCAACAACGCACCCAAGGGACTGTTCTAAATGCTGTACTCCAAAGTCACCCCTGAACAGAAGCGCGTAAAGCTGCGCGAGCTGCTGGCCTCCGGGACCGTGCAGCAGTTCCCGGGCGCGTTCAACCCGCTCTCCGCAAGGCTGGTCGAAGAGAAAGGCTTCGCCGGCGTCTACATCTCCGGCGCCGTCCTGGCCAACGACCTCGGCCTGCCCGACATCGGCCTCACCACCCTCACCGAAGTAGCAACAAGGGCCGGGCAGATCGCCCGCATGACGGACCTGCCCTCCCTGGTGGACGCGGACACCGGATTCGGTGAACCCATGAACGTGGCCCGGACCATTCAGGAACTCGAAAACGCGGGCCTTGCCGGCTGCCACATCGAGGACCAGTTCAACCCGAAACGCTGCGGCCACCTGGACGGCAAAAACGTGGTGGACATCGACACCGCCACCAAACGCATCCGAGCCGCAGCAGACGCCCGCCGCGACCCGAATTTCCTCATCATGGCCCGCACCGACATCCGGGCCGTCGAGGGAATTCAGTCCGCGCAAGACCGCGCACGAGCTCTCGTGGACGCAGGTGCCGACGCGATCTTCCCCGAAGCCATGCGTGATCTGAGCGAGTTTCAAGCCATCCGCGACGCCGTGGACGTGCCCATCCTGGCCAACATGACAGAGTTCGGCAAAAGCGACCTCTTCACCGTGGACCAGCTCCAAGGGGTGGGAGTGAACATGGTCATCTACCCCGTTACCCTCCTGCGCATTGCCATGGGCGCTGCAGAGCGTACTCTGGAATCGATCAAGGCTGCGGGGACCCAGGAAGCGCACGTGGACAACATGCTCACACGTGCACGCCTCTACGAACTCGTGGACTACGAGGCATACAACCAGTTCGATACCGGCGTTTTCAACTTCCAGGTTCCCGGCATTCGCTAGGACCGGGATTCATTCAGGGGAAAGCAGGCAGTCCGGGGCTTCCGGACCGCTTGCATTATGAACGAAGGAGTTCAGCATGACAGCTGAAGACATCAAAAAGGGCCTGGCCGGCGTCGTGGTGGACTACACCGCCGTCTCGAAGGTCAACCCGGAGACCAACTCGCTGCTCTACCGCGGGTACCCGGTCCAGGAACTGGCCGCCAAATGCAGCTTCGAAGAAGTGGCCTACCTGCTGTGGAACGGCGAACTGCCCAACGAAACAGAACTGGCGGAATTCACTGCCCGGGAACGTGCGGGCCGTGCCCTTGACCCCGTGGTCAAGACGGTAGTGGACGCGTTACCCACCACCGCCCACCCCATGGATGTCTGCCGCACGGCAGCATCCGTACTCGGTGCCCGGCACGAACTGGCTGAGGACTCATCACCAGAAGCCAACATGAAAAAGGCAATCGACCTCTGGGCCGCCATGCCCGCCGTCGTGGCCTACGATCAACGCCGCCGCCGCGGCCAGGATGTGGTTGAGCCCCGCGATGACCTGGACTACTCGGCGAACTTCCTCTGGATGACCTTCGGCGAAGAACAGGTGCCCGAAGTGGTGGAGGCGTTCAACGTCTCCATGATCCTGTACGCGGAACACTCCTTCAACGCCTCCACCTTTACCGCCCGAGTGGTCACCTCCACCCTCTCGGACCTGCACTCCGCTGTCACCGCCGCGATCGGCGCTTTGAAGGGTCCCCTGCACGGTGGCGCCAACGAGGCCGTGATGCACACGTTCGATGAGATTGGCATCCGCAGCGAAGAATCCCTCGAGGAAGCCGCCACCCGCGCCCGTGCATGGATGGAAGACGCACTGGCGCAGAAGAAGAAGGTCATGGGCTTCGGACACCGCGTCTACAAGCACGGCGACTCCCGCGTGCCCACCATGAAAGCCGCACTGGACAAGATGATCGCCCACTACGGACGACCCGAACTCCTGGGCCTCTACAACGGACTCGAGCAGGCCATGGACGAAGCCAAGGCCATCAAGCCCAACCTCGACTACCCGGCCGGACCCACCTACCACCTCATGGGCTTCGACACCCAGACTTTCACGCCGCTGTTCGTCGCAAGCCGCATCACCGGCTGGACAGCACACGTCATGGAACAGGTAGCGTCCAACTCCCTGATCCGCCCGCTCAGCGAATACAACGGGCCCGAAGAGCGGCACGTTCCGTAACGCTTCCGGTTCTTAAGCAAGAAGCACGACGCCGGGCCGGTCACCGAAAGGCGACCGGCCCGGCGTCGTTCTTCACTCGCTCCTGCTACAGCTGAGGGTCCACCCACTCAAGGGTTCGGACGTCAGCCACATTCTCGTTATCGGCCGCCAGAGCCACCCGCACGGCGATGCGCCGGCCGGCGATCATCGCCGGCAGCCAATGCTCGGCGTCGGCCCACATCCTGTCCACGGGAAGTTCCGCCACGGGGAACCATGCGGGGGCAATCTCGTCGCTTTCGGACGGCTCGCCCTCCCACTCGCGGGTCAAGAACACAGTGGTGGCCATGTTCCACTCCGGCCTTGCCGGGAAAACAAAGTCCACAGTGCCCGCCGGAATCAGGTCCTTCGCCGTGACCACCACGTTGATTTCCTCCATGACCTCCCGGCACGCAGCCTGCGAGGCGGTTTCCCCCAGCTCTACGTGGCCGCCCACCCCCACTACCTTGCCCCTGCCGAAACCTGTCTTCTTGGTTCCGAGCAGGACATGCTCGCCGTCCGCGCCGTCGCGGAGGAGGAAGCACAAGGTCACATGGGCTGCAGTCATGCTGCCTACCTTAACCTGATCTCCCCTGCCACTGCCGCCATTGCTACAGTGAGCCCATGACAGAAGGTGGGGGTAACCGGCCAACCAAGGTGGCCGCCGTCGACGACGTTGCAGAACCGCCGTCCGACAACGCTGCAGGGCCCGCAGAAAGAGCTCCCAAAGCCAAACCGGAACGGGACACGTGGTTGCCCCGATGGCTGGTGGCACACCCCCTTTATGCAGGCTGGGCGTGGACCGTGGTGTGGGCAGGGCTGATCGTCCTGGACGAGGTGGTGGACCTGGCCGGATGGACTTGGTACCTGCTGGTACTCGTGGCCGCGCTTCCTACCCTGATCTCCACGCTGGTGGTGCTGCACGCCACGCCCCGCAGCCATCTCCGGGCCGTGGATGCAACAGTCCTCGGCCACTTCTTCGTCCGGTTCCTTGCCTTGGTGGCAGCGTTCATGGTGTGGGCAGCCTCCGTGGTGATGAGTGCCTCCATCTCCACCACCGTGCAGACTGTCATTGGCGATTCCGAGAAGGAAGTCACCGCCCTGGGGTTCAACCTCATGCTGGCCGCAGTTCCACTGGTCTTCTCCGTCCTTTGGATGGCCTTCATTATCCGCTGCGCATGGTTCCTGCGGCGGTTGCGGGGTTGGCGGCAGGTACCGCAGAAGACACGCGTACCAAAGAAGTTCCTCCGTGGACGCCCGCGGCTCAAGCGGGTGGTGGTGGGGCTTGCACACCCCGGGCTGTTGCTCGTAGCTGGCTTGGGGACGTCGCTGTTGGCATTGTTCGTGGACGCAGTGGAGCTGACGCTCAACGTGCTTGACTAGACTTGGCTATCCGAGCGCCCTCGGATGCGCGGCGGCGTAGACCTCGCGCAAGGTATCCGCGGTGACCAATGTATAGACCTGTGTTGTGGTTACTGATGCGTGTCCCAGGAGCTCCTGCACCACCCTGACATCTGCTCCACCTTCCAACAGGTGGGTGGCAAAGGAATGGCGCAAAGTGTGCGGCGAAACATCCTTGGTGATGTTGGCCTTCTCGGCCGCCGTCTTCAGGATGGTCCAAGCACTCTGCCGGCTGATCCGGCCACCCCGGGCATTGAGGAACAGCGCGGGAGTGCCTTTGCCCTTGGACGCCAGGAGCGGCCTGCCGCGGACAACATAGGCCCCGACGGCGCGGGCACCGTAGGAGCCCAGAGGCACCAGACGCTCCTTGGACCCCTTGCCGAACAGCCGCACAATTGCGGGGTCGCCACCGGTGTCTTCGAGGGAGACGTCATCGACGTCCAGTCCCACGGCCTCGCTGATGCGGGCCCCTGTGGAGTACAGGAACTCAAGCAGGGCACGGTCCCGGAGGCCAGTGGCGCTATCCGAGCCGGCAGCTTCCAGGATGCGCGTCACTTCGCCAACACTGATGGCTTTGGGAAGCCGTTTGCCTGGCATGGGCGGGTGGACATCGCTGGCGGGGTCCGCCGTCGTGGTTCCTTCCAGCGCCCAAAACTTATGGAGCCCACGGACGGCCACCACTGTCCGCGCGGCGGAGCGGACGCCCAGTACCGCGCCGCCATCGGAACCGTCGGACAACGCCTGGACGAAAGCCGTCACATGATGCCGGGTGATGTTTCCCGGCTGATCTACACCTTGGGCTGCCAGAAAGTTCGAATACCGGGACAAGTCCCTGCGGTAGGCGGACAAGGTATTGGCCGCCAAACCGCGTTCCACGCCGACGTGCTGCAGATAGTCAGTTACCGCACGGTCAACGCCATTTGCGGTTCGAGTGGCGGCCTCGGCCATGCTCAGCGCTGGCTCGGGTGAGCCGGCCAGGGCGCGTTGGCGGGGCGAAGGCTGGTGAAGCCATCGGCCTTTGCGGCAGCGGCAGCCAGAATCCCCAACACGGCTGAGGGATTGTGCAGACGGCCGTCCATCACTGCCTTCACGGCGTCTTCAAGCGGCACCCAATGGAGTTCAATTTCAGCTTCTTCATCGGTCCGGACGTGCCGGTCCGCCAAGGCGACATCGCTGAGGCCGCGTGCCAAGTAGATGCGGACAGCCTCGCTGGATGAGCCCGGGGAGTTGAAGAAGTCCACAAGGACGTTCCAGGTAGCGGCAACCAGATCAGCTTCCTCAGCCAGCTCCCGGGCCGCACCCACCACAAAGTCCTCGCCCTCGACGTCCAGCAGGCCAGCGGGGATCTCCCACAAATCCATGCCCACCGGATGACGGTACTGCTTCAGCAACAGGATTTCGCCGTCCACGTTCATGGGCAGCACCGCAACCGCACCCGGGTGGTCGATGTAGTCACGAACCAGGGTGTCCGTGCCGTCACTCAGTTGGAACGAGTCGCTGACCACGTCCCAAATGCGCCCTTCGTACACCTTGCTGGTAGACAAAAGACGGCGCGAGCTCGGCATGTCCGAAACCTGCCTTGATGTGCGGGGGGTTTCAGAAATGCCGGGCATCGCGCCGTCCTTCGTTAGTACTTGCGTTTACTTGGCAGCTACTGTGCGGGCGCCGGTCTTGGTGGCCGCGGGGGCACCTTCACGACGCTCCAAAGCAGCCTTGACCAAACCTGCGAACAGCGGGTGCGGGCGCGTGGGGCGGGAGCTGAGCTCCGGGTGCGCCTGCGTTGCCACGTAGTACGGGTGGACTTCGCGGGGAAGCTCCACATATTCCACGAGCTTGCCGTCAGGGGAAGTACCGGAGAACACCAGGCCCTCGGCAGCGATCTGGTCGCGGTACTTGTTGTTGACCTCGTAGCGGTGGCGGTGGCGTTCGCTGACAGTGGTGGTGCCGTAGGTCTCGGCAATGACCGAGCCCTCGTCAAGCTTGGCTTCGTAGAGGCCCAGACGCATGGTGCCGCCGAGGTCTCCCTTGCCGTCCACGATGTCCAGCTGTTCTTCCATGGTGGCGATAACCGGGTACTTCGAATCCGGCTCGAACTCGCTGGAGGAAGCCCCTTCAAGGCCGACCACGTTGCGGGCGTACTCGATCACCATGCACTGCAGGCCCAGGCAAAGGCCCAGGACAGGGAGCTTGGTTTCGCGAGCGAACTTCAGAGCGCCAAGCTTGCCTTCAAGGCCGCGGATACCAAAGCCACCGGGAACGCAGATGGCGTCCACGCCGGCCAGGGACTTGGTTGCCCCTGCCAAAGTTTCACACTCGTCCGACGGGACCCAGCGGATCTTGACCTTGGCTTCGTTGGCGAAACCGCCGGCGCGGAGTGCCTCCGTGACCGAGAGGTAGGCGTCCGGAAGGTCGATGTACTTGCCCACCAGGGCTACCTCGACCTCGTGCTTGGGGTTGTGAACAGCTTCAAGCAGCTTGTCCCACTTGCTCCAGTCAACGTCCTTGAACGGCAGATCCAGTGCACGGACGATGTAGGAGTCCAGGCCCTGGGAGTGCAGGGTCTTGGGGATGTCATAGATGCTGGGTGCGTCAGCGGCGTTGACCACGGCGTCGATGTCGACGTCGCACATGCGGCCGATCTTCTCGCGCATGGCTTCGGGCACTTCGCGGTCCGAGCGGATCACGATTGCTTCAGGCTGGATGCCAATGGAGCGAAGGGCTGCCACGGAGTGCTGCGTGGGCTTGGTCTTCAGTTCCTGGGAAGGACCGATGTACGGGACCAGCGAAACGTGAAGGAAGAAGACGTTGTTGCGGCCCACATCCTGACGGACCTGGCGCGCGGACTCAAGGAAGGGCTGCGACTCGATGTCGCCCACGGTGCCACCGATTTCGGTGATGATGACGTCCGGAGCGTTCTTGCCTTCAGCAGGCAGGCGCATGCGGCGCTTGATTTCATCGGTGATGTGGGGAATGACCTGAACGGTGTCCCCGAGGTATTCGCCACGACGTTCCTTGGCGATAACGGTGGAGTAGATCTGGCCCGTTGTGACGTTGGCCGAACCTTCGAGGTTTTCGTCGAGGAAGCGCTCGTAGTGACCAATATCGAGGTCAGTTTCGGCGCCGTCATCGGTCACGAATACTTCGCCGTGCTGGAAGGGGTTCATCGTGCCCGGATCCACATTCAGATAAGGATCGAGCTTCTGCATAGTTACAGACAAACCACGTGCCCGCAGCAGGTGACCGAGGCTTGAAGCCGTCAGACCCTTACCGAGCGAGGACGCCACACCACCGGTGACGAAGATGTGTTTGGTCGTCTTGGACGAGCCCGGGAACCGGGAATTTACACGGGAATTTGATCGCTGCACCACGGAATTCGAGCTTATCATCAATTACGCCTTCCAAGCGTCCGTTCGGATTCCCCAAATGGTCAATAGTTGCTCACCACCGCGGTCCAAGCAAGACCCGGGCGGGATTAAGTGCACCGATGTGATGGTGGTCGCACTCCACCAAAACACCCGCACTCCCCCAAAGACACTAGGCGCGCTGCGGTAAAAGCTTTGCGTCATCCAGCAGTTCCTGGGCATGCGCCTGCGCACTCTCGGAATCCTCCTGGCCGGCCAGCATGCGGGCAAGCTCCTTGACCCGCTCATCGTCGCTGAGAAGCTGCACGTCGCTGGAGGTGAAGCCGGTGGTGGTCTTCCCGTCAGCGCCGCGCACGGACGTTTTGGTCACGCGGATATGTTGATCCGCGAAGGCAGCCACCTGCGGCAGGTGGGTCACCACCAGCACCTGGACGTGCCGGGCGAGCATCGCCAGCCTGCGTCCAATTTCGACGGCGGCCCGCCCACCCACCCCGGCGTCCACCTCATCGAAGACGAACGTCGGGACGGGATCCACTGCGGCGAGCACTACCTCAATGGCCAACATGACCCTGGACAGTTCACCGCCGGAGGCCCCCTTGCCCAGGGGCCTCGCCGGAGCACCGGAGTGGGGCTGGAGGAGAAAAGCGATCTCATCAGTGCCCCAGGGGCCCAGCGGGCCGCTCCCGTCCACCTCGATGACCAAGGTGGCGTCAGCCATCGCCAGAGCCTTCAGCTCGGCACTGACCCGGGCTGAGAGGTCCTTCGACGCCTTGAGCCGGGCCTTGGTGATGCCCGCCGCCAGCTTGCGCAGCGTTGCCTCCGCAGAAGCAACCTCGGCGTCCAAGGATTCGATGCGAGTGGAGTCATCCTGCAACTCATCAAGGCGGGTCCTCGCAGTAGCCGCCCACTCAAGCACTTCATCAATGCTCGGGGCATACTTGCGGATCAGCTTGGCAAGGGCAGCCCGGCGTTCCTCGATTTCTGAGAGCCGCTCAGGGCCTTCGGTGTCCAGGGCCGCCTGGTAACTGGAGAGCTCGGCGGCGATGTCATTGAGGAGGAAGCCCACCTCCGCCAGCCGGGCTGCTGCCGAACGGAGTTCCTCGTCATGCTCAGCCACATGCTCCAACGTCCGCTTGGCCGCATCCACCATGGTGGTTGCGTCGCCGGCGTCCCCGAATTCCTCGGCAATGAGGGACTCATGGGCAGCAGCTGCCGCTAAACGCAGTTCTTCAACGTTGGCCAGTTTTACGGCCTCGGCCTTGAGCGTTTCGTCTTCACCCGGCTGGGGATCCACCTCATCAATTTCCTTGAGGGCGGCGTCCAGCGATTCAGCCTCGCGCAGACGCTCGCGGGCTTCCCTGCGCAACGAATCAAGTTCAGACTGGATAGCCTTCCAGTGGTTGAACAGGTCCTGGTACTCCCCCAGAGCCTTCGCCAGGGACGTTCCGGCAAACCTGTCCAACGCGTGCCGCTGCGCGGTAGCGCTCTTGAGCCGGATCTGGTCCGACTGCCCATGGACTACCACCAGACTTTCGCCCAGCTCGGCCAACACTCCCACTGGTGCCGCTCGCCCGCCAACATAAGCACGGCTACGTCCGTCAGCACCAACGGTGCGGGCCAGCAGGAGTTCAGCAACGCCGTCGAACTCTTCCGCCTCGCCGCCGGCTTCCTTGGCTCGCTCCACCGCGCTGTGCCCCGGATCAAGCTTCAACACAGCTTCGGCCGAGGCGGATTTGGCCCCGCTTCGAACGGCACCGGCGTCAGATCTCGCACCAAGAAGAAGTCCGACGGCGGTCACCACCATGGTCTTGCCGGCACCGGTTTCGCCGGTGACGACACTGAGGCCCGGGCCTAGCGGCAGGGCTGCGTCTGTGATGACGCCGAGGTCACGGATTCGGAGTTCTTCAAGCATGGTTCACTTCGCATTCGTGGGATCTGATGGCTCACCTTGCCCCAGGTCCTGGGACGTTGCAGAGTCCCGGGGACTGGGCAAAGGAGCCGGTGACAGGGTCCGGATGACGGGGATGGGACCGGTGTGGACTTCGCCGCTCCGAGGGGCCGGGCCACGCCAGCCGTGGATGGGAAGCTGGAACTTGCGGACAAGCCGGGCAGAGAACGGCGTCTTGTGGGTCCGGGCCAGGCGCACCGGGGTGGCCGAGCGCGTTACTTCAACACGGGCTCCAGGCGGCAGATCCACCGAACGACGGCCATCGCACCAGAGAACTCCGGTGGCGTCGGTCCGGTTCATGATTTCCACGGCCAGCTTGGAACGCGGGGACACCACCAAGGGCTTGGCAAAAAGCGCATGTGCACTGATGGGAACAATGACCAATGCTTCGACCTCAGGCCACACTACGGGCCCTCCTGAAGAGAAAGCATAGGCTGTGGAACCGGTGGGCGTAGCGAGGACAACACCATCACAGCCGAACGACGTCAAAGGACGCTCGTCCACCTCGGTGACAACTTCCAGCATCCGTTCCCGGTTGGCCTTCTCGATGGCAGCTTCGTTCAAAGCCCACGTGTGCCAAATCTTCTGGCCCTTGACCCACACCTGGACATCGATGGTCATGCGTTCTTCCACCGTGTACTGGCGGCTGGCGATCCACTCCACGGTCTGGGCCAGATCGGCGCGTTCACTTTCCGCCAGGAAGCCCACATGCCCCAGGTTGACGCCCAGCAGCGGGACGTCAACCTCGCGCACCAGTTCGGCAGCCCTCAGGATGGTGCCATCCCCGCCGAGAACCATCACCAGCTCCACGTCCTCAAGATTGACGTGATCGTTGAGGATCTCGATAGGCGTATCAAGGGCGCCGAAGAATCGTTCAATATCTGCAAGTTCGGATTTCTGCAGCACGGGAACCAGGCCGGAGGAATGCAGTTGCGTACAGGCATCCCACGCTGCGCGGAGCGATTCCTCCCGCCCTGTGTGGGCAAGGACAAGTACACGCCTGCTCATCAGATCTGCTTTCTAGTGGTTCGGCCAGAGTTTCTTGATCAACGCAGCAACGTCCTCGTCCCGCTCTTCGATCTTAGGCAACACCGCTGACATACTGCGCTTCATCCACAGGAAGTATTCAACATTTCCGTCCTGGCCCGGCAGCGGACTGGCCGCAAGGTCTTGAAGTTCCAGGCCTGCGTCCACTGCAGCGCGGGCAACCTGGGCCACCGCCCGCCGGCGTTCATTCTCGGAGGACACCACACCGGTTCGGCTTAGGCGTTCCTTGCCAACCTCGAACTGTGGTTTGACCATGAGGACCATGTCACCGCCCGGCTCGGTGCATTGTGCAAGTGGCCACAGGACCAGCGTCAAGGAAATGAACGACAAGTCAGCCACCGTCAACGTCGCCGGGCCACCGATCTGCTCCGGTGTCATGTACCTGACGTTGAGGCCTTCATGGACCTCCACCCTGGGGTCCTCCCCAAGGTGCGGCACCAGCTGGCCGTGCCCCACATCCACCGCCACCACCTGGGCGGCACCTTGCCGGAGCAGAACGTCAGTGAAACCGCCTGTGGAGGCACCGGCGTCGAGACACCGCTTACCGGCAACCACGACGGCGGGGAACGCCTTCAGCGCGCCGGCCAGCTTGTGCCCGGCACGGCTCACGTAAATGTCCTCCAGATGGGATTCGACATCCAGCTCCGTCTCCGCATCCACCTGATGTGCGGCTTTGACGAGGACGTGACCGTTCGAGCTGACCTTGCCATCACTGATGAGTTTGGCGGCATGCGTACGCGACCTCGCCAGCCCACGGGTGACGAGTTCCTGATCAAGTCTTGGCATTCGTTAACTTTCGCCTTCCGGGCGCGAGCCGCTCTTCGGGGTTGCCGGAAGCCCGGGTTCCGCGTCCAAAGCTTCCAACAAGGCGTCATGGATGCCGGTGTACAGCTCCCCATGGTCCGGCACGGGTGACTCCGCTACGCCGTCCAGCAGGCCGAGGGCCCTGTCCACCAGGGGATCCCCCGTGGGGCTCGCCATGTCAGGCCACTGGACTGCGGGTGGTTCCGCATCGGGATGTTCCGCATCGGACTGTTGGGGGTCGGTCATCGCACCAGTCTAGTGATTTCGCCACACCAGCTGCGGCGTTTGCGCCACGTCCGTGTCCGGAACAGCTGCCCACCACGCCGCGCATGCCGCCCGCCAAGCGTCGAGATCGGCCTCGTCTCCTGTGACGGTCACGGTGCCATCCCCGGCAACTGCAGATGCCGCACCACAACGGAACGTACCGGCGTCGCTGACAACCTCCGGATACGGCGCGTACAGGCCCTCCAAGTCCGCCAGGAGGTAGTCCGGACGTTCATCCGTTCGTGCAGCAATGATGGTGTGGGTGGTGTCCACCCCGGTGAGGACGGCCGCCGTCGCAAATCCTGCACGGTTGCCGCCCAGGATGTCGGTGTCCAAACGGTCGCCCACAACCAGCGGACGGTCGGCCTTAAGCCGTTTGGCCGCTGCATGGAACAGAGGGGCTTCCGGCTTGCCGGCCACCAGAGGTGTCTTTCCCGTGGCAGCCGCCACAGCGGCAACAAGCGTTCCATTCCCAGGGGCCATGCCGCGGGCCTGCGGGATGGACATGTCCGTGTTGGTGGCAAACCACATGGCTCCCCCGGCCACAACATACGACGCCTCCGCGAGATCCTTCCAGCCGATCTCCGGGTTGAAACCCTGGACGACGGCTACCGGAGATTCGGCGGCACTGTGCACGGGCTTGAGTCCCGCCAATTCGATCTCATGAGCCAAAGCTGCGCTGCCGGTGATGAGGACATGCGCCCCCGCAGGCAGCATGGAAGCCAAAAGCTCCCCTGCTGCCTGGGAGGAACTGACCACTTGATGGTCCTCAGCCGGCGCGCCAAGCTCCCGCAGATGCGCCGCAACCTGAGCCGGAGTGCGGGAGGCATTGTTGGTCACATAACCAAGGCCAACGCCTACAGTTTCGAGACGCCGCAATGACTCCACGGCCCCAGGGATGGCATGCGGTCCCGCATAGACCACCCCGTCCAGATCTGAAAGGACAGCATCAAACAGTGAGATCAGTGAATCAGCCATGCTGGGAGTCGGAGCCCTCGTTCTCGGTATTTTCGTCTTTTGCCTCTACGTCGTCTTCAGCTGAATCGATGTCAGATTCTGCGTCATCCGACTCGAAGTAGTCAGACTCCGCATCATCAAGCTCAACCTCATCGTGCTCAACGTCAGCGGCTGCGGCCTCAACAATGACCGTTTCTGTTTCAGGCTTCACGACGTCGGTGTCCCGCACCGGCTTCTCGAAGCGCGGCTTCCGCGCGGCTGCTTCTTCCTGCTCGTCCCAGCCAAGGTCAAGAATTTCGGGCTCAGCGAAGTCGCCAACACCCAAGGCGCTCTCAGCAACGAGCGCCTGGCGGGCCCACTTATCGGCTTCCTCGGTACGACCCACTGCGCTCAAAGCCTCAGCGTATGCGCGGAAGAGGCGCGGGCTGTAAGAGAAGGCTCGGTTGATGTCCAGCTGTGGGATCTCGAGCTCGCTGACAGCAGCATCCAGCTGATTGAGGTCCGCACGTGCGCCGGAGGCAACGATAGCGAGCTCAACCTTGCCCGGAGCGTCAAGATCCTGGGCTTCGGGAGAGCGCACCATGTCCAGTGCACGATCAGCGCGGCCAAGGCCACGCTCGCAGTCGGCCATCACCGGCAAATGCACGTTGGACCCACTGATGCGGCGGTAGGTACGGAATTCACGCAGCGCCTCGCCGTAATGGCCGGCGGCGTAAGCGGTCAGACCTACCGCTTCGCGTACTACTGAGAGGCGTCCACCGCGGCGGCTTGCAGCAAGGGCGTGCTGGAAGGCGAGCTCGGGCTCAATGTCGATCAAACGTCCGGCCATGACCAGGTGCTTTGCGACCCAACCTGCGCTCTGCTCCTCGAGGGTTTTGATCTGGTGGCCCGTAGCGCGGTCGAGTTCCTTGCCCGTGACGTCCTCGTCAATTTCGGGGGAACGCTCACGGTCAGGACGGTTGGCGCTGCGGATGTCCTTGGCGTTGGGAACGCGTGCGGGGCGCTCTTCCCATGCGCCACCGCGTTCGTTGCGGTCGCCACCAAAGGAACGACGATCGCCGCCGCGTTCGGGCCGGTCTCCGTAGGGCTTGCGGTCGCCACGGTCACCGAAAGGCTTGCGGTCACGGTCGCCACCAAAGGAGCGACGGTCATCGTTGTCGCGGCGGGGGCCATCAAAGTTCCGCGGTCCACGCTCGGGCCGGTCGCCGAAGGGCTTACGGTCGCCGCGGTCATTATTGAACGGACGACGCTCGCCATCGCGGGCCGGACGATCACTACGATCGCCAAAGGGCTTGCGGTCACGGTCGCCGCCGAAGGAGCGACGGTCATCGTTGTCGCGGCGGGGGCCATCAAAGTTCCGCGGTCCACGCTCGGGCCGGTCGCCGAAGGGCTTACGGTCGCCACGGTCATTATTGAACGGACGACGATCGCCATCACGGGCCGGACGATCGCCACGGTCACCGAAAGGCTTACGGTCACGGTCGCCACCAAAGGAGCGACGCTCACCATCACGAGCCGGACGGTCATTACCGTCCCGGTTCTCCCTGGAACGGAACCCGCGCGGGTCTCCGCCGGAATTGTTGTTGGGGCGGTACGAACCGCGGTCGTCGCGGTTCCCTCCGAAGTTTCCGCGATTGCCGCCGCGATTGCCGCCGTTGTGCTCAGCCATGGTGGATTCCTCCTGTTGCGAGCCGACCACTGGCGCGTGCGTAGTCGCTCATAACCCTTATTTCGTTGTCACGCCGCCAGTAGCGCTCGGCTACCGACTCGTATATCTGGTTCAATTCTATTCGACCCCGCCACAGCCACCGAACGCCGGAAGCACCTTTAGGCCGTCCCGTGGCAAGTCTCACAAGCGCGACGCTACCAAGCCGTCTCGCACCACCGGCGCTCATCCGCCATGGGAGACAGCACCCCAGGCAGAGAGCTGTGGGGTGGCTTGGTTGTTAAATGCGGGGAGCCCCGACCGTGTGGTCGGGGCTCCTCCGTGAATGGTTGTCCGGCGGTGTCCTACTCTCCCACACCCTCCCGGGTGCAGTACCATCGGCGCTGTGGGTCTTAGCTTCCGGGTTCGGAATGGGACCGGGCGTTTCCCC
>NZ_JAAOXO010000011.1:0-159880 GCF_011605365.1 Paenarthrobacter sp. MSM-2-10-13 | reverse complement strand
AGCAGACGCGACAAACCGCCTACGAGCTCTTTACGCCCAATAATTCCGGATAACGCTTGCGCCCTACGTATTACCGCGGCTGCTGGCACGTAGTTAGCCGGCGCTTCTTCTGCAGGTACCGTCACTTTCGCTTCTTCCCTACTGAAAGAGGTTTACAACCCGAAGGCCGTCATCCCTCACGCGGCGTCGCTGCATCAGGCTTGCGCCCATTGTGCAATATTCCCCACTGCTGCCTCCCGTAGGAGTCTGGGCCGTGTCTCAGTCCCAGTGTGGCCGGTCACCCTCTCAGGCCGGCTACCCGTCGTCGCCTTGGTAGGCCATTACCCCACCAACAAGCTGATAGGCCGCGAGTCCATCCAAAACCACAAAAGCTTTCCACCACCACCACATGCGTGGAATGGTCGTATCCGGTATTAGACCCAGTTTCCCAGGCTTATCCCAGAGTCAAGGGCAGGTTACTCACGTGTTACTCACCCGTTCGCCACTAATCCCCCAGCAAGCTGGGATCATCGTTCGACTTGCATGTGTTAAGCACGCCGCCAGCGTTCATCCTGAGCCAGGATCAAACTCTCCGTTGAAAAAAACAAATCAAACAGACACAACCACACCCACCGGAAATAACGGTAAACGCGGCTGCACAAAATTCGAAACCAGCTGAAAACCAGACCACCACACACGGGGGTGCGCAATGATCCAGCCATAATTTCAACCAATCAATAAAACAATCGGTATCAACAAACTTGGCACACTATTGAGTTCTCAAACAACAGGTCACTATTCCAAAGCAGTACCACCAGCCTCAACTGGATCGCTCCGGAGCAACTTTTCAAACTTACCCGAACCAGCCGCACAAAGCAAACCAGAATCCGGGCCTCCCACACCAACCAGAAGCGCACAAAAGCACAACCGGAACCGGTAATTTGAAAGGGAGTCGGTCGCTATCTTTCCGCATCAGCGGCGGCGACTCGAATAACTTTACACGCGCCCAACCCCCACACCAAATCCACCCCAACACCACCCAAAAAACCCGCCAACACAAAGAAAACAACCCCAAACCACCCCCAAAACACCCCCCAACCCCAACAGAAACCTCCCGTGAAGCCCATCACACCCCCCAACCACGCCAACCAAAACGCCAAAACCCAAGCACCCCCGTCGAACACACCACAACCACCCGCCGTCGAACACCCACCCAACCCGCAAAACCTGAGAGAGCGACGCCCAAAAACGGCAAATAAGTGAGAGAGCGTCGGAGGGTGGCGGCGGTTATCCGGCAGCGCGCGTCCAAGGGAGGAACGACCGAGCGCACAGAGGATGACCGCCACCAACCACACCCACCGCTCCAACCCCACCCGCCGCTCCAACCGCCACGCACCAGCGCCATCGAACCCCACAACCAGCCGCCCGACACCCAACCCTTAAACAACAACGCTCCCCCACCGAAGTGAGAGAGCGTTGGGCCAAAACCCGAGGGATGTGAGAGAGCGTCCCGCTCAAACTCGAGGGATGTGAGAGAGCGTCGGAGGGGCCAAACGGAGGCTTAGTGGCCGCCGTGGCCTCCGGCGCCTTCCGTCTTGCGCATCATGGCGCCAAGGACCACAGCCGCCACCGCGATAACGGTCGCGGCCAGGAATGCCGCCTGCATGCCCGCCACCAACCCGGAGGATGCAGAAACCACGGCGTAAATGGACACCAGCAGCGCAGTGCCGGCAGCACCCGCAACCTGCTGGGCCGTGCTGATAATCGCTGAACCATGGGAGTAGAGGTGCGGCGGCAGTGGGTTCAGGCCTGTGGTGAAGGCCGGCGTAAAGAGCAAGGCGAGGCCAAGGCTCAGTGTGACGTGCAGGGCAATAACCCAGCCAAGGGAACTTGCCTCATCCAGACGCGAGAACTGCCAGAGAGTCAGGACCATCAGCACCGAGCCTGTGACAGTCAGCGGCAGGGGACCAACTTTGTCGAAGATCCGCCCGATGACCGGACCCAACAGGCCCATGGCCAAACCACCCGGCAGCAGAGCCAGTCCGGTCTCCAAAGGCTGAAGGTGAAGCGTGTTCTGGAGGTACAGCGGCAACAGGATGACCCCGCCGAACAGGGCCATCATGGCGACGACCATCAGCAGCGTGGACACCGTGAACATCCGGAACTTGAAAGCGCGAAGGTCCAAGAGCGGGGCGTCGGACTTCTGGAGCTTGAGCTGCCGGGAGACAAACAGTGCAAGGCAGAGGACGCCTACTACCAGCGCGATGACGGGAACAACGCCAGCCTCGGCTCCACCGATCTGGCTCAAACCGTAAACCAGCCCACCAAAGGCAGGGACGGTAAGGATGACAGAAGGCACGTCCAGCGTGGTCTTCTCCCGTTCGCCCACATTGGTGAGGTACTTGGCGCCGATCGCAAACGCAGCCAGGGCAACCGGCAGCACGAACACGAACATGAAGCGCCAGGAGAAGTGGTCCAGGATGATGCCTGAAACGGTTGGTCCCATGGCGGGTGCCACCGAGATGGCAATGCTGACGTTGCCCATCACGGCACCGCGTTTGGACATCGGAACCAGCGTGAGGATGGTGGTCATCAGCAGCGGCAGCATGATGGCAGTGCCACCTGCTTGTACTATGCGCGCCAGCAGCAACACCAGGAATCCCGGTGCCAGTGCGGCCAGCAACGTTCCACCGCTGAACAGCCCCATGGCCAGCATGAAAGCCCCGCGCGTACTCATCCGCTGCAGGATGAAACCCGTGGTGGGGATGACGACTGCCATGGTCAGCATGAAGCCCGTGGCCAGCCACTGCACAGTGGACGCGCTCACCTGGAGGTCCGTCATGAGGCGCTGCAGGGCGACGTTCATGATGGTCTCGTTGAGGATCACCACGAAGGTTGCCACCAACAGCGTGACAATGACCGTCACGGATTCGCGTGACATCTTCCCGGACACCGGGGCCTGGGACCCGGGAGCCTGGGCCGTCGGCACTACCGGGGGCGCCGCCTCGGTGGAGGTGACGGAGCCGGAAGCGCCCGAACTAGGCTTGCCGTTGGCGTCGGACGTGACGTCGGTAGACATGAGGATTCCCCAAGGGTTTGGATTTGGTGTCCGGCGATCTATGCCGGTGAAGACTAGAACAGTCTAAACTCCCATCCAATTCCCGTCAGTAGAAAAATTCCTAACGCTAGGAGAACAAAGGGGCATTGTCGATGAGCCGCACCGGCCCCACTTTGGCGGCAATGATCGCCAATCCCTCACCGCGGAAGGGAGTCTCCTTGCAGTTCTCTGCGAGCGGCTCCAGTGTAGTGGGATCCACGACGTCGAAATAGTCCAGTTCCACCAGCGGCTGCGATTCAACAAGCGCGACGGCGGAATCGAGGTCAAGCGGTTCATGCGCGTTCGCGCGGGACTCAATGAGGCGCAAAGCCCGCGACAACACCAGCGCTGCTTCACGCTCTTCGTCGGACAGGAACCTATTGCGGCTGGAGAGCGCCAAACCGTCCTCACTGCGAACGATGGGCACGGGCACAATCTCTACCGGGAAGTTCAGGTCCGAGACCATGCGCTTCACCAAAGCCAACTGTTGTGCGTCCTTCTGGCCAAAATAGGCCCGGTAGGCCGCCGTCGTGCCGTCAGCCGCAGCACCTCCGGGGAGTCCGTAGTGCAACAGCTTGGCCACCACGGTGAGGGCGCCGTCGAAATGTCCCGGGCGGGAGGCGCCTTCCCACTTTTCACCCAACGGACCGGATGTCACCCGCACCAAGGGCTGGCCGCCGGGATACACCTCGTCCACGGACGGCGCGAACACCAAGTCCACGCCTTCGGCATCAAGCAAGGCCATGTCAGCGTCGAGGGTGCGCGGGTAGCGGTCAAGGTCCACGGCATCGCCGAACTGCAAGGGGTTCACGAAGATGGTGGCCACCACCACGTCGTTCTCCGCCGCAGCGGTCCGGGCCAGCGCGGCATGGCCCGAATGCAAAGCACCCATGGTGGGAACAAGTCCTTGCGAATTTCCACCTTTGAGAGTCAGGAGCCGGGCACTCTCGGCCCGTAATTCCGCCGCCGTGGTCACGAGTTTGATGGCCATGCTGTTCAGTTTCCTTCCGGTGCCTTGGGTTCGGCGCCCAAGGCCTCGTCAATCTCAATCAGTTGTTCGGGACGCAGCAGCCCGCGGTTTCCTGCCCTGCGCGCAGTCGCCCGGGCCATGGCCCGGTAGGCCTCAAGGACGTCGCCGCCTGCACCGCCGTCGTACTCTTTCAATGCCTGGGCGTGCGCGGAAACGGTACCCACATCCCCTCGCGCAACAGGACCGGTCAGCGCAGATTCGCCGGACGCGAGGGCGTTCTCGAGAGTCGCACGCAGCAGCGGACCAAGCATGGCCTCCGGGGTTTCGACGCCGATCTCCCGCAGCATTTGCGATGCCTGCGCCACCAGCGTGACCATATGGTTCGAGCTATGCGCGAGTGATGCGTGATAGAGCGTGCGATCGGCCTCAGCAATGGCCACGGGTTCCGCGCCCATCTCCACTACCAGTGCCTGGGCGATCGGCAGCATGGCAGCATCCGCCGTGACACCAAACGTGCAATCCATGAGACGGGTTAGGTCCAGGCTCATGCCGGTGAAGGTCATGGCCGGGTGAAGCGCCAGCGGAATCGCACCCGCTGCCCGGACCGGGTTGAGGATTCCGACGCCGAACCGGCCCGACGTATGCGCCACCAGTTGCCCGGGCTGCCACGCTCCGAGCTTGGCCAACCCCGCCACCAACTCGCCGAGGGCATCGTCCGGGACGGCCAGCAAAACGAGCTCCGAGCGTTCCACGATGTCCTGGATTTCCAGGACCGGAACGCCGGGAAGCAGGTTATCCGCACGCTCGCGGCTCGCCTCGGAGACAGCAGAAACCCCGACGACGGCGTGCTCGGCCGCGCGCAAAGCGGCACCCAACACGGCACCCACCTTGCCAGCGCCGATGATCCCGACACCGAGTCGTCCTGGCCTAGCCATCGTGGCGGTCCTCCTGTTGCGGTGAAGTCTGGGGTGGTGCGGGCTGGGCGGGTTGTTCCGTTAGTGTGGCTGCGAGCTCCGGGGCTTGCGGTGCCACCTGCGCCAGCCATTGTTCGCTGGTTTGCCGCTTCCGTGCCTCCCGGGCCCGGGCAGCCTGCTGATCGAAAAGCTCCACTGCCTGCTCCACGTCGGCTTGGAACACCCGCGGGGAAACCGGCCCTGCCGTGGTGTGGAGGACAAGATCGGCCACGCGGAATCGCCTCGCCCACGGGCCCTGGTGCAGTGCCATGGATTGTGTCCGTTGATGCGGAACCATCACAAGCGTGTGCCACCAGCGGCCGGAACGGATCAGCAACGCAGTCTTGGTGGCAAGGAAACCGTTGCGCCGCCAGCCAAGCGGGGCCAACAACCTTGCGCGGCGGGGAGTGGTGGTGAAGCCGTCACTCGTGGCGGTGTTGGGTTGAACCGGCCCAAGCCCATCAAGTCCCGCGGTGAAAAGCCGTTCCGGATCCTCAACTCCAGGATCAGGCAACACCAAAGACATCATCCGCAACACCTCCGGCTTCAGTCCGACGGGAAGCAACATCGTTCGGGCGCCATCAGTACTGGCCGCCAGGCCGTAACCCGCCACGTTGACGTGAATCCGGTACCAGCCAAAGATTCTCCACAGGGGCGGCTGCGCCACCATGAGCGCCTGGATCCGCCCGGGCGGAAGAGTCTGCGCCTGCGTATCAAGAAGCCCGTACCGGAGGCGGATGCCGTCCGGGGAAATCGCGGCGGTGA
Organism: Paenarthrobacter sp. MSM-2-10-13; assembly: GCF_011605365.1. NCBI lineage: Bacteria > Bacillati > Actinomycetota > Actinomycetes > Micrococcales > Micrococcaceae > Paenarthrobacter > Paenarthrobacter sp. MSM-2-10-13. Next base: position 154,116 of record NZ_JAAOXO010000011.1, on the reverse strand, counting down.
AGTTGTAGCCCTTGTTGAAGGAGCTCCAGTAAGACGCAGCGATACCCAGGATGCCGGGGATGAGCGCCAGGAAAATAGCGTTGTTGTCAAACAACACAGACGTTGTGACAACAACTGCGGCCCCAAACAAAATGCCGACAGTCTGCTCGCTGAGCAGCAGGGAACCAATAAGCCGGGACGGCGGCACCGACAACACAACATGCTCTGGAGCTTCCGGGACTTCCGCTGCGGTTTCCGGTCCGCTGACTACACCTGCCGCCCGCGCAAGAATGGTGGCACGCAGCTGCTTAGCTTGGTCCAGCGGGAGGTAAGCGAGCCGCACGGCCGATTCACCGGCGTCGGCCACTTCAAACTTCAGTTCAGCGAGCCCGAAGATCCGCGCCAAAAGCGGCTGCACAATGTCGATCGCCTGAACGCGATCCAAACGGGCCTGCCGTTGCTGCTTGAACAGGAAGCCGGTGTTGACACGGACATACCCCTCCGCCACTTGGTAGCGCGTGAAGTACCAGCTGAGAATGAACCCGCCAACCGTCAACAGCAACACGACGGCGCCCCCGGCCAGCAGCCACGGCGCCCGGCCGCTGAGGTTCGGATCCACGAAATCCCGGCCCTGCAGCATTCGCTCGAAAGCGTCACGACCAAAGAAGAACCCGACGGCGGCAAGCGCCACCCAGCCGCGAACGAACGGTGACGCAGGGTGGACGCGGTTCCAGTCGCCGTCGACCGTTGTTTCCGGCTTGCCCGGCAGGCTCTCAGTGGCGTTGTTTTCCAGGCTCACAGCCCGGCCAACCTGGCTTCTCCGCGAGCCGAAAGCTGCTCGCGCAAGCGTGCCCCTTCTACCGCCGGAAGCCCAGGCAACTGCGCATTGGTTCCCGCAGAGGCCGTGTGAAGTTTGAGCGTGCACAACCCCAGGCTGCGTTCAACGGGCCCAACCGCAACGTCCACATATTGCATCCGGCCGTAAGGGACCACCATGGTTCGCTGGAAGAAAATACCGCGGCGGATAAGGAGGTCGTCGTCGCGCTCGGCGTACCCGATTGCGCGAACTTGGCGCGGAATCAGCACCAGCCTCCACAAGGCCAACACCAGCACTACCGCGGGAACCGTGATCGCCAGCCACAGAGGCGGCCACCGCCACCAGCCGAGCAACACGAAAACGAGAGGCAGGCTGAGGATTACCAGCATCACAACGTTGCCGATAGCCCACTCCACTAAGCGAACGGTGACGTACTTTGGGGATACCCGCAGCCACTGGACGCCGGGAGGATCAATCGCCTCGGTATGCATACTCGCCTTCACCTTTAGTTTCGCCTCGACGGGTTTCCGGTCCGGCGGTCCCACCTTCCAGGTCCTCCGGCGGGATGCGGCAGAACCGCTCCACCACCAGACCAACCACAACCATCACTACGCCGCCGCCGCCCATCAAAAGGGCATTCCACAGAATTCCCTCGCCGCCACGCAAGCCACCAATACGGAGAAGGTCCGTGGCGATTCCCGCATGCCAACCCAGGAGCAGAGTCCCCGCGTAGGCGCAGGCTTGAGCCAGAATCAGCGTCCTGGCCGCGAGGATCGGATCAAGCAGGTTTTTCTTCTTACCGTTACGCCAACGCAATACTCTGATACCCATGACCAGCGTCAGCCCGGCGATGACCGCCATGGTGATGAGCGCGGAAACGGGCAGCACAGGGGTTGGCATGCTGAAACGGTTGGTAGCCACCGTAGCCAACCAACCAATCACGGCAGCGATCACAGCGATGAGCATCAGAACCACGGGGCGCATTGCTTTCATGGCTGCTCCACTGCTCCGGCGGCCGGCACACCGGCTACGTCACCAAAACCGTCGAAGCGCCGAATGTCCGGCATGTCGGCGGCGACGGCGGCCAGTTCAGCCACGCTCCTGCCATTCAGTGTGGCGTGCGGATCCAGCAGGGACCATGGGTACAGCACGAAAGCGCGCTCCGCTGCCCGCGGATGCGGAATCGTCAGAACGGGGTCCTCGCTGGCGACGTCACCGAATACGATCACGTCCACATCCAGGGTCCTGGGACCCCATCGCACCTCGCGGGTACGGTGATGCTTTTGCTCCACTGCATGGCAGTGCTTCAAGAGTTCCAGGGGTGTCAGCGTGGTCTCCACCGCCATGACCATGTTCAGGAAATCAGGCTGGCCCTCCGGACCACCGACGGCCTTGGTCTGCACCACCGGCGAGACACCCAACAGACGCACCTCCGGCGGATCCACCAGATCCGCGACGGCAGTGGACAAGGTGTCGTTACGCTCCCCCAGATTGCTGCCAAGGGCCAGGATGGCCTTGGTATAGCCGGACGTCATGATCGCTCCCGGTGGACGCTAACAGTAACGTCGCCGAACGGTACCTCGATGGGCGCCTTGGGCTTGTGAACCGTGACATCAACGGCGGCAACACTGTAGTTCTCGAGGATGCCCTCGGCAATCCTCACAGCCAGGCCCTCTATGAGGTTCAAAGGCTCGCCCTCAATGTGCTTGGTAATCAGCTCAGCCACTTCGCCGTAGTGGGCTGTGTACTGCAGATCATCCGTCTCAGCTGCCTTGGTGAAGTCCGTGTAAAGCACGGCGTCCACCACAAAAGGCTGGCCGTCACGGCGTTCGAAATCGAACACCCCGTGATAACCGACGGCGGTGACGCCGGTCAGCGTGATCCTGTCCACAGCGGTATCCAATCAGCGGGAAATGCGGGCGGCGACCTTGACGGCGTCAAGGCTCGGGCCGACGTCGTGAACCCGGACAGCCCAAGCACCCTTCGTGGCGCTCAAAGCGGTGATGGCAGCGGTAGCCGCATCGCGTTCCAAGGGTGCAGCGGACTTACCCGCCACTGTGAGAAGCGAGCCGAGGAACCGCTTACGGGAAGCAGCCACCATCACCTTGTGACCCAGTGAGAAAAGCTGGTCCAGGTTCTTCAGGATTTCCCAGTTTTGGTCCTCATTCTTGGAGAAACCGACGCCGGGATCGATGATGATCTGCTCCGGCGCAACACCCGCGGCGTACAGCTTGTCGCGGACGCCGCTGAGCTCAGCCACCACGTCCTCCGTCACGTTCTTGTAGTCCGTGAGGCTGTCCATGGTCAGGGCGTCGCCCCGGCGGTGCGTCAGGATGTACGGAACCTTGGTCCGGGCCACGAGCTCGGGCATGTCCGGTTCAATGGTCAAGCCGGAGACATCATTGATGATGGCCGCACCCGCCTCAATGGCAGCAGCCGCGGTGGACGTGTGCATGGTGTCAATGCTGACCAGCGCACCGGCCTTGACCAGCGCCTGGATCACGGGAATGACGCGGCGCTGTTCTTCTTCAGGGGAAACCGGTTCAGCACCCGAGCGGGTGGATTCGCCACCGACGTCGATGATGTCCGCACCTGCATAAAACATGCGCAGGCCGAGTGCGATGGCAGTGTCCGGCGTCCGGTGAGTACCGCCGTCGCTGAAGGAATCCGGGGTGACGTTGAGGATTCCCATAACGAGCGTGCGGTCCGTTGGCAGGTCCTCGAACCTGGCCGCGGGTCGCGGTTTGCGGAGAATCGGCAGAGGGCTTGTGGCCGGGCCGGTTCCGGGTGCTGCAGCGAGGGAGTCCATAGTGCTTACCTTCCGAGTATGAGGCTCATGGCCTCGGCGCGGGTGGCCGGGTCATGGAGTTGACCGCGCACCGCACTGGTGACGGTCTTCGCGCCGGGCTTGCGAATGCCGCGCATGGACATGCACATGTGTTCACATTCGACGACGACAATCGCGCCGCGCGGATTGAGGTGCTTCACCAGCGCCTCGACGATCTGCGTAGTGAGGCGTTCCTGCACCTGGGGCCGCCGCGCATAAATATCCACCAGTCGTGCCAACTTGCTCAGGCCGGTCACCTTGCCGTCATGTGACGGAATGTAACCAACATGTGCCACTCCGTGGAACGGCACCAAGTGATGCTCGCACGTCGAGTAGAAGGGAATGTCCTTGACCAAAACAAGCTCTTCATGGTCCAGGTCAAAAGTGGTGGAGAGGACATCCGCAGGGTGCTGGTGCAGACCTGCGAAGACCTCAGCGTAAGCCTTGGCTACGCGCTTAGGCGTGTCCAGGAGTCCTCCGCGGTCAGGGTCTTCACCAATAGCCAGCAGGATCTCACGGACAGCCGCTTCAATGCGCGGACGGTCCACTTTGTGTCCGTGCTTGGAGCCCGCGGCGGAACCGTGGGCGGCGGCGAGGTCGTCGTCGTCGTCGAAATGAGTCACAGCAGAAGCTTAGCCGTGATGCGGGTGGTCGTTGCCGCCGTCGGGCTGCGGGGACTGGAACGACTCCTGGCTGCTGACTCCCTGGGCATGCGGTGCCACGACGTCCAAAGGCTCATCCAATCGGGCCTGCTTGGCCTCTTCCTGGGCTTCGCGTTCAGCCTTCTCGGCGCGGCTCTCCACCGGAGGAATCGACTGCACCGGACGGGATTCCTTGGACAGCCAGATCTCGCGGAAATCGCGCTTCCGGATGTCGTGGAAGATGTCAGCGATTTCCTGCTGGTTCAGGGTTTCGCGCTCCAGCAACTCCAAGGCCAACCGGTCCAGGACGTCGCGGTTCTCAGTGAGGATGGCGTAAGCCTCGTCATGTGCCTGGTCGATCAAGCGACGCACTTCCTCGTCCACAACATAGGCGATCTGGTCGGAGAAGTTACGCTCCTGCGCGGCGTCGCGGCCCAGGAACGGCTCACCGCCGCCCTGGCCCAGCTTCACGGCACCCACGCGTTCGCTCATGCCGTACTGGGTGACCATCTTCCGGGCCGTGGCGGTGGCCTTTTCGATGTCGTTGGATGCACCTGTTGAGGGGTCGTGGAACACGATTTCCTCAGCAACACGGCCGCCCATGGCGTAGGCCATCTGGTCCAGCAGCTCGTTGCGGGTGACCGAGTACTTGTCATCCTCAGGTATCACCATGGTGTACCCGAGAGCACGGCCACGGGGAAGGATGGTGATCTTGGTGACCGGGGCAGAATTACGCAGTGCGGCAGCAACAAGGGCGTGACCGCCTTCGTGGTACGCAGTGATCTTGCGCTCGAGTTCCTTCATGACCCGGCTGCGCTTCTGCGGGCCCGCCATGACGCGGTCGATCGCCTCGTCCAGCGCGCGGTCGTCAATCAGGTTGGCGTTTGAACGCGCCGTCAGCAGGGCAGCCTCGTTCAGCACGTTGGCAAGATCGGCGCCGGTGTAGCCCGGTGTCTTCTTGGCCACGGCCTTGAGGTCGATGCCCTGTGCCATGGGCTTGCCCTTGGCGTGGACGTTGAGGATCTGTTCGCGGCCGATCATGTCCGGGGCTTCCACGGTGATCTGCCGATCGAAACGACCCGGGCGCAGGAGCGCAGGGTCCAGGACGTCGGGGCGGTTGGTGGCAGCGATAAGGATGACGTTGGTCTTGACGTCGAAGCCGTCCATCTCAACGAGGAGCTGGTTCAAGGTCTGTTCACGCTCATCGTTGCCGCCGCCAATGCCGGCACCACGGTGACGTCCAACGGCGTCGATTTCGTCAACGAAGATGATGGCCGGGGAACTCGCTTTGGCCTGTTCAAAAAGGTCGCGAACACGCGAAGCACCAACGCCGACAAACATTTCCACGAAGTCCGAGCCGGAGATGGAGAAGAAAGGAACGCCGGCCTCGCCAGCTACAGCGCGGGCCAGCAGCGTCTTACCAGTACCCGGAGGGCCGTAGAGCAGCACACCCTTGGGGATCTTTGCACCCACGGCCTGGAACTTGGCCGGTTCCTGGAGGAACTCCTTGATTTCCTGGAGCTCTTCCACGGCTTCGTCCGCACCCGCGACGTCAGAGAAGGTCACCTGCGGCATGTCCTTATTGACCAACTTGGCCTTGGACTTGCCGAACTGCATCACCTTGGAGCCGCCGCCCTGCATGCGGGAAAGCAGGAACCAGAACAGGACACCCAGCAGCAGCACAGGGATGAGCAGGGAGAACAGGCCGGAGAACCAGTTGTTCTCCACCGGCTGGTCCGTGAAGCCCTTGTCCGGGTTGGCGTTGGTGACAGCCTTAACCACATCCGGACCGCGATCTGTGACGTAGAAGAACTGAACGTTCTTGCCCTTATCTTGGCCGTCCAGGTTCAGGTTGTCCTTGAGCACCAGGTCAACGCGGTTCTCGGCGTCGAAAATCTTGGCCTGCTCAACCTTCCCGCTTTGGGAAAGGAGTTCGAGGCCTTCCTTGGTGTCAATGCGCGTGGAACCGCCCGGAGCCAGCGTTGCGAATGCCACCAGGAGCAAGCCAACGACGACAACAATCCAGATGCCCGGGCCCTTGAAGAAACTCTTAGCTTTCATCTGATCGGGGTTTTGCCCCGTCCCTCCTGGTAGTGCGGCGAGGCGCAACTTCTGCGCGCGAGTGGTGCTGCTTCAGTTTCTAGCTATACACCGTTCCCAGTAACTCACGCATCGGAAAGTCCAAAAGTTCCCTCTGGGCGTACACAGGATACTCGCGTTGGGTGCGCTGGAACAGGGGTTATGCACTCTCGTTGGGTGCGGGTGCGGCGTCGCCTTGCTGCGTACTCGTTCACGCCATCCGCACCCCTTCCGCATCCGGCTCCCACCACCCCCACCGCCCGCGCACCCGTTCACGCCATCCGCACCCGTAACCTCTGGAGCGAACGGCGGAAAAGGGTGCGCACTTGTTGAAGAACAGGCGCGCCCGGCGGAAGAGGGTGCCGGCTTGGGAGGAGCTTGCGAACAACTGGGCCACGTTGGTGTGCGCCATTTTGGGTCTCGTCCGAGTGGTCTCGATGCCGTTTTCCACATAGCTCGGCTTTCCACATACCTCGGACGGGTGCTTTCGCCTTCGCAGAAGAACAGGAAGCGTGGAACCTATGGTCATTCCGGAACTCATACTTGCTTCAGATGCGACACGCATTGGACAGGACGCGCGCCAGCTCGCGAAGCAGGCCAAACGTGGCGAGCTCGTTCGGATTCGACGCGGAGCCTATATTCGCGCTGCCTATTGGGCGGAATTGAACGAGCGTCAGCGGCACGGCCTCCAAGCCGCTGCGCTGGTCAATACGACCAATACGGCGCCCCTCTTCAACTTGCAGACGGCAGCGCTCCTCTGGGGCCTCGGCGTAGTGGGTGTGCCGCGGAGCTTATGCACCGTCACAGGCGACCCAACGGGTGGCAGGTCAAAGCACGGAATTAGGAGAAGCCTGGGACCTCTCGACACTGGGGTAACCCAACTGGGCGGCTTCAAAGTCACAGACAAGGTCCGCACCACAGTGGAGCTGGCAGCTGCCCTGAACTTTGCCGAAGCCTTGGCCCTCGTGGACTCCAGCCGCCGAAACCAAAGGTGGGGCGACGCCTTTACGGCCGACGATTGGAACAAGGACAAGGCATGGGGTCCGCCGGCGCCAATGGACGAACTGGTTGAAGCTGCCTCCGCTCTCACCAGCGTCTCAAGGCAGCGACGTGCCCAATCGGTTCTGGATCTCTCCTCGGAAAAGCCCGAATCGGTGGGGGAATCCATGAGTCGAGCCCAAATGATCTTGCTCAACTTCCCCATGCCTAGCCTTCAGGGCTCTTTTACGTTGGGGAACGGGCGAACCGCCAGAACCGATTTCTGGTGGCCTGAACTCGGTCTTGTGGGGGAATTCGATGGGCACGGAAAATATTTGAGACACGAGTTGCGGGGAAACCAGACCATCCAGCAGGCAATCATGGCTGAGAAGGCCCGCGAAAATGGGCTGCGGGCATTAGGCCTCACTGTGGTTCGCTGGGACTGGTCCGAGATGATGAACCCGCGAGCATTCGCACGCATTCTGAACGACGGCGGCCTGCGCTCCCTGCGGGCGGCCTGAGAGTCCGGTTGAATCAGGCCGCGACCGGGAGCACCAGCAAGTAACCAGTGGGCAGGTCTGAGCTCCAGCGCCGGGGCTCACGGACCACGAACTGTGTGGCAAGCTGCTCCGGAGTAAGCAGACTATTGGGCTCCGGAGAAGGGCCCCACTGCCCACTGCCATGGGGATAGAGCGGATCCAAGACACGAATCCCCGTCACTTGGAACTCCGCGAATTGCGTGGGATCACCCATGGATTCAAAGCCACTCATTACCCAGGCATGCCGACCGCTCCACATGACGAGCCCTACAGGCCGCCCGGTTTCGGCTATTGCACGCGCCGCCGTCTGCAGCGTGTCCTCGTAGGTGGCAATGCTGACCACCGCATATGGGCCCATTCCAACCTCGGTCAAGACCTGCGCCCAGCCCCGCGGGTTGGCCCCGTTGAATGAATTCGATGACCGTGCACGGGCCATCTCCCACAGCTCGCTTTGCTGTGCGGAGGTTGCCCACGTTCCGCCGCCGGTGTCATCGACGAGGTTGTGTGCCATTTGGATGCTCGCCGCAACACACCAGTCAAAGGTGTACTGCGGGACAAAGTCCCCCTCTTGGTAGAGATTCAAAGCGAAAGCCTGAGGAACAGCGGGCGGCGGTGGCGGCGGTGCGGGTTGCGGTGCCACAGGGGTCTGTGTGGCGCTCGTTGACGGGACCGCCTGGAGGTCACCCGTAGTCGGCATGGCGGAAGAGGACGCGATGGGCTGTCCGGCATCGGTCTCAGTGAGATCGACCGCAGGAGTGCAGGCCGTGAGGAGAGTCGCCATGACGGCGAGCCACGTCAAGAGACGGGCGGGAGCACCGGTCATGGTCCAGTTTAGCGCGAGGAGCCGTTGCGGCGTCAGGCTTCGGGTCCCCTATGACCGCACCCGCGCCCGCCGGGCGCACCCCTTAAGCGCCAACGCCGCACCCACACCCGCCAAACGCACCAGAAGTTACGGGTGCAGACGGCGGGAAAGGGCGCGGCGGGACAAAACAGGACAAACAGGGCTAACGGGCTAAGCGGAAGGGCTTACTCGTAAACGTGCGGGGCCAGGGTGCCCACGAAGTCCAGGTTGCGGTACTTCTCGGCGTAGTCGAGGCCGTAACCTACGACGAATTCGTTGGGGATGTCGTAGCCAACGTACTTCACGTCGATTTCCACCTTGGCGGCGGTCGGCTTGCGGAAAGCTGTGCAGATCTCGACGCTGGCCGTGCCACGGGATTCAAGGTTGGACTTGAGCCAGGACAAGGTCAGGCCGGAGTCAATGATGTCCTCAACAATGAGCACGTCCTTGCCCATAAGGTCGGTGTCGAGGTCCTTGAGAATCCGGACTACACCGGAGGACTGGGTGCCCGAACCGTAGGACGAGACAGCCATCCAGTCCATGCTGACGTGGCTGTGCAGCGCACGTGCGAGGTCAGCCATGACCATGACAGCACCCTTGAGGACACCGACAATAAGGATGTCGCGGCCTTCGTAGTCTTTGTCGATCTGCGCCGCGAGTTCCGCGATACGCGTTTGGATCTGCTCTTTGGTGTAAAGAACGTGCTTGAGATCTGCCTGGACGTCGTTTGAATCCACCAATGGCTCCTGTTTTGATGCTCGGGTGCGGCTACTGTTGGGACGATTTCTGATGCCGGAATACTAGCTTCCCACAGCGGGGGGCTAGTCGGGGAACGCCGTCAGCCGCAGCGCCCGCCGAAAACGCGGACAAAGCACCCGCGGAAACAGGTCCTTCCTGCTCCAGATCGCTGAGGGACAGGCGGTACACACTGACGTGGCCGGGCAGTTCCACGGGCCCTGCCGAGCCTTGCCTGCGAAGCAGTGCTTCCGCAGCTTGGAGGCGCCCGTAGCCGGGTTGTTGACCGCCGACGTCGGCCGCCGCCTTCGCGATGACACGGAACCTGAGCGCTGCGGGCAGCTCACGAACGGCGTCTTCAGGCAACCACGCGCCGTCATCCACGCGCTGCACAAGTGAGAGATAGGTCTCGTGGGCCAGCTTTTCAAGAAAGTCCGCGTCCTGCTGCAGGATTGCCGCGGTCCGGGCCAGCGATTCTGCAACACCCGGGCCGAGTTTCTCTTCCAGAACCGGCATCACTTCAACACGCGTCCTGGAGCGGGCAAAGGCGGGATCGGAATTACTGGGGTCGTGCCAGGGGGAGAGCTCCTCCACCCGGCAAATTTCCAGCGTCTCCTCACGGCGGAGGCCTAAGAAGGGCCGGAGCAGGCGTCCCCGTGCGGGCCTCATGCCAGCCAGGGATCGTGTTCCGGACCCACGGGCCAAGCCCAGAAGTACCTGTTCGGCCTGATCGTCCAAGGTGTGACCCAGCAGGATCGCATCACAGTCCAGCCGGGATGCGGCAGACTCCAACGCAGCATGACGGGCGTCCCGGGCTGCGGCTTCCGGTCCAAAACCAGTGGCGGCGACTTCCACGGTCCGCACTTCGACCGGAGAAAGCCCCAGCTCGCGCAGCACAGTAGCGGTACGGGCAGCCACCTCCGCGGAGCCGGCCTGCAGTTGATGATCCACCACTACGCCCGCCACGGACACTGGATGCCCGTCTACATGGCCTCGTCTGGCAAAGTAGGCGGCAACTGCTGCCAAAGCCAATGAATCCGGGCCTCCGCTGCAGGCTACAAGCACACGTGAGGGATAGCCGGCGGAGGACAGGGCGTTCTGCAATTGCTTCCGGGCCTTGCCGACGACAGGCGCCAAACGCCCGGGCCGACGTCGACCCTTAGCTACAGCGCCCGCAGCGGACCCGCTGGCGGAACCACCAGAACCAACAGGAACGCTCAAAGTCCCATCCGCTCAAGCCACAGCTTGGAGTTGTGGATCTCTTCTTCGGTGGGGAGGTACTCGGCGGACTCCCACACCCGGTTGAAGCCCTCCATGCCGGCCACGGCAACTACTTCGCGGACGAACTTGGCGCCATCGGTGTACTGGCGCATCTTGGCGTCCAGGCCGAGGAGGTTGCGGATGAACTTCTCCACCACGCCACGGTCCTTGCCCCGTTCGTTGAAGCGCTGGCGGATGGTCCTCACGGAGGGGACGATGCTCGAATCCACGGCGTCCATGACCACATTGGCGTGACCTTCGAGCAAGCTCATGACAGCCGTGATGTGGGAGAGGGACGCCTTTTCCTCCGGGTTCTGGAGGAGATCCAGGATGGCGCCACGGCCCGGCGTCTTCTCGGAAGGGTTACGGTCGCGCAGTGACTTGGCCACAGCGCCGGCGCGTTCAACCAACGTATCCATGTTGCCCAGTAGATTGCCGCTGAGCTTCTCGATCTCGTCCAGCATGTGGTGCCGGAGCCAAGGCGCAGCCGCGAACTGGACCCGGTGGGTCTGTTCATGCAGGCAAACCCAGAGACGGAAGTCGTCCGGGTGGACGTTGAGTTCGCGCTCCACGGAGATGATGTTGGGTGCCACCAGCAAGAGTCGGCCGCCCGGGGGAACGTTCGAATCCGGGGCCAGCGCAGCAAAAGGGTCGTACTGGCCGAGGACTTTACTGGAGAGAAACGCCAGCACGGCACCGAGTTGGGTGCCGGTGATGGCGCCGCTGGCAGCAGTCGCAGCCGGGGTCATTGCCACCCCGTTGCGGCTCTCCAGCATCTTCTCCAGGGCCGGCTGGAGCATCACTGAGAAACTTTGCGTGTTGGCCTTGGACCATGAGGCCCTGTCCACCACCAGGACGTGCGAATCGCGCAGGTCCTTCGCGGCATCCAAGCCGGTGATGTCGTGCACGTGCGGGACGGAGATATCCGCGTTGAAGCGCAGATTATCCACGGCCTTGCCGATTTCCCCGGCGCTAAGCTCCGGACCTGGAGGGGCAAGCCGGGCAGCCGTAGAGGCGGCCAGGTCCCAATTGATCAGGGCCGGGGCCCCTGCTGACGAATCGCGGGCAGATGACACCATACGGTCCATCACACCACACGTCTCTGACAGTGAGCCTTAAGTTCGCTCCGCGCTGAGGATTCAGCCTTGGCAGCCGCACGCGGCAAGCACCGACGCAGAGCGGTCCAAGGCCACCTTGTTGCCCGCGGCACCGGGATCCAGCCCATTGCCGATGAACGAAAACACCAGCAGCCGGCCATCAGCGTCCACAACGTAACCGCTCAACGCGAGCACGGTATTCAACGTCCCGGTCTTAGCGCGTACCAGCCCGGCGCCCTCGGACGTGCCGGCGTCCACATACCTGTTATCCAGGGTTCCGGTGAGTCCGGCTACCGGAAATCCATCGAGCGCTGTCCGTAAGGCAGGGTCAGGTCCGCTGGTGATGGCACGGACAACCTCGGCGAACTGGTGGGCGGTGACCTGATTCTCCAAGGCCAGGCCGGAAACGTCGGCCAACTGCATCGAATCCGTGGCGATTCCCAGCTCCCCCAGCCTTTGCCGCACGGCCGCAGTGGCGCCGTCGTACGCCCCTGCCTGGCCGGACGCCAAAGCGGTCATGCGCCCCAACGCTTCGGCGAGGAAGTTGTCCGAAGACTCGAGCATGAGGTCCACTTGCTCGCTGACGGTGGCCGACTCAGCAGCAGCCAACACCTTGGCGGGGAGGCCTTTGCCGCGTTCGACGCCGGGACTCACCGGGACGCCCGCGGCCGCCAACTGCTCGGCGAACGCCTGGGCGGTGGTGATGGCCGAATCCTGGGGCCGGGGACCGGTCAAAACCTCAGGGTTATAGCGGCCGGAGTTCAACGCCAAGGAAAACAGGGGCGCGGTTTCGCCGGCAGCGACGTCGTCCAGGCTCCAGGCGGGATTAAGGGGCGCGCCGCTGAAGAGTGAGTCGTCAACTTGTACGGTAATCGGTCCGTTCACACCGGCCGAAGTCAGAGCGGCGGCCGTGTCCGCAGCCAACGATGCCAGGCCGGCACGGCCAAGAACGGCTGAGGGTTCGGAGGCGCCGGAACCCAGCAGCACATCCCCTCCCCCGGTCAGCACCACTGTTGAGGGATTGTCGGATGCGAGCACGCGGGTGGTGAACCGGGACTCTGGGCCCAGCGCCGTTAGCGCGGCGACGGCGGTCAGCAGCTTCATGTTCGAGGCCGGGATGCGGTTGGCGTTGGCGTCGCGATCAAAAAGGACTTGGCCCGTGGAGGCGTCCATCACCACGCCGCTGATGCTGCCGGCACCATCCGGTGTGAGGGTGGCGTTGAGGAGTTTTGCCACCTGGGCAGGCACAGGAATAGGAGCCTTCGCATCCAAGGGAAGCACACTGTTGACATCGGACAGACGGTCCGGCACCTTATGCCAGGCGGGAACTGCAGGCACGGGCTTCTGGACAGTGAACAGGCCCGGAAACATCCCCACCACCACTACGGCGCCAAGGCACAACAAAACTGTGGTCAGTAGCAGCGGCCATGCAAAGCGCCCCCACACCGGCGTATCCCGCTTGCGGGCACCCCCGTTTTTAACGCCCATCATGGAAGTTGCTTGGTCCTGTCAGTCCTGAAATGTCCCCGCCGGTTCAAGAAACCCGGGCCTCTCGCTATATCCTCAATAGTAGTCGGCGGCGCCGGCCGTGCTTTTGCCTGCCGCGCCCCACCCACACCCGTCAAGGAGCATTCCATGAAGCACGACGTGACCATCGAGATCCCCAAGGGATCGCGCGTCAAGTACGAAGTTGACCACGAAACCGGCCGTGTCCGCCTGGACCGCGTCCTGTTCACCTCCATGCAGTACCCCACGCACTACGGTTTCTTCGAGAACACCCTGGGCGAAGACGGCGACCCGTTGGACGCATTGGTGCTCCTGCAGGACTTCGATCTCCACCCGGGCGTCATTGTTGAGTCCCGCCCCATCGGCGTGTTCAACATGACCGACGACGGCGGCGGAGATGCCAAGGTCCTCTGCGTTCCCGTGGACGCACGTTTCGACCACATCCAGGAAGTCAGCGACGTCAGCGAATTCCTGATCAAGGAAATCGAGCACTTCTTCACCCGCTACAAGGACCTTGAGCCGGGCAAGTGGGTCAAGGCTGAAGGCTGGGGCGACCGTGCCGCTGCCGAAGCCGAGCTGGAAGCTTCCATCAAACGCTACGTCCCGGCTGCCGGACACTGATTCTTCCCCAACCGAGTCGCAGTTAAGCGCGTTTTGAGCGGTCAAAACGCGCATTAATGCGACTCAGTTGGGTCCCGACGGCGGTTGGTGCGGTTCCTGCGAACCGCACCGGCCGCCGTCGTTCTTTTTTATGCACATGGGCATGTCTCCCCATCGCGGCAGCTCGCAGGTCCCTTTAGGCTGGGACGAGACTTTTCGATGCTTGTTTACAGGGGGTTCCACATGGCTGGGTTCTATGGCGCGGACATAGCGCAGCTTCGCAGTCTGGCAGGCGTGATGGGCAAAGCTGCCGACGCCATCAGCCTGCAAAGCACACAGTTGTCCAACGCGATCAACTCCACCACGGCATGGCAAGGCCGCGATGCCACCGTGTTCAAGGGTGATTGGAACTCCCAGCACCGGCAGAGCCTGGTCAAGGCCGCCAACATGCTCCGTGAGAACGCGAGCCAGCTGAAGAAGCACGCCAACCAGCAGGAATTCGCCAGCCACAATGACGGCTCCGGCACCTCGGTGGGTGTTCTCAAGGACGTCTATGACACAGCAATGGGCGTCAAAGGACTGGCCGCCCCGCTGTGGACGGCGTACAAATACCTCAAGCTTGGCAACGCCGAATGGGTGAAGACCCGCGAAGTCCTGACCAACTGGCGGGCAGGCGGGACCGTCATCCGGGACGCCATGACCGCGCTGCGCAACGGTGAGAAAGTCACCGACGTCCTCAACGACGCCAGGGCCAGCATCCCCTACAGCCAGGCATTCCAGGACGCCAGCAAGTTCTCCAAAGGCCTCCGGATAGCCGGAGCGCTGGCGGCACCGCTGAACATCGTTGGCGGCATCAGCGACATGATCAACCCCCAGCACGACGGCTGGCGCGGCACCGGCGACCGCGTGGCCGGCGGCCTGTCCGTCGTGGGTGGCGTTGGCAGCATCATGCTCATGACGGCCGGTGGCGCAGCCCTGCTGGGCCCGATCGGTGCGCCGATCGTCATTGGTGCCGGAATCGTTGCCGGCGCCTGGGCTCTGGGCAACCTCGTGGCCGACAACTGGGACTCCATCAGCAACTTCGCCCGCAACCCCGGCAGCTACATTGCCGACGGCGCCAAGGAGGTGGCGGGCTTCGCGAAGGACGTAGGCAGTAAGGTGGCAGACGGGGTCAGTGACGCCGCCAAGTCAGTCGGAAACTTTGTCGGAGGGATATTCGGATGACCACCAGCACCATGAAATGGACCCAGCGGGACATTGAGGCCGCAGCGAAGGTCCTGGCTTCGGCCAGTGCGATCGGAGCGCCATTGCCCACACTGACCGATGAAGAGATTGTGGCACTGGACGGCGTTCAGCACGAACAGCTGGTGGCCCTGCCGTGGCTTTCGGCCCAGGACGCCAGCAAGGAGCTCATGTGCGCTATTGCCCTGCGCGGCCTGCTGGCCAAGGAGATCGTGTACCCGGTGGTCTTCGAGGGCGAAACTGAACCCTCGCGACTGCACGCCACCGAGGAAATCACGGGCGCACTCACCCTCCGCCGCAGCGGAAGCAGCATCGTATCCGTGGAGCGCACCGTCTCCACCGGCAAGCGTTGGCTCTACAGCTACCTCCACGACGACGGCGTACTGCTGGAGGAAGTGGACGAGAGCGGACTGCACGGCTTCACGGTGATCACCCGCGAACAACTGGTACCGCGCCTGGCGGAATTCGTGGACCCGGAAAAGGCTGCCGCGCACGACACGGACCCTGCCCTCTACACCGAGGCCCAGTTCGAGGCCCACGCAGCCACAGCCTTGGCTGACACCCAAGCCGCAAGCAACGTGGTGGCATTCAACTCCGACACCAACGATTTCCCCACCGTCACTGTGTATACCGGCCCGTCGGGCGTCCACGTGCTGACTCCTCGTGTGGAGGGCGCGCCGGAATCCGATCTGCCGGAGCAGGGCGGAGCCGTGACCTTCGAGTTGCAGGAAACTTCCGCCCCTTCCTTGGCCCGCGTCCTGGGCGGACTGGCCGGGATGGCCTGACGTTCCGGTCCTGACGTTCCGCTCCAGAACGTGCCGCCCAAAGCCGCATCCCGCCGTCGAGCTGAAAGCCCCTCATGAGCACTCCTAAACCCTCAACTTCCACCGGCTTGGTGGATTCGCTGACCGGACGCCCTGTCCGCCGCCACACGGACACCGGCGCGTACTTCGTTAAGGCCAGCGGCACTGCGCACTTCTGGGGCCGTGTGTTGGATGCCGTGGTGTTCCTGGTGGGCTACGCGGTCCTGGCCGTGATCGCCGTAGTGATCCGGGAGGCCATGATGAACAGCGGCTCGGCCTTGGGATACAACGACGGTTTGTGGCTGACGCTCTACGTGGTCCTGTGGTTTGTTGGGCTTTTCATATACGGCATGATCTGGGGATCCGTGGGCAGCGTAGGCGACGCCGCAGCCGGTATGCGCTCTGTGCGTATCAAGAACGGCACGACGGCGGGAGCCTGGTTGGGCGGTTGGCGCGCCATCTGCTGGTCTTTCTTCCCGTTCTTCGTGGTGATGCTCATTGCCTCCGCCATCAGCGGCGGCGGAGATGACACCTGGGACCCGAAGTTTGCAGCCATGGACCGGCGCTCGGGAATCGCGCAAGGCCAGCAGCCCATCCCGGACCCCAAGGTAGCGGCGGCAGAGCAGGCGGCCGCCGCAGAGCGGCAGAACCTGCCCAACCTCTACGGCCAGCGCCCGGATGCACGGCCGTAACTGGCTGGTTCGCCGGGTTGAGCGCAGGCTCGGCCCTGAACTGGGGCGGCTCCGCTATGTAGCCTCCTCGCGCAAGATCTTCTGGAAGGTCCTAATCCCCTGCCTTGTTGTGGGTTTCGTCTTCGGAACGGTTGCTGAGTTCATCAGTCCCATCCGCTCCACTCGGGAGGCCGGACACTTTAACGATCCCGCCTTCTTTGCGTTGACGAGCATCCTGACCGGCCTGCTGCTGTGGACCATGACCTTCCTGGGGAGCTTCCGCAAACTCTTGGTGTTTGATGCCGGGGTGGTGGCCAAGTTCTCGCAGAAACACACCACTTTGGTGCTCCGCTGGAATGACGTGGTGCCCGGCAGCATCAAAGCTGTCACCACCACCGATGGCACCGACCCAGATCACAGACTCGTGGCACGCAGCAAGGTTTCTCTGGGCGCCGGAGGCCAGTTTGCGGTGGTTTTCCGGGCCCGCGACACCTTCTGGGTCTTTGCCTCCAACAACCACCCCGCCCCTTTGGTCCTAGCCATCCAAGGGGCCATGCAGGACGCCGGAATACCCGACGCCGCGCGGGCGGCGGCAGGTGCGCTGCCCGCCGTCGTACTGACGGGACAAACGGCGCTTGACTGACCGGTTTGACTCACCAGTGGGCAAATTTGGCCCTTGCAGACCGACTACCAGCCGGTAGCATGTGATCCACTATGTTCACTCTCACCATCAACCAACGCGACAGTCGCCACGACGGCGATCTTGTGCCGCAATTGCTCAAGGACCTGCGGCACATTCCTGCGCGGCTCGACTTTGACCGCTCGGTTGAAGACGAGGTCCAAGGCATCGTGGAGTGCAGCCATCAAGCCGTGGAGACGGCCCTGATCGCGCTCCGTACGGGCCAGTGGTACGTGGGTATCGGGGTGGGGCCCATTAACGAGCCCTTGCCCAACCTGGTCAAAGACGCCTCCGGACATGGCCTCGTTTACGCCCGCAGGGCGGTGGACCGTCTTCGCAACGGCAAAGAACGTGTTCCCGTGGCAGTGGACGGCCCCCTTGCCGCCCTCGCTTCAGAGGCTGAAGCCGTGCTGCGACTCCTGGGGCACATAGTGCAGCACCGGAGTGCAGCGGAGTGGCGGGTGTTGGATCTGCTCACCCCGGGTGTCCGGGGTCAACAGCGAGCCGTTGCCCAGGAGCTCGGCATCACCACTCAAGCAGTCAGCAAGGCGCTGGCGCGGGCACAGTGGGCAGAGGAACACGCCGCCCGTCCCGCAGCGGCCCGTTTGTTGCAGATGATTCTCGAAGTTCGCTGACTGACCAGGAGGGCCCATGCCGTACACCGTTGATTTCAAGACTGTATCCACAGTCGGCTTGGAATCGTCGCCGGTAGCCGAGGCTGCAGCTGGGTTGCGCGCCAATGAGGCCCGCTACTTCCACAATAAGTACAACCACGTATTTGAGGTGAGCCCGGCAAATGAGGTTCCGGACGTGGTGGACCGCGTCAGCCGGATCCTTCGCGAAGAACGCGACCTGGTCATTGAGTCCCGCCCCCTGGAAGCCACTGCGTTCCAGGTTGAAGACCTTCATATGGCCTACGTCTTTTACGAATCAGGCCTGGCCATCAACGTGATGTACAGCCTTGAAGACGGGAAAAGGGCGGTTGGTTTCAAGCTGGCCGACGGGATGGAGGTCCCTGCCGAGTTGGAAGCGAAGTTCAAGTTTGCCCGGCAGAAGTCAAAGCTTGCCGGGACTATCCGGGGTTCCTACTTTGTCATCAAGGGTGAGTACCCACCCACCCCTGCATAACCCAACTGAGTCGCAGTTAAGCGCGTTTTGAGGGCTCAAAACGCGCTCTGCTGCGACTCAGTTGGGTCAGCGCGGGAAGTTACTGGTTGCTGATGTTGTCCTTGGCGGTGCCGGCGCGGTCCTGCACGTCAGCGGCAGCTGCCTGGCCTTCGTCCTTGACGTTGGCCGCGGCTTCCGTGGCGCTGTCCTTGACGTTCTGCATGGCATCCTGTGCTGGCTCGCGCAGGTGCTCGGCAACTTCCTGGGCCGCGTGACTCAACTCATCGGTGAGGGGCTGAGCTGCGTCCTTGACCGCTTGGGCAGCTTCGCGTTCCTTTTCCGAAGCCGGGAACAGGGAGGACACCAGCAAGCCCGCGCCGAAAGCGATCAGGCCGGCCGCGATCGGGCTGCCCTGTGCCTTGCGGGTGATGACCTGCGGGGCGTCCCCGATGTCCGAGACTGCACCGGAAACATTGCTGGCCACACCGGAAACAGCGTCCCCGGCTCGGTGTGCAGCGTTCCCGGCAGCATCACTGACGTCATCGCGGGCGCCGAACACAGCGGTTTTGATCTTGTCCACCCGGCGGTTGACGATGTGCGACGGCGTGACCTTGTCAGCCACGGCGTCAACGTTGGTACTGAGCCGCCGGCGAGTTTCTTCGATATCGGCGCGCAGGGCGTCGGGGTTCTGCGTCATCGTGTCTCCTCAGTGTTCGGTTTCAATGCGGGGGGTATTTCTTTGACCGTCTCAGCGGTCTGGGGCATGCCTTTGATGGCGTTGAGTTCCTTGCGGCCCTTGGCAGCCAAAACGGCTGCGACGATTCCCCAGATGACCGCGACGATTACGGCGGACCACCCGAGGCCAACAAGCTGGCCCAAAGCCCACCAGAGGGCAATGGACAGGAACAGCACGGTGATGTGGCCGGCGTATGCAGCCCCACCCAGCATCCCTGCGCCCTTGCCTGCCTTGGTGGCGGACTCCTTGAGTTCCGCCTTGGCCAGCTCCACTTCCTGACGCATCAACGTTGAAACATCACGCGTCAGGTCGCTCAGGAGCTCACCCAGGGGAAGGGTCTCCGCCTTCATGTGCGCTTCTGTGGGAGGTAGATCGGCGGAACTGCTCATCGGTGACCTCCATACTGGGGGTCATCGGGGTGAAGCGGTCCTGCCAGCGGGTCGCCTTGGGCCTTAACGCCGCCAGCCTCGGTCTCCGGGTAAGGGAGCGTGGACCCGTCGTAGCCACCGGTGGTTCCCGCGTCGTAGCCGGTGGTGGTGGCCGAACCGTATCCGGCGGTGGTGGCCGTCGGTCCGGGGAGGTCCACCGCCGGCGGACTCACCGCACCCCCCTGGGTGGGGTAGCCCTGGGTGGGGTAGTACGCGGCGCGAGGCGTCTCCGTGGTGGCTGGCACGCCGCTTGTGGAGGCCGCATCGGAGGCGTTGCCTGCCATGCCCCGGCCCAGGCGGCCGGCAAGGATGCCCGCACCCGCAGCGATCATGAGGAAGGCTCCCGGCTTGCGACGTGCGAAGCCCTTGACTTCATCCAGCAGCGATCCTGGATCTCTACCTTCCAGCCACTGGGCAATCGAGGAGGATCGCTGCGCCGCCTGCTGGACCAGATCGGTTGCTACGCCACCGTTTTCAGTCGAGTTGGCCATGGTGGAAAGTTCGTCGGAGATGGACCGCAAGCCTTCTGCAACACGCTGCTGCTGGGCCTGAGCCTGATCGGCCAGCTCACCCTTGGTCTGCGTCAGCAGTTGGCGGGCGTTGACCTTGACTTCGTGAGCCACGTGACCGGCCTCGGTCTTGGCGGTGTCCACGACTCCGCCGGCAGCCTCACTTACGGCGCCTGCGACTCCCGCAGCTTCTTCCTTGGCAGTATCCACCTTGCCTGAGCTGGCGGAACCTGAGCCCGTAGGGGTTCCACTGATTCCCGTGGTTCCTGCAGTTTGGGTCTCACCATCGGCCGAGTCCAAGTAATTTCCCGTGAACGGTTCGGTGCCTACATGGGCACCGGTGGTTGGCGCCGCGAAGCTTCCGTCCTGCGGCGATTTGCTCTCAGTCATTATCGCTCTCTTTCCACAGTTGGCAGGCTGCGGACAGCAGCCGGGATAGTAAGTATCGTTACTATCAATGGGTGTGTACCCGCTTGACCCGGTTCTAATCGCCTGAATCTGCAAAAGATGCCGTGACCCACTTTCGCCACTATTCGCTCGACACGGGAGGACAGACCTGTCAACGTTGGTTTGATGAGCCAATTGCCCAATAGGCGACGGCTGATTCCCGCGCTACGAAAAACCGTGACCCGCCACCGCCTCTTGTTTGCCGCCAAAACGGCTGTTGCAGCCGGACTGGCCTGGTACCTCGCACCGTTTATGCCCGGACCGGCCGCCGAATATCCGTACTACGCACCACTGGGCGCCCTGGTGAGCATGCACCCCACAGTGGCCGACTCCGCCAAACATGGCCTACAGAGCCTGGCAGGGTTGGTGCTGGGCATCGGCATGGCCTTCGCCATCACCACCGTGGCCGCCCCTACTGCCCTTGCCGTCGCGGTGGTGGTGGGACTCGGCGTTCTCATCGGCGGCCTTCCCCGGCTTGGCACGGCTTCCGAGTGGATTCCCATGGCCGCACTGTTCGTGCTGGTGCTGGGTGATTCAAATGCGGAGGGATTCTCGTTCGCCTATGTCCTCCAGATGGCCCTGGGCGTCAGCGTTGGATTCGCGGTGAACTGGCTCATATTTCCGCCCCTTCACCTGGATGACATCGATCCCGCCATCGCGGGGCACCAAGGCGCGTTGTCCCGCCAGCTCAAGGACATGGCCCGGGCCATGGAAGAGTCCTGGCCACCAAACCATGAGGCCTGGGCAAGCCGCAGCGACGAACTTTCACTCACGGCAGCCGGCGTCCGGACGGCGGTGCATCAAGCTGAACTGAGCGCCAAAGCGAACCCCAGGTCCCGCCGTCGTGCAACCCGCCTGCCCAGCGACCTCGCCGGTCTGCGCACCCTGGAACGCCTTACCTTCCACGTCCAGGACATCACCGACGTCCTCGCCAGCGCCATCTGGGAGGAGGGGGCAGGGACGGTCATCCCGGATGCCGTCGTGGGCCCCCTTTCGGAAGCTTTGGAGTCCGTGGCGGCGGTGGTCGATCACTGGCGCGACGCCGAAAACGGTGAGTTGGCCAACCGTCTGGCGCAAGCGAAGGACAGCATCGGCTTACTCAGCGACGCCGTGGCCGAGGCCGCCGCTGACCAATCCCCCGTCAACGCGCCGGCGTCCGTGGCCATGAGCCTGCGCCGGATCCTGACCGTGGTGCTGTCTGCCGAATAGGGCTACCGCGGCCTCAGCGGAGGAGACGCCTCCCGCCCCTTTCCTGCGCCGAGTCCATCCAGCATTTCTGTCAGTGACTCCAGCGCAGAATGCGTGGGCGACCAACCCAGAAGAGCGTGCGCCCGGGCGGTGTCCATGATTGGTGCGTTGGCCGCCATGTCCACCCAGCCGCCGTCGGTCACCTGCAGGCGGAGTCGCCAACTGACCTCGACGACGGCGCGGAGCACCGGCAGCGGGAACGGCATCACCCGCCGGGCGTTCATAATCCACGCCAAGGCGTTGGGGTCGATGACTGGCTCGGCGGCAATGTTGAATGCGCCTTGCGCTTTGCGCTCCACCACTCGCCAGTAGGCATCGGCGACGTCTGCCGTGTGGACTGCCTGGAACACCATCTCTTTGGGGACGGCGAGGAACGGCAACCAAGGCTTACGCGGAACCAGCCGGGGCAGAAACCGTCCCAGGAAGTAGCGGCCAACCTCGCTCCCCGCACCGGCACTAAACATCAGCGCCGGGCGGAGCCGTGCCACCACAATGCCGGGGTTTTCCTTGGCAAAACCATCCAGGAGCCTCTCCTGCGCCGCCTTGTCCACGCTGTAGTGCGAGCTGCGGATCCCGCCGGCAGGCCAGTCTTCCGTGGTTCGTTGGTCCTTGGGGGCAGGGGAGTAGGCTCCCACCGATGATGCGCACACCACGTGTCCCACTCCGGCCTTGCGGGCGGCGGCCAACACGTGGGCTGTCCCGGCTACATTGGTCCGGCGGAGCATCTCCCGGTTGTGGTTCGGCTGGATCAGCCACGCCAGATGAACCAGTGCATCGGCCCCTGCCAACGCTGCTTCCAGGGCGGGTTGATCCTCAGCGGCACTGATGTCCAGGGTGTGCCACTCGACTCCGCGATACGGGGCGGCGTCCTGATCAGGTTGCCGCCGGACCACACCCACCAGCTCCAAGTCCGCGCCCTCTTCAGAACGTGCCCTCTGGAGCCGTTTCAGCAGTTCAGTACCGCCGTGTCCTGTTGCACCGATGATCACAATACGCATGTCTGCTTCTTCCTCAGGTCTGCGGGGCTTCGCCCGTGGAACGGATGCGTTCCAGGACCGCTGTGGTGGAGTGTTCGGGCACGTAGTCCAGGATGGTCACCGTGCCTCCGTAGCGTTCCACCGCCTCGGTTTCCTGGAGCATCTCCGGTGTGTAGTCGCCGCCTTTGGCATAGACATCCGGCCGCAGGAGATCTATGAGCGGTATGGGCGTGGGGGTATCAAAGACCGTGACATGGTCCACGCAGCTGAGTGCCGCAATGACTGCCGCCCGGTCCGCTTCATGGTTGACCGGCCTGTCCGGGCCCTTGAGTTTCCGCACGGAGGAATCGCTGTTCAGCGCCACCACCAGCACGTCACCCAGTTGCTTGGCCTGGTTGAGGTACCGGGTGTGGCCGCGGTGGAGTACATCGAAGCAGCCGTTGGTCAGCACAATCCGTTTTCCCTGCCGGCGGTGCTCGTCCACCTGACGGGCCAAATCGGCGTCCGTCAGTGCTGTATCGGCGAATCCCCGCAGGTGCTTTGCCAGTTCGACGGTGGTGCAAACGGAGGTACCTGGCCGGTGGACCACCACATCGGCGGCCGCTTGAGCCAGGTTCACGCTACTGGTCAGCGGCATTCCCGCGGCCCGGGCGATAGTCAACGCCGCCACGAACGTATCGCCGGCACCCGAAGCTTGTTTCTCCGCCTGCGGCCGCGCCCAGGTCCGGTGGGTAGCCGGCTTTTGCAAGGTGTCGTTACGCCGGATCGTCAAGGTTCCCTCGCGGTCCAAAGTCACGACGACGGCGGCCGCACCTGAGGCGCGCAGGAGCTGGTCCGCGTGGGCTTCCACAAAGGGACACCTGGCAGCGCCTCCGGGAAACTCGGTCCCCAGCAGCCCGGCGGCCTCCTGCGCATTCGGGGTGGCGAGGTCCGGCTTGAGCCCGGCCCATCGTCCTGGATGGTGGGCGTCCACTACCAGCAGCGTGTCCTGCCGGGCATTGGCAGAGCCTGCTTCATTGGAATCCGGGCCGTCGTTTCGGGGACCCAGGTGATCGAAAATTGCGTCCCGCACCGCACCGTCCAAAGCCCCGGCTCCGTAGTCGCAGAGAACCACGGCTGATGAGCCGCGGAGGGCTTCCGGGACAGCAGCGGCCATTTGGCGGAGGCCATCAGCGGGGAGCTCCTTGGAGGCATCGTCCAGGCGCAGCATCACCTGCCCGCCGCTGCTCACCCGGAATTTGGTGGTAGTTGTCATGCCTGCATGGGCGACGACGCGCGATACGTCCACTCTCGCCGAGCTGAGCCGCTCCAGGAGCGTGTGGCCTCCGGGGTCCTCTCCCACCAGTGAAACAAAGCGAACGTCCGCCCCCATCGCGGCGAGGTTCATTGCCGTATTGGCGGCACCTCCCGGGGCGAAATCGCGGCGCTGGACCTGGACCACAGGGGCCGGGGCTTCGCGGCAGAATCGGTCTATGGTTCCATCCCACCAGCCATCCAGAATGGAGTCTCCGATGACCGTCACAACAGGACGTTCCTCGGCCAAGCGACCCGGCAACCAGTCAGCCAAGCCTTCTTGATTGGCCAGGCCTTCTTGATTGGATAGGCGTGCCATGGGGTACCTTCCGATTGGGCTCACAGTTTCCTGTTCCCCTCAGGTACCCCGCGGCGCGGGCTTCACACGCTGAGCCCGGGAGTTTCCGCCCGGAATCACTACGGCCCCGGAGCTACGGAAGAACCAGCCCGAAGCACAGCCAGCGAAAGGAATCACTCCATGGAGAAACCGCTGACGACTCCGAGCCCCGGCGTGGGTCCAATCCTGGAAAAGTTCAATGACGTCAAGCGAATTGCGATCCTCAGGGGCGGTGGTTTGGGTGACCTGATCTACACCTATCCCGCCCTCTCTGCGTTGAAGAACGCATACCCCGCCGCCACCATCACGCTCTTGGGCACACCCATCCACGCGGCAGTGGTGGCCGCAACGGAAGGTCCCGTTGACGACGTCCAGATGTTGCCCGTGGCGCGCGGCGTCCACGACGGTCCACGGAACGGCGAGCGCTTTGAGGACGATGCGGAGGATATTGCGGCGCAGGAGGCCTTTGTAGAGGCGATGCGGGCCAAGGAGTTTGATGTTGCGTTCCAGATGCATGGCGGCGGACGCTTCTCCAACCCTTTCCTGCTCCGCCTTGGTGCGCGCCACACAGTGGGCACGCGCACCAAGGACGCGGATCGGTTGGAGCGGAATCTGGACTACGTCTACTACCAGAACGAACCGGACCGCTGGCTGGAGCTCGCAGGTTTGGCCGGAGCTCCGCCGATCATCGCTCCTCCCCTTCGCCCGCTACCGGAACATCAAAGGAACATCGCGGGATTCAGGGACCCTCAACGGAGGTCTTTGGTGGTGGTCCACCCGGGTGCCACCGATCCGCGAAGGCGATGGCCGGCGTCGTACTTCGCTGAAGCAGTGGCCGCAGCAGCAGCCGAAGGGGCGCAGGTGTTGATAGTGGGTGACCGCTCAGAGAAGGCCTTGGCGCAGGAAGTGGCGGAATCGGCGGTCCGGAGTCTCACTGAGGTGGACAGCAACGCCGTGCGCTCCGTGGCTGGCGAATTGGACATTGGAGACTTGGCTGCGCTCTTGGCGGACGCCACGGTGATGCTCGCCAGCGACAGCGGTCCGCGGCACCTGGCGCAGGCGTTGGGGACGCCTACGGTAGGAATCTTCTGGGTAGGCAACGCCCTAAACGCCGGTCCGCGCGGTCGGAGCCTGCATCGCGTCCACATGTCCTGGGTGACGCGCTGCCCGCGTTGTGGCTCGGACGTCACCCAAGTTGGTTGGACGGCACCGCATTGCGGCCACGACGACACCCTTATCAGGGGCATCGCCGTGGCCGACGTTGTTCAGGACGTCCTGGACCTTAGGGCCACGAGCCTTCTTCTGCGGGGCAAATAAGGAGTTCGCGGACCTCGCTGCCGAACGGCTGGGAGAGGGCGAACACCACGGCCTGCGCCACGTTGGCGGGATCGTTGAGCTTGGAATCGTCCTGCGGTTTGTATTGTTCGTCGCGGTCATCGAAGAAGTGCGTTTTCATGCCGCCAGGGATGATGGTGGTGACGCCGATGACTCCCCCTGTTTCTGCGGCCAAGGCCCGACTGAAGCCGATCACTCCGAACTTGGAGGCGCAGTATGCCGTGGCATCAGGCAGCGCCCGGAGCCCGAGTGTGGAGGCGATGGTGATGGCCCGGCCCCGGGATCCCTTGAGGTACGGCAAAGCCGCCCGGATGACGGACACGGTGCCTAGGAGGTTCACTCCGATGACCTTCTCCCACTCCTCTGCCGGAACGTCGCCCAACTTGCCACAGCGATCAATGCCTGCGGCAGTGACCACCCCGTCCAGGCCGCCCAGGGTTTCGGCGGCCTCTTTGACGGCAGCTTCCACTGCTTCGCGGTTGGAGACGTCCACTTCCAAGGCTTTGGCGCCGGAGACGTTGCTGACGTCGCGGTCGAAGACGAAGGGTGTGCCGCCGGCGTCGCGGATGGCTTCCACGATCGCAGCGCCAAGTCCGGAGCCGCCTCCAGTGACGATGACGCGGCCGGGTGTTTGCGTGTTCATGCGGTTCCTCTCGGTGATGGGTGATTGGTCAGCTGACCTTGGCAAGCGCTGCAGCCAAGCCGCTGGTGGAGCGTGCCGGGTGGAAGGGCACTGTCACGCAGCGCCCTCCCCAGTCCGCCACCAGGCGGGCTTCCGGCAATTCTTCGGGCGTGTAGTCGCCACCCTTGACCCAGATATCGGGCCGGATTTCGCTGAGGCAGGCTTCGGGGGTGTCCTCGCCGAAGACCACCACGGCGTCAACGCATTCGAGTGCCAGCAGCAACTCCGCCCGGTCTTCGACGCTGACGATTGGCCGGTGTGCGCCCTTGAGCCGCCGGACCGATTCATCGGAATTCAGGCACACGATGAGGCAATCGCCCATGCTGCGCGCGGCAGCCAGCGTCCGGGCGTGGCCGGCGTGGAGGAGGTCGAAGCACCCGCCAGTGGCCACCACCGTGCCTCCTCTGCTCCGCACGGCCCGGGCCAGTTGGACGCCGTCCGGATGCAGGTCACCGGGGTCCACCACTTCAAGACTCTTAAGTTCGACGACGGGACTCGCCGGGTTCCCGGAAGTTGACGCCGCCGCTTCGGTCACCACCGCCAGCGATGCCGCTCCGCCCGCTGCCAGGAATGCCGACGCATCCTCCACTGCCTTGGTGGCAGCCTGCGCGAGGCCGAGCCCGAGCCCCAAGTACACGGCGAGGCTCGCGGCGAGTCGGTCGCCGGCCCCGCAAGGATCACTGACAGTGGTCCTGGGTGCGGGGAAGCCCTGCGCCGCGCCATCGGCGGAGAGCAGGAACGCCCCGCCTGCACCCTTGGTCACCAGAACGGCGCCGCTTCCCCACTTTTGGAGCAGGTGTTGGCCAGCTTCTTCGGCACCGGTAGGGGACGGGTCCAAGCCTCCCGCTTTGGCAGAGGTCAACGCTTCGGCAAGGTTGGGCGTCACGACGGCGACCCCCTCCACGGGTTGGGAACCGGCAGGATGCGGGTCCCACACCACAGGGACGCGCTTGGCAGTATCTATGAGGGCGGAACGAATCTCGGCGCTGGCGGCGATTCCTCGGCCGTAGTCGGACACCACAATGGCATCCGCCGAGGCAATGGCATGGAGCATTTCTTCCGTACAGGCCGGGACGGGAACCGGCGCGCATCCTTCGTCGAACCGGACCATCGGATGCGTCCCGATCCTCACGCGCGTCTTGGTGGGCGTCGGGGCGAGCGGGGCTCCGGCGAGCACAGACACGCCGGTCAGTGCTCGCCTGAGGTGGCTGGCGCCGTCGTCGTTCCCCAACGCGGTGACCAGCGCGACGTCGTGGCCGTCGCGCGCGAGCACGGTAGCCACCAGACCCGCGCCACCTGCACGACGCCGGATGTCGGCCACGTCCACCACCGGCACCGGCGCGTCGGGGCTGAGCCGCGTGGCGGTCCCGTTGATGTCGACGTCGAGGAGGACATCCCCAACCACGGTGATCCTCAAGGCTGCCGCCCTCCGAAGGATTTCAATGCCGAGCCGGCCCGTCGGGCTACCTCGGCATCAAAGGCCCGGCACACGGCATGGATAGCGATGAGGTGTCCTTCCTGGGCATTCGCGGCAATAGCGTCCACGGTGATGGCCTGATCGCTGGCATCGGCAAGAGGGTTGGGACCGGCGCCAGTCAGCGACCACGTAGAGATGCCGCGTTCTTTGGCGGCCCGCACTGCCTTGAGAAGATTGGGGCTGCGGCCGCTGGTGGAGAGCAGGATAAGAACATCCCCGGCGCGGCCGTGGGCCCTGACTTGGCGGGCGAAGACTTCCTCAAAGCCGTAGTCGTTGGAGAGTGCAGTGACGGCGGAGGACTCTGCGTGGAGCGAGATCGCGGAAAAGGGCGCGCGCTCCTCGTCGAACCGGCCCACCAGCTCGGCGGTGAGGTGTTGCGCCTCAGCAGCTGAACCGCCGTTGCCAGCCGCCAGCAACCGTTGCCCGGATAGCAGCCTCTTGGCGAGTTCGGTGCCCCACTCGGATAAGCGTCCCGACTGCGAGCGCAGGGATTCCAGAGCGGGCAGGACGTTGTCCAGGTGTTTGGTGACCTCGGCGATGTGGTTGGAATTGCTGGCGTCCGGGGACCACCGGGCAGGCACGTTATCCGGGAGTGCCGACGGGAGGGTGGATTCTTGGGCCATAAGGCCTTTGATAGTCACAGTGCCGTTCCTTCCAATGGTTCCAAGCGTTCGCCGGCTTGCCGGGACAGTCCTGCCGCCAGAACGGATCGGTAGGCTTTCTCGGTGTCTGCGGCGATGCGTTCCCAGGAGTAGCGGTAACGGGCCCGCCGAGCACCGGCACGGCCCATGTCGGCGCGAAGATCAGGATCTGCCAGCAGCTTTCCCAGCGCCTCGGCCAAGGCTTCGGGGTCACGGGGCGGGACATGCAGTCCGGTCTTCTGATCCACCACGGTTTCCCGCAGCCCGCCCACAGCTGCTGCCACCACAGGCACGCCGCAAGCCATGGCTTCAAGGGGCACGATGCCGAACGGCTCATACCAAGGAGCACAGACCACGGCGTCGGCGCTGCGGAAAATTCCGGGCATCGCATCCCGCGGGACCTGGCCACGCATGCTCACTTTGTCCTCGACGCCAAGTTCCTTCGCCAAGGTATGGAGGCGCTGGGCTTCCGGGTCTTCTTCAAGCGTCAGGGCGTCACCGGAACCGCCCACAATCAGCAGTTCCACGTCGTTGAAGCCCGCCTCTGCCAGCAGCGGCAGGGATTGGATGATCAAGTCCACGCCTTTGCGTTGCACCAGGCGTCCCACGCTGAGGATGCGATGCGTGCGGGACTTGGTTTCGGCGTCGGACGTTCCCGGGAACAACGTGAGATCCACACCGCAGGGTGCGACTGAAATTTTGGACCGGCTGATGCCAAGGGCCTTGAGTTCGAAGACCTCATCGGGGCACGTGGCGATGACCCAGTCCGCGGTGCGTCCTACCCACGGTTCCAGCCATTCCCGGGCCGGCGGGCTGGTGTCCGCGGCCCCTTGGTGGCGGCGTTTCACCGATCCGAGGGCATGGAAAGTCTGCACCACTGGCACGGGATCCGCTGCTTGTGCCCGGCGGGACGCTTGGATGGCAGCGAGTCCGGACATCCAGAAGTGAGCATGCAGCACGTCCGGCAGGTGGCCGGCCCAGTCTACGCAGATCCCGTCTGCCAGCTCTCCCATGTACGGCAGGAGATCGTCTTTGGGAATGCGCCGGGCCGGACCGGCATCCACGTGAACAACGCTGAGTCCCGGCCCAACCTGCACCTTTGCAGGTAGATCGGGGTCATCGCGCCGCGTGTACACCGTGACCTGATGGCCGCGGTCTGCCAGCGCTGAAGACAACGCCGCCACGTGGACGTTTTGCCCTCCGGCGTCAACGCCTCCCAAGGCGGCCAACGGACTGGCGTGTTCGGAGACCATGGAGATTTTCATGGGTGCGTCCTCTCTGTGTGGTGGCGGCGGGCACCTTGGGGGAGGTCAGCCAGGAGTCGGTCCCAGGCGCCAAGAAACGTGTCCAGCCCATAGCGTTGCAGCGCGGCCTCGCGGGCCACCATGCCCATGGCGTAGGCGTCGTCGGGGTCATCCAGCAGCCGCCGGGCGAACCTCTGGAGATCGCCGACGTCGTTGGAAACCAAGCCTGCACCGCGCGGAATGGCGCGGCTCGCCTCGGTGGTGGCTAGTGCCAGGACGGGCATGCCAAGGTGCATGGCTTCCAGCAGCGCCAACCCGAGCGAGGTCCAGCGCAGGGGATGAAGGTACAGGCGGCAGCGGGCAAGTTCCTGGTGGAGTTTCGGGGCGGGGACGTCACCGGCGATGCGTAGCCTTTCCTCGCTGAGGCCGAATCCCTTGAGGTTCAGTGCTTCGGGCAGGGCCTCTGTCCCCATGCCGAAGACCCGCAGCGGCCCCACACCGGAAAAGCCCGGGAGCAGGTCCGTTCCCGTGACCCGCCCACGCCGGACAGGCTCGTTAACCACCACGCCCATCTCTTCCTGCTCCCCCGTGTACAGGTGTCCGGGGTCCGGGATGCCGTGCTCAATCACCGTGGTGGTTGCCGTTCCCGTGTCCCAAAAGAGTTGATTGAAATGGGTCACGTGGACCACTGGAATGGCGCCCTGGTCCGCCAACGGGTGCAGCGTGAATGGGACGTCGCCCTTGGGGGTGTTGTGTTCCAGGTACACGGCCGCGAGGTCAACGCCGGGGCTGCGGCCAAGGGTTCGGGCAACTGCTGCGATTTCTTCCGGCCGCTGAAGGACAACAGCGTCCACACTGCCAGGGTCCAGGGTTTCCAAGTCCACTTCCTGCGCGGGGGCAGGCCACTGACGGCCGCCTCGCCCCAAACCCCACGCGCCGCCGTCGGACGTTTTCGGCAGCAGGTACTCATGCCGGCCGCGGACGAATGCCTCCATCCACCCGCCGTGGACGTGCCACACCAGGATCCTCATGGCTTCCACACCTTTCGTCGGGTGGACAGCGATGACACGCCTCCCAGGAGCCGTTCAACAGCTTCCACAACCTGTTCCGGGGTCACTGAGCTCAAGCAGGGATGCCCGGCGACAGGGCAAACACGGGCACGGGAGTTCTTGCAGGGCGCCTCCTGGTCGCCCAGCAGTTCCAGCGGGACGCCGTACGGTGCCCATCGGATGGCTGGAACCACCGGGGCGAACAGGCACACTACCGGCGTTCCCACCGCTGCCGCCAGATGGGCGGGACCGGTATTGCCGGTGACTACGACGGCGGCTCCCGCCAGTACCGCTGCGAGCGTCCGGAGCTTGGTTCCACCGCCGAGGTTCCGGGCGGCGGGGCCGGCCACCGTTGCCGTGAGCGAAGTTTCGTCCGGGCCTCCTGTCACCACCACCCGGTGCCCGTACGCCTCCAGGAGTTCCACAGCTGCTGCGTGGTGAAGTGCGGGCCATGCCCTTGCCGGTGCGGCAGATCCCGGATGAACCACAATGTACCGGCCCTCATCAGCCAGCTCATCAGCCACACCTTCAGGGTCCTCGCCGGTGGTGATGCGAAGCTTCCCATCATCTCCGTTGGGCAGCACATACCCGCCGGCCTCCGCGATGGTGAGCGCCCGGATCGCTTCCGGTTGATCCTCCGGGAAATCCTCGCCAGGTTTGAGCCGGACATCCAGGAGCGAGCCCGCGTAGTCCGTTGATGCACCCGTGATTTTTTTGACGCCGGCCAGGCGAAGGAGCATCGCCAGCGGAAGCGGGGACTGGTGGAAGGAGGTAAGAATGACCGCTTCCTGAATCCGCGAACTGCGGACAAACCCGATCAAGCCCCGGGTCATCTCATCCGTGACAGGCGGCGCGGGATTCACAATCCACGGGCACGCCCACGTGTGCACTTGCGTGACTCCTGGCAGTAGCTCCGCTGCGCTCGATCCTTCGGGACCGCAGAGCAGAACCACGTCATTGGGTCGGCTGCCATCGGGGCGGCTTCCGTTCGCCACGGCCCGCAGGGCGGGTCCGGAAAGGAGGACATCGCCCATACTGTCCAGCCGGGCTACCAGGACGCGGCTCATACAGGGGCATCCTGCTCGTCCAAGGTCCGGGCTATAGTCCGGTCCGGATT
This sequence comes from Paenarthrobacter sp. MSM-2-10-13, assembly GCF_011605365.1. Classification (NCBI taxonomy): domain Bacteria; kingdom Bacillati; phylum Actinomycetota; class Actinomycetes; order Micrococcales; family Micrococcaceae; genus Paenarthrobacter; species Paenarthrobacter sp. MSM-2-10-13. The sequence continues at coordinate 122,195 of NZ_JAAOXO010000011.1, read as the reverse complement.
TCCGTCCAGAGTCCGGTCCGGAGTTCCGTCCAGAGTCCGGTCCGGTGCCTCCGTCAGCAGGAGCTCCACCGCATGGCCCAGGTCCTCCGCAACACGGTGGGCCGCCTCGATCTCTTCGCGCCGCGTGACTTCCGTTGGCACCAACACAGCCTTGACACCCGCAGCAGCAGCCGCCTCCATGTCAGCACCAATGTCGCCAACGAAGGCCGCCTCCTCCGGGCTGATACCCAGGTTGTGGCAGGCGTCCAGGATCATTCCCGGCCGGGGCTTGCGGCAGGCGCAACCGTCCTCTGATCCGTGTGGACAGAACTCCCACACGTCGAACGGTCCCAGTAACTGATCCACCCGGTGGTTGACGGAGTGCATCTGCTCCACGGTCAACAGCCCACGCGCCACGCCCGACTGGTTGGTTACCACTCCCGTGGCCAGCCCTGCCTGGCGTACTTTTTGCAATGCTTCACGGGCACCATCCATGGGTCGCACCAGCTGCGGATCGCCGTTGTATGGCACGTCAACAACCAGTGTTCCGTCGCGGTCAAACAGGACCGCCTTCAACGTTACGGTTCCTCCCATACCCGCAACGTTCCCCGGTTCTCCCGGCGCTAAACAATGCGGCCCCGAGAAGTTTCCTGCAGCTAGACTCCTAGCGGGAGGCCTCCTTGGACACAGTTTTGGACAGTGACGAGAACAACCATCAGCCGGTGCTGCTTGCCTTGCGTGCCCTGAAGTTGGGGGACCTACTGGTTGCCGTCCCGGCACTGCGGGGCTTGCGCCGGGCGTTCCCCGAGCACCGGATCTTGTACGCCGCGCCTGCATGGATTGCCGAGGCTTTGGAGTTGGTGGGCGGCATTCACCACCTGCCAACCCCAGGGCTCGATGACCCCCTGACAGTTCCCCGGGGCGCTGTGGACATCGCCGTGAACCTGCACGGAAACGGCGCTGAAAGCCGTTTGCGGATTGACGAACTCCAAGCCACCCGGGTGGTTTCGCATGCTTCACACGGCACTGAAGGACCTGAATGGATCACCGGCATACCGGAGCGCGAGCGCTGGACGAGGCTGCTCAACTGGCACGGTATCGACGCCGATCCCCTGGACTATCGGCTGAACCGTCCCGCGGTTTCGTCGCCGCGTCCCGGCGCCACTGTGGTGCATGTGGGGGCGGCCTATGGCAGCAGGCTGTGGCCGGTGGAGCGGTTCGCTGAGGTTGCCGTGGAACTTGCCGCGGGCGGGCACGAGGTAGTTCTCACAGGAGGCACGTCCGAGCGCGGGCGCGCTGAGGAGACCGCAGCGTTGGCCAAACTCAAAGGAGTAGATCTCGACGACGGATTGCTGGCCGGTCGGCAAGGTCTCGCAGAATTCGCGGCCACCATCGCCGAAGCCCGCCTCGTGATCTCAGCAGATACCGGCGCGGCGCATCTCGCGTCCGCGTATGAGCGCCCCTCGGTAGTGCTGTTCGGCCCGGCGCCCGCCGAAGAGTGGGGGCCGCCGCCCGGACCGCACGTGGTGCTGACCGCCGTCGAACTCCGCCGCGGTGATGTGTTTTCAGCGGATCCCGATCCGGCGCTTTTGGCCGTCAGTGTCCGCGACGTTGTGGACGCAGTGGAGAGGCTGCGCTGTTAGAGACCCGCTTCCGGCGGTAACCCGGGTTGTCATTCCAGGCTTCTAGGGCGCCGTCCCGTCCTGCAGTTGGGCTTCTTCGTCCAACAGTTGTGTTTGGAGGGACACCAGGATTTTGGAGAGCTTGCGCGACACCTGCATCTGCGACATTCCCAACCCCTCCGCGATGGTGGACTGCGTTTCCTCCCGGTAATAGCGTCGGTACAGCAAGTGCCGGTCCTCAGCGCTCAGGCCGCGGATGGCGTTGCGGAGAGCCAGCACGTCCTCCAGCCGATCCGTGGGGCAGCCGAACGCTGAAAGCGATCCTTGGAGACCATCACGCCCCTCGGACGCGGGCACATCGAGGGAATCCGGACGCTTGCTGGTGCCGGCCATGAGTGCTTCGCGGGCCTGGCACGGCTCCAACTGCAAATCTTCGGCCACCTCCTCCGGAGAGGGGGTGCGTTGGAGTGTTTGGGTCAATTCCTCCGTCCGGGCCAGCACTTGGCGCCGGACATCCTGGATGATCCGTGGTGGGCGGACCACCCAGCAATGGTCGCGGAGGTAGCGTTTGACTTCACCCGCGATGGTAGGTGCGGCGTAAGCGGGAAAACTGCCCCCTTTTGCCTCGTCATAGCCGCGCGCCGCCTTGATGAGGCCCATGTACGCAACCTGCCTGACGTCGTCGAGGTCGTGAGTGTGGGCGGAATATTTGGCGGCTATGGACTTTGCCAGATTGAGGTGGTCCAGGACCAGGCTGTCCTGAAAGCTCTGGCGGATTCTGCCTTCCGGCGCTTGGGTGGGGGGACGTGTGGGGACGCCAAAGGGTGGGATCTGTCGCATGGGGCTTCAATCCTCGGACCTGCTGGTTAGGGTGAGCCCACGGCAAGACTCCTTAAAAAGAGAAGCACACTTACTATTAGCTTTCAACGGGTTCTCGGGGTTAGTCTCGAAAGGTAGCCAAATCAGGGATTGGAGTTCCGCATGGAAGAACCTCAGCTCGCCGAGCCGACTACAGTCGTGGCCGATATCCAAGACCTGCTGCTCGATACCCCTGACGTTGAAGCGTTCCTTGAGGAGCTGGCCAGACACTCGGCTGGCATGTTCAGCACCCCCGGAAACGAGGTCTACTGCGGCATCACGCTTATGCGGCACCGCTCAGCCGGGACGGTGGCCAGCAGCGGTGAGCGCGCCCGGATGCTGGATGAACTGCAGTACAACTTCGACGACGGGCCGTGCTTGCGTGCCTGCCGTGAAATCACCCAAGTGCACATACCTGATTTCGCCAAAGACAACACCTGGCCGGAGTACAACAAGATCGTCACTGAACACGGCATCCGGTCCGTCTTGGCAGTGCCATTCCCCCTCAGTGATGACACTGCAAGGGCTGGCCTCAACCTCTACTCCGAATACCCCAACGCCTTCGACCAAGCCGCCGTGCAGCGCGCCAACGACTACGTGCAGCAGGCGTCCAAGGGCCTGCGCCTGGCTGTCCTGATCGCCGAGCACAGCCAGACAGCCAACAACCTCCGGGCAGCCATGGAATCCCGTACCGTGATCGACGTGGCAACAGGGATCATCATCGCGCAGAACCGCTGTACCCAGGAGGAAGCGATTGAACTCATCAAGAAAGCCTCCAGCAACCGGAACGTCAAGCTCCGGGTAGTCGCGCAGGCCATTGTTGAATCGGCGGGCGGCGGGACCGTTCAGACATACTTCAAGTAACGCTGCTGCTTTGAGGCGCCACCCCAGCTCCTAGCCCTGCATCGCGCCTATGATGGCGCCCATGGCCGTGAACGTGACTACGTTGTAGCTGGCATTGATAGCGAACAGAGTCAGGCTTCGGCGTTCGAACAGGTAGTTCACGCCGAGCGCTGTTGCTACCCATCCCAGTCCAGCGGCCAGGCCGGCGAAGGTTCCGAATGCGAGCCCACCACGGCCAATGAACGCGGCCAGGAAAACAGCCATCACCACGGCAAGAAGGAACGAGCCCACAAAGACGCGAACCGTTCCGGACTTCAGCTGCTCATCGCTGACACCGGCCGCCTTTTGCCATGGCTTGGCGAACAGCAGCGAGTACCAAAGCCCACCTACCACGAACGTCGCCAGCGCAGCCAACAGCACGGCGAGCCAATTGATCTGAAGGTCCATCGGTATCCTCTCAAGAGCGGGTAGATCCTGAGATGACAGTAAGTGCTTCAGCCCGCGGGGTCTTGTAAAAAAACCGCAGGCTAGCTGGTGACTTCCTCCAGCGGGACGAACGTGGCGTACTCCGCACCATAGCTCTGCACCACCTGCAGGTACTCCGTTGGCGTGTACCCACTGAAGCGCCTGAAGGACCGGATCAGATGCGGCTGATCGTAGTAGTCCGCCAAATGAAGAAGCTCGCGGCCCGGCACCGAGCCCTTCGGCAGGGCCGCCGCTTGGTTTACCATCCTGTTGAAGCGGCATACATCCGAATACGCTTTTGCCGTGGCTCCGCAGTCCCGCATCATGATCCGCTCCAGCGTGGACGGGCTGACACCCAGATCCTTGGCCAGCACGCCGATCGCTACGTCCTCCTGCGCCAGGATTTCTGTAGCTTTCTCCACCCTGGGATCCGCCCGGTAGCTGGGCCTTAGCCGTTGGTGGAGGAAGGTGCTCAGGGCCGCAAACGCCTGCTCGGGTTCCGCGTCGGTGAGGTGCGTGCGTAGTTCCGAAAAACCCGGGAATACAGTCTCGGCGTCCACCACACGGTTCTGAAACACCGACGGCGGTTGGCTGGTGAACGCTGCCAGGCCGTAGGGGGTCAGGCGGGCACCAACGTTGAAGAGCTGGGCAGGGTTCTCGCTGATCAGGTAGCTGCGTTGAAGGCCCGCGTAGAAACCCGTGGACACTTCAGTTGAGCCGGCTTCCGTCCGGGTGGTGCCTGTGCCGGCTTCCTGGGCGTTGGCGGCAATGCCGGTTTCCGGCGGGCTGATGAGCCTGTAAGGGTCGGAGAGGTTCAGGATCAGGTGCGCAAACGGCCCGGGGAGGATCTTCTCGTACCTTGCCTGCGGCTCAGCGCGGAGAAACCACAGCCCGGTGACGAACGGCTGGAGCCCGGGAGATGGTGGGCACTCTTCATAGAACACAGGCCCAGTCTAGGCAGCTCAACGCCTCGGAGCCCGCCTTTGTTCGCAACCCCCGCCGCTCAGCGGTGAGGGTTGCGAACCGGAGGTGTGTTGGCCACAGCGGTTCGCCCGGCTAAGACGAGCGGCAGTTACAGGAGGCTGCGCAAAACCTGTGCCGCGCCGTCGTCGAGCACTGAAGCGGTGACCTCATCCGCGACGGCAATGACCTCGTCAGGTGCCTGCCCCATGGCAACGCCGCGGCCGGCCCACGTGAGCATCTCGATGTCGTTGCGGCCATCGCCCACGGCAACCGTGTTGGCCTGGTCCGTTCCGAGCTTGTGGCGCAGAACCTCCAAGGCACTGGCCTTGGTGACGCCCTCGGCTGCGATGTCCAGCCAGGCGGTCCATCCCACCGAGTACGTCACGCCGGAAAGTCCGATGTGCCTGATGGCCTCATTGAACTCATCCGAGGTGTTCTCGCTGCTGAAGACCACTACGCGGACTGCCGTGGCATCCAACATGGTCTGGAAGTCGACGCCGATGGACTCCACACCGAAACTGGCATCCTGGAAGCGCTCCGTGGAGAGAAAGTTTCCGTCCTCATCCTCCAGGGCGTACTTGGCGTTGGGCAGCCGTTCCCGCAAGGCCTTCAGAGCCGGAGCGGGGTCGAACGTTGCCTTATGGATGATCTCGTAACCCTTCTCCAACGACGGATCAAGGCGGAGGGTCACACCACCGTTGCAGCACACGGCGTAGCCTCGCTCGAGGCCGATCTTCTGGATGATGGGAAGCGTCGCATTGAGCGAGCGGCCGGTGGCAATCATGACGTCGTGGCCGCTTGCAACCACAGCCTGAGCGGCGGAGCGAACTCCCTCCGACATGTGGCCGTCGTGGTCCACGAGTGTGCCGTCCACGTCCAATGCCACCATGTACTTGTTGTTATTTGGCTGGTCATCGATGCCAGCAACTGGAGTATCAGTCAAAATAGTCATGCTTACAGTAGAGCAGACACCCCGGACACTGAACTAGGACCGGCGCCACAGCTGCGCGTTAACGCACGGTGAATACCTGTTCCGAGTTTCACCCTCTACCGGACAATTCACCCCCGCATCCGCCGGTGAATTGTCCACATAACGGTGAACAACCGAACCCTTTCCACATAGCCCTACTGAGCGGGAGTCACGTGAATCCCTATGCAGCAACAGTGGTTCATGGACTACCAGAACGAATTCATAGTGGCTGCCCGGCATGGACTGGAAACAGGTGCATCGCGGCAGCTCAGCAGACGGTACAAGAAGGGCGAACTTGTCCGGGTACGCCAGGGCGTATACGTGGACAAACAGCATTGGCTCGCGCTCAAACCCTGGGATCGATACGCCGCAACCGCACGGGCCGTGGCAGCGGAGAACCCTTCCGCGGAGTTTTGCTTCGAAACAGCCGCGTTACTCTGGGGACTGCAGATGGTCGGCGTTCCATCGCACATCCACCTTGCCAACGCCTCGCGCGGGCATGCCGGCGCTCGAAAGCCGAGCACCAGCGCAGCCACCCTGGATTCCTCGGGAACCAGCGGTCTGGAGCGGATCCGCGGATATGGCATCTACCGGCACTACTATTCAGCCGACACCGTGTACCTGCGCGGGTTGCGACTCACAGGACTGGCGCGAACGGCCGTTGATGTCCTGGCCAGGGGTTCGTTCACCAAGGGCGTCACCTTGGCCGATCACGCGATCAGTGCAGCAAGGTTTCCGTCGCTTTTCATGAGCAAAGCGGCACTTAGCGCGGCAGCCGAGGGCCTTGCTTCCGAGGCCAAGAGACAACGCGTCGAGCACATTCTGAGCTTCGCTGACGAGAATTCCGGCTCCGCGGGTGAGTCACTTAGCCGCGCCCAGATGCACCTTCTCGGCTTCCCTGCTCCGGAGTTGCAGTGCGAGTTCCGCGATGCCATGGGGTTCGTTGCCCGTACGGACTTCTTTTGGCGGGACCAACGAGTAATCGGAGAGTTCGACGGCGATGCAAAGTACTTGAGGGACGAATATCTGGGTGGACAGAGCGCCAGGGAAGCGGTCCTCGCCGAGAAGAAGCGTGAGGACAGGCTGCGTGCTCTCGGGTTCAAAGTAGTGCGATGGGACTGGGCAACGGCCAACAATCCCGCCTTGTTCACGGCAAAACTCCTCGCGGCTGGGCTGACCCCGCAACGAAACACCCTCCTACGGACAATTCACCCGCGCACTCGAGGGTGAATTGTCCGTAGGAGGGTGACAAGTGGAAACTAGAGAACCGGGAGAACCTCAAGTCCACCAAGGTACTTCTGCAATGCCTTGGGAACGTTGACGGAGCCGTCCGGGTTCTGGTGGTGCTCAAGGATGGCAACAATCCAGCGTGTGGTGGCCAGCGTGCCGTTCAGCGTGGCAACGGCTCGGGTTCCCTTGGCAACACCTTCGTCGTTGACCACGCGTTCCCGGATGTTGAGGCGACGCGCCTGGAACGTGGTGCAGTTGGAGGTGGAAGTGAGCTCGCGGTAGGCGTTCTGCGTGGGGACCCAGGCTTCACAGTCGAACTTGCGTGCCGCGGACATGCCCAGATCACCGGCAGCCGTATCGATCACGCGGTAAGGAAGCTCGCACTTTGCCAGCATTTCCTCTTCCCAAGCCAGCAGGCGCTCGTGCTCGGCAGCGGCTTCCTCCACAGTGGTGTAGATGAACATCTCCACCTTGTTGAACTGGTGCACGCGGATGATGCCGCGGGTGTCCTTGCCGTGGGAGCCGGCCTCGCGGCGGTAGCAGGAGCTCTGGCCTGCGTAGCGGATGGGGCCGGCAGAGAGGTCCAGGATCTCGTCTGCGTGGTAGCCCGCGAGGGCCACCTCCGAGGTTCCCACGAGGTAAAGGTCGTCTTCGGCGAGACGGTAGATCTCGGCGTCGTGTTTTACATCAAAACCGGTGCCCTGCATGGTCTCGGGGCGCACCAAAGTGGGGGTGATCATGGGGACGAAGCCGGCGTCAATCGCCTGCTCCATGGCCATCTGCAGCAGCGCCATTTCCAAGCGGGCACCGACGCCGCGGAGGAAGTAGAAACGCGAGCCGGACACCTTGGCGCCGCGCTCCATGTCAATGGCGCCGATCAGCTCACCGATTTCCAGGTGGTCTTTCGGCTCAAAATCCTTGAACTCGCGGGGAGTGCCTACGGTCTTGACCACAACGTAGTCGTCCTCGCCGCCCTCGGGGACTCCGTCAACAACAAGGTTGGGGATGACCCGCAGCAGCTCTTCCTGCTTGGCCTGCGCTGCGGCAGCCTCGGCGGAAGCGGCCTTGACCGAGTTGGCCAGCTCTTTGACCTCGGCCAGGAGGGCCTGCTTTTCTTCGCCCTTGGCCTGAGCCACCTTCTTGCCGAAAGCATTCTGCTCGGCACGCAGGGTTTCGTGGCGAATCAGCGCGGCACGGCGATCGGAGTCAGCGGAGATGATCGCGTCCACAACGGACTCGTCGGCGCCACGGGCGCGCTGGCTGGCCCGGAACTTGTCCGGATTTTCGCTGAGGTCTTTTACGTCGATCACCAGACAAGAGTATTCGAATCTGCCGCGGTTTTCCGGCCCGCAGCGGGCAAAGTCCCTCCGTCACGGGCGTGAGGCAAGGAGGAGACTGCCCGGGAGGATAGTGTGGGAGCACCATGAGCGACTGGATCCTGTACCTGATTCTCGCTGGGGGCGTGGTTTTTGCCGTCTCCAGTTGGTGGGGTGTGCGCCGACTGAAAGCCCGCCACATCAGGAGCGCGGTCCGGGAGGACTCACACAAGCCCGGCCCCGGGGACCAGCGCGTGGCGGTCATCCTCAACCCGGTGAAAAACAACGCCGAAGAGGCCCGCCAAGCCATCATCGACGCCTGCGATCTAGCCGGCTGGGACCCGCCCAAGTTCTTTGAAACCACCGTGGACGACCCCGGTTACGGTCAGTCGCGCCAAGCGCTGGCGTACGGGGCCGACGTCGTTCTGGCGTGCGGCGGCGACGGTACAGTGCGCGTTGTGGCAGAGTCGCTGGCGCACAAGAACGTTGCCATGGGCCTTGTCCCGCTGGGCACCGGTAACCTGCTGGCCCGCAACGTGGATCTTGACGTGACCGACCTCGCTGACTGCATCCAAGTGGCGTTGTTCGGCAACCAGCGCTACATCGATACCGCCACCATGGGCGTGGATAACGACAACACGGGCGAGTCAGCGAAACACACGTTCCTGGTCATCGCCGGCATGGGCCTGGACGCCGAGGTTGTGGGTGACACCAAGGAAGACCTGAAGAAGAGCGTTGGTTGGCTCGCCTATACGGAGGCAGGCGTCCGCCACCTGCCCGGGCGCCGCAAACGCGTCACCATCACCATGGACGACCAGCCCGAGCAGGCACGCAAGATCCGCAGTGTACTGTTTGCCAACTGTGGCCTGATTCCCGGCGGCATTGATTTCATCCCTCAGGCCATGATTGACGACGGAATGCTGGACATTGTGGTGATGAGTCCCCGCAGTGCTTTCGGCTGGCTCGCCATGTACACGAAGGTTTTGTTCAAGCACAAAGCGAACCTGCCGATGATGAGCTTCTACCGTTCAGGGAAGGTCATCATCCGCAGCCAGGAACCCATGGCCACCCAGCTGGACGGCGACCCCTCAGGCGAGGCGACAACCGTCACCGTGCAAGTGGAGCCGGGATCCCTGCTGGTGCGGGTGCCGAAAGCCAAAACCGTTTAGAGAGCGCCGACGTCCGGTTTTGCAGCATCCCTCTCGGCTTCCTCAGTGGCCGCTTTGGCAGCAGCGCGGGCCTCAGCCTGCTCCTTGATCATCGCTTGTTCTTCTTCAAAGCGGAGTCGGTCAGCGCGATCAGCTTCATCGCCATTCCAGTCGTCCTGGTTATCGCCAGTGGGCTTCGGATTGACGATCATGCCCTGGCCGTCTTTGTCATCCCGGTGTACAGACATGACCGCTCCTTTCATTTGCCATTCATCCATCGTTTATGGATCAGGCAAGCATACGCACAGAAGCATTCTTGCGAAAGGGCAGACGCTCCGCCTGTGGATAGCGGGCTAGGAGCCCCTCAGGATTGAATCCACCCACGCGTGCGCCGAAGCGAAAGCAGCGTCAGAAGTGTGGGGAGCAACCACGGCCGGCTGCTTGTCGGCACGGGCATAGGAGCCCAGGAACCGGGTTGCCGGACTGATCCGGTGCAGGCCTGCAAGCGCGTCAGCCACCCGCGAATCAGTGGCGTGCCCATCAGCGTCGATGCTGAAAAAGTAGTGGCCCAGGTATTGTCCAGTGGGCCGCGATTCGATGCGGCTCAGGTTCACGCCGCGGGACGCGAATTGGTCCAGGATTTCCATGAGCGCGCCTGGGTGGTCCTCCGGCAGCGGCACCACCACGGTGGTTTTGTCCGCGCCCGTTCGGTCCGGAAGAAGGCCGGGCTTGCTCACCAGGATGAACCGGGTGACAGCCTCGGGGTTGTCGCCAATGTCCTCGGCCAAGACGTTGAGGCCGGGTTGTCCGGCAGCAACCAACGGGGCACAAATGGCTGCGTCATAGGGAGCGTCGTCCTCCAGCAGGCCCATGGCGGATGCCGCCGTCGAGGATCCGGGGACGTAATCGGCCTGCGGGAGGTGCTCATCCACCCACAGACGGCATTGCGCCCAGGCATGGCCGTGCGTCGAGATCCGCTTGATGTCCGAAAGCTCGACGCCGGGCCTCGCCACAAGCACGAAGGTAATGGGGACAAGGGCCTCACGGATGATCCGGAGCTCTTGGCCCGTGGCAATCGCGTCCAGCGTGGCAGTGACCCCGCCCTCCACCGAGTTCTCGATGGGCACCATGGCCGCGTCAGCCTCTCCGGCCCGGACCCGATCCAGCGCCGTATTGACGTTGGTGCACGGGACTCGAGTGGCTTCGGCAGCCCCAGGGACCTGCATGAGGGCAGCTTCGGTGAAGGTGCCCTCGGGGCCGAGGAAGGTGTAGGTGACTGCTGACATCGGAGATATTCCTTGCTGGTTATATACGCGGGTTACAGAACTACCGGCTTGAGCCCGTTATCCGAAACCATGGGTTTCCCCGCCTCAAACCACATGTCCATGCCACCGGCAACGTTCACGGCAGAATAGCCCTGCCCCACGAGCCACTGGACAGCGCGGAATGACCGGCCTCCGGTGCGGCAGATGACAAAGAGATCGTCATCCGGGTCAAGTTCGTCCAGGCGTGCCGGCAGCTGGTCCATGGGGATGTGCACTGCACCTTCCGCGTGCCCGGCCACCCATTCGTAGTCTTCGCGGACGTCCAGAATGCTGGCATCTGCCGGAATGTCGCCCACAGGTACGGTATCGAAGTCGCTCATGGCGTTCCCTTCCCATCGATTTAGTCCAGCATCCAGCCTAGTCCCCGATGCATGGCACCGTAACTTCACGGGACACCGCAACGCCACGGAAACACCTGCCCTTGCTTCCCGGCGCCAGGACGTTAAGACTGGGACGGAAGCGCCTTCCCACCCCCGGCCCGTTAGGAGTGCCCGAATGACCTTTGGACAAGCAACCATTCTGGCGACGTCCGGCGGCTACAAGCCGGGTGAGCGGACCCGGATCGAGTTCAACCACCTGATGCACTACGCAGTGGAGCTCTCGGGCGTCAGCGGCCGGGCACCCCGGGTGACACATATCGGGACTGCATCCGGTGATCAGCGCTGGTGGGCTGCGGAAATGGACCAGGCAGCACGCATTGCTGGGTTCGATTTCAGTCATCTCAACCTCTTCACCATGCCCAACATCGAGGACCCGGAAGCGCACCTCCTGGAGCAGGATGTTGTGTGGGTGAACGGCGGCTCGGTGGTGAACCTGCTGGCTGTGTGGCGGGCGCACGGACTGGACGGAATCCTGCGGAAGGCTTGGGAAAGCGGAGTGGTATTGGCTGGCGTTTCGGCAGGGTCCATCTGCTGGTATCAGGGTGGTGTGACCGATTCTTTCGGCCCGGAACTCAGGCCTGTGACCAATGCGCTCGGTTTTCTCCCCTACGCCAACGGCGTCCATTACGACTCCGAACTGCGGCGCGCCCCGGCCATCCACGAGCTGGTGGCCAACGGCACTTTGGGCGAGACCCACTGCACGGACGACGGCGTCGGGCTGGTTTACCGGGGAACGGAACTGGTGGAGGTGGTGTCCGAAGTGAAGAACAAGGCTGCCTTCCGGGTGACAGCCGGCGCCGGCGAAAGCGTGGACGCTGTTGCTGTGGAGGAACGGTTGGAGCCACGATTCCTTGGTTGAGCCTCCCCTGCAAGAAATTTCGCAACTGACAGCCGTTGAGCTCCGCAATGCCCTCGCTGCGGGCGATCTCTCCGCCCGGGAAGCCGCCGAGCATTTCCTGCAGGCCATCGAATCGCGGAACAGGCAACTGGGTGCCTTCGTCACCGTCACGGCCGAACAGGCCCTCAAAGACGCCGCGGCTTCAGACGCGCTGCACGCAAGGCTGGCCCGGGAGGGCCGCCGCGAAGAACTCCCCGCCCTCCACGGCATGCCCACCGCCTTCAAGGACCTCACGGATGTGGCCGGCGTGCCCACCACGCACGGCAGCGCAGCCCTCGAGCACAAACCAGCTCCGGAGGACGGCGCCCTCGCAGCAACGTTGAAAGGGCAGGGCGTCATCTCGCTGGGTAAGACCCAGGTTCCGGAATTTGGACTTACGGCCTACAGCGAAAACCGGGTGGCACCGCCGTCGCGCAATCCGCACGCCTTGGGACGAAGCTCGGGCGGGTCGTCGGGCGGCAGCGCTGCCGCCGTAGCTGCGGGGCTGGTTCCGTTCGCGCCGGGTACCGACGGCGGCGGCTCCATCCGGATTCCAGCAGGCGCCTGCGGACTGGTGGGCCTAAAGCCGGGACGGGGCTTGGTGCCGGGCGGCGCCAGCGCGGGCGATGCCGCTAAATTGGTGGTTGCCGGGCCGCTCGCCCGGACCGCGGCAGACGCAGCACTGCTGATGGACGCGCTGGTCCCGCGGGATCAAGCGCCCGACGGCGGATACCTCGCCAATGTGGGGCAGGCACCGGAGCCCTTGAGGATCGGGGTGAGCTTGGACAGCCCGTGGGCCGGTATCTACCCGTTCCAGATCGACGAAGAAGCAGCTGATGCCTTGGAGCTCGGGACCAAGCTGCTGGAAAAAGCCGGCCACAGCGTCACCGAGGCCGGCATCCGCTACGACAACCGCTATCCCGAAGCGTTCACAACAGCCTGGACTGCCGGCGTCGGGAGTGCCCGCATAGCACCCCAGCGTGAGGCGCTGCTGACCCCGTTGACCCGGACGTTCCGGCGTCGGGCGCAACAGCGGAGCGCCTCGAAAGTCAATGAAGCGCTGAGTTTCCTGCGGCAATTCGAGCACGACACCTTGGCGCAGTACGCGGAGTGGGACCTGATCCTCATGCCCACTTTGGCGCAGACACCGCGGCCCATCGGCTGGTTCACCGGCGGCGGCCACAGCGGCGAGCCGTGGCCGAGCGAGTGGGCCGGCGATGCCGATGAGGACTACAAACGGCAGTGCGAGTACGCTCCGTGGTCCTCCATGGTGAACGTCTGTGGGCTCCCGGCCATCAGCATCCCGGTGCACACAACTGCCTCAGGGTTGCCCATGGGAATTCAGATCATCGGCCGGCCGGGATCTGAACTGCAACTTCTCCAGCTTGCAGCCGTCCTGGAGGCCCGGTAACCAGCACGTCTAACATATGGAAAGTGGTTGCCCCGGGCATTGATCGATGTGACAATGCCCGCAGTCAGTGCCAGCATTGAGAAAATGAGCACACCTCAAACCACGGCTGAGTCCGCAAAGCCAGCGGGCGATACGTCATTCTTCGGCCACCCAAAGATGTTGGCCAGCCTCTTCTCCGTGGAAATGTGGGAGCGATTCTCCTTCTACGGCATGCAGGGAATCCTGCTCTACTACATGTACTTCACCGCCGAGCAGGGCGGTCTTTCCATTGACCAGGGGCTCGCTGCTGGTTTGGTGGGCGCGTACGGTGGTGGCGTTTACCTGTCGACGATCCTCGGCGCCTGGCTCGCCGACCGTCTCTTCGGCTCCGAAAAAGTTCTGTTCGGCTCGGCCATCATGATCATGGCCGGCCACATCGCACTGGCGCTGCTTCCGGGCGTTCCGGGCCTGATAGCGGGCCTGGTGCTCGTAGGCATCGGCTCCGGCGGCTTGAAAGCCAACGCCACGGCATTGGTGGGCACCCTCTATGGCGAGAAGGACGAGCGCCGCGACGCCGGCTTCTCCATCTTCTACATGGGCATTAACATCGGCGGGCTCATCGGCCCGCTGGTGACCGGCTGGCTGCAGACGAGCTACGGCTTCCACGTGGGCTTCGGCGCCGCAGCCGTGGGCATGGCCATCGGCCTGGTCATCTACGCGTTGGGCCGCAAAAGGCTCCCCGAGGAAGCGCACCGCGTTCCCAACCCGCTCCCGGCGAAGGACCGCACCAAGTATGGTCTGATCTTCCTGGCCATCCTGGTTGTCATCGGCGTTCTGCTTGGAACGGGGCTCGTCAACGCCAACAACCTCGCCAGCAGCATGGCCTACGCCGCAATTGGCGCCGCTGTGATCTACCTGTTCCTGATCTTCCGAAGCCCGCTGGTCACCGGCATTGAGCGCAAGCGCGTGGTGGCCTTCATCCCCTTGTTCATTGCATCGGCCGGGTTCTGGGCACTGTTCCAGCAGCAATTCACCTTCATCGCCGTGTACTCGCAGGAGAAGCTGGACCGCAACCTGTTCGGCTGGGAAATGCCGGCCGCCTGGGTTCAGTCCATCAACCCGGTGTTTATCATCATCTTCGCCGGCGTCATGGCTGCCCTCTGGACGAAGCTGGGTTCCAAGCAGCCGAGTTCGCCGCTGAAGTTCTCCGCCGGCCTGTTCATCATGGGCCTGGCATTCCTGGCCTTCATCCCGCTGGCCGGCGAGGGCAAAACTCCACTGCTGGCGCTTGTGGGCATCCTGTTCATGTTCACCTTGGCCGAACTGTTCCTTTCCCCCATCGGCCTGTCCGTGAGCACCAAGCTCGCCCCGCAGGCGTTCCACACCCAGATGGTGGCCTTGTTCTTCCTGTCCGTCTCACTCGGCACCACGCTGGCCGGCATCCTCGCCGGGCTGTACAACCCCCAGGACGAACTCCCGTACTTCCTGGGGATCGGCGGCGTTGCAGTGGTCCTGGCCGTTGGCTTGGCTGCGGCTACGCCCGCGATCAAGAAGCTGATGGGCGGCGTTCGCTAGGCTTCCCGGCACACGGCACGCAACCTTAACGACGGCGACCCTTGGGTCCGGTGGAAATCCCACCTGACGCAAGGGTCGCCGTCGTACGCGTCTTAGTAGTTGTAGCGGCCGCTGCTTGACGCGCCAATGGCGACGAAGAAGATGATGCCCAAGATGAGCGTCAGCGCCACGCCGAGGTAACCCATCACCAGGCCGGCGATCGCCATGCCCTTGCCTGCAGGCTCACGCTTCAGGGCGAGGTGGCCCAGAATCACAGCTGCAATCTGCGGGAGGATGAAGAACCCGAAGCCAACGTAGACGGCGATGCCACAGCACATGCTGGCAATGCTCAGGCCCTTGGGCTCGGCCTGCATGGCGTAGTAGGCGGGCTGGCCGTAGGGTGACTGCGGCTGACCGTAAGGCTGCTGGCCGTAGGGCTGCTGGTTGAACGCCTGCTGCTGGTACGGGCTGGGCGGCTGGCCGTAGGGCGAGGGGGGCTGCTGGCTGTAATCACCCGGCGTGTACGGGTTCTGGCCTTGCGAGCCCTGCTCGTAGGGCGGGATCGGCTGGGTGGCGTTGGCGCCGTATTCCGGAGCGCCGTGTTCGGGAGCGCCCTGTTCAGGTGTGCTTTCGGCGGACGGGCCCTGATGGGACGTGCCCGGCTCGGGCGCGCTGAACTGTGCGGGCGGGACGTACTGGGGCGGTTCGTAGCCCGCAGGCTTATCCTCGTTGCCCTTGGATGGCTGGTCTGACATAGGTATCCCCCTGGATGTGGTCTTTGGTCCCAACACTACCGCCGCCAGGGGCGCCACATAAGGTAGCGCGCGACCCGCGCGTGTGCCACCGAATCACGTAGGGGCATATTCATGCATACGCATGGAATATTTTCGAGCCGGACTTGGTTTTCATCGATAGCGACCTAAATCATCGCTCACCAACTAAATCTGCGGGGCCCTGTCCCGCAAAGGAGGAATCATGGGTAACTTTGAAGGCAAAACCGCGCTCGTCACCGGCGGAGGCTCCGGCCTCGGGGAAGCAATCAGCAAGGACCTCGCGAAGAACGGCGTCAACGTTGTTGTTGTGGACGTCAACCTCGACGCCGCCACGCGCGTAGCCGAGCAGATCACGGCCGACGGCGGCACGGCAGTACCGTTCCAAGGCAACACTGCAGTGGCCGAGGACAGCAAGAAAGCCGTCGACTTCGCAGTGGAGACGTACGGAGCCCTCAACTACGCCGTCAACAATGCCGGTATCGGCGGCGCCAGTGCTCCCGTTGGAGAAATCGACATCGAAGACTGGGACCGGGTCATCGCCATTAACTTGAGTGGCGTCCTCTACGGAATGCGCTACCAAGTCCCGGCCATCCTTGCCGCTGGCGCATCCGAGGGCGCCATTGTGAACATGGCATCGATCCACGGCGCCGTAGCCGCTCCCGGCAACGCCGCGTACACCGCAGCCAAGCACGGCGTTGTGGGCATGACCAAGAACGCTGCCGCTGAATACGGAGCTCAGGGCCTTCGCGTCAATGCAATCGGCCCCGGCTACATCGACACTCCCTTGCTGGCCGCCGCGCCGAAGGAAGTTGTCAGCGGGCTCGAAGCAAAGCACCCGCTTGGCCGCTTGGGCACGGCCGAGGAAGTCGCGAACGTCACCACGTTCCTCCTCTCCGACAAGGCCAGCTTCATGACCGGCTCCTACGTGCTCGTCGATGGTGGCTACACCGCCGTCTAGCGTTCCTGGTTTCGTTCCCACTGGGTTGTTCGCTACCCCTACCCCCGATCGCGCCCCTAACCTCTGGAGCGAATAGCGCGAAAGGGTGCGCCACCGGTGAACAAGTGGCGCGCCCAGGGGGAACGGGTGCGCCTGCTGTGGTCTGAACGGGGAATGAATCTTTGCTGACTTGGCGGTTTTTGTCCTGACGTAACAACGCCATTCGGCGTCACAGGGGCCGGATCGGCGGACATTTCGTGTCAGCTGACGCCAAGGTCTGGCATGCTGGACCCCATGGCTAGCCGAGCGGGCACAGTTGCCCTTCCCCAGGACCTTGTTGACATCACAGCCCTGCTGGACGCGTACTTCGACGTAACTCCAGATCTGGGCGACCCTGCGCAGCGCGTGGCATTTGGTACGTCCGGGCACCGCGGATCCAGCTTGAAGGCGTCGTTTAACGAGCCGCATATCCTCGCGATCACGCAGGCAATCGTCGAATACCGTGGCCGTCAGGGCATCACCGGGCCGCTGTTCATCGGACGTGACACCCACGCCCTCAGTGAGCCGGCACAGAACTCCGCACTGGAAGTACTAGCTGCCAATGGCGTCACCGTTCTGGTGGACGCACGCCACGGTTATACCCCGACGCCGGCACTGAGCCACGCCATTCTCAAGTACAACCGCGAAGCCGCCCCGGGCACTCCCCAAGCTGACGGCATCGTGGTCACCCCCAGCCACAACCCGCCAGGTGATGGCGGTTTCAAATACAACCCTCCGCACGGCGGCCCCGCTGACACGGACGCAACGGGTTGGATAGCTGACCGCGCCAACCAGTTGCTTGAGAACGGCCTCCGCGGGGTCAAGCGCATGCCGTTGAACGATGCCTTGGCCGCCGACACCACCGGCAAGTTCGACTTCCTCAGCAGCTATGTGGACGACCTCCCTTCCGTGCTGAATCTTGACGCCATCCGGAACGCCGGCGTCCGCATCGGGGCTGATCCCATGGGCGGCGCGTCCGTTGACTACTGGGGCGAGATCGGCGAGCGCCATCAGCTGAACCTCACGGTGGTCAACCCCACCGTGGATCCGCAGTGGGCTTTCATGACCCTCGACTGGGACGAGAAGATCCGCATGGATTGCTCGTCGCCGTCGGCCATGGCGTCGCTGATCAAACGGATGGCCGCCGGTGCCGATGGTACCGCCGCCTATGACATCGCCACTGGCAACGACGCCGACGCCGATCGCCACGGCATTGTGACACCGGATGGTGGTTTGATGAACCCCAACCACTACCTGGCCGTAGCCATCGATTACCTGTACCGGAACCGTAGCGGCTGGAACCCCGAGTCTGTGGTGGGCAAGACGCTGGTTTCGTCCTCGATCATCGACCGCGTTGCAAGTGGGCTCGGCCGCAAGTTGGTTGAGGTTCCCGTGGGCTTCAAGTGGTTCGTGCCTGGATTGCTTTCCGGTGAAGGCGCGTTCGGTGGCGAGGAATCGGCCGGAGCATCCTTCAATAAGCTCGACGGCAGTGTGTGGACTACGGACAAGGACGGCATCTTGCTGGCCCTGCTGGCGTCGGAGATTACAGCCGTCACCGGCAAGTCTCCTTCACAGCTGTACAAGGGTTTGACTGACCAGTTCGGCGCGCCTGTTTACGCACGCATTGACGCTGCGGCCACCCGCGAGCAGAAGTCCAAGCTGGGCAAGCTCTCCGCCGCGGACGTCACCGCGACTTCCCTTGCAGGCGAAGAGATCACGGCCAAGCTCACCGAGGCTCCCGGCAACGGCGCGTCAATCGGGGGCCTGAAGGTTGTCACGGAGAACGCCTGGTTTGCGGCACGGCCTTCCGGCACCGAGGACGTGTACAAGATCTACGCCGAGTCCTTCAAGGGTGCGGATCACCTGAAGCAGGTCCAGGAAGAGGCCAAGGCGTTGGTGGACGGCGTTATCGCGTAACTTCCTCAAATCTTCTCTCACATTCCAGCCTTAAATCCGGGTCCCTCTCTCCCGGGTGGAAGTGATAGAGCGTTGGCCCCAAAGCCGAGGGATGTGAGAGAACGTCCAGAGGGTCGCCCCGTTAAGGCAAAACGCCCGCTCACACGAAAGTGAGCGGGCGTTTCTGCTGCGGGAAGACTCTAGACGGTGCTCACAACGTCGTCGTAAGCGAACTTCGGCTTGGCTTCGCCCCAGGCGTCCGGGCCGGGCTGGCCGATGTTGACCACCAGGAAGCTCTTCTGGTCGCCGGCCGGGAAGAATTCGGCGTCGATTGCGGAGAAGTCGGCACCGGTCATCGGGCCAGCGGCGAACCCCAGCGAGCGCACGGCGAGGATGAAGTAGCCGGCCTGCAGGTGAGCGTTGTTGTTGCCCGTAGCAGCGGCGAAAGCGGGGTCGGCGTCGTACATGGCCTTCGGCGCGTCGTAGGCGGGGAGGAACTTGTCCCACTGGCCCTGCCAGTCGGTGTCGTAGGACAGGATGGCAACCAGCGGGGCGGACGCGGTCTTGGCCTGGTTGCCACGCGACAGGGTGTCCACCAGCTTGGCGCGGGCCTCGTCCGAGCGGACGTAGGTCACGCGGAGCGGCTGGGAGTTGAATGCGGTGGGGCCGAACTTGGTGAGCTCGTAGATGGCGCGGGCCTGCTCGTCGGTGACCTCGCCGGCGAAGCTGTTGGCGGTGCGGGCTTCGGCAAAGATGGCGTCGACTGCTGCGGCGTCAATGACTGCTTCTTCGTGTGCAATCGTCATGGGTAAACCTTTCGCTGGGCCTGACCCTGAACCGGCCGGGCACTTCTGCTTTCCATGGTTGCAACTTCAACTTCCGTTGTCCTCTTCCCATGACGGCCCGTGACGTTGGGCACAGCGCAAAAGTCGGTAGCATCGTGCATACGAGCTGCCACCCGTTGTGGGGGACGTTCAGCCGTGGGAATGACGACACCAGAAGGGGCCTGATGCCTACCTTTCCCTTAGCGGCCCGCCAGCGGGCACTGGCTGTTCTTGTGGTGCTTTTGGTGATGTTCCTGATGCCAACCGGGCAGGCGTTGGCGTCCACGCAGACACTCGGTTCCGAACAGCAGCAGCCTGGCGTCGAGGATCCTGGAACACGCTTTTTCGGGGCTTTGCTGGACTGGGACAAGGACTCAGCTGCGGATTACGCCCAGCGACTCGGTACGCCCGCGGCTTTGTACGGCCAGAACGTGTCCATGCCCGTGGATGACGGCGGCCGCGAATATTTGAAGGGTTACTTCTCCCAGATCGCGGACCAAGGCTCGCACGCGCTGCTCACGGTCCGCCCCGGGATCGCCCTGAAGGACATCAACGACGACGTTGCGTCCGCTTTTGCGCGTCAAATCACGACGGCGGCAGCTGGCTTTCGAGGGAAGGTCTTCATCCGCTTCGCACCGGAAATGAACGCCCCGTGGGTCAGCTGGGGACAGGAGCCGGAAGCTTATCGAGCTGCTTTCGACAACGTAGCCGCAGCACTCCGGTCCACCCTGCCGGATCCGGTGATGGTGTGGTCTCCCACAGCTGAGAAGGATTACCCGTTCCAGGTTGAAACGTCTACGCCTCCCAAGGGCGTGCCCTTGGGATCGGTGGACACGAGCGGCAATGGCGTGTGGGATCAGGATGACTCCGCTTTTGAGCCGTACTATCCGGGCGATGACGTGGTGGATTGGGTTGGGCTGTCCGTCTATCACGACACGACGGGCGCCGGTAAGGCCAGCAATACGCTGCCCGCGGCGGGTGAGTTCAATGAAGCCCTGCACGTATCCAGCGGGGGAATTTCCAGCGGCGGGCCTGGGACGGACAATTTCTACAACACCTATGCACAGGCCCGCGGCAAGCCTCTCTTGGTTGAGACGGGGGCTTTCTACTCGCCCGGAGCCGGTGGCGCTTCTGAGCTGGACGTCAAGCAAACGTGGTGGCACCAGGTCTTTGCCTCGGTGGCGGAGCCCGGTAATGGGGCGGTCCGGGCTGTGGTGTGGAATGAGACCACCGATGTGCGCGAACCAGGGCGGGTGCCCATTGACTGGAGGAGCACTGCTGAGCCCCAGCTGGCCACCCCGTTCCGAACCTCGTTGGACACCTCAGGCCTCACCCTTGGACCCGTCACTGAGAAGGGACTGGACAACGTGCCCGGCATCGAAGCCCCTCAAGCGAAGAGTGGGACGGTCATCCAAGGCTGGGCGGCGTGGGCTTCGGCCGGGTCCGTGCTGATTGCTGTGGCGGCATTGTGGCTGTTGTCCTCGCGGGCTTTCGCCAGTAAATGGTCCTACACCGGCACGGGTAAGCGTGATGCGCGGATCGACATGCTCCGGGGCCTGGCCATCGTGTTCGTGGTGGTGAACCATGTGGGCATCAACTCCGTTTTCCAGCTGCTCAGCCAGGAGACCTTGGGGGTGGTTTCCGGTGCGGAGCTCTTCGTCATGCTCTCCGGTGTGGTCCTCGGCATGGTTTACGGTCCCCGGATAGCCACCGACCTGGGTGACGTTGTAGACGGGACCACCAAGCGCGCTTGGAAGTTGTACTTCACGGCCCTTGCCGTGGTGTTGATCGTGTACGGGCTGAGCCTGCTTCCCTTCATAAACGCCGCAGCAGTCACCACCTTCACGGATCAAGGAACCGGCGGGGCAGGCCGCGCAGCGGCAGGCACTACGTACGATCTCTACGCCGGGATGGAGGGACTGCTGCAGTTCCCCGTCCCGCAGGGTCTCATCCCGGCTCTGCTGTTGCTGCAGGTTGGGCCGTGGCAGTTCAACATCATGGGGCTCTACGTGATCCTGTTGCTGATTAGCCCCCTGATCCTCGTTGCGCTCTCGCGCGGATTCACGTGGCTGGTCCTCACGCTCAGCGTCGGCCTCTACACGGCGGGATCAATTTTCCGTTTCCGCCTGCTGCCGTCGCAGTTCGAGGATTCTTTCCCGCTTCTCGTGTGGCAGCTCTTGTTTGTTGTGGGGATGACCGCCGGGTTCTATCGGCGTCAGATCATCGAGTGGTTCGGTGACCCGCAGCGCCGCCTGCTTCTGGGAGTTTGCGTCTTCCTGGCCGCTGTCTGTGCCGTGTTCTCCTGGAGCGGCCCTTACCTGACCAATCAACTGGACGTTAGGCTCGCACTGATCCCGGAAAGCACGTTCAGGTTCGTCTACGACACCTTCTTCAGTAGGACCTACCTTGGCCCGGGGCGGGTGCTCAACGTCTTCCTCATCACCATTGCCCTGTACGCATTGTTGAGTGCTTTCTGGAAGCCGTTGTCTCGTGCCGTGGGCTGGTTCTTCATACCTCTGGGCCAGGCCACACTGTACGTGTTCATCATGCACGTGTTCTTTATTGTGGCCATTGCCAACATCCCTGCCCTGCGGGACGGAAACCTGTGGCTGAACACTGCCGTGTACATCGCGTTGCTTGCCACACTGTGGGTAATGGTCAAAACAAAGTTCCTGTTCGGGCTGGTTCCCCGCTAGAGACCAGCATTCGCCGCCGCCCCAAGGTCCGCATTGGCGGTAATGTTGCACCGAATCCCAATACTCTTCTGAGGAAGGCCCCGCCATGAGCATGCTCGGCATCAAATGGAAGCTCCACGGCAATGGCAAGTCCATCCGCCCCGGCCACGTGGTGGCCCCCGACGAGCGGCTCGCCTGGCCCCTGACCATCGGCATCGGCATGCAGCACGTGGTTGCCATGTTCGGCGCGACGTTCCTTGTCCCCATCATCACGGGCATGCCCCCGGCCACCACACTGCTCTTCTCGGGTATCGGCACGCTGCTGTTCCTGGTGATCACCAAAGGCCGGGTGCCCAGCTACCTCGGTTCGAGCTTCGCATTCATCGCCCCCATCATGGCGTCCCAGCAGCAGTACGGCGTGAGCGGCGCCTTGGGCGGTGTGGTGCTTGCCGGCGTCGTACTGGCGCTTATCGGTGCGGTGGTCCAGAAGTTTGGCGCCGAATGGATCAACCGGCTAATGCCGCCCATTGTCACCGGCGCGATTGTGGCGCTGATCGGCCTGAACCTCGCGCCGGCCGCGAAAGCGAACTTCGACGCCGCTCCCGTCACCGCGCTGATCACGCTGGTTACCATCATCCTGGTTTCCGTGCTGTTCCGCGGGATTCTTGGCCGCCTGAGCATCCTGGTGGGTGTTGTGGTGGGGTATCTCGTGGCGATGATGCGCGGCGAGGTCAACTACGAAAAGATGGACGCCGCCGCGTGGGTAGGCCTGCCGCTTTTCCAGACACCCGAATTCCACATCGGCGTAGTGGGGCTGTTCGTTCCCGTGGTGCTGGTCCTCGTGGCCGAGAACGTGGGGCACGTGAAGTCGGTGGCCGCGATGACCGGCCAAAACCTCGACGGCGTCTCCGGCCGCGCGCTGATGGCCGACGGCGCCGCGACGGTACTTGCCGGGTTCGGCGGCGGTTCCGGTACCACAACGTATGCGGAGAACATCGGCGTCATGGCCGCCACCAAGGTCTACTCGACGGCGGCCTACTGGGTGGCCGGTATCTTCGCCATCCTGCTGAGCTTCTCCCCGAAATTCGGCGAATTGATCGCCACCGTTCCGGCGGGCGTCCTGGGCGGCGCCGCGACCATGCTGTATGGCATGATCGGCGTGCTCGGCGTGAAGATCTGGGTGCAGAACAAGGTGAACTTCTCCAACCCGATCAACCTGACCACAGCCGCCGTGGCTTTGATCATCGGCATTGCTGATTACACGTGGACCATTGGCGAGCTGAAGTTCACGGGTATTGCCCTCGGGTCAGCCGCTGCCCTGGTGATTTACCACGGCATGAAGGGGCTGGCCCACTGGCGCGGGACTGTGGCCGAGCCGGAAACCGAGACGGCGGGGCTGCCGCCTGCGGTGAAGTCAGCAATGAATGCTGCGGCCAAGAGGGGCGGGAAGAAGGGGAAGTAGGGCTTCCTGCCGGGACCTGCGGATGAGGTGTGGATCCGGGAGCAGCCTTGCTGGTCCCCAAACTTGGTGTCGAAACGGCTCATGAACGCGGCCATGGCATCGCGGGCCACCGGTTCAAGCGGGCGGTACGTCTTGGTCCCGTTCGCCTCAACCCATCCGGTACTAATGCCCTTGCTGGCGAGCCAGGTGATCTGCTTGTAGAACGGGTTGGTGGTGTCAACGTCCGCAAACGGCGACTCCGCTGGGGCATTGAACTCCGGCGAACCGGCCAGCCTGTACATGAAGGCGGCCATGGCATCGCGGGCTACCGGTTCAAGCGGGCGGTACGTCTTGGTCCCGTTCGCCTCAACCCATCCGGTACTAATGCCCTTGCTAGATGGGGCCTGGGTTGCTGGCGAAGGCTGCCAACTGCTGGACAGTACCGTTGAAAACATTCTGATCACCCGGAAACACGCCTGAATCAGCGTGCTGCCACAGGGTGTAGGCCTGCCAACCCGCGGGCAGCTCTCCGGGCGTCGCTGACCACCTCGCGATGTGCAGCGGGTGGTTGCCGAATCCGTTGGCCCTACCCGTGCAGGTGTTCCACCAGTCCGTGGTGGTGTAGATGGCGGGAAGGCGCCCGGTTCGCGACAGGATGGTGGTGGAGAAGTCGGAGATCCACGAAACCATTTGACCCGGGGTCATTCCGTAGCAAGAGCTGCCGTAGGGGTTGTACTCGAGGTCCAACAGCGCAGGCAGTGCTTCACCATCAGGAGTCCAGGCTGCACCGCTCTGCAGGAAATAGCTGGCTTGAGCGGCACCGGAAGACGCGTTGGGAAGTGCGAAATGATACGCGCCACGCAGCATCCCAACCGAAGCTGCCCCGGCGTACTGGTCGGCGAAGTACGGGTTGCTGTATTCGGTTCCCTCGCTGGCTTTGACGTACGCGAACCTGGCCCCGTTTTCTGCAGCCTTGGTCCAGTCCACCACCCCTTGGTGGCTACTGACATCCATTCCGGGCACCCCCGGCAATGATGAGGCGGACTCCGTGGCCTGAAGGGTGAACAAGTGGCCTGCGCTTTCATGACCACGAATTGTAGATCCCATGGCGTGGTCGTTCTGGACTGTGGGCGATTCATCGGAAGCGGTGGCCGGCGTCGCACCGGACGCGATGAGAAGCATGGTGGCGAGCAAGGCAGCGGCCGTTTTGGCGCCGACAATCCCTTGCGGCCGCCGTTTGGGTGACGTTTCCGGGGTGCTTGGGCAGCTGGGCGTGGAGAGTTTCATTCGACGATTCCTTCGGCATGCGGGAGGAACCGGCGCCCCCACGTGGTTCAGCCCAGCCTACTATCCAAACTAAAGGTCGACGTCGAGGAAAGCCCGCGAATCCTCTAGACGCGCACTCGCATCTGACCTCGCCGTCACTAGGCAGCCGCCGCATCAAGCAGGCGCGCGACAACCAGTGACGGTCACCGTGAACGTGGACGCCTTCCCTCATAATCGAGTCGAATATCGGTGCCGCCCGCACTTCGGCCGCTTCGTAAATCATCGGACGAACGTCGTTGCCGGTAAGGCGGTACACGTCCACGGCCAGGTTTCCAATCTGCTCATATAGGTCGTCGTCAGCACCGTCATGAATGATGAACAGCAAGTCGATATCAGAGTCATTGCGCATGTCTCCGCGTGCCGCTGAACCAAAAAGGGTTACCTGCAGCGGGCGTTCAGGCCATCTCAATACTGCGCGGGAAACAAAACGCATGAATCGATCCCTGCCCCGGGATGCTTCTGCGATGACGCAAGCGAGCATGTGGGATGAATTCAGGGCGTACTCGGTTCGGTTTCCGACTTGGATTCCCATCACAATGCCGCCCTCTTGAAGGCGCTCCAAGCATCGCCGAGTGCCCGACACAGAGGCTTGGATGCCGCGGTCCCGAACCAGATGCCCGGGTGTACTTGGACGACCGTCAGCCAATGCCATGAGGACATCAGCCTCAAGCGTCGGACAAATCGCCCTCAACGGGTTCTGCAGCTGCATTTGGCCTCCTAATCGCTTCTTATTGCACGCGATTTTTCAAACTTTCAGCCGCCCCGGAAGTGATCATCGAGGGACAGATTCTCGGCGACATGAGCCACCCAAAGCCCCGAGAGCTAACCCTTCGAGTGACGGGCACCGAGGTGGTCGCCCGAAGACACAGAGCAATTCTCAGAGAGCGCTCTCTTGACGTAGGTGACTTGCAGCACATACATTGGTACCACATCCCAGAGAGCGCTCTCTCGCCGTTGGCGTACGGTCGCTCGAACACACAAAGGAGTGATCGTGGAGTTTTCACGACTAAGGAAATTCACTGCCCTGGCGGGCGTAGCCTCACTGGCCCTCGTAGCAGCGGGCTGCAGCGGCGGAGGCGATAAGGCAGCGAGCGCCGACAACCCCGTCACACTGACCGTGACCACCTTCGGCACCTTCGGATACGACGACCTGTATGCCGAATATGAGAAGCAGAACCCCGGCGTCACCATCGAGGCCACCAACATCGACCGTGGTTCCAACGCCCGGACCGATGCGTTCACCAAGCTCGCCGCAGGCTCCGGGCTCAGCGACGTCACGGCTATCGAGGAAGGCTGGCTCGGCTCCATCATGGAGGTCTCGGACCAGTTCGTGGACCTCAAGGAGCACGGCGCAGAGGACATCAAGGGCAACTGGGTGGACTGGAAGTTCAAGCAGGGCACGGACCCCAATGGCCGTGTGATCGGTTACGGCACGGACATAGGACCGCAGGCACTCTGCTTCAACGGCAAGCTCTTCGAGGCGGCGGGCCTGCCGAGTGACCGCGAGAAAGTCGCGGAACTTTTCGGCGGCAAGGACGGAAGCTGGGAAACGTACTTCAAGTTGGGCCGCCAGTACAAAGAGGCCACCGGCAAGGCCTGGTATGACCAGTCCGGCTTCGTCTGGAATTCCATGGTCAACCAGATGGACGAGGGCTACTACACCAAGGACGGCAAGCTGAACGTCGAAGGCAACAAGGAAATGCGGGCTAAGTTCGACATGCTCGCCGCCGGAACCGCTGATGGTCTTTCCGCCAACCAGACCCAGTTCGACTGGGGTAACGGCAAGGCCTTCGTGGACGGATCCTTCGCTACCCACGTTTGCCCGGCGTGGATGCTGGGCACCATCAAGGGCCAGCTCGAGTCCGCCGGCGGCGGACCGGCAAGCGGCTGGGATGTAGCGGATGTCTTCCCGGGCGGTGCCTCCAACTGGGGCGGTGCTTTCCTCTCGGTTCCCAAGACCTCCAAGCACCCCGCTGAAGCAGCCAAGCTGGCAGCATGGCTGACCGCACCTGAGCAGCAGATCAAGCAGTCCGCTGCGGCGAACAACTTCCCCAGCACCCTGGAAGCACAGGCAAAGATCGTGGAAGCGGCAAAGCCGAACGAACTGTTCAACAACGCTCCCTATGGCGCCATCTTTGAGTCCCGCGCTGAAGGTGTGATCGCACAGTTCAAGGGTCCGGATGACTCTGTCATTCAGGAGAACGTCTTCGGTCCGGCCCTCAAGATGCTCGACTCGGGCAAGGGCACCGCAGATGAGGCTTGGAATGAAGCCGTCAAGCTTCTCAACGACCTCGTGGTCAACAACTAGCAGCACCCGGCCGTGGGGCCTCCGGGAAACCGGAGGCCCCCTCACAGAGTCTGAGACCCGACCATGACCACCACCCTGAATCGCCCGGCAGCCGGCAGAGCGGCCGCCACCAAACCGAAACCGACGTTCCGCCAACGCCTGAATGTCTTCGACATGAAGGCATCCCCGTACTTCTATATCGCACCGTTTTTCATCCTGTTCGCCCTGGTGGGGCTCTTTCCCCTGGGCTACACGTTCTTCGTTTCCCTCTTCGACTGGCACCTGCTCAAAGGCCAGGGAGAGTTTGTGGGATTCCAGAACTTCGCAGAGGTTCTTCAGGACAGGTTCTTTTGGAACTCCCTGTTCAACACCGTCAGCATCTTCCTGATCTCCACCATTCCCCAGCTGATCATGGCAACCATCATTGCCGCGGTGCTGGACCAGAACCTCCGCGCCAAGACGTTCTGGCGCATGAGCATCCTGCTCCCCTACGTCGTGACTCCCGTGGCTGTTGCCATGATCTTCACCAACATGTTTGGCGAGCAGTACGGGCTGATCAACAACATCCTGGCCAGCTTCGGCATTGACCCCGTTATGTGGAAGAACGACACCCTTCCCAGCCACATCGCCATTGCCACCATGGTGAATTGGCGCTGGACCGGCTATAACGCCCTGATTCTCCTGGCTGCCATGCAGTCGGTGCCGCGGGATATCTATGAGTCCGCAGCGATCGATGGCGCCGGTTCGGTCCGGCGCTTTTTCAGCATCACGCTGCCGAGCATCCGGCCCACCATGGTGTTCGTCATTGTCACTGCGACCATTGGCGGGTTGCAGATCTTCACGGAGCCCCGGCTGTTCGATCCGGTGGCGGCGGGCGGAACGGCACGACAGTTCCAGACCACCGTGCTGTACCTGTGGGAGATGGCCTTCCAGCGGCAGAACTTCGGCAAAGCCTCCACCATCGCCTGGCTCCTGTTCCTGATCATCCTGCTCTTCGGCATCGTGAACTGGCTAATCTCACGCCGCATCGCCACCAACGGCGACGATCGCGGAGCAGCCAGTCGCCGCCGTCGTAAGCGCTCTTCCGCGGCGAAAGCAAAAGCGCACGACGCCGGCCTGGCCGCCCAGGCGGTAGCGGCAGAACCGGTAACGGCACCAGAATCGACCCCGAGGAGCGGGCAATGACCCTCACGCAAAACCGACCACAAGCGCCGGCTCCGCAGCGAACCTCCCGGTCCCTGACCGCCAGGAAAGCACTCTTTGGCAACGGCCGCCGGCCCGGGTTCCTCACCTATGGGTTGTTGCTCGCCTTTTTCCTGGCATCGGCCTACCCGCTCTGGTGGTCCGTGATCATCGGCAGCCGCTCCAACGAGGCCCTCGGGGAGACGTGGCCGCCGTTGTTCCCGGGCGGAAATTTCTGGACCAACGTCGGGGAGGTGTTCGACACCGTCCCGTTCTGGCTTGCGCTGGGCAACAGCGTGCTGATCTCGGGCATCATCACCATTTCCGTGGTGGGATTCTCCACCTTGGCCGGATATGCGTTTGCCAAGCTGCGCTTCCGCGGCCGCAACTGGATGATGGTAGCGGTGATCGCCACTATGGCCATCCCCACGCAGCTCGGCATCATCCCCTTGTTCATGCTGATGCGCACGCTGGGCTGGACCGGTGAGATCGGCGCCGTCGTGATCCCTACGCTGGTCACGGCGTTCGGTGTCTTCTTCATGCGGCAGTATCTGGTGGACGTGATCCCGGACGAGCTGATCGAGTCGGCGCGCATGGATGGAGCGTCCATGATCTCAACGTTCTGGCATGTGGCACTCCCGGCCGCGCGCCCGGCCATGGCCATCCTGGGCCTGTTCACGTTCATGACGGCGTGGACTGATTTCCTGTGGCCTTTGCTGGTGCTCGACGCCGGCAATCCCACCTTGCAGACGGCGCTCAGCCAACTGCAGTCGGCCCGGTATGTGGATTACTCCATAGTCCTGGCCGGCGCCGTCATGGCAACACTTCCGCTGCTGGCCCTCTTCGTCGTGGCGGGACGACAACTCATATCCGGAATTATGCAAGGAGCAGTGAAGGGCTAATGCCATTCGAAGCAACAACCCACCCAGCGATCACTCCCTTTAACAGGGTGTGGCCCAAGGGCTTCCTTTGGGGCTCGGCCACCGCCGCAGCCCAGGTGGAAGGTGCCAGCCACGAGGGCGGCAAGGAAGATTCCGTGTGGGACGCTTTCGCCCGCGTTCCGGGCGCCATTGCCAACGGTGAAACGTTGAAGGACGCGGTGCAGCACTATCACCGCATGCCGCAGGACGTCAGGATCATGAAGGAGCTGGGCCTGGATTCCTACCGGTTCTCCACCAGCTGGTCACGCGTCCGTCCCGGTGGCCGGGCCGCGAACGCCGAAGGCCTGGACTTCTACTCACGTTTGGTGGATGAACTGCTCGACGCCGGCATCCTCCCTTGGTTGACCCTTTACCACTGGGACCTGCCGCAGGCGCTGGAGGAGAAGGGCGGCTGGGCCAACCGCGACACCGCCTACCGCTTCGTGGACTACGCCAACGACGTCTATTCGGCACTGGGAGACAGGGTTCAGCACTGGACCACCTTCAACGAACCCTTCTGCTCCTCACTCCTTGGCTATGCGGCCGGCGTGCATGCTCCGGGCCGTCAGGAGCCGGATGCTGCAGTGGCGGCAATCCATCACCAGCACCTCGCCCACGGCCTGGTGGTCAATGAGCTCCGGAGCCGCGGCGCCCAACAGCTGGGGATCACGCTCAACCTGAGCAACTCCATCCCACGGGATCCTTCCGATCCTGTGGACCTTGACGCCGCCCGCCGGTTTGATTCGCTGCAGAACCGGATCTTCCTCGATCCGATTCTCCGTGGTGTTTACCCGGAGGACACGCTCAACGACCTTGAGCAGTTCGGCATCCGGGACGTCATCAAACCTGGCGACCTGGAGATCATCGGTGCTCCCATCGACTTTCTGGGGGTCAACCACTACCACGATGACCTCATCAGTGGTCACCCCACTGATGAACACGGCGACGGCCACTCGGGCGGCGCAACCCGCCCGACGTCGTCGTGCTGGATTGGTTCGGAGGACATCGCATTCCCCAGCCGCGGCCTGCCGCGCACGGCCATGAACTGGGAGGTCAATCCGGACGGGCTGCGGAAGCTCCTGGTGCGTCTTGGCGAGGAATACCCCACGCTGCCACCGCTGTACATCACCGAAAACGGTGCCGCTTACGACGATGTCGTCAGTCCTGACGGGGCGGTCCATGACGCCGAGCGGACCCAGTTCGTCCTGGATCACATCACGGCAGTCGGAGAGTCATTGGACCAGGGAGCTGATGTGCGCGGCTACTTCGTTTGGTCGCTCCTGGACAACTTTGAGTGGTCCTGGGGCTATGGCAAACGGTTCGGCGTGGTTCGCGTGGATTACGACACCTTTGAGCGCACGGTGAAGGATAGCGGACTGGCATATTCGAGGGTCATCGCCTCGGCCAAGGCATCAGCCGACGCCACCGTGAGCGCCTAAAGTAGCCTTCAAAGGCTTACTTTTTCTTACGTTCCGGAGATGACCATGACGCAGGACACCAGCGGCCCCCGGCCGGTACCCACCCTTGAGATGGTGGCTGCCTTGGCCGGGGTTTCGCGGGCCACCGTGTCCCGCGTGGTCAACGGCAGCCCCAGTGTGGATCCGGAGATGGCACAGTCCGTGAGGAAAGCGATCCTTGCCCTCGACTACACGCCAAACCGCGCAGCACGCTCGCTCGCCAAACGCCGGGCAAATGCGGTCACTTTGATCGTTCCGGAGTCGACGTCCAAGGTCTTCGCAGACCCATTCTTCGCCTCGGTAGTGCAGGGCATCGCCTTGTATCTCACCGATACCGAGTACACGCTGAACATGGTGATCTCCTCGGAGTCGAAACCGGAGAAGACCCGCAGCTTCCTGCTTGGGGGCAACGTGGACGGGGTTCTGGTGGTGTCGCACCACAGTGGCGATAACTCCTGGACGCACCTCTCGGGGTCCTTGCCCATGGTGTTTGCGGGGCGGCCCTTGGTAGGTGGCAAGGAGAGCTACTACGTTGACGTGGCCAACGAGCAAGCGGCTTATGAGGTCACGCGTCTACTGACCGAGAGCGGCCGAAAAAACGTTGCAACCATTGCCGGCCCCCAAGACATGCCTCCCGGGCTGGACCGCCTTGCTGGGTGGAGGACGGCCGTACGGGAGGCAGGCCTGGGGGAAGGCTTGGTGGAGGAGGGCGACTTCACTTTGGCCTCGGGCGCCAAAGCCATGCATCGATTGTTGGACCGCGGCGTGCCTGTTGACGCCGTTTTTGCAGCGAACGACCAGATGGCTGCCGGCGCCTACACCGCCATTCAAGGGCGCGGTTTGCGCATCCCGGAGGACATCGCCGTGGTGGGTTTTGACGACGATTCCTTCGCTACCTCCGTAACCCCAGCTCTCACCACCGTGCATCACCCGATTGTTGAACTCGGCAAGAAAATGGCCGAAACCCTGGTGAACCTGATCGAGGGCAAACCGGCAGAACGCGTGAACAGAATGCCTACCTCGATCGTGATCCGCGATTCCGTATAGCTCTATGCCTTGAAAGGCTTTTCCATGATTCCTGCTCCCGTCAGCACCGTAGCGCCCTCCAGGGCGACAGGCCATCCCATCCGATGGGGAGTCGTGGCCACAGGCTCTATTGCACAACGGGTGGTGGAAGACCTCGCGCTCCTGGAGGACTCTGTCCTTCAGGCTGTCAGTTCGCGCACGGAGGCGTCGGCGCGGAGCTTTGCTGAGAAGTTTGGCTTCGTCTCTGCGTATTCCGACGTCGGGGAGACGCCCGGTTACGAGCGGCTGCTGGCGGATCCCGCTGTCGACGTCGTGTATGTCGCCACGCCGCACGCGCAGCATCACGTCGTCGCATTGGCCGCGCTCAATGCGGGCAAGCACGTACTGTGCGAAAAGCCCCTGGCCATGGATGCCGTGCAGGCACGTGAGCTGGCTGACCTCGCCCGGGACAAGGGGCTTTTCCTCATGGAGGCAGTGTGGACCCGGTTCCTGCCGAGCTTCTGCCGCGCCATGGAAATCCTGCGTTCGGAAGAAATTGGAGAGCCGCGCTGGCTTCAGGCCGATCTTGGCTTTGTACCTGCCTACGATCCCGCTTCACGGATCTGGGATCCGGCTGCCGGGGGCGGAGCGTTGCTGGACCTTGCCGTCTATCCGTTGACGTGGGCCCTGGGAGTTTTCGGCGAGCCTCGCAGTTTGCTGGCCAACGGAGTTTTGACTCCTGAGGGAGTGGACCTGCAGAGCTCCGTCACGTTGGATTACCAGGGTGGGGCACACGCTCAGTTCATCACCTCGATCGGCACTGAGTGCCCCGGCGTGGTGACGGTGGGAGGAACGGAAGGTTGGCTGCGATCCTCGGCTCCCCTTTTCAAGCCGGCCGAGCTCGTTATCCAGCCTCGTAGTGGCACACTGCGGACGGAGGAATTTGAGGTGCTGGGGCACGGGTTCAGTTACGAGCTGCGCGAGGTGACGCGTTGCCTGCAGGCCGGGCTGACCAAGAGCCCGTTCATGACTCCTGAGGAGTCTGTTGGGACCATGGAACTGTTGGATGAGGCGCGTCGACAGATGGGTCTCCGGTATCCCAGCGATCTTCGGACTCCCACCGCAGCAGGTCCCCTGGCTGGCACTCCAGCACCTCACACAGCGCTTCGAGCGTAGTAAAACGCACCGCCTTCGCACGGCCGTTCTTTAGCACGGCCAAGTTGGCCGGGGTGATGCCTACCTTCTCGGCGAGCACTCCTACGGGCATTTTGCGCTTGGCGAGCATGACGTCAATGTCCACGATGATCGGCATCAGATCACCTCGTCCAGCTCGGACCGGAGATGCTCCGCTTCTGCGTCCCGGGCTACGGCTTGGGCGAGGAGGGTTCGCATCACCAGCACAACCAGGGCCACTCCCCCGATCAACAACGCCGCCCCACAGATCAGCAGCACGACGCCAGGGGCAATCTCACCTGGCGCCAGGATCACTGCGATGCCAAACATCAGTACCGACGCGATTGCGATGGCCCCAAAGATGACGTCCACAAATCGGAAGGCCGTGTGGGAGAACACCGTCCCGCGGCGCACCATGGTCAGCAAACGCCACACGCAGGCCGCCACCACCTGGACGCACAGAATACCCAGGACCACGATGGCGAGCAGCGCAATGCGGGGACCATCCGGGGCACCGGCCTCAACAAGGTCCGTTGAGAGCAGCGGGACCATCCGTACTTGCACGAACAATGAACCCGCCAGCACTAACGCGATGACTACCCGCAACGCGAGGATTGTCAGCTTTCCCATGAGTCTCCTTTATCGACCAACAACCTGATTCTATCGATATTCGATACTTAAGCAACTCTTCGAGAGTATTGTGGATAGTCAGCTTGCTTACTAAAGTTTCATTACTTAGGCTGGAACAGGTCAGACAAACAACTCTCACAGCGGCGGTCCACGCCCAAAAAGCACCCCGCTGCGCAACGAGGAGGAATAATGTCAGAACACAACATCGCAGGCAAGAAGGTCGCATTCCTGTTGACGGACGGCGTGGAGCAGGTGGAACTCACCAGCCCATGGCAGGCCGTCAAGGACGCGGGCGGCGAGCCAACGCTCGTGGCCCCATCCAAGGGAAAGCTCCAAGGCTTCAATGGCGTGGAGAAGGGTGACACCTTCGACGTCGATCTTGCCGTGGCCGACGCAAACGCCTCCGATTTCGACGCGCTGGTTCTCCCGGGCGGCGTCGTCAACGCGGATAACCTCCGAGTGGACAAGGACGCCCAAAACTTCACGCGCGCGTTCTTCGAACAGCACAAGCCGGTTGCATCGATCTGCCACGGCCCGTGGATTTTCATCGACGCCGGCGTCATCAAGGGCCGCAACGTCACCTCGTTCCACACGCTCCAGTCGGACCTGAAGAATGCAGGCGCCAACTGGACTGACGAGGAAGTGGTGTGCGACCAAGGCCTAGTCACCAGCCGCAACCCGGACGACCTGCCGGCCTTCAACAGCAAGCTCGTGGAGGAAATCTCCGAGGGCCAGCACGCAGGCCAGACCGCTTAGCGGTCACTGACCCACCTACGGCAAGTGCCGCCGTCGTACTTTTACAAGAAGTACGACGGCGGCACTTGGCGTTTCGTGACTTGAAGGCTTGGTAGCGAGACTAGCCACGCACGGTGACGGAGAACTTCCACACGACTTTCCCGGTGTCGGTCATGGTGAAGCACTGGCTTGCGCGGGTCCAGGAGGAGTTCATGGTGAAGCGCTTCGTGTTGCACGAGGACTGTGAGCTGAAGTCTGTCGGGTACAGGTAGGTGTAGCCCACAGCCTGCGCCGGCGCCGCAACCGCGAGGCCGCCGGCGGCAAGTGCGATCGCTGCTGCAAACGTGGCAATGGTCTTGTGACGCTTCATAGTCTCTCCCCACATAGGCCTGAACGAGTATGGCCAAACTATCAGCGGAGACTAGGGGCCGAAAGGGGCAGGAGTGCCCGTGAATTCATTGAGGTCCGCAAGCGGAGCAAGTCCCATCCACTCAAGGCCTCGGGATCGACAGTCGGTTAGTAGACCTTGAAGTGGTCAATCACTTTGTCGGCAAGGGCCTTGACGAACTCGCCGTCTTCACCCCTGCCCCACCGCTTCTCCACGGCATCGAGAGGGTACATAGCGAACGTAAGATCTTGAGATGGCATTCAGATCGCTTCTTCCTGGCGAAGTCCTCATCATGAAAACCCTGCTTGATCGTGTGGACGAGCCAAAGTGGAGCGCGCTCGATCTAGACGCCCTGCGGGTTAGCGACATGAACGACGGTGGAATGGGCAGCCTTCTATTTGAGAGCACGAAGCCATCCAGAAGGTATGGACTTACCCTTTCGGAGGGTTGGTTTAACGATGAGGATGGCTTTCCCGTCCTAGTTGCGATCAATCTCGATAAGGACAACGACGTCTTCGAACTCGATAGCTGGAAAGTCGACTTCTCACCGCGCCGCCGGATGCCAAAATCGGCCGCGGAGATAGTTTCCGACCCGGCTGATCTGCAGCAGGAAGAGTATGTCGGGCCGAAACATATAAACGGTCGGCCGGACGCTCCTGACAAGCCGGGGTGACTTTCTCTCGTATATCAAGGAGGGGCTGGCGAAGTTGATTTAAGATGTCCGCGAAAACGGGCTGAGTCGTCCGGCTGGGAATGGAGCACCAGGCAGGACCGCATACCCCAAGGACGGAACTGTTGTCATGCGGGATCTTTTCCATAAGACGGAGGAAGTGTGTTCCGTCCGAAGGATTCATGGGGCTTCTGGTTTATGCAGTAGTTAAGAAACAGCATCGGAGAGCGTCGGTCAGTATGGTGAATACAGTTGCTTTAGATCTCAGTGATGAGGAGCGCTTGCTTCTCTGGCGGGGCTTGTTGGAGTGGGGTGGCCCCGCCCGCCCATCTGATGCGATGGCTGTGGCCATGGGTTTTCTTAGTATCAATGATCTGCTTGGTGAGGGCTCCCGAATTGGTGAGGTGATCAGGGCGGGAGGAGCTCTCAGCAAACCCGATTGGCGCCGTGCCCTGTTGGCCACGGAAATCGTGTTCGCCAGCGGTGTCGTGGGATCGGGGCTGGACTGGTCTATGACCACTGGTTTCCAAGACGACGAAACAATCGTGATCTTGCGGTCTATTCAGCGCAAGATGGCCGGCAGCCGCTATTGGGTTCTCGATAGCGTGACTACCTCGGATGTTCCGCCAGCGCCGCGGGTCACCGCGATGCCGCGTATTTCCCGGGTGTCAGAGGAGACCTTGCCGGAGTCTGCAGAGACTCGCCCGTTGATTGAGCTTGTCAATAGCACCGGTGCCACAGCGCAGCGTCAGCAAGTGAAGCGGGTGGTCGAGGGACTTGCATTGGGGTGCCTCTACTACGGAATTCTGCGACTGCCCAACGATAGGACGGCTGTTGCGTCCGCATTTACCAGTGCGTGGAGTTCTTGGCCCAAAGCACCGGAATTCAACAGCGTTAATGACTTGACTGTCGGAAACGACGTCTGGATTGAAATGGGAAAGTCAGAAAGCCGTAAGGGCCTCACTGCGGCCTGGGAACGCCGCTCCGTGCCGCATTTGATGCCGAGGTACGCGGATGACACGGTAACCGATTGCCTAAAGCTTGTTGCCGACGACAAAGCATCCGCAGAGGATTGGACTGACCTGGCCGAAAGTTACCTGCGGGCCCTTTCGCAGACTCCTTCGAGCAGCGCCACGTAGAGTTCCTGCCACAGTTGCGCGGGTTTTTCTGTCGTTTCTGGTGTGGGCTGGGTGGCGGCTCATGGGAGATCGCTGGGATTCAACGAGGTTGGTTCGGGCCTCGATTGGTCCATGACCACGGTCCCCGCCGAGGCCTGACACCACCAGCCTCAAGCAAGAACCTGCGCCCGGTACGCCGGCTCGTATCGATCGGAACAACGGCATCAGTGATGAAATCGCCAGCCTGCATCCCGGCCCAAGGAACCTGCAAAAGATCAGGCCTCACATGAATTGAAGATCCTGCCATGACAACACCCATCGGCTAAGTGTTGCAATCACCGCAAGAACCCAGGGATCCCTATGCGTGCAGCTAGCCCAGGTCATTGCGCTTGCCGAGTGTGACAGCATGTGGTTATGAGCGCGCAACTTGAGGTTCCGCGGCTGGAAGACTTGAATGATCTCGGAATTGTGATCGAGCCGTCTAGCCAGTCGTGGGTGGTATCAGTGATCGCGCGGGCGAACGATGGGAGCACCGTCAAGGTGACCTGGGACGAGATCGCTGGGTCAGCAAGCGTCCGCTGGCTTAACGGAGATGAAGTGCGGCTTGCTCTTGAGCGGGAGACCGCCTCGAAGATCTCCGTGCGTGACGAGCATGGAGGCATGGTGTTCCGAGTGTGGACCCGCTGTGAGGGACTGGACGGCCTGTTGACCGTTCAGGTCGGCGAGCACGTGACGGTGCACGACACGCTTCTGCGTACATAGCGGCAGCCGCGGTAGGAGGAAATCACCTGCAGTGCAGAAAGGGGCGGTTGACGCATAACGGAATTGATTGTCGACGCCCATTGAATATGTATTGACCCGATGCAGCCGCCAGCGGCCTGGGTCGACCCCGGGTTGAACTAGACGATTGGTACAACGATCCCAAGGTCTCATCAGCGATGATCTATAACGTTGAGGACGCAACAGGTCGGGGTGTCCTTGGCACCTTCCCCAATGGGCTGTAAATCACGCAGGCCAGACAGCCTAGCGGCCAGCGACCCCCTACAGCTAGTGCCGCCGTCGTACTTTCACAAGAAGTACGACGGCGGCACGTGGCGTTTCCCTGCAAAGTTGCCCGCTGCTTTAGAACAATGCGGTGAAGACGTCCCAGTCGGCGCCAACCAAAGTCCGGGGTTTCCAGCTTCCCGACTTGAAGGGGTAGAGATACATGTACCCCGCGCCGTCGATTCCGTAAATGTCGGTCCAGCCGTCGTAGTCCCGGTCGCCGGCGCTGAACACGCCCTTGAAGGACTGCCAACCCGAGCCGATCACCTTCGAGCCAAGCCAACCACCCTTGCCATTGGAGGAATAGAGGAACAACTGGCCACCCGCATTCGTGGCGAGGATGTCTGCGTGCGAGTCTCCGTCAAAGTCGCCTGTTGAGAAGACCCTGTTGAACATGTTCCAGCCAGCACCGACTTGCCGTGGAGCCAGCCAGCCACCTTTGCCGTTACCCGGGTAGAGGAGCAGCCTGCCGTCCCGGTTTCTGGCCAGGACGTCATCGTGGCCGTCCGAGT
The DNA here is from genome assembly GCF_011605365.1 of Paenarthrobacter sp. MSM-2-10-13. Classification (NCBI taxonomy): domain Bacteria; kingdom Bacillati; phylum Actinomycetota; class Actinomycetes; order Micrococcales; family Micrococcaceae; genus Paenarthrobacter; species Paenarthrobacter sp. MSM-2-10-13. The sequence goes on along the minus strand of NZ_JAAOXO010000011.1, from coordinate 84,243 downwards.
CAAAATCGCCGGGAGCAATGAGTTCAGTCATGCCCTGCCAACCAACGCCCACCAACGAAGCCGGTTTCCACCAGTATTGACCGTCAGCGGGGTACATCCACAGTTCTCCGGAGGGCTTCCGGGCCAGCACATCGGCGTGCCCGTCCTCATTGAAGTCCCCGGGAGAGAAAATCTTGTCAAAGACGTTCCAACCCGTTCCAATCTCCTTGGGGAACGCTCCGAAGTTGCGGCCCCACATCCAGAGCCTGCCGTCACTAGTCCGGGCCATCAGAAAGTCGCTGACTTCCCGATTGACATAGTTCCGAGACGGGGCCGGATTAGTCACATATTCAGTGGAATCACTGACGAAACGGCCTACAACTTTGCCTCCAAGCGAAACAACGGCTGTGACGCGCACAGTTCCTCCGCCGTCTGCGTCTTTGACAACATAGTCCACGCCAGGGGGAAGCCCCGTGCCAGCGGAATACGACGTGGACTTAGTAAGCCAAAAAAATTCCACCTTGGGAGTCGTGCCGACCGGGATGCCCTTGATGGACGAGACGTCAAAACTTGCCTTCAATGCGGAGTTGATCCAGGGCTTCCCTGAGACAGCGATCGGGCCGCTCGTGACGAACAGATAGGGCTCCGATTCCGCGGATACCGATGTGAACCCCGGGGTTACCGTTGTGACGCGCAAGGACACTTCCTTCCCCGCATCAGCGGATCGGACGGACCCTTCGAATGGCTCCGTTCCGGATTCGTAGCGAAAGAGCTTCGCAACTCCCCCCGAAACCCACTGCACGTGCACCTTCGTGACGCCTGCGGTCCATGTACCGGGAGATACCGTGCCGTTTACCCCATAGTTCCAGTTGCTCCACACATCTTGCTTCGCTTGGAATTTCGGCAAAACCGAGGCTTGGGGGGTCCGCAAAACTCTCGAAGGGTTACTGACGGCGAAGTCAGCATTTTGAAGCAGCGGATCCCCAGCGTTGTCGCTGAACAGAAAATCGGATGAGCTGTTCCTTCGGGCCGCAGTTTCGGCCGGGTAGGATTGACCGCTTTTTTGGAAGACAATACGAACGTCGGTCAACCGCTGCAGACCTTCGTAAAAGTCGCTGGCGCCAATGGCTGCCGTGGCCTCAGCTGTGAATGGGCCGGGCCCAGGGTCTCCCGTCCAGATCAGGCTACGAGGCTCGGACAAGGACGCATCACGGTACCGGAACTCCACGCGTTGCGCAGGCTGGCTAAGCGTAAATCGCACCTTCGCAGTCTGCCCAGGCGCTAGTTGGGCTGCGGAGACCAATTCAACGGCCGTGAGTTGGGGAGCTTCGCTCGCCACTGTGACGGCATTGGCCGGTAGGGCGGGGAGCGCGACCATCATCAATAGCACTGCCACAAGCGCAGCCGTCAGCTTCGACAAAAGGCTAAGTTGACGTGATTTTTCCGGCACGCCAGCGGCGGTACTTGAGCGCACTTATCCCCCAATATTCAGGCTATGGATGGCCTGATAGAGGCCTCTCGGTAGAGAATACAGTTTCCTCGCAGAAATACGTGCTATGTGACCGCGGCGCTGGCGGCAGCCCCGCCGTCGTAATGTTGCGCAGGTCACACTCTGCGAATACGCTGGGGGACGCTGCAGCGTGGCAGCAAAGATGAAAGGCAGTACATTGGCCAGCGACAAGCTCTCCGTAGTTGTTCGCGTCGACGTTGACGGCGAACAGATCCAGATCGCAGCGACCGGTCGAGTGACCACCTCCAGCCTCCAAGGGCTCTACCCGGTGGTTCAGCGCACCAAGGGTTTGGGTGGAGGACTCGGCGTTGAGATGGATCTTTCCCAAGCGACCATTGACCCGGACGCACTGGATCAGCTGCAGGGCTACGCAGCACTCCATGCCGTTCCAGTTCGCCTTGCCGCGGAACCCGCCAACGTGACCGCCCTTCCATCCCGCAGCCTCCAAACCGCCAGCCGCGCCGCCTAAAAGCAACAAATCGAGCACCCGCCGTCCAACAGGAGATCCACATGCGCAAAGTCACCGCTGGCCTTTTCCACTCAGTGGACGGCGTAGTTCAGGACCCCTTCAAGTTCCAGTTCGACAGCTTCGACGACGAACTCGGTACGGGACTCACCAAGATGATCAACACCGTGGACACCGTGGTGTTGGGCCGTGTCAGCTACCAGGAATGGGCCGGATATTGGCCGAACGCGCAGCAAGACGACGACTTTGCAGCCTTCATCAACCCGATCGAGAAGTTCGTTGCATCCCGAACCCTCACCGAACCCCTTGAATGGGAGAACTCGCACCTGATCGAGGGTGATGTTGAGCAGTTCGTCACAGAGCTGAAGTCGCGGGACGGCGGCGAAATCGCGGTCTGCGGCAGCATTTCCCTGGTCCGCCAGCTGCTATTTGCAGGCATCCTGGACGAACTCACCCTGATGACGCACCCGGTTGTGGCCGGCAGCGGGCGACGACTTTTTGAAGACGGCGATCCCCTGCACCGGCTCGTCCTCGAGAACCAGTACGCCACCACCAAGGGCAACGTGGTCAGCACGTACAGTCTGCGCAAAGACTAAAAGCACGACGGCGCCACCCGCCTGCCGCCGTCGGGCCGCCTCAGCGGTCACCCCAGCAGCAACGACGCGCCAAGTTCGCTCCTGAAGTAGAGCACGCTGCGGCCGTAACGGGTTGAGGTCACCAGTCCGGCGTCCCGGAGCACCCTAAGATGCTGATTTACGGCAGACGTTGTGACGCCAAAGCGTAGGCCCAGCTCGGTGGACGAGGCCGGGGCAGCAAGGGCCGTGATCAGACTGGTCCGAACCTCACCCAACACGGCCACTATGGCGGCCGGATTCGTGACCCGCTCCGCCTCCCACATGGCACCTTGGCCCCGAGCCGGGTACATCAGCAGCGGTGGATCGCCATGGTTCACGGGAGCAGAAGCCCTGCGGGTGAACATGGTGGGAACCAAGGTCAACCCCAGGCCGTCCGTTTTCTCGGTCCTCGACGCCGGGTTCTTCAACCGCACGGAAATCACGCGGCCATCGAATTCCACAGCGTAGGACAAGTCGTTCAGCATAGTAAACAACCCACCCTGCGCAATCTGCCGGCCGCGGTAGACGATGTCCGCTTCCAGGATGGTGCGCATGCGCAGCCAGTGCGGCGCGAAGCAGTCGTCCCAAAACTCCCGGAGGATTCGGACCATTCGCCGGATAGCTGGAGCAACAGGGCCGGAAAAGATGGACGGAACTGCGCCGTGCACCCGGATCAGGTCCCCATGAAATTGGGTGGCCGAAATCTGCTCCAATGCCGCAAATTCGTCGTCGATCCGCGTAAGTGGGGACTCGGGCCGCGGGTTCAGGAAGTCCGGTGTCCACAATCGGTCGTCCACCAAAGCCAGCAATCCATCCAGGTCCAAGCGGGAGCGGGCCTCTTCCGTCCGGCGCAGCCAAGGCAGCTGAAGTGGATAATGGCTCGGGTCGCGGATAGTCTCAGCGTCGCACTCTCAGATCCCACCCTCAAGATCCTTGCTTCTGCCATCCTCGTAGCCACAGTGGGCCGCGGTATCTTCCTCACGTTGACAGTGCTGTACTTCAGCCGCTTCGTGGGATTGAGCGCCGTAGAAATCGCGATGATTCTCACTGCGTCCAGCGGGGTCGGCGTTGCCACGTCGTATATCGGCGGTCGACTCGCCGACCACTTTTCAGCCCGTCGACTCCTGGTGGGCATGGTCGCCATCGAAGGTCTCGCGATCGCAAGCTATACATTCGCCGGGAACTTCAGCACCGCCGTCGTGATTGCCTGCATCGCAGTGGGAGTAAACCGGGGCGCGAATGCCACGCGTTCCGCGATCATCGCCCGGGCGTTCGACGGCCCAAACCGCGTGAATGCGCGCGCAGTCCTCCGCACCATCACCAACCTCGGCATTGCTGTTGGAGGCATGATTGCCGGACTCGCACTGTTGGCCGGAACCGCCGACGCATTTCGGGGAATGATGGTGTGCGCCGGCGTGGTCTACATCCTGAGCGCGCTGTACTTGCGCCGCCTCCCCAAGCGAGTAGACGCTCCGCGCCGCGATCCCGCCACCCCTGCACCGAAGCGCGGAATCTCCCCCTTCAGGGACCGTCGCTACGTACTGCTGACCGTGCTGTCCGGTATTTTCGGCATGCAATTCGGGCTCGCCGAGATGGGCGTTCCTTTGTGGATTTCACAGGACACCAGCGCCCCAGAGGTCCTGATATCGGTCATCCTTGTCATCAACACCCTGTGTGTCGTCCTGCTGCAAGTGCCGCTCTCCCGGGGCACCGACCACCCTCGCCGTGCAGGAAAGATCGTGCTGACTGGTGGGGTGCTCATGGCTCTGGCCTGCGTGCTCTACGCCTCGGCGGGCGGGGCGCCGGCCATCGCCGCCATCGCCCTGCTGTGCGGCGCTGCCCTCCTGCATGCGTTCGCGGAAATCCTCTCACAAGCGGGAGCCTGGGGACTCAGCTTCGAGCTCGCCAATCCACTCCAAGCCGGCGCTTACCAAGGGATGTTCGGTATGGGATCGGCGCTGGGCGCCATGCTCGCACCGCTCGTGGTGACCGCCACCGTCGTCGAACATGGTGCGCTGGGCTGGGCCATCCTGGGTGCGGTCTTCCTCGCCTCGGCGGCGGGAACCTGGCTGATAGCCCGGAAGGCATCAACGACGGCGGAAGTCGCCTAAGCAGCCAGGCGCAGATGGCTGTCTCCCGCAGGGAATGATCCCTGAAGAAACAGCCATTTGCCTGATCCAAACGTCAGTGGCTACCCGTCACCTCCTGCCAGGGAAGCCTGTGGCCGTTGCAGAGGAGACTGGGAGATTCTCCACGGGCGGCCAGCTCAGCTTTAAGCCCCTGCCTGACCGCTTGACCGTAGGACTGCACCCTTCCACCCTCAGGGTAGGCAGCATCGGGATCATCGTTCAGGCCGGAATATGAGCAGATTGAATTGGAGTTCTCAGGGCCCTTTTCCACTTGGCCGGCGGCGAATGCCGGAGTGGCGGACAACGCGGTCAGGGCACCGACACAGAGTGCGGCGGAAAGAATTTTGATGCGCATTGCTATACCTCGATTCGTTTGACGTAGCGTGCGCTCCCCAGCCAGCCCGACGCAGGTTGGATTAAGATAGCGCAGCTCCGAACCGAAGTTAAGACCCGCACTGTAGTTATCTCAGGCAGGAAGATCCGGAGCTATTCAAGGAGAAACCGCTGCAGAAAGCTCCGCAGCCGCGACGCTCTAGGCTGCCTACTCCATGGGTCCGGAACGGAGGCTCCGTCCACGGCCGAGCAATCCGGGCAAGGCCCATCAGGGAACTCACCCATTTGTTTCCAGATCCGCCCTTCCAGGCAGTGGTGGTTCCGGCATTCCTCGTGCTCCATGGATCATCCCCCAACGCAACAACTCTGGCGCTTAGTCTGTGGCGACCTGGGATGATTTATGGCGCGGAAGTGGGGCAGGAAGCACAGCGCATATCAGCGGGAGCTCTTGTAACGCATCTGATGGATCGCCGGACGGGGGCCGCTCGCGTAGGGGCGTGTGGCCGGCCCGGGGGGTCTAAGTCAGAACCGGCCACACTGTCCGCTTGAGCGAGCGGACGTACACACGGCCGGCCAGCCAACAGATGGGGCCCTGCTCGTGCGCCGTGACCGGCCGACAAAAGGGTCTCGTCTTCTCGTCAGCCGTGGCTGCGGTTCCGCATTCCAGATGCGCCCTGCAGCCTGTCACTACTTAGTAGTGAAGCCACTAGGCGGAACATGACATGGTTCAGGGCGCTTTTTGTTTGCCGAGCCAAAAGGGCTACTTCTTCCCGGCCTTAAGATCCGCGATCATCTTGGCAATCCGTCGTGCGCGGGTCTCCGCGGTCTTGGCATCCCCAATCGGTTCCACGTAACGCCGCTGCGCGCTGTAGTTGAGCGTTCCGTAGAAGGCCTTCGCCTCCGGCTCGGCGTCCAGAGCAGCTGTAAGATCATCCGGCACCTCCACAACGCGCGGCTGGGTGTCCACCTCCAGGCCCACCTCGACGGTGTCCCCTGCCGCGGCGCCGATCAGCTCCCGGTTGGCCGAGCTAACGCCCACCATGTACTTCCCGCCCATCACCGCGATGCTGCTGCGGTAGCTCTGACCGTTGATGGTCACCACCACCGGCGGCCGTTTGCCTGCGCCGAGCCCCTCAACGATCTGTTCGGGAACTTCAATGCCCGCCTTGTTGCCTTCGCCCACAATGGTGGTTGTGAATTTCATGTCCCAAGTATGCCGCCGGTCAGTGGTGGACGCACCCCATCAGCAGGACTAGGTTCAACGTACGCCCCACGTTAACCAAGGAGAGAGAACATGGACGAGCAGGACCTTTTGGAACGAATTCAGTCTCTTGTGGAGGAAGAGCACCGCCTCCGCGACGCTGCCGGGTCAGACGACGACGGCGGCGACAGCACGGCGCGCCTGGCTCACCTGGAAGCCCAGCTCGATCAGTGCTGGGATTTGCTCCGCCAGCGCAGGGCGAAGCGGGATGCCGGGGAGAACCCGGACAGCGCTGAACCGCGCCCCATCAGCGAAGTTGAGGGCTACCGGCAGTAACTACGCTCCTTCAAGCACCTGACTGGTAGCCCACGCGAGGTATTTGGCGGCGTTAGCAACGGCGTCGGCGACGTCCGGGACGCCATCCTTGCGCTGCGCAACGTCCAGCAACTGGGCTGCAGCAACAATGCCGTGTTTCGCCAGGTCTTCCGGCGTGACTGTGATGCGTCCAGCCACCGCGATCACCGGGATGCCATGCACACTCGCGGCGTCAGCCAGCGCGATGGGTGCCTTGCCGGTGAGCGACTGCTCGTCCATGGAACCTTCACCGGTGATCACCAGATCGGCCTCGCCCAAGTGCTTCGCCAGGCCGGTCAGCCCGGCCACCAGCGCAAACCCGCCTTCCAGCGCGGAGTCACTGAAAGCCAGGAACGACGCCGGGAACCCGCCCGCTGCCCCAGCTCCCGGAACGTTGACATCGCGGCCCGTGGCCTCCCGAAGGAGCGACGCCCAATTGCGGAGACCGGCGTCGAGTTTTTCCACGGCGTCCTCATCCGCACCCTTCTGGGGGCCGAAAACGTGCGCGGCACCTTCCGGCCCGTACAGCGGGTTTTGAACGTCGACGGCGATCCTGAACTTCACGGCGGACAGCCGGGGATCCAGCTCGGAGACATCCAAGGCAACGACGTCGGCGAGGGAACCTCCGCCGAGGGGCACTACATTGCCGGCCGCATCAAGGGGTTTGAGCCCCAAGGCACGCAAGGCGCCGCTACCGGCGTCGGACATCGCTGAGCCGCCCAAGCCGAGCACGATCTCGGTAGCGCCGGCGTCGAGGGCCGCCGCTACGAGTTGGCCGCAGCCGTAGCTATGGGCGCGCAGCGAATTCTCAGGTGTCGGCTCCATGTGGGCCAGACCGGACGCCATGGCTGTCTCAATGACTGCGCTTGCCCCACCGAAAGCATCCTTGCGGATGGCCCACGAGGCTCCGACAGGCTTGAGGATAGGGCCCACAACCGCGTTGTTCCGTTCCTCGTAGCCCGCAGCGATCGCGGCGTCGAGGGTACCTTCCCCGCCGTCGGCAACGGGAAACTGAGTGGTCACGGCATCCGGGTAAACGCGCAGGGCACCTTCGGCCATGGCTGACGCGGCTTCGGCGGCGGTCAGTGATCCCTTGAACTTGTCCGGGGCGATGAGGATACGCATGGGTCCTATCTTGCCAGCTTGCCCCGGAAAGCGCTTGCCCGCAGCGTAACGTTGGCTCTCAGGGGCTGAACGTAGGGGTGGATCCGGCCGGGGCTTCGGGCGTCGCACCCGTTGCCGCCAAATGCCCCCGTAACCTCTGGTGCGATCCGCGCGAAAGGGTGCGGAGCCTACGCCGCAGCCCCACAGAACTATCCGTTGATCACCCGCACGGGAGCCCCATCAAGCCACCCCTTAACATCTTCGAAAGCCCCGCCATAGAACTGCCGGTAGCTCTCGTGCGTCACGTAGCCGACATGCGGCGAAAGCGCTGTCCTCGAGGAATGCAGCAGCGCGTGCCCGGAGGGAAGAGGTTCCTCGTCGAACACATCCAGCGCAGCGCCGCGGATCCACCCCTCTTCAAGGGCCTGGATGAGCGCCGCTTCGTCCACCAGGGGGCCACGTGCGGTGTTGACCAGCACGCCCTCGGGGCCCAGTAGACGCAACTCCTTCGAACCCACAATGCCCTCCGTCCGCTCAGACAAGCGAAGGTGCAGCGTCACGACGTCGGACTCACGGAACAACTCCTCCTTGCTGACCTTCCGGGCGCCCGCATCAGCGGCGACCTCAGCTGTAAGGTTTTGGCTCCAGGCGAGGACGTCCATACCGAATGCCTTCGCATAGCCGGCCATACGTTTGCCGATCTTGCCCAGGCCAACAATTCCCAGCGTCTTGCCTTCGAGTTCGAACCCCACGCCGGTCTGCCAGGTACCGGCCCGCAGCGAGTTCTCCTCCACCGTCAGATTCCGGGCAAAGGCCATCAACAAGGCCCATGTCAGTTCCGGCGCCGCAGCCGGAGAGCCCGCCGTTCCGCACACCACGATCCCGCGTTCGGCCGCGGCCTCAAGATCGATCGCTGCATTCGCCATGCCGGTGGTCACCAGCAACTTCAGGTTCGGCAGCGCCTCAAGGACGTCCTGTGGGAAACGGGTGCGTTCGCGCATCGCCACAATGATGTCGAATGGTGCCAAAGCGGCCACTGCTTGCTCTTGCGATACGAAAGGCGCGCTGAAGACGCTCACTTTCACGCCGTCGTCGAGCAGTGAATCCCACGGGGCGTAATCGCCGGAGACCTGCTGGTAATCATCCAGGATGGCTAAACGGAATCGGGTCACACTCCATATCCTTGCGCGGCGGCCGATGGTACTCAACCCCCTGCGCCGAGTTTTAGACCCATTGGCCCCGGCGCACCAGGACTTCCTTCAGGAGATCCAGCCGGTCGGACACAATACCGTCCACGCCGAGGTCCAACAAGCGCTCCATCTCCGCCGGATCGTTGACGGTCCACACATGAACCTGCCTACCCAGACGGTGCGCGCGCCGTACGAATCCGGGCGTCACCACGGGCAACCGGCCGTAGCGAACAGGAACCTGGAAAACGTCGACGCCGGAGAGCAGCTTGCGTGCCAAAGGAACCGGAAGCACGGGCCCAAGAAGTACGAAGATCGCGGTGAGGGAGCTGCCCGCAGAAGAGGCAACTCGCCGTGAAAGCCTGGCAAGAACTGCGCGGCGCCGCCTGTCCAAGAAGCTGGTGACCAAAACCCGGTCATGGACGCCATGCTTCTCGATCGCAGCGGCCAAAGGACCCACGGAGTTCCAGTCCTTGACGTCCAGGTTCAGCCGGGCCTGGGGCAATGACGTGACCAGCTCATCAAAAGTTGGCACCGGCTCCACCCCGCCAATACGCGCCGCAGCCACCGCAGCAGCGGTCAACTCCGAAACCTTGCCCCCGGAATCGGTCACGCGGTCCAAAGAGGAGTCATGGAACACCAGCAGTACGCCGTCGGACGTCGTGTGGACATCCGTTTCCAGATGAACAGTTCCGAGTTTCACTGCAGCGTGGAAAGCGGCCATGGAATTCTCCAAGCCATCCAAGGAGAACCCCCGGTGGGCGAAGGCCAAAGGGCCCACTGAACCGTCCTTGCGGAGGAAATAGGGCAGCGTCACTCCCGTAGCGTAGCCCATCGCTAAGGTGCGCTTAGCTCTCCTGCGGGAGGGTCGCCGTCGTTTGCGGAACGATCGCCACGCCGTCGCTGACGTGCACCAGCGTCCGGCCGCGACCGTCGTCGAGCTCCACCCACACCGCGGTGGCATCGCCGGTGACGGCGTCCACAACACCTGCGGACTCGAAACCAGGAGTCAGCGTGACATTGACGCGGTCGCCCTGACGAAGCGAACGCCAATGATGATCCGGTTCGATGCGCCGCAAAGGCGCGGTGTTGACATTGTTGATCCGACGCTTAGCCATGGTTCCCCCTTCAAATACCCTGAAAATAGGACTGGTAGACACGATGCGAACGGGTCTTGGCTGGAAGCCTACAGAGGCAAGTTGAACGCAGGTTGTATGGAAGCTGGGAACAAGGTGACACTGCAGGACTGACAAACTAGGGGCATGACTGTGTTGATTGCCGGCTGCGGCGACCTGGGAACTGAAGTTGGCCTGCGTATGGCGGCTGCAGGCCATGAAGTAGTGGGCTTGCGCCGTTCCCCCCAAAAGCTGCCCGGAGAGATCCGCGGTGTCTTTGCGGACCTCTCGGTTGCCGTGCCGGAACTGCCCGAGGACGTGGACATTGTGGTGGTGGCCATCGCCGCCGACACTTCCACCGAAGAGGCCTACCGGGCGGCGTACCTGAACGGCGTGAAGAACGTGCTGGACGCGCTGGAACGGCAGTCCATCCAGCCACAGCGGATCCTGTTCGTCTCCTCCACCGCTGTGTATAAGGATTCCGGTGGAGCTGTTGTGGACGAGTCCACGCCCACGGAGCCCACGCGGTTCAGCGGGAAAGTTCTGGTGGAGGCTGAGGATCTGTTGTTTTCCCGGACGCGCGGCACGGCCACCCAGCCCATCTCCCTACGCCTGGGTGGAATTTACGGCCCTGGACGCACCCGGCTGATCGACCAGGTCCGCAACGGCAAAGCTGTCATCCCCGCCCAACCCCGGCACACCAACCGCGTCCACCGGGACGACGCCGCGGCCATGATCGTCCACCTCACAACCATGGAAGCCTCTCCGGACTCCGTCTACGTAGGCGTTGATGATCACGCGGCGGAAATGGGCGACGTCATGCGCTTCCTCGCCTCAGAGATGGGGTGCCCGGAACCCACGACGGCGGCACCTGACAGCGCGTCCGACGCCGGCCCCGGCGACAAGCGCTGTTCAAATGCCCGCCTGCGGGCGACGGGCTTCGACTTCACCTTCCCCACCTACAAAGAGGGCTACCGCGCTTTGCTCGCCGGTGAGGGTGTGCGGCACCCGTAATTCGTGAGGTTAGCTGGTCAAGCGACGCCGCGCCCTTCTGGTCGGCTTTATTGTCCGGGCAGCGGCAACAAAGGGCCGCAGAACCTCCCTGAGTTCCTTGGCGTGGGGACCGTTGAGGTCAATTTCATAGGCAGTGCCGTCAACGGAAAAGGACACTGTCTCCTCCGCGTACGTGCCGTCCAGGTCATCATGCAGAGTAACGATTCTTCGCGTAGCCACGCTGGAACCCTACGTCTTAGTGGCGTGCGGCATGCCGTCGCTGGTTCGCATGTCCCATGGCTCGCTCAGCCCTAAGGGTCACCGGTGCAGCCTGACTAGACCCGCTGCTCTGTGAGCTTTGCCTCGAGAACCTGGGCTACGCCGTCGTCGTCGAAGTGCGGCGCCTGCTGCCCGGCGGCGAGGATGGCTTCCGGGTGTCCGCTGGCCATCGCATAACCGTGACCGGCCCAGCGAAGCATCTCAATGTCGTTGGGCATGTCCCCGAACGCCACCACATCAGCGGCTTCGATCCCCAGCGACTCGGCGTACTGGGCGAGTGTGACGGCCTTGTTGATGCCGGGAACAGACATCTCCAGCATCGCGGTCCGAGGCGCTGAGTGCGTCGTGCTCACCAAGTGCGCGACGGCCGGCTGCACTTCGGCGAGGAACTCATCCGGCGTCCCCTTGCGGGTGATCGCCAGGAACTTCACGACGGCGTCCTCCGCCGTGAGCGTCTCGGCCAGCGGTTTGGGGGTGAACTCCGCAAGCAACTCGCTGGTTTCGTTCTCAATGAAGCCCGGCTCCAGCTGGAAACCCGTGAGGGTCTCAACAGCGAACAGCGCGTCAGGCCGGATGTCCTTGATGATGCGGCGGGCTTCAAAAACGGCGTTGGCATCAAGGGCGCATGAAGAGAGAGCCTGCTCGGATTCGAGATCCCACACCACCGCACCGTTGGAACAAATCACGATCCCACTGTGACCCAGCTGCTCCTGAAGCGGGTACAACCAGCGCGGCGGACGACCCGTGACAAAGACGAGCTCCACCCCTGCGTCGCGGCACGCCTGAAATGCCTTGATGGTCCGGTCACTGATTTTGCCGTCGTGACCGAGGATTGTGCCGTCAATATCGCTTGCTACGAGCCGCATCATGCCAGTCTACGTGGGCTCGAACGGGCATCGGCGCCCGGCTACAACTGCTCTGATTCATATTCAAAGAACGCAGCTCTCGGAAGCACCTGCGTTTCGTAAAGCTGGTGCTTGTCTGCCCTGCTCAGACGCGCTACCTCGGCAGCTGCGTCCCAGTTGTCGCGGATGCTCGACACAAGGTTGTCAATGATGTCCCGCCCTTGTGCCGCGTTCAGCCCGTATGTCTCGGACTCGCCCACCAAAGCAGCGAAGTTGGAAACCTTCGCGCCGCGGTCACCACGCCCGTAACGCATCGCCTGCTCAAATGTGTCGCCGGACCTTTGCCCTGGAGCCAGATCGTAGGCTGGCGTTAGTTCCAAGTGCTTTCCATCCCAGAACGCTGCGTGGTTTCGGGCATGGTCGTCGTTATTGCTGATGGCGATGTTCATCGCGATGCGTCGGAACAGCTCCGGCCCCGGCTGTATGGCATCCACTGCGTACTCGCGGAGCACATCAAGGATCTGGGGGTATGACACGTACCGTGCATACATCTCATCGGTCTGAGCCATGGTCAGTCCAGACACTGCGTGTCGCCGTCCGCCGACCCCATCACGGTCGAACCTCCTAACAAGGAGGACTTCCTTGCCGAGGGAGGAGACAACTTTGCTTTCGGGCACATTCATGCCGGCCCGCCGCGCAAGTTCGAGCATGGCACCTTCGGCGTTCACCGCGGAGAAGACGCGGTCGTCAGAAGACGAGAACTTCGCGAGCCACTCGCTCCCGTCTTCGTTGGTGAGCGTCGCCTTCGGGCGCGCGCCTCCAAGGCTGGTGCCATGCATCATGGCCGCATCCAGACTCGGCGAAAGCTCTCCGCCTTCATCGAGGATGATGGCCGCCCGATGCAACTCCTCGAGGGTCGCAGACTCATCCCGAGGCACGTAGCTCTCACGATCAACTTGGAAGTCCAACGCCCCAAAGCGATTCGAGCTGGAAGTTAGCATGTACTCGATTTCGCTCAGGGAGTTCGGTGCAACGTTCCGCCTTCTCTCGATGACACCGCGACCCCACCTGTCGGGACTCCCATCCCTCAGGACGCCAGCGATGCTCAGTCCGTCTGCAGGCTCCTGGACGCCGGGTCGCAGGGGAAGTTCCGGTGCGAACAGGCTGATAGCGTCCGGTCGGGACCTATAGCCCAGCCCGTAGATGAAGGTGACCAGTGGCCCGGCTTGCTCTACTCTCCCGGCTACCACGGGCTCGGTCCCACCCGGAAGCCATGTCCAGACGTAGAGTTCGTCAGAAGTTGTCATCTACACTGCCGCTCTTAGGTCGACGCACGCGGCTTGGGAGAAGAGCGAGCATCTCCTCGCCACGATGACGACGAATCGCGAGTTCGGCTCGGTCCTCAATGCCGAAGATGGGAATCCCGACGAGGTCCGAGAGGTCCATCATGGTTCCAACCGCCGCACCGCGACTGCCGGCCTCAGCTGCGAGCACCGTCTGCTCCGAGACATTCGCGCGCGCAGCCAGCTCCTTGGCGGTCCACTTTCGTTCAAGCCGCCCTCGCCTGATGAGCTGCCCCCACACAGTAAGCGCATCCTGGATGTGCGGGCGCAATGGCACCGACCGTTTCGCCACCTATAACCTTCTTAAAATAGGCCCAAGTAACCCTTAGACATGTTTTATCATAGCAGCAAAGGATATTTGGATCCTCGGCAATCCCACTGTCACGCACATTCCCAGAACGAAGAGCATAGGCTGGGTCAATGAGTGAGAAGACCAGCGAAGTCGAAGAACACAGCACCCGCGGAGCTTACGTCACTGGTGGCGAGTTCACCCGGGACACCAATTACATTGAGGACAGGATCACCCGTGACGGTGCCGCCGGACCCAACGGTGAGCCTGGCTGGCCCGTTGAGCCGGGCCGGTATCGGCTGATAGCGGCGCGGGCCTGCCCCTGGGCCAACCGGACGGTGATTGTGCGCCGGCTCCTTGGCTTGGAGGATGTGATCAGCCTCGGCCAGCCCGGCCCCACACACGACGCCAGATCCTGGACCTTCGATCTGGACCCGGACGGCAAGGATCCGGTCCTCGGCATCGAGCGCTTGCAGGAAGCGTTCTTCCGCCGCTTCCCCGACTACCCCCGCGGCATCACGGTTCCGGCCATAGTGGACATTCCCACCGGCGCCGTGGTCACCAATAACTTCCCCCAAATCACGCTGGACTTTTCCAGTGAGTGGACGCAATTCCACCGCCCGGGTGCGCCGGATCTGTACCCGGAGCACCTGCGCGAGGAAATTGACCAGGTCAACAAGCGCGTCTTCACCGAGGTCAACAACGGCGTTTACCGGTGCGGCTTCGCCGGATCCCAGGAAGCCTACGATGCCGCCTATGACAGGCTGTGGACTGCCTTGGACTGGCTGGAAGAGCGGCTCAGCGGTCAGCGTTACCTCGTGGGTGACTCGATCACCGAGGCAGACGTCCGGCTCTTCACCACCCTGGCCCGGTTCGACGCGGTCTATCACGGGCACTTCAAATGCAACCGCAACAAACTCAGCGAAATGCCGGCCCTGTGGGGATATGCCCGGGACCTGTTCCAGACAACCGGGTTCGGGGACACCATCGACTTCGTGCAGATCAAACAGCACTACTACATGGTCCACGAGGACATTAACCCCACCAAGATCGTCCCCGCCGGCCCTGACCTATCCGGCTGGCTCACCGCGCATGGACGGGAGTCCCTTGGCGGAAGTCCCTTCGGTAAGGGCACTCCTCCGGGACCCGTGAAGGCTGGCGAAGAAGTGGCTGAAGGGCACGGGGCCGGCTAGGACCTAGGCCACTCCGTGGTTGAGCTCGGCCCGTGTGGGCGGGTTCGCGCCCGCCCGCGACACCGTAACGGCGGCCGCACGGGTGGCGTGATCCATGATGGCGGTCAGTGTTTCCACCGGCATCGCCCGGAGCTCGGCCCGGTTCTGCGCGCCGTCCAGCCCATGATCCACAATGGCGGACAAGAGCCCAGCCATGAACGAATCCCCTGCGCCCACGGTGTCCACCACAGTCACCGATGGCGCGGGAATCTGGGCTTCTCCCGCACGAGTGATGCCCCACGGACCACGTGAACCCCGCGTCACCACCACCAAAGCCGGTCCTTCTTCACCGCCCAAGGACAGCCAGCGGCGCGCGGATTCCACAGGATCAACGCCGGGATACAGCCATTCGAGGTCCTCGTCCGAGGCCTTCACGACGTCGGACAGCACCACAAAGCGCTCGGCTTGGGTTCGTGCATACTCAACATCCGTGATGATGCTGGGCCGGCAGTTGGGATCGAAGCTGATGGTGCTACTCGGGTGGGCGTGCTCGACGGCGGCAAGCACCTCGGCTGCGCCTGGCTCCAACGCGGTGGCTATGGAACCTGTGTGCAGCAAAGTGGCGCCCTGCAGCATCAGCGGCAACCGCCCGGCGAGTCCGGGGAGTTCCCAGGCGAGGTCGAAAACGTAGGTGGCGGCGCCGTCGTCGTCGATCTGCGCGGTGGCAACGCTGGTTGGCTTCTCATCCGGCGGAAGCGGCACCATCACTGAACTCGAACGCAGGTGGGCAGCAATAGAGTCGCCGTACGCGTCGCGGCCGTAGCGCCCAATGAATTGCACCGGGTGATCCAGCCGCGCCAGACCAACCGCAACGTTCAGCGGGCTCCCACCCACATGGGCCTCGATTCCCGAGGAGCGTTGAACGACGTCCACCAAAGCTTCACCAATGACTGTCAGCATGGAGACCACTCTGCCAGAGGCGGCCCCCTACGGCCCACTAATTACGAGAGCAACCGCTGCACCAGTTCGCGGCATTTCTTATAGGCCACGGCCTTGGGGTCGATGAGGTCAA
Source organism: Paenarthrobacter sp. MSM-2-10-13 (assembly GCF_011605365.1). NCBI lineage: Bacteria > Bacillati > Actinomycetota > Actinomycetes > Micrococcales > Micrococcaceae > Paenarthrobacter > Paenarthrobacter sp. MSM-2-10-13. The sequence continues at coordinate 68,258 of NZ_JAAOXO010000011.1, read as the reverse complement.
AATGGTCGCCAGGGACGCGCAGCAACTGGGCCGCACTTCCGGCCGCCGTGGCCGCAGCCACGTACGCTTCGGACTGACTCGCAGGAACGTCCTCGTCATCCGTGGCATGAACGGCATAGACGGGGACGTTGATGGGCAGCGAACTCATGGGATCAGCGTATTTATGCCGTTTGGGGTATCTAGCAGAATCGCCGCCCATGAGGTTGCAGACGGCGCCGTTGCTGAGGTTCAGCTTCTCTGCCGCAGCAAGGTTCAGGAGGCCCGACTGGCTGACCACACCGGTCAGATGCACAGCGTTGTCCTCCGGTCCGCGCTGAAGTTGGCGGTCGGCGTCGGGCGTTCCAATGGAGGACAGCTTCTGCCGACCGGCAGCCCAGACGGCCAAGTGGCCACCAGCCGAATGGCCCAGCGCCACTACTTTGCCGAGTTTCAGGTCATGGTCGCCGGCGATATGGGACAGATGGTCGATTCCGGCGAGGATGTCCTCGAAGGTATGAGGCCAACCACCGCCGTTGCCGGCCCGCCGGTACTCAAGGTTCCAGGCGGTGATGCCATGCGCTGCGAGGTCGCGAGCAAGGGGTTCACCAAGCTCAGCGCCGTACTGTGAGCGCCAATAGCCGCCATGGATCACAACGGCGATTCCGCCGGCGACTGTAGCCGCGCCGCGATGGTTTCCGTTGGACGGTTCTGGTATGAAGAGTTCGCCCCATTGGCTGGGGTGTTCGCCGTAGCTGTACTTGTGCCGCAACATTGCGCCCTCCTTTGTACTGAGCCTATCCTGACGATTCGGTTGTTGGGCTAGAGGCACCCCGACGGCGGGTGGCTCGGTTCAGTGTCGGACCCGCCCCGTAAGCTGGGGGCATGGCAAGCAATTGGGACAGCCTGGATCAGGCCCAGCGCGACGCAGTGGATGCGAATGTGGCGCTCTATGAGCGTGTTCGCCCTGCATTGAAGCGGGTCACACGGGATGTGCTGCTCACTTTGAGGGACATGCTGAACGACGCCGAGGTCACCCCTTTGTTCGTCACGGGGCGGACCAAAACCGTTGAGTCGTTCCGCGAAAAGATTTCCCGAACGGATGAACCTTTGGAGCCCGGCGGGCCGCGCTTGCTGAAGTTCCCGGACCCGTTCCGCACGTTGAATGACATGGTGGGCATCCGCGTCATCACCAAACTGCCGGCGGAGAACGCCGCCGTAGCCAATATCATCAAGCGGCAGCGCCAACTCTTTGATTGCCGCGGCGACCGTGAGAAGGACATCGGCTCCATCGAGTCCGGAACGTACGGCTACTCCAGCCGGCACCTCATCCTGCGGACCATCCAGAACGAGGCCGTGAAGGAGTACCAGCACGTCTTCAACCCGGACATGCCCGCCAACGGCAGCTACTTCTTCGAATGCCAGATCCGCACGGTGTTCGCACACGCTTGGAGCGAGATCGAGCACGACATTCGTTTCAAAGCCGAAGATCCGCGCGCTTGGACACCACATTTCGACCGCCAGTTCACGGCCACCGCGGCCATGTTGGAAACCGTGGAAAGCGCCTTCGCCGATCTTCACGAGCGTTATGAGGAAGTCCGCGGCTACTGGGATCTTGAGGGTGAGGGGGGCGCGCCACTGACACCCAACCGGGTTCGTGACGTCTGGCGTACACTCTTGCCGCACGTTGACCGTAAAGTTGATGACGACTGGGGATGGGCTGCCGAGCTGCTCGCCGCCCACGGACTCACCAAGACCGTGGAGCTTGCCGGGCTGCTCAGCGCCAACCGGATCACCGAGGTCCGGAAGGCCCTGGACCACCGCTACTCCCCCGGCCCGGACCGCCTCCTGGATGACCTCCTGCTGTGGCAGTACGGAACCGAACACATTGATCTCACCGCTGAGGCGCCCGACGTCGTCCCGCACCCGCGGCGCGACAGCCTCCTGCGGCGTCTTAAGCAGATTGAGCGTTACCGCCAGACTGCTTTGTAAAGCCCGCACTGTAAGGACCCATGACTCCCGAGCAACTCATGTCACTGCGGGCGACTTTCCGTTCGCCCCGTCGCCTGCTGACGGAGTCCCTCGCGGGGCTCGTGGTGGCCCTGGCGCTGATCCCCGAGGCAATCGCGTTCTCGGTGATTGCCGGCGTTGATCCCCGGATCGGGCTGTTCGCTTCCTTCACCATGGGCGTGGTCACCGCGATTGTGGGCGGGCGTCCTGCCATGATCTCTGCTGCCACTGGTGCTGTGGCCCTGGTGATCGCGCCGGTCATGAAGGAACACGGGCTCGACTACCTCATTGCCACCATCATCCTGGCGGGCGTCTTCCAGATCATCCTTGCCGTTCTGGGCGTCACCAAGCTGATGCGCTTCATCCCGCGGTCCGTGATGATCGGCTTCGTGAACGCGCTGGCGATCCTGGTGTTCATGTCCCAGATGCCCGAGCTCTTCAACGTGCCGTGGATCGTCTACCCCATTGTGGTTGTGGGCTTGGTGATTGTGTTCGGGCTGCCCCGCTTGACCTCGGCTATCCCCGCGCCACTGGTGGCCATTGTTCTCATTACGTTGGTGACAGTGGTGGGTGGCATCGATGTTCCCACGGTCAGCGATAAAGGCGAACTCCCGGACAGCCTGCCCGGGTTCTTCCTGCCCAACGTTCCGTTGAACCTGGAGACGTTCCAGATCATTGCACCCTTCGCCTTGTCCATGGCGTTGGTGGGCCTTCTGGAATCGTTGATGACTGCCAAGCTGGTGGACGACATCACGGACACCCGTTCCAACAAGACGAGGGTCTCGTGGGGTCAGGGTACGGCCAACATCGTCACCGGTTTCCTTGGCGGCCTGGGTGGCTGCGCGGTGATCGGTCAGACCATGATCAACGTCAAGGGCTCAGGGGCTCGAAGCCGGCTCTCGACGTTCCTGGCCGGCGTTTTCCTGTTGGTATTGGTGGTGGTCCTGGGCGATGTTGTGGGCATGATCCCCATGGCGGCGTTGGTGGCCGTGATGATCTTCGTTTCATTGATCACCTTCGACTGGCATTCCATCCGGCCTGCTACGCTCAAGCGCCTACCCAAGTCCGAGACCGCCGTCATGCTCATTACCGTTGCCGCCGTGGTGGCGACGCACAACCTCGCGGTGGGTGTCGGCGTCGGCGTTTTGACCGCCATGGTGCTCTTTGCGCGGCGGGTGGCCCACTTCGCAACTGTTGAGCGGACGGAACTGGAACTCAACGGTGAAGTTGTTGCCACCTACACGGTGGACGGCGAACTGTTCTTCGCTTCCTCCAATGATCTGTACACGCAGTTCGACTATGCGAAAGATTCCTCAGAGGGCATAGACCGTGTGATCATCGATCTGCACGGCTCGCACATCTGGGATGCCTCAACAGTGGCCGTGCTGGACTCGGTGACCGAGAAGTATCGGAATCACGGGCGTGACGTAGAGTTCATCGGGCTCAACGAAGCCAGCGTCCGTATGCGCGAGCGACTTGCCGGTAAGCTCAACCCCTGACATATACCCCTGCGTGGATGTAACGAACTCGCTCGGTTTGGGCGCCGAGTGTGAGCATGGATGAATGCTTGAGGCAACCAAATCCCCATCGAAAACAGAAGAAACCGCTGCGCCCGTCAACGCCGCACTAGCCGCTGAAGCCAAGATTGCGCGTATTGCCGTCACAGTTTTCCCCCTTCTGGTGGTGGTTGCCGGCGTTCTCGGCTTCCTGATTCCCGATCTGTTCAAGCCCATGGGCGTCGCAGTTCCCTACCTGCTGGGCGTCATCATGTTCTGCATGGGCCTCACGCTGACCCCACCAGACTTCGCCTCGGTGGCCCGGCGTCCGTGGGCTGTGGCGTTGGGAATCGTGGCGCACTACGTGATCATGCCCGGAGCCGGGTGGCTCATTGCGGTCCTCCTGCAGCTTCCACCGGAACTGGCCGTTGGCCTGATCCTCGTTGGCTGCGCTCCTTCCGGCACCGCCTCCAATGTCATGGCTTTCCTGGCCAAGGGGGACGTGGCCCTTTCTGTGGCCGTCGCTTCCGTTTCCACACTCATTGCACCTTTGGTGACCCCTGCACTGACACTCTTCCTGGCGGGATCCTTCCTGCACATCGATGCCGGTGCCATGGTGATGGACATTGTGAAGACCGTCCTGCTGCCGGTCATCGCGGGCCTTCTGGCCCGGATTTTCCTCTCGAAGCTCGTCGCAAAGGTGCTTCCGGCACTTCCGTGGGCATCCGCCGTCGTGATTTCGTTGATCGTGGCCATTGTTGTGGCGGGAAGCGCCAGCAAGATCATTGCCGCGGGTGGCATCGTGTTCCTGGCAGTGGTCCTCCACAACGGTTTCGGCCTGGGCCTCGGCTACCTTGCCGGTAAGCTCGGCCGCCTGGATGATAAGGCCCGCCGTGCCCTCGCATTCGAAGTTGGCATGCAGAACTCCGGCTTGGCTGCGACGCTGGCCACGGCACATTTCGGTGCCTTGGCTGCACTCCCGTCGGCCGTGTTCTCGCTGTGGCACAACATCTCGGGTGCGATCGTGGCTGCTTGGCTGGCTCGCCGCCCACTGAAGGACTAGCTAGCCCTCCGTGGTACCTCGCCGATGCAACTTCCACGACGAGGCCACCCGAATGCCCTCCGCCGGTGTAACTCCCGCCAGGCGATCGAGCAGCATGCGGACAACCTGCTCAAAGATCGGGTCCGGGCCCACTGTTGTCAGGGCTGGATCGTACTCCTGGCCCTCGGTAGAGTTCCCGACCCCGACAACCTGAACGTCCTCGGGAACGCGAAGGCCGAGGCGGTAGGCGGCACGGATCGTCTGCAGCGCCTCCATATCGTCCGTGCAAAGGATCGCGGTAGGCCGGTCCGCTAGCTGCAGCAGCTCAAGCGCGGACTGATATGCGATGGCCGGCCGGTGCTGCGACGTTCTGACCAGGGACTCATCAAGTGGGATGCCCGCGTTCTTCAGTCCTGCTGCGTAGGCGGCGAAGCGACTCTTGGGCCGGCCGGCCGGGTTCGCCCTCCGAATGCAGCCGATCCTGCGGTGTGATGCAGTGAGGAATTCCATGCATTCTGCAAGCCCGGCATCGGGTTCGGGAGCAAGGACATCGAAACCGGCCTGTTTCATGGTGCCTGAAATGACCACCTGGGCAACGCCACGGCGGGCCAATTCAGTGACTGTTTCGTCCTCCGACTTTGCTTCCGGGAAATAGCCGATGATGACGCCGTCCGCACCGCCGGACATCATGAACTTCCGCCAGTCATCACCCAGCAGGATCACTGGTTGGTAGCCGTGCTGGGGCAGGATCGTTGCTGCGGCGGTGGCGAGTGCCCGGTCCCACGGCCACTCGAGGTTTCCGATGGCCACGGCAACTACGTCAGTCTTGCCCCGGCGCATCCCTCGCGCGGCCTGATTGGGCACATACCCGAGCTCTTGCACCGCAGCCAGAACACGGTCCTGCGTGGGCTGACTGATCCGGGTAGTGCCACCGTGACGACCGGAAAGCACATAGGAAACTGTGGTCAGCGAGACGTCCGCCGCCCTGGCCACATCCCGAATGGTGGGCTTGGATCCCTTGCTCACGTTGCGACTCCTGATAGACAGCGGATTTCTTGAACTCTATCCGGTGCCGACTTGGACTCCTCTTGACGCAATTAGTTGTGAACGTTAACAATTACAGAGTCTAAAAATACAAGCGAGAGATCATTCGATGAAGAACTGGGCAGGAAATCTTGAGTACTCGTCAGCGGACGTCCAGCGGCCAACCACCGTGGATCAGCTGCGCGAGCTCGTAGCTCACGCGACCCGCATCAAGGCCCTTGGTTCCCGGCACTCCTTCAACACCGTTGCAGACACCGACGGAACCCACATCCTGCTCGACGCCCTCCCCCAGGAGGTATTGGTGGACACCGCGAAAAGCACAGTCAAGGTCAGCGGTGGCATCAGCTACGGGGCCTTGGGCCGCGCCCTTGAGGAACAGGGCTACGCGATCCACAACCTCGCCTCCCTCCCGCACATCTCGGTTGCCGGCGCTATCCAAACCGGCACGCACGGCAGCGGAGTCAACAATCCGTCGCTGGCTGCCGCCGTCGTCAGCGTTGACCTGGTGCGCGCCTCCGGCGAGCTGGTGACCCTTACAGCGGACGACGACGAATTCCTCGCCAGCGTGGTGGGAATGGGAGCACTTGGCATTGTCACAGGGCTGGAACTCGCGATCCGACCTAGCTACGAGGTCCGGCAGCGCGTGCTCACCAACCTGTCCTGGGAGGGTGCGTTGGCGAACTTCCAAACCATCGCATCCAGTGCCTACAGCGTCAGCTTCTTCACTGACTACACCGGCGATACCATCCCCCAAGTCTGGCTCAAGGCTCTGGACACCGAAGCTCCCCTGCCGGACCTGTTCGGTGCAACCCCGACGACGGCGGCCATGCACCCGTTGCCGGATATGTCCGCTGAGAACTGCACAGAGCAGCTGGACGTTGCAGGAAAATGGCTGGACCGGTTGCCGCACTTCCGTCACGAGTTCACGCCAAGCAACGGCGAGGAACTGCAAAGCGAGTTCCTCCTGCCTCTGGATCAAGCACCAGCCGCGCTGCAGGCTGTCCGGGAACTCGCCCACAAGCTCGCACCGCTCCTGTTCGTTTCCGAGATCCGCACCGTGGCAGCTGACGAGTTCTGGCTCAGCCCGTTCTACCAGCAGCAGAGTGTCGCGCTGCACTTCACGTGGAAGCCGCTCCAGACCGACGTGGAAGCAGTGCTGCCCGAGCTTGAGGAAGCCCTGCGTCCGTTCGGAGCCCGCCCGCACTGGGGCAAGCTCTTCACGCCCGGCCAGTACGACTTCGCCGCGCTCTACCCGCGGTTCGAGGACTTCCGGTCTTTGGTTCAGGCCAACGATCCTTCGGGCAAATTCCGTAACAGCTTGTTGGACAGCGTGCTGGGTGTTGCCGTTACGTCCTAGCCCCCAATCACGTTGCCAACCCGCTTTTCCGTCGCTGGGCAGGAACGGAAAAGCGGGTTGGCAACGGAAAAGCGGGTTTACGAGATGTGCGCCAGCACTGCACCAGCCGTGACCACGCCACCGGGAGCTGACAGGACTTCGGATAGCGTACCTGCACGGTGCGCAGGGACCTGGGTTTCCATTTTCATAGCCTCCAGGACCACCAAGGGATCCCCGGCGGCTACTTCAGCACCAGGTTCAACGAGCCACTTGACCACTGTTCCGGCCATGCTGGAGACGAGGGCTGATTCCGCGGGAGAGTCTCCACGGGTGACCGAACCCGGCGTATCGGTCGGCGCGGTAAAGGCAGGAATGCCCTGCCCGGAACGCGCCCAGCCATCCAGCAGATCCGCGGGAAGGCCAACCGCGAGGCGCTTCCCATCCACGTCCACGGTGATGGTTCGCCGCTCCCCTCCGGGAGGAACCACGCTGTATTCGGGATCCACCGGGATCTTGTCTGCGAAGTCGGTCTCAATCCATCGGGTGTGAACCCTCATTCCGGCAACGGACGTGAAGTCTTCGGACTCCAGGACCGCGCGGTGGAACGGCAGGACGGTGGCCAGGCCCGTGATGTTGATTTCGGCCAAGGCACGCCGGGCACGGCGCAGTGCCTGCTGCCGGTCAGCTCCGGTGACGATCAGCTTGGCCAACAGGGAGTCGAATTGCGGCGCCACGAAGGAGCCAGACCGCACCCCGGTGTCCAAGCGGATGCCAGGACCGGTGGGCGCTTCGAAGGAAGCCACGGTGCCGGGGGACGGCAAGAATCCACGGCCCACGTCCTCGGCATTAATACGGAACTCGAAGGAGTGTCCCCGCGCCACAGGATCCTCCGTGATGCTCAACGGCAATCCGGCGGCAATCCGGAATTGCTCCTGCACAAGGTCAATCCCGGCAGTTTCCTCGGTGATGGGGTGTTCCACCTGCAGGCGCGTGTTGACCTCGAGGAAGGCCACGGCGCCGTCGGCTGAGACCAGGAATTCCACAGTCCCGGCACCGTAGTACCCGGCCTCCCGCACTATGGCTTTGGAGCCGTCGTAGATTCGTTGACGCTGTTCATCGCTCAAGAACGGAGCGGGAGCCTCTTCCACAAGCTTCTGGTGGCGTCGTTGGAGCGAGCAATCGCGGGTGCCCACCACCACTACATTGCCGAGTTTATCCGCGATGATCTGTGCTTCCACGTGCCGCGGCCGGTCAAGATACTGCTCCACGAAGCACTCACCACGCCCGAAAGCCACTACAGCTTCACGGACCGCGGAATCGAACGCTTCCTCAACTTCGGCGAGCTCCCGGACCACCTTCAGACCGCGGCCACCACCACCGAAAGCCGCCTTGATCGCGAGCGGGAGTCCGTGTTCCTCCGCAAAAGCCCGCGCTTCAGCTGCAGAGGAGACGGGACCGTCGCTTCCGGCAACCAAGGGAGCACCCGCGCGGACTGCGATTTCGCGGGCAGTGATCTTGTTGCCCAACTGACGAATGGAGTCCGGTGAGGGTCCGATCCATTCAAGCCCGGCGTCGAGCACTGCTTGTGCAAACTCCGCGTTCTCGGAAAGGAAACCGTACCCGGGGTGGATGGCGTCAGCACCGGACTCCTCCGCGACCGCCAGCAGCTTCCCGATGTTCAGGTACGTGTCAGCCGGCGAGTTTCCGCCCAGGCTGTAGGCTTCGTCGGCGGCGCCTACGTGCATGGCATCGGCATCGATGTCCGCGTAGACGGCTACCGACAGGATGCCGGCGTCGTCACAGGCTCGGGCGACGCGGACGGCGATCTCGCCACGGTTCGCGATCAGGACCTTGCGCATCAAATACTCACTTCTCTGGGGTCTTCGTAAAAGTCGTGGTGAAGCTTGGGGAATCCGGAACCAGCCGGAAGCGGATCCTTCCGCCGATGGGCACTTGCGCGGCGAGATCAAGATGTTCATCGCGCACCACACCAATCACGGGATATCCGCCGGTGATGGGGTGGTCCGCCAGGAACAGGACGGGCAATCCGGCCGGCGGAATCTGAAGGGCTCCGGCCATGGTGCCCTCGCTGGGAAGCTCACCTTCACGGGTGCGCTTGAGCGGAGTCCCGTCCAGGCGCATGCCCACACGGTTGGACTGCGGCGTGACAAGCCATTCCTGGTCGCAGAGCGAATCAAGGGCTTCCGGCTCGAACCAGTCCGCGCGCGGCCCGGGGACCACATCCAGTACCGCAACGCCGGCGCCCGGAAACTTGGGCTGCAATTCGGGCTCACCCACCGCGGTGGAAACTGTGTCCTCGCCGACGGGAAGCTCCTGACCAGCCATGAGAGGGCCCGGTCCGATCCCTGACATCGTGTCCGCTGAGCGACTACCCAGCACCTCCGGCACATCCACTCCGCCTCGGATTCCCACATAGTTTCGGAACCCTGACTCGGGAGCACCCAAGGTGAGCACTTCGCCGTCGAGCAGCGCGAAAGGTGTGGCCATCGGAACGGTCCGCGTCGCGCCCGGCCGATCGCCGTCGTCGGACTCTTCGGACTCAACCCTCGACGGCGACTGGATGGTCAGCGTACTCGGCGCACCTGCCACGGCAATCACCTGGTCACCGACGGCCTCGACGGTGAGCCCGCCATTGACCGATTCGATGGCCGCAGCTGAAGCAGCGTTCCCCACCAGCCGGTTAGCCCGCCGCAGGGATGCCCTGTCCAGGGCCCCGGCGGCGGAGACACCCAGCGGACCGAAACCCCGGCGGCCGAGGTCCTGGATCAGGCTCTGTGCACCTGGATTGAGAATCCGAAGACCGGACTCAGTGTGGTGCTCCTTTTCGGGCTCGCGGGCCTCCGAAGCTCCAGCAGTCACAACCTCGCGGACTGCGCGGTACTGAACCCGGTCGCCGGGCCTGACAAGGGCTGGCTGGGCCCGGTCCAGATCCCACATCCGTGCGCCGGTCCGGCCGATCAGCTGCCAGCCACCCGGGGAACGGCGCGGGTAGACGGCAGAATACTGACCACCGAGGGCAACGGATCCAGCTGGAACCGCCGTACGTGGGGAGGAGCGTCGGGGTACCGTGAGGACCTCATTTTCGCCCACCATGTAGCCAAAACCGGGAGCGAACCCAGCGAAGGCTACGGTCCAGATCTGGCCTGTGTGCGCAGCTACGACGCCGTCCACGCTCAGCCCGGTGAGCTCCGCGACGTCGGCGAGGTCGTCGCCGTCGTAAACAGTATCGATGACCACCAACCCGGAGTCGGTTCCCTCCGGAGCGGTGAGTTCGAGCTCCATGAGCCGCAACCCTATTGCTCGGGTCGCCGCTGCGGACTCTCCTACCACCATGACCGTTTCCGCGGCGGCGAGAACGTCCACCTGTCCGGGAAGCGGGGACTTGTAGAGCATGTCCTGCAGTGCAAGGACATCCTGCAGCCCGTCCAGCTCGGCCAGAACCGCCCGGGTGCCGACGGGCCTGACGGAGCGGACCCTCTTAGCAGTGGTGGTTTGCATTACGGTTTCCATTTTCGCTACGCCGCCGGCTGAGCTTGGGTCCCCTGCATCAGTCGGACATCTTCTTCCGGCTTGGGGTCGCGGCCCAGGAGCATGCCGACGATGGTGACTACTGCAGCGACGAGGATGTAGACGGCGATCAAGTACCATCCGCCACCTGCTGCGCCGTAGAGGGCGGTGAAGATGATGGGAGCAACGGCTCCACCAATCACGCCGGCCAGGGTGTAGGCCAGCGAGCTGCCGGCGTACCGGAGCCTGGCCGGGAACTGCTCGGTGATGAAGGCCGCTTGGGGGCCGTACATGAACGCGTGGAGTGCCAGGCCGATCACGGTGCCGACTGTCAGCATGGCTACGGACTTGCCCTGGATCATCAGGAAGAACAGCGGGATGTAGGCTGCGGTGGCCGCCGCTGCGATGCCGTAGACCCAGCGGCGGTTGAAGCGGTCCGTCAGGGCCCCGGCCAGCGGAATCAGGAAGAGCTGGAACGCGGAGCCAATGAGGATGGCGGACAGGACGTTGCCGGTGGTCATGCCCAGTTCCTTGGTGGCATAAACCGCCACAAACACGGTGAACAGCGCGTAAAGGATGTCAGGGCAAACACGGGAAAGCGCTGCTGCCACCAAAGCCTTGGGTTGTGTGGTGAAGACTTCCTTGATGGGAGCCTTGGGGCGATCCCCGTGGGCCTGGATAGCCTTGAAGACGGGGGTTTCTTCAAGCTTGAGCCGGATGATCAGGCCGAAGACCACCAAGAGTGCGGAAGCCAGGAAGGCTACGCGCCAGCCCCAGGAGAGGAATGCTTCTTCGCTAAGGGAAGCGGCGAGAATGGCCAGAACACCGTTGGCCATGAGGTTGCCGGCGGGCGGGCCGATCTGGGCCGCGGAAGACCAGAAGCCGCGCTTGTTGGGGTCGCCGAATTCGCTGGACAGCAGCACTGCACCGCCCCACTCGCCGCCAACGCCAATGCCCTGCGCCAAACGCAGCAACACAAGAATGGTGGGGGCCGCGACACCGATCACCGAATAGTCCGGCAGGGCACCGATGAGGACCGTGGCCACGCCGATCAGGACAAGCGTGAAGACCAGAACGTACTTACGGCCAATCTTGTCTCCCAGGCGTCCGAAGATCACGCCACCAATCGGCCGGGCCAGGTAGCCAACTGCAAAGGCTGAGAAGGAAAGGAGCAACGCCACGAATTCGTCGTTGCCGGGGAAGAAGATCTTGGGGAATACGAGGGCCGAGGCCACCGAGTAGATAGCGAAGTCATAGTACTCAAGCGACGTTCCGGTAAGACTGGCGACGTATGCCTTGATAGCGCCAGGCGGTGGCTTCCTTGTCACTGCCTTGGCTGCGTTGTTGGTGCTGGTCATGATGTCCTCCGGGGGGATGAGGGATGGTGCGGGAGCCCGGGGCGGGCTAGAGGAACGAGCCGACCGTGACGCCGGCGTCGGCCAGAGCGGACTTCACAGCGGTAGCCATTGCAACGGCTCCCGGTGAGTCACCATGCACACAGATGCTTTCTGCGCGGATTTTCAGGATGGAGCCGTCAACGGTCCTGACGGATTGTTCAGTAGCCATCCGAAGGACGTGTTCGGCCACTTCGGCGGGATCATGCAGAACCGCGCCCGGCTGGGATCGCGAAACCAATGTTCCGTCCGGGTTGTAGGCGCGATCCGCGAACGCTTCGGAAACAGCCCGGAGGCCGGCTTCCTCTGCGAGGCGCAGGACCTCGGAACCAGGAAGGCCAAGGATCGGAAGGTTGGGGTCAACCGATCTCACAGCCTGGACGACGGCCCGTGCCTGGGCGGTGTGCTTCACGATTGCGTTGTAGAGACCACCGTGGGGCTTCACGTACTGGACACTGGCCCCGGTGGTGGCAGCCAACGCTTGCAGCGCACCAATCTGATAAAGCACGTCATCGGCCAGTTCCATGGGATCGATATCCATGAAGCGGCGGCCGAATCCCGCGAGGTCGCGGTAGCCTACATGGGCGCCAATAACGACGCCGGCCTTGGCCGCCTTCTCGCAGGTGCTGCGGATGACGCTGGGGTCGCCAGCATGGAATCCGCAGGCAACGTTGGCGCTGGAGACCGACTCGAACATGGCCGCATCATCACCGAGTGTCCAGCGCCCGAAAGACTCTCCGACGTCGCTGTTCAGATCGATGATTGCCATGATGTGATCCCTGCCTCGTGATGTGCGTTACATCTAGGATGCACCAATCTGCTGGATTGTTCAACAATCCAGCGATCCCAGTTTCCGGCAATCGTGTAATTTTGGTGTCATGGCCGGTGTAGATCAGGAAAAAAACGAACACGTTGGCCTTGATAGTGCGCGGGCACGCGTCCGGATGAGAGTTCCGTCTGTTGCCGAGAGAGTCGCCGAAGAACTCCGGTATCAGCTCGCCGAGGGATTCCTGGTGCCGGGCGCCAAACTCACCGAAGCCACTATTGCCGAGGACCTGGGAGTATCCCGGAACACCGTCCGCGAAGCGTTCGCCGAGCTGGCCGGTGAGCGGCTGCTCCTCCGCCAGCCCAATAAGGGCGTGTTTGTGGCCACCCTTGAAGCAGGCGACATCCACGACGTCTACACGGTCCGCCGCGCCATAGAGGTCAGCTCAATCCGCGCGGGTGGTTCGCCGGAGCGGATCGCCGCCGTCAGGGCCGCCGTCGAGGAAGGGAAACGGGCGGCAGCTGCCAACGACAACGAAGGCCTGGGCAGCGCAAACCAGCACTTCCACGGTGCAATCGTGGCCCTGGCCGAGAGCAACCGGCTGAACACGATCATGGCGCAGATCCTTGCCGAGATGCGGCTCTACTTCCACAAAGCCACCATGAACGCCCACTTCTACAGCGACTGGCTGAAGGAGAATGAGCAGATCTGTTCAGCGTTGGAGTCCGGGGATCTGGAAGAGGCCGGGGATCTTCTCCTTGCCTACCTCAACCGATCAGAGCAGCAGCAAAGCGCTATCCACGGCGGGTAAGCCCGGACTAGGCCGCGTTCCTCCCCGGTTACCTCACTCGAAAGAGCAAGATACCAGCGATCTGGCCGCAAAGTCCGGCAAATCTACCCACTAACTGGGCAGGAGCGTCACCGCTTACCGCTTGCCCTTCTTGCGGGACCCCTTGCCACGGCCCTTATCCGGGTTCGGCGCATAGCGCTGTGCGACTGCGGGCTTTTTGGGGCCACCGCCGCGTCGATCCGGCTTAGGCACCTTCTTGGGCTTCTCCTGCTGCGCCGAGGGCTGGCGTGAGCTCTGCGCCGTCCGGCCGCGCACGATCCCTATGAACTCCTCGATCACGGGACTGTCCGTTCCAACCAGCCAGGCCAAGCCAATCTGCGTGGTGGGAGCCCCGGTCAGGCGGCGCATCACCGTGTCCTTAACGTTGAGATGCCTCGCCACGGACATAGGCAGGATCGCCAGTCCAGCACCGGATGCCACCACTTGGAGGGCCATGTCCGGCCCGCCCATCTCGTCAACATCCAGGAAGTTCTCCTCGACGAGGTCTTCCAGCGCGACTTCCTCAAACACTGAGATCTCGTGCCCCTTGGGAGCGACCACCACGGGCTGCTCCTCATACAGGGGGATGACGTTCAAACCTTCGCGGTCCACGGGCAACCGAACAAAGCTGAGGTCAGCCAAACCGTCACGCAACACCGAAACTTGAGCGGCGTCGTCGGACATGAACGAATGCAACGGGAAGTTGGGCATCCGTTCTTCCCACCGCCGGATCCATTTCCCAGGAGTCACACCCGCAACATAGGCGAAGCGGAGACCGGCTAGGGGTTCGGTTGTTTCGGCGGATTCTTCAGCGTCTGGCACACACTCACAGTACCGGCCAGATACCCTTGAAGCATGACGTCCTCGAACTCCCAGTCCATGAAGCCGGCAACAGTTGCCAAGAAACTCGGTATCTACCTGCCCGCAACACCCCAGGAGTTCCAGGATTCGTCCATCACACGCGACGAATTCGCCGAGCTCCAGGCCAACCCGCCGGAGTGGCTCGCCGAGCTGCGCCGCAACGGCCCGCACCCGCGCCCGGTAGTCGCGCACAAGCTCAACATCTCCATCAGCGGCCTGGCCCGCGGCGGAGTAGAAGAAGCACTCACGACGGCGGAAATCGCCGAGCTGCTGCAGTCTCCCCCGCAGTGGCTGGTCACCGAACGCGCCACACACGCAGCTGTTCGCTCCGAGGCGCAGCGCGTGAAGGACGAAGCCGCCAAGAAGGCCGCCACCAAGGAAGCCAGGGACAACGCCGCTGCAAAGCGTGATGCTCCGAAGACCTCCAAGCGCGATCACGCGTAGCTTTCACTGACTGTGGCCGGGACCAGCGGGTCCCGGCCACAGTTATTTAAGGCACTAGTCCTGGTGGAGCTGAATGAAGTTGCCGCACCCGTCATCGAAGACTGCGCTGACGCCGGAGGGATCCTCAGACGGTTCACCTTGAAACTTCACGCCGGCGGCAAGCAAACGCTCATACTCGGCCTGGACGTTGGGCACACCAAAGGTGATAGCAGCCAGGCCGGACTCATGGAGTGCGTTCATGTAGTTCGCGGCGATGGGGTTATCGCTCGGCTCCAGAAGCAGCCCCGGCGAAGTGCTGTTGTCCGCTCCCGGATCCTTGATGATGAACAAGTTGTATTCAGGCATCGCCATCAGGGTCTCGAAGCCCAGTGTCTCCGTGTAGAAAGCGTGAGCTGCTGCGGGGTCCTTGACGTGGATGCTGCACATTTTCAATCTCATGCTGCCTAGGCTACGCCCCGGGTGCGACACAGTCCCGGGCAGGAATCACCCTGATCCGGACAATTCACCTGCGTTTGCGGTGGTGAATTGTCCGATGGAGGGTGTCGCGCGGATCCAGCCTCTGGCGCATACTGAATGCAAAGCAGCGAATTCGCCTGGAGGTGGTCCGATGCCCGCCATGATGCTCCTGTGGGGTGTAGCTCTGGTTCTCGCAACCGCAGCAACCACGTACGTCCTGCACAGGAAACTCACCTATGGGCGTGGGCAGGAACCGGACGGCGTCTTTTGGGACGTGTTCGGCGGCCTCGTGGTCGTTACGCCCGCCATCCTTGTCCCGGCTGTGCATTGGCCACCGGCCGGGCTGATCATGATGTTCGTCGGCATCGCCACCGCGGCAGCCACCCTGGCGAGCATCCGCAAAGTCGAACGCCTCCACGCAGCCGAGCCCCGGCGTCGTACCGGTTTTGCCGATGACGCCGCCCGCCACGAGAACCTCCTTGAACAGTGGAGCCGCTACGAGCTTGATCCCGCCAGGACCATCGATTTCCCCGCCATGACCGATGTGCGGTCAGCGGAGACGGCGGCGCTGACGCGGGCCATGCGGGAGGCCGAGTTCTGCAAGGTGACGGCTGGGACGGATTACCGGGCCGCCGTCGAGCGCCTCGCGAGGGCCCTTGAAGCAGCCGAGCGAGCTGCGGGCGTGCCAGCCTCATCACTGGCTACGCCCGGGTCAACACCTTGCCCTTGAAGAACTCAGGCCGCACCTTGTACATCACCAGCATGATCACCACGCCGAGCAGGATGACGCCCATTCCCAGGACGAACACCAGTCCGACACCGCCCACCGAGGAGCCCGAGCCGTACTCCGGATCCATGGAATCCATGGCTGTTTTGACGAACATGACCAGCAGGATCACGCCGCCCAGCAAGGGTGCCAGGAACTTGAAGAAGAACGCCCGGACACTGCTGAACGCCGATGCCCGGAAGAACCAGACACAGGCCAGCGCGGTAATGCCGTAGTAGAAGCAGATCATCATGCCCAGTGCAGTGATGGTGTCCCACAGCGCGTTCTCGGACACCGTGCGTGTGATCACGTAGAAGCCTGCGGCAGCGATGGCAGCTGCAATGGTGGCGAAGCTGGGCGACTTGAAAGTGGGACTAATGCTGCCAAAGCGAGGCGAGATGGCACGGTAGTGGCCCATGGCCAGCATGGTCCGTGCGGGCGACACGAACGTCGACTGCAAGGACGCGGCGGAGCTGCTCAGGATCGCCAAAGACATGAGGATCGCGAACGGACCCATCACCGGGCCGGCAAGGACGGCGAAGATACTGGACTGGTTCTCCGGGTTACCGGCCCCCAAACCGGTCTCGCCAACACCTGCAAAGGACAGGGTAGCCAGTGCAACGGTCATGTAGATGACCACGATCACCAGCACGGTGATGGTGGCTGCGCGGCCGGGTGTTTTCTCAGGGTTCTTGGTTTCCTCGTTCATGGTGAGGGTGACGTCCCAGCCCCAGTAAATGAAGATCGAGAGCGAAACGCCCGCAGCAAACGAGGAGAAGGAATCCACAGCGAACGGGTTGAACCAGTCGGGCGAAATGGCGGTGGCGTCAAAGGCCGTGCCGTTGGCCACATGGGCGAACGCCGAGACCGCAAACCAGCCCAGGACCAGCAATTGGAAGGCCACCAGCACGTACTGCACGCCCTTGGTGGTCTCCATGCCGCGGTAGGAAATCCAGCACGCCAACGCGATGAACACCAGCGTGGTGGCGATGTTCAGCGGCAGGATCTTGCTCAGCTCACCCAATGCCGGATTACTGAAGATCTGCCCGAGCATGAGGTAGAAGAAGTCCACCGCCACCGCAGCCAGGTTGGACAACACGATGATCGTGGCCGCGATCAGCCCCCAGCCACCCATCCAACCGATCCACGGACCAAAGGCGCGCGTCGCCCACGTGAAGGAGGTGCCGGCGTCGGGCATTGCGTTGTTCAGTTCGCGGTAGCCGAGCGCCACCAGCAGCATGGGGATGAAGCCCACCAGGAAGATGGCGGGCAGGTGCACGCCAACCTCGGACACTGTGGGGCCCAGGGCCGCGGTGAGCGTGTAGGCGGGCGCGATGCAGGAAACACCGATCACGACGGCGCCGATCAAGCCCACCGATCCGGCCTTCAGTCCCTTTTCACTCAGGGATGATTCCTTCGACTGGACCGTCTTTGGTGCAGTTGACATGGGTTCTGCCTCTCAGGCGATTGCTAGGCGCTGTGGCGCGTGTAGTCGCGGGGGACCACAATCATGGGAACGGGGAGGGCACGCAGGATCCGGTTTGCGGTGCTGCCCAGGAAAGTGGCCCGATGCTGGGCCAGGCGACTGGAACCGATCAGCAGGATTTCGCCGTCTTCCCAGTCGAGTCGGTCAACGGCTTCTTCGATGGTGCGGCCCTGCGCCACCACGATCTCCGGCTCACCTTGAAGGGAACCGGCGGCCGTCACGTCTGAAGAACCGGCGGCGTCCGCAGAACCGCCCGTGTCCGCAGAACCCCCGACGGCGGCAAGCCGGTCGGCGGCATGCACCCAGGCGGCGTCGGCCAACCCAGGCGAGTTACCGCCGTCGAGCGCCAACAAGGAGACGAGCCGCAGCGGAAGGCCGCGATCGCGCGCAGATTCAACGGCGACGTCGAGAAGTTCATCAGCGCCCGGGCGCGTCCCGAAACCGCAGCTCAAGCGCGTTATCGGATCCGTACGCTGATACCCTTGCGGCGCCAAAGCCACCGGAACCGGCGATGAGTGGAGCAGTGAACTCGCCACGGAACCGATCGTGAACCGCTTGAGCAGCCCGCCGTTGCTGGCGCCTATGACCAAGGCCGCGGCGTCGAATTCCACTGCGGCCTCGATCAGCGTGCGGGCCTCGGAATCGCCGCGGCGGATGTGCGCGCGTGCGGTGACATCCGCCGGGATCAACGCCAGGCCCTCGTCCAGCCAGCGCTGCGCTTGGTCGGTGAGGATGTCGTTGTAGCCGGCCTCGGGCGGATAGACGGCATTGAAAGGGGAATCCTCGGGGATCACCAGGACCAGATCCAGGCTCACATCGTGGTTTCTGGCCAGCGCGACGGCGATGTGGACGGCGTCGTGCCCCCTCGCATTGGCGGTGTAACCCACTACGTAGCGCATGGTGGTCCCTTCCGGTGGTCTTGTTTAAACAGTGGTGCCGGCAGGCCGGGAATGACGCTCCCCCGGCCTGCCGGTTAGTTCTTTTCTGCCGCTAGACGGCTACCGTTGCCAGCTTGTTGGCTTCAACAATGCGTGCGGCAGTTGCTTGGCCCATGCGGACCGCACCATCCACGTGCTGGTAGCCCTCGGCTGCGAGGTCGGACGAGGACCAGTAGATCGGCCCGACGTTCGCGTGCTGGTCCTTGCCGTAGCGGTGCAGGCCGCCGAGGTCGTAGCTGGACGCGTAGGCACCGCGGGTCCACTCTTCGGAGCCCCAGTCGGATTCGTAGTAGACCTCGGGCGTGAGGGCCTTATCGCCCAGGAAGCCGGCGATCGATTCCAGGATGGCCTTCTTGCGGTCCTCGGCGCTGAGTTCGAAAACGGCGTCGGCCTTTTCGTCGGACACGAAGCCCACCAAAGTGCCGCGGGAATCGCCGTGGTTGGTGTTGTCGTAAACCTCCTGGACCAGTGCGCCTGCGCTGAAGCCCGTGCCGGAAAGTCCTTCTTCGCGCCAGAACGGGGTCTCGTAAACAGCGTGGACCTTAATCACCAGGCCCAGCGACTGGTGCTGGTGCATCTGGTGCTGGCGACGCGGCAGCGGCGGCTCGAAGGAAACGCGGGAGTACAGGTTGGGCGGCACCGCCATGATCACGTAACGGGCGTTGACGGTTGCCTCATCCGAAACAACGGTCACGGCGTTCTCTGACCAGTTGATGGTGCGGACCGGGCTGTTGAGTACGACGTCGTCACCCAGTTCTGCTGCCTGCAGCAGCGAAACCTGCTGCATACCGCCGATGACGCGCTTGTCCAGAATGAAGTCTTCGTCGGTCAGGTGGCTAAAGGAACCGGCCGAGGCCGCCATCAGGACTGCCTGGAGTGCGGAGAAGGCGTGGGCGGGCTTGGTGAGCATGCCACCGGCGATGAAGAGGCCAATGTTGTTGCAGGCTTCCTCGTCGCTGGAGTTCTGGCGGAGCCAGTGGTGGAAGGAGATGGTGTCCAGCTCGCGTGCCTTGGGGTGGGCCCAGGGTTCGGTGGGGCCGATCTCCGCAGCGAGCTCATCCAGGATGGCTACCAGCTTGTCCATCTCGGCCTTGGTGGTTTCGTTTACCGGGAACGTGTCGCCGGTGTACTGGGTGCGCTGTCCGTCGGCACCGATGTAGACGGATTCGCCCTCGCGGTAGCGCGAGTACATTTTGAGTCCGAGCTCGTCCAGCAGCTCCATGAGGGCTGTCTGGTCCGGGGAAACCCACTGGCCGCCGATCTCCAGCATGGCGCCGTCGATGGTATCCGTCCAAGTGCGGCCACCCACGCGGTCGCGTGCTTCGAGCACCGCAACGCTGAGTCCGGCCTTCTTCAATTCGCGTGCTGCCGTCAACCCTGACGGTCCGGCGCCGACGATCACAACGTCGCGTTCAAGATTCTGCATGATGTCCTCTCCGTGGCCGTCCGTGGTGGCTGACCAATAAATGAATGGCATTCATTTACAACCATAGTAGCGCTGGAGTCCGCCCCTGTGAAGACCCAGTGGAATAATGCTGGGGACACAGGCAGCAGAAAGGCTCCCGATGCCCGAACCCACCCCCGCTTCTTCCGCCCGACCTGCTCGCCGGCGCGCCGGCAGGCCGACCGCGGCTGTCTTGGACCAGGACGGGATCACGACGGCGGCACTGGTGTTAATCAGCAGCAAGGGTTACGACGGACTCACCATGGCCGCCCTGGCACGCTCCCTGGGCGTCGCGCCTTCCGCCCTTTACAACCATGTGGCCTCCAAAGATGACGTGCTCATTCTGCTCATGGACCATTTGGCCGCAATGGTGGACGTTTCCGCATTCGGCACCGAACCGTGGGATGAAGCCGTACGCCGCTGGGCCTGGTCCTATAGGGACGTTTTCTCCGCGCACACCCCCCTGATTCCGATCATTGCCGTACTGCCCGTGGCCAATGCCCCCAAAACGCTCGCCATGTACGAGTCAGTGACCGCCGGTTTCCGCGATGCCGGGTTCCCGGAGGACCGCATTATTTCCGCAATCGTGGCCCTGGAAGCCTTCGTGTTTGGCGCCGCTTACGACGTCACGGCCCCGGATGACATCTTCGACGCCGGCAGCCTCGCCCAGCAGGTCCCCAACTTCACGGCCGCTGTGGACAGGTTGTCCCTGGCAGGCCAGGAGCGGCCAACCGACGCAGCTTTCGTCCTGGGACTTGAAACCCTGATTGCGGGTTTCGGGGCGCTCCGGGCTTAAGTTCCCTCGTTCCTAAGGTGCGCTTCAGAGGCTGAGGTAGCGGATTTCCCTGGTGTTGTCGCTGTAAGTCACCTCGACAGGTACTTTTTCCTCTGACGAGTTTGTCAGCTCCCCTCCCGGAAGCCAGAAGGCGAAATGGCCCTTCGATACTGTGGCCGTAATCTTCTCGCCTGCCGTGCTGACGTAGGTCATGGCGGCCACGTCCGGGCCAACTTGCCCTGAAGCCATCGAGAGCGGATTGTCACCGATGACGCCGGTACCGAGTTGGCTGGTTCTGATATCCCTGCCGGTGGGCTTCTTGCCATCTCCCGGCTTTCCTACTGAGCCAAAGGAACCCCTTCTGAACCATGGGGCCGAGGAATCGGTGGTGCAGGTGGCTTCGAAGCCGTCAGTGCTGCTGAGGACAACCGTGGTCCAGGCTCCCCGCTTTTCTGCAATTGCCACGTCAGCTACTGCCACGTCATTGACGTACATGCCATCACCAATCCTTTTGCTGGACCGGGCGCAGTCGGAAACCGCGCTATCGCGCTCGGCACCTATCAGCGCACCCGGCGCGGCGGTCCACGTTGCAAAGGCCGGGTCGCCTCCCGAGAGAGCCGGCCCCATCAGGAATCCAACTGTGGTTGCGAAAGCAACTGCACCCAAGGCAAGGGCGCGACGACGACGACGGCTTGGAATCGACGTCGACGTTTGGTGTTCTGCAGGTTCGGCGCCCCTGGCGGCTGGAGTTGGGTGGGACCGAAGAATCAGTTCCAGATCTTTCTGCGAACGTCGCGGGTCAGTAGGTTTGTTCTGCTCGGCGGCGTCCATGGACCGCAGAAGAGTATCGATGTTCCGGCTGTTTTTCATGGTGTGGTGGCCTTTTCGGAAGATGTGGCTTGCGCCGGCGACTCTTGGCGCGGGATGTGATCAAGGAGTAGCCGCAGGGCTCGCCTTGCGCGGGTGAGGCGGAGCCGGAACGCAACGGGAGAAATGCCCAATACCCGCGCTGCCTGGGGTGCGGCCAGGTTCTCGAAGATCGCCAGCCCGAGGGCCTCTTGATGGATCTCGGAGAGCAGCTCCCAGGCTCTGCCGAGATCAACGCGGCTGCTGACCAGATCAGCGTGGGAATCGGCGTTGGATACAGAGGTCGCCTCAGCGAGGCGGACCCCCAGCGCGTGTCGTCGCTGCTCTCCACGGCGGGCGTTGAGCATGAGGTTTCGAGTGATGCCAAAGATCCATGCCCGCGCATCGTCCTGGTGCCTGGGCGTTTCGGAAAAGCGCCGCCAGACGATGAGAAATGCCTCAGCCACTACGTCCTCGGCATGTGCCGCGTCGGTGCGGCGCTGAACGAACTTGAGCAGGTCAGCATAGGCAGATTGATACAGCGCCCGGAACGCTTCTTCCTGGTCGGGGGCTCTCGAGAGGTAGCTCATACCCAGTACCTGTCCGCCACGTACCTCAGTGTGTTGCATTCGCCCAAAAAATTCTTGGAACTCAGGGGAGGGTGTCCCCCCAAGCCGGGTGCCGCCGTCGTGCGCTCCCGGGTGACGTCGCTCGGGCAACCCAACCCTTGTAGTACAAGTATAAAACTTGTATCCTAAGTGACAGGCAAGGACGCCGCATTTACTAGGAGAACCATGAGCACCGTAGATCTGATTCGCCACATCAAGCTGTCCACGGCACGTTTACCCCTCACCGTACCCATCAGCGATGCCAAGGTCTTCACCGGCAGGCAAAAGCCCATGACCGAAGTGGTCTTCCTGTTTGCCGAGATCACCACGGAACAAGGCCACCGCGGCCTGGGATTCAGCTACTCCAAACGCGCCGGCGGCCCTGCGCAGTATGCGCACGCCAAGGAAGTGGCAGAAGGGATCATCGGCGAGGACCCTAACGACATCGGCAAGATCTACACCAAGCTCCTCTGGGCCGGCGCCTCCGTGGGCCGTTCGGGTGTGGCTACGCAGGCCCTGGCGGCCATCGACATCGCGCTCTACGACCTCAAAGCCAAGCGCGCCGGACTCCCCCTCGCCAAGCTCCTAGGCTCCTACCGCGACTCCGTGCAGACCTACAACACCTCCGGCGGGTTCCTCAACGCCACGCTGGACGAGGTCAAGGAACGCGCCACGCAATCCATCAACGATGGCATCGGCGGCATCAAGATCAAGGTTGGCCTGCCCGACTCCAAGGAGGACCTGCGCCGAGTTGCCGGAGTCCGCGAGCACATCGGCTGGGACGTGCCGCTCATGGTGGATGCCAACCAGCAATGGGACCGGGCCACCGCCCTGCGCATGGGCCGGCAGCTGGAGGAATTCAACCTCATCTGGATCGAAGAGCCACTGGATGCCTACGACTTCGAGGGCCACGCGCATCTTGCCCAGGTCCTGGACACACCCATCGCCACCGGTGAGATGCTCGCCTCCGTAGCCGAACACAAGGGCCTTATTAACGCGAACAGCTGCGACATCATTCAACCCGACGCACCACGCGTCGGCGGCATCACCCAATTCCTGAGGCTCGCAGCGTTGGCGGATGAACGCGGGCTGGGCCTGGCACCCCACTTCGCCATGGAAATCCACCTTCACCTGGCCGCCGCGTACCCCCGCGAGCCGTGGGTGGAGCACTTCGACTGGTTGGACCCGCTGTTCGAGGAGCGCCTCGAAACCAAGAACGGCCGCATGATGGTTCCGGACCGGCCGGGGCTTGGTGTCACCCTCAGTGAGCAGGCCCGCGCCTGGACCACCGAATCAGTAGAGTTCGGCGCGTAATCTTGAACCCATGAGCCGAAACCTGACCGCGGATCTCGCCGCCGATCTTCGCAACCGCATTGTGGACGGCGTCATCCAGCCAGGTGAGAAGCTCCCCAGCGAAAACACGCTCATTAGTGAGTTCGGGGTAAGCCGGACAGTGGTCCGCTCGGCCCTGACCCGGCTTCAGGCCGAGGGGCTGGTGGAAACCGAACGCGGGCGGGGCAGCTTTGCGCTGACCCCGCCGGCGGACGGCCCGTCTCCGGCGCCCGGATCACGGGCTGTTTCCAGCATGGAAGATCGGCTGCAGATGCTGGATTTCCGCGTTGGCGTGGAAACAGAAGCTGCCGCTTTGGCCGCGCGGAACCACACGGAGCGCCAGCTCAAGGCGATGCACGGAGCTTTGGAACAGTTCATCGCCAGCTCCGGCCACCCGGCACACTCCATGAAAGCCGATTTCGAGTTCCACCGGGCCATTGCCGCCGCCACGGGCAACCCCTTTTATACGGACTGCATCTCCGCCCTGGGCCAAACCATGATCACCATGCCACGCCCGCGCCTCGTCGCCAGCGACCACCAGGACTCACCCGAGCGTTTCGCCCAGGTCGTCCACGAGCACTCCTCTATATATGCGGCCATCGCGGAGGGCGACCAAGTGGCTGCCGCAGCCGCCATGCGCTTGCACCTGAGCAACTCACGACGCCGGTTCGCGGCTTCCGCGCGCGCCTAACCTCCCGCACACCCAACTAAGTAGCACTTAAGCGCGTTTAGCGGGCTCAAAACGCGCTCTGCTGCGACTCAGTTGGGTGCGGGGGAAACAAAAGAGCCCCGGTCCTAAGACCGGGGCTCTTTCAATTGCGTGCGCGAGGGGGGATTTGAACCCCCACACCCTTTCGGATACTGGCACCTGAAGCCAGCGCGTCTGCCGTTCCGCCACTCGCGCGCAACTTCTTTTTCCGGACTTCCGCTGGTCTCCCAGCTTCGTTTCCTTCAAAAGCAGCGAGATCAAGCATAACGGACAGTCGCCGCAAAACACCAATCGAAAGGTAGGAGGCGTCCCCGAAGAGGCCAGGAGTCCCCCAACAATGGCTTAACCAGGTGAGAATTTCAGCCCTCCCCTCCCGCGCTACCATGGGCCGGAAACGAACTTTTCCGGGTCGCAAGGCGTTGTGGATTAAGGCCATTCCCAGTCAGTCCCAGTAGTATCGGGAAGTGGAAGGGCCGTCAGGCGCGTACTTCGCTGTGTGTGCGGACGGATCAATGGACGGACTATCGGACCAGGCACAACGGGTGCCGCGGCAAGGAAAGGAGAAGGACCATGGGTTTGCTGGATAAAGTCGAGCGCGGCATTGAAAAGGCTGTCCGCAACGTCTTCTCCACGGGGTCGCGGGCACGTGTTGAGCCAGTGGAGATTGCAAGCAAGCTGAGGCGCGAGTTGGACAATAAGTCCATCACCATCGCTGCCGGGCGGACGCTGGCTCCAAATGTCTTTGATGTCCTGTTGAGTGACGAGGACTTTGCCCGGGCCCAGGAATGGGGAACACCATTGGCCGAGGAATTGTGCGACGTCGTCATCCAGCACGTCCGTAGCCAGGGCTACACGCTCCAAGGCGCCGTGCGCATTTCGTTCCGACGCAACGACGAGGAACGTGCCGGTCACTTCGAGATCGCTTCGCGAACAGAGAAGCAGTCAAACGACGGATCAGCACCGGCGCCGTCCCCCAGGGCCAACGTCCCCGCCGCTCCGGTGCGGCAGCCCACGCGCATGCAGCCTGTACTGGACATCGGCGGTCAGCGGTATTCGCTCAACGCCCTGTCCGTGGTGCTTGGCCGCTCCTCCGAAGCCGACATTCTGGTGGATGACACAGGTGTTTCACGGAAGCACCTTGAGGTCCGCACGGAAAATGGCACCACGTGGGCCGTTGATCTCGGCTCCACCAACGGCAGCTACGTTAATGGACATAAAGTGAACGGCAGCGTGGAGCTTACAGACGGCTCAACCATCACGATGGGACGTACCAAGATCATTTTCCGCCTCCTCCCCCAAACCCCGGGTGGTCACGCGTGAACGACATCAGCGAACTGACCATCACAGCGCTTCGCTTCGGATTCCTCCTCCTACTCTGGGTCCTGATTTTCAGCATCGTCACCACCATGCGCCGCGACTTCCAGATAGGCCGCAAGGCTGTCACCGGCGTTCCCACGGCACGGGAAGTCCGCAAGCATCCTGAACTAGCGGCTTCGCCGCCGCCGGCAATCCAGCATGCGCGAACACTTGTAGTTACTGAGGGTCCCCTCAAAGGCACCACGGTCCCCCTGGCGGCCAGCCCCATTCTGCTGGGCCGCGCGCAGGAAGCCACGCTTGTCCTGGAGGACGACTACGCTTCCGGCCGGCATGCACGCCTGTTCCCGCAGGGTAGCCGCTGGTTCATCGAGGACCTGGGCTCCACCAACGGCACCTACCTGGCCGATCAGCAGCTCACCCGCGCATTGCCTGTTGAGCTTGGCGTCCCCGTGAGAATCGGCAAGACGGTCATTGAATTGAGGCCGTAGTCCATGGCCTCCCCCGAGTCCCCCAAAGGCCAGGAAAAGCCTGCGGAGCGCCCGCTCATCATGCGCTACGCCGCTCGTTCCGACGTCGGACGGATCCGCTCCAAGAATGACGACTCCGCATATGTGGGTCGCCATCTTGCCGTGGTGGCCGACGGCATGGGCGGTCACGCCGGCGGCGATGTCGCTTCCGCTTCAACGGTTCTGGACATGATCCACCTTGATCATGACGACTATCCGGAGGGTGCGGACACCGTCCTGGCCGACGAGATCCAGACCGCCAATTCCCTTCTTTCCGAGCTCGTGCACCAAAATCCCAAGCTTTCGGGGATGGGCACCACCGTGACAGCCCTGCTTTTGGAGGGCCGCAAGCTCCACTTCGCCCACATTGGCGATTCCCGCGCCTACAGGCTGCGCAACAAGAAGTTTGAACAGGTCAGCATTGACCACACGTTCGTGCAGCGGCTCATTGACGAAGGCCGGCTGCGCCCGGAGGAAGCCGAAACGCATCCGCACAAGAACGTCTTGATGCGAGTCCTCGGCGACGTCGATGCCAGCCCCGAGCTGGACCTGGATGTCCTGGATGTGGAACCTGGCGAACGCTGGCTGCTCTGCTCCGACGGACTCAATTACGTTGCCGGCCACGTGGTGGAGCGCATGGTCCGTGAGACCAAGGACCTACGCGAATGTGCTGAGATCCTTGTTGACCTGACCCTTGAAGCCGGCGCCCCGGACAACGTCACCGTGGTGATGTTGGAGATTGCGGAGGAGACCGACGACGACGTCAACACGGCCGCCGTCGACGTCGTTCCGGCAGCGGCGCTTGCCGCGGTTGACGAGCCTGACGCGGTCACGGCCACCAAGTCCGCCGATGATGTGGCTGCGGACAAAGCTGTAGAAGACAGCAAAACCGAGTCGAAGCCCAAAACCGAGCAGCAGGCAGGCGCTGGATCGTCGTTCAGTGCGGGCAATCCTGACAACAAACAAGACGCGGCTGACGACGCTTCAACCGGCGAGTCCACTGAACCTCCTGCCACCACCGACCCGCACCTCGGCGAGCATTTGTCGGCGGAAGTGCTGCGCGAGGAACTGGCAAGCCGGCCTCATGAGCTTGTTGGTGCAGCTGCAACCGCTGCCGAAACGGGCTCCATTCCCACGGTGGCCGGCCGCACTGTGGCACGGAGGGCAGCTACTGTCCTGACACACAAGGCTGAACAGGACCGCGTTGAGGTGGAAGAGCCGCCGCGACGCCGCGTGCGCTGGTTGATGCCTGCGGTTGCAGCGGTGGTTGTCCTGGGTGTGGTGGTGGGCCTCTGGCTTGGCTATGCCTGGACCCAAACGCGCTACTACGTGGGCGAATACGATCAGCGGGTCGCCATCTTCAACGGAATCTCTCAGCGGCTCGGCCCCATTCAACTTTCCCGGCTTGAAGCCGTAACCGATATCAGGGTGGATTCATTGCCGGAATACGGCCAACAGAGCGTACGCCAGACAGTACCGGCGGGCGACCTCGACGGTGCGCAGGACATCGTGGAGAACCTGCGGAACACCGGCAGCGCCTCTGCGAACTGCCCCAGCCCCGCGCCCACGGCCACGGGCACCGCGTCGGGATCGGCAACCCCTACGCCAGCACCTACGGCCACTGTGCCCATTCCCAGCACGGCCGCCGTCGCCAGCCCCACTCCTTCGCCCGTCCCGACTCCCTGTGAGGCGGCCAAATGATGCAGACTGAGATAGCCCCCAAACCCCGCCGGAACGTTGAGCTGGTGCTCATCGTCCTGGCCCTTGCCGTGGGCATCGGCGCCAGTGCCTTGGTGAGTATCAACTCGGAAGTCGGACTCGATAGCGACTTCTGGTTCCAGTCCAGCCTTTTGGCCGTGGCTGCTTTCGCATTCCACGTCGTCCTCAGGCTCCGCGCGAAGTATGCAGACCCGGTAATACTTCCCATCGTGGTTGCGCTCAATGGGCTCGGCCTGGCGTTGATCCACCGGATGGACGGTCCCGGGGACGATACGGGCAACAACCAGCTCCGGTGGACCCTCATTGCCATGGCGGTCTCCATAGCCGTGATCTGGTTCCTCAAAGACCACCGGATCCTGCGCCGCTTCACGTACATCTCCCTGGCGGTCAGTGCATTCCTCCTGGTCCTTCCTTTGATCCCCGGCATCTCCGCGGGTGAAATCCTTGGTGCTCGGGTCTGGATCCGCGTTGGGCCCATGACGTTCCAGCCCGGTGAAATCGCCAAGATCACCCTGGCCATATTCTTCGCAGGATATCTGTCCTCCAACCGGGACCTCATTCTGCTGGCGGGCCGGAAGATCGGCCCCATGCAGTTCCCCCGGTTCAAGGACCTTGGCCCCATGATCACCGCCTGGCTGGTGAGCATCGGCGTCCTCGTCTTCCAGCGCGACCTCGGATCTTCCATCCTCTTCTTCGGCCTGTTCATTGTGATGATTTACGTGGCCACCAGCCGTATCTCCTGGGTGGTCATCGGCCTGCTGCTGATTCTGGGCGGAGGCTTCATTGCTTCCCAGATCTTCTCCCACGTCGCTTTCCGCATCGATAGCTGGATCAATGCCTTCACACCGGAGGTCTTCGGCAGGTCACCCGGCGGTAGCGGCCAGATCGTGGAGGGCTTGTTCGGCATGGCCGACGGCGGCCTGGTGGGCACTGGTCTTGGCCAGGGCCGGCCGGATCTGGTCCCGTTCGCCAACAGCGACATGATTGTGGCCCTCATTGGTGAAGAGCTCGGCTTGATAGGCCTCTTCGCCGTGGTGATGCTGTACATGTTGCTCTTCACCCGCGGTTTCCGCGCAGCTTTGGGCACCCGGGACGCTTTTGGAAAGCTCCTCGCCTGCGGCTTGTCCTTTGCCATTGCCCTGCAATGCTTCGTAGTGATTGGCGGCGTCACCCGGCTCATCCCCTTGACCGGCCTCACCACTCCGTTCCTCGCAGCCGGCGGCTCTTCGCTTCTGGCCAACTGGATCATCGTTGGCCTGCTGCTCATGATCTCCAACACGGCCCGCGGCCCGGTGGACACCACCCCCATGGTTAACAAACCGCCCGCAAGCAGCACGCCGGACAGCCGCAAGCCGGCTACAGGACAGACACCCAGCGCACCAACAGAGGCGGTGAAGCAACAATGAACCAGGCTATTCGCAGCAGCTGGATGGCTGCCGTCGCCATGTTCGCGTTGATCTTCGGCGCCATTAGCTACGTTCAGGTGATTGGTGCTGACGACCTCAACGCCAACCCCTGGAACCAGCGCGCTGTTTTGGCATCCTTCTGCAACGAGCGCGGCTCCATCATTGTGGGTGGAAAACCGGTGGTTGAGTCGGTTCCCGGAACGGAGTCCTGCGCCTTCCAGCGCCAGTACAACCAGCCACAGCTGTATGCCGGCATCACCGGATACTTCTCCAAATTCTTTGGTTCCACCGGCTTGGAACAGTCCATGGGGGAAACCTTGGCGGGCAACTCTGATCAGCTGTTCCTGGATCGCATGAGCCAGATGTTCCTCGGTAAAGAGCCCAAGGGAGCATCTGTGGAGTTGACCTTGGATCCTGCCCTGCAGCAGTTGGCCATGGATCTGATTCCTGAAGGCCAGCGGGGCTCCATTGTGGTCACCAACCCCAAGACCGGCGCCATTTTGGCCATGGCTTCCAAGCCGACCTATGATCCCAACCTGATTGCCACCCATGACCGGACCACAGCGGAAGCAAATTATGCACAGCTGAACCAGATTCCGGGTATCAACCTGAACCAGAACGTCAGCGGTCCTACAGGTAACCTGCTTTCGCCCGGCTCGGTCTTCAAGCTCATTGATACTGCTGCGGCACTGAATTCCGGTAAGTACAACAAGGACAGCGAACTCCCGAATCCCAGCAGCCTTCCCTTGCCCGGCAGCAGTGCCAGCCTGCCCAACTATGCCGGCGGCAACTGCAACGTCCGCGAGACAGCATCCTTCGCCTTTGCCCTGGAGCAGTCGTGCAACACTCCGTTTGCGAGCATTGCACTTGACCTTGGCCAGGACGCCATCAGGGAACAGGCGCAGAAGTTCGGCTTCGGCCAGGATTTCGGTGACCAGCTCAAGCTGCAGCAGGCCATCAGCGTCTTCCCGGAGGACTTGGACCAGGCCCAGTTGGCACAGTCGTCTGTGGGTCAGCGCGATGTGAAGGCCACGCCGTTGCAGATCAACATGATGACGGCGGCCATTGCCAACGGTGGGGTGCAGATGAAGCCCAACCTGGTTGAGGCCATCCGTGCGCCTGATCTTCGGGTCATCAACGAACCCAAACCTGAAAAACTGCGGACCAGCACCACGCAGCCAATCGCCAGCCAGATCACTGAGTGGATGACCAGTGCCGTAGACAATGGCATTGCCAAGGGTGCAGCCGTTCCGGGCGTCAAGGTGGCCGGCAAGACAGGTACCGCCGAGCTCGGCGATTCAGGTTTGAATAACTCATGGTTTACCGGGTTCGCCCCGGCAAACGACCCGCAAGTAGCCGTCACCATTGTCATGGAGAGTGTGGACGTGCTAACCGGGGCCCAGCTAACCAGTCCGAACGCAAAGAAGATTTTTGAGGCGGTGTTGAATAAGTGAGGCCTACTTCAGGAATCACACTCGGCGGCAGGTTCCAGCTGACCAGTCGTATTGCGATTGGCGGCATGGGCGAGGTCTGGAAGGCCAAGGACCAGATCCTGGGCCGGATCGTTGCCATCAAGGTGCTTAAGGAGGAATACACGGGTGACCCCGGCTTCCTCCAGCGCTTCCGTGCCGAGGCACGACACACAGCACTCCTCAACCACGTGGGCATCGCCAATGTCTTTGACTACGGCGAGGAAGCCGGTTCGGCCTACCTGGTCATGGAGCTTGTGCCCGGACACCCGCTGAGTGGCATCCTTGAGCGCGAACAGGTCCTGTCTCCGGACATGACGCTCTCCATCATTTCCCAGACAGCACGCGCCCTGGCAGTTGCGCACGCGCAGGGTCTGGTCCACCGTGACATCAAGCCGGGCAACCTGCTCATCACGCCGGACAACCGGGTCAAGGTCACCGACTTCGGCATTGCCCGATTGGCAGATCAGGTGCCGCTCACGCAGACCGGCCAGGTCATGGGCACCGCCCAGTATCTGGCTCCGGAACAGGCAACCGGACAGACGGCAACGGGATCCTCGGACATCTATTCGCTCGGTGTCATCGGCTATGAGTGCCTTACAGGCCACCGACCGTTCTCCGGTGAATCGCAGATTGCCATTGCCCTCGCCCAGGTAAACGACGCACCGCCGCCCCTTCCGGAGACGCTGCCCACGCCCGTGCGCGCCCTCCTGATGTCCATGCTGGCCAAGGATCCCAAGAACCGCCCGGCCAACGCCATCAAGCTGGCCGAAGCCGCTGAAGCCATCCGCAACGGTGACATCGCCACGGCGCACGCCGCCGTACCCGGCATGCTGTTGTTCGAATCCACTACCGGGCCCATCACGGCACCGGTGGACACCGCAACGGCACCCACCGGCGTCGTCACCTCGCCTTACGGCAAGGAGCAGTCGACGACGGCGACCTCCGCACTTCCGGTGCTTGGAGCCGGCGCTGCAGGAGCTGCTCTGGGAGCCGCAGCCGCATCTGACAACCCCCTGACGCGGGCGAATGCCTTGGAGGCAGAGCGTCAGCTCACCGATGACGAAGAAGTGGTCTACACCGACGACGAGAACTTCGATGACGCTGAGCCGGAGCGCAAGAAGCGCAGCCCGTGGACGTGGCCGCTGGTAGCCCTGATCCTTCTGGTCCTGTTTGCTTTGGTTGGTTTCCTGATCTCCCAGTCGGGATTCTTCTCGCCGAGCCCCGCGCCCAGCGAGTCCACCACCACCAGCACCAGCCGGAGCGCCAGCCCTACCTCTACGTCGGCCACCCCGACGCCGAGGCCCTCGGAGACCACTGAGGCACCCCAGCCCACGCAGTCGGTTCCCCAGAAGATCAACGTCATTCCTGAGCAGTACCAGGGCCAACCTTTCGAGACGGTGAGCGGTCAGCTTCGCGCCTTGGGTCTTGGAGTGAACGGTCAGGAAGTCTTCGACGACACCGCTCCCGTTGGAATCGTTATTAGCCTCAACCCCACCGGTCCTGTTGACCCGGGACAAACCATCACCGTGACCTACTCCAAGGGCCCGGAATTGGTGGCCGTACCTGCCATCGCGCCGGGAGTTGACGAAGCCCGGGTCCGGCAAGCCATTGAAGGAGCCGGATTGCAGTGGGTGGCAGGAGAACCCGTCAACGGTGCCATCGGCCAGCAGCCGGGAACGTTCGTGCGTTCCTCACCTGCGGCCGGCACCCAGGTGGCAGCGGGCTCAACGGTCACTTACTACCTGTCCAAGGCTCTGGTGCCCACCGAGCCTGAAACTCCCACTTCCACGCCCAGCGGCTCCGCCAGCCCCAGGAACTAAGTAAGCCGCCATGTCAACGCCACGTCCAGGTCCTGCGCACCGAGAGGAGAACACGCCCGTGTCTTCCCAGCGCATCCTCAATTCCCGCTATGAACTTGGCGAGTTGATCGGTCGTGGCGGCATGGCCGACGTTTACCGGGGAACAGACACACTGTTGGGGCGCACCATCGCCGTCAAGGTGCTACGCGCCGACCTTGCCCGGGACCCCCAGTTCCAGGCCCGTTTCAAACGCGAGGCCCAGGCTGTCGCCGCGTTGAACCACCCGTCCATTGTGGCCATCTTCGATACCGGGGAATACTCGGTTCCCGGAGGCCCGGGGGAAGACGTGCGTGTCCCGTACATTGTCATGGAGTACGTGGCCGGACGCACGCTGCGCGACATGATCAAGGCCAACGAGCTTGGCGTTGAGGATTCCGTCGGTTTTACCCTGGGTGTCCTCGGCGCTCTCGAATACAGCCACCGCGCAGGCATCGTCCATCGCGACATCAAGCCTGCCAATGTGATGGTCTGTGCCGACACCGGCGATGTAAAAGTCATGGACTTTGGCATCGCGCGCGCCATGGCCGATTCTGCCGCCACAATGACCCAAACGCAAGCCGTGGTGGGCACCGCACAGTACCTTTCGCCGGAGCAGGCCCGTGGTGAAACGGTGGATGCACGCAGTGACCTCTACTCTGCCGGTTGCCTGCTCTTCGAACTGCTGACCAGCAGGCCTCCGTTCATCGGCGATAGCCCAGTATCGGTGGCCTACCAGCACGTCCGTGAAATCCCGGACCTGCCCAGCGCCCATAATCCCGAAGTTTCCGAGGCACTGGATTCCGTCCTGGTAAAGGCGCTGCAGAAGAGCCGCACGGATCGGTTCCAGGACGCGGCAGCCTTCCGCCGCGCCCTGCGTGCGGCAAGCAATGGCATCCCCGTGCCCGCTGTGGCAGCCAGCGAGGCTCCCACGGACCCCAACGACCTCGTTGATCCTGAAGACCCGGCAACAGAGCTTTTGAGTGCCACGGCCGTGGGCTTCCTCGATGCCAACCAGTTCAAAGATGAGCCTCTTGATCCGCCCCAGGAAGAACCACTTCCCTTGGGCCTCCCTCCGGAACGTGAGCTGCCGGCGGCCCAGAAGTCCCGGCGTCGTGCCTGGGTTGCCACGTTGGTGATCTTCACAATCCTGGTACTGGCTGGCGGCGGTTTCTGGCTCTACAGCCTCATGAACATGCAGCCGCCGCCCCCCGCGAAAATAGCCGTGCCGGTGGTAACAAACATGTCTGAATCACAGGCCATCCAGGAACTGTACTCAGCCAAACTGAAGCCCAAATCAGTTCGCGAGCCAAGCGACACCGTGGCCAAGGACATGACCATTGGGACATCACCGATAGCCGGTGCCTTGTTGGAACAGGATGCTGAAGTCATCCTGAAGATATCCAATGGCCCCAGCTCAGTGATCATCCCGGCGGACATCGTGGGGCGCACTGAACCGGACGCACGCGAAGCTTTGCGGCGGCTCGGCATCACAGGCGAAGTAGTGACCGCCTTGACCCACAGCCCAACTGTCCCCGCGGGCGTAGTGCTCGGCACGGCTCCCGCACCGGGCGGCGCGATCGCCGTGGAAAGCAAAGTGGAGCTGCAGGTATCCACCGGCAAGGTCCTCATGCCGCAGCTGATCGCCTTGCCGTTGGCCGAAGCGGAAGCCGCGCTGAAGGCCAACGGGCTCAACATCGCAGTTGTGGAACAGGAAAACTCGCAGGTTGCAGCTGGGACAGTCACGGCTCAAAGCGATGCCTTCAACACCGAGGTGCCTCAGGGCAAGGTTGTCACTGTCACGGTGGCGAAGGCCCCGGCTCCACCACCCACACCTACTCCCACGCCGACTCCCACGGAGACTGAGAAGCCGACCCCGACGCCTAAGCCCACCAAAAAGTAAGGAACCTCACCTACTGCTTGATGAGTGGACTCAGTTTCGAGGCTCGTTCGGCCGCACCGGTCATGCCCAGGGACTCCAACCAGTTGCCCAGCATCTGATATCCGCCTTCGGTGAGCACCGATTCCGGGTGGAACTGGACGCCGCAGAGGGGAGCGGTCTTGTGCTGCAGACCCATCACCACTCCGTTGGTTGTCTCGGCGGTGATTTCCAAAACGTCCGGGATGGAGTCCCGAACCGCCGCCAGGGAGTGGTAGCGGGTTGCCGTCACGGGCGACGGGAGACCAGCAAAGACACTCTTGCCTTCGTGCTGGACGGGTGAGGTCTTGCCGTGCATGAGTTCCGGTGCGTGTGTCACCACTCCGCCGTAGGCCTCGGCCAGGGCTTGATGTCCCAGGCAGACACCGAACATGGGCTTGGCGGCCTCGCCACACCACTTGATGAGCTCTATGCAGACTCCTGCTTCGGCTGGCGTACCCGGGCCGGGGGAGACCAGGACGCCGTCGCGGCTTGCTGCCAGCTCTATGGCCTCTGCCAGCGTCACGTCGTCGTTGCGGACCACCGTTGTTTCGGCACCGAGTTCCTGGAGGTACCCCACCAAGGTGTAAACGAAGCTGTCGTAGTTATCCACTACAAGGATTTTTGTTGTGCTCATGGCTGCTGCACTGAACCAATCGTTGAGTCGGTCAAAGTGGTGAATTGGGAGAACCACGGGAAGAGGAACTCCACCATCAGTACCAGGGCTACGCCCACCAGTACCAAGGATGTCAGGATCCGCACCCACAAGGGTCCCGGCAGATTGCGGAAGATCCACGCGTACATTGGTTACCCCTTTCCGTGTGCCCGGGCTACTTGGGCGGCGATTTCCGACGGCGGACCGGCTGAGGCAGGTTGCCAACTATCCAGCATCGAGTAAGCGATGATGCGTTCCTGTGCACCAAACCTCGGGTTGCAACTGGTCATGGTCAGGATACTTTCCGTGGGCTGGACTCCCGCTTCGGTGGGAACGGGCATCAGGACGTCCGTACGGTCCGGGAGGACGATCTGGTTGTTGCGGAAAACGTAGGTGTAGTAGCCGTCTGCCGTCTGGATGTAGATCTTGTCTCCGGGAACCAATGTGTGGATGTTGTCCAGGACTGCACCGTGGGTTTGACGGTGGCCAGCTACCGCAAAGTTGCCCGGCGCGCCAGGCATGCTGGTGCTTCCGTAGTGGCCCAATCCCAAGGTGTCCAGAACGTCCGAGCCGGTGCCTTCGATGATGGGGCGTGTGTAATCCGGGCCGAAACGGGGGATGTACATGATTCCGATCATTCCCGCGTAGGCGGGCGCCGGTGTAACCACCGGAGGTCCATAATCCACGGGGGCGGCAGGCGCCGCAGGGGTTATGGGGCCGGAGAATTCCTGAGCAAAGCTCTTGACCGCTTCTGTCTGCTTGGCGTCAGCTTCCACGTTGGTCCACCATAGTTCCCAGCCCACAAAAAGGAGCAGCACTATGCCTGCCGTAATCAGCAGTTCACCCAGAATCTGACTGATCTTGCGGACAACGTCAGAGGCCCGGAGTCGCTTGCGTGGGCGCAGTTCGTGCCCTTGGCTGGCGGACGGCATGGCGGAGGCCGCCGTCTGCTGCTGATGCGCCACAAGGTCTCCTTGCATAGGGCGCGGGCGGCACAGGCGGACCCCCGGTTGCGGCTAGACTTGACAGCTAGAACCAACCCGGAACGCCGTGTGGCCGTTAACCGCTGGAATTTTCCTTCCTGCAGGATATCAAGGCTGGCGGAAACGGGTATTAAACCGAACAGCCAGGAGGATCCGTGCCCGAGTCCAAGCCCCGCAAGCGGCCTGCCCGTCAGGCCCAGCAGACTTCCGCAGCACAGCAGTACAAGCCCAACCCGGTTTGGTACAAGGCTGTCATGTTCGGCCTGATGATCCTCGGCTTGGTCTGGATCATTACTTTCTACATTACCGAGGGCCAGTTCCCCGTCCGCGAGTGGGCCTCGTGGAATATCGTGGCCGGCTTCGGCATAGCGATCGTCGGATTCCTGATGACCACACGCTGGCGCTCCTAGGAATTCCGCACCTCACATTTCCGTGCCCGTGAACGTCTACAAGATATGAGAAGCCGGCACGCAACCTTGGATTCCCCGCTGGGACAGTTGACTTTGACTGCCCGCGGGGAATTTTTGACGGGGATCTTCTATGAGGGTCACTGGCATATGCCTTCGGAGGACTACTTTGGGGATCAGACCGGGATGGACGATCCGGTGTTCGCACGGACTCGGACCGAGCTCACCGAGTACCTGAATGGTCATCGGACTATGTTCGATGTTCCTTTCGAGGCAGTCGGAAACCCGTTTCAAGAGAAGGTCTGGGAACGACTGCAACATATTCCGTTCGGTGAAACCGTCAGCTACGGGCAGCTGGCCGCAGAACTGGGGGATCCCCATCTGGCTCAGGCGGTGGGCTCTGCTGTGGGACGCAATCCCATCAGCATCGTCATTCCTTGCCACCGCGTGGTGGGGCGTCATGGTCAACTCACCGGGTACGCAGGTGGGCTTCGGAATAAACGGTTCCTCCTGGAATTGGAAGAGCCGGTAGAGGTGCGGGAGGGCAAGCTGTTCTGATGAAGCCCAGGCAGATGGTCGACAAGAAGCCGTTCGAATCCGTGGTCCATGAACATGGCACCACAGTGCTTCGGGTGTGCCGTGCCATTCTTGGCGTGCACGACGCCGATGATGCATGGTCAGATACGTTCCTGGCTGCCCTTCAGGCATACCCGGCACTGCCTCCCGAAGCGAATGTTGAAGCCTGGCTGGTCACCATCGCCCACCGGAAGTGCATCGACCATGTACGGGCCGGTACCCGCCGTGCCCTGCCGGTTGACCTTCCACCTGAGCAAGCGTCCAGTCTCGGGATTCCTGGTGACGGCCACGATGAACTGCTTGAGGCCCTTGCGGGTCTTCCCACGAAGCAGCGCCAGGCGGTGGCCTACCACTATTTAGGGGGCCTTCCCTATAAGGATGTTGCTGCTTTGTGGGGCGGCACCGCCGAGGCTGCCCGTCGCGCCGGAGCTGACGGCGTGAAGTCTCTCCGCTCTGCCCTCGCCTCCCACCAGTCGCTGGCCCGCACATCCTCGAAAGGTGACATCTGATGACCCTTGAACTCAGTCCCGATCACGCCGAGGTTCTTTCGCTCCTCCATCCCTTGGACATCGGGCTCGAACCGGCCATTGCCAGCCTTCATGCCCGCTTGGCGCGCGACGCTCAGCTCACCCACACTTTGGACGTTGCTTACAGGATTGTGGACTCCCCGCTGGGTAAGCTCCTTTTGGCTGCTACGGACCGGGGAATTGTCCGTGTCGCTTTCGAGCTGGAAGACCACGACTCCGTCCTTCAGTTTCTGGCAAGCACTGTCAGTCCGCGCATTCTTCAGGCTCCGGCACGTTTGGATGACGCCGCCCGTGAACTCGACGAGTACTTCAAGGGCACCAGGACGGAGTTCGATCTCACGCTGGATTTCCGGCTATCCCGCGGTTTCCGTCTCAATGTCCTGCGTCACCTGCCTCGGATCCCTTATGGCAGCACAGCCAGCTATGCCCAAGTGGCCCAGGCAGCCGGCAGTCCCAATGCTGTCCGGGCTGTCGGAACCGCTTGTGCTACCAACCCCTTGCCCCTCATTGTGCCCTGCCACCGGGTAGTAAAGTCTGACGGCAATTTCGGTGGCTACCTTGGTGGAAGCGAGGCCAAACGCGCACTGCTCCGCCTTGAGGCGGCGGCATGAGCGACGACGCTTTGTTTCCGCGGGAGCTCGTTCAGCCGGAAAGGCACGACGCCGGTCCCCGCCTGATTGCGCCCGGGGCCGTCCATGTTCCTGCTTGGCTTACCCTTGAGCAGCAACGATGGATAGTAGCCCGCTTTGGCGAATGGACCCAAGGGCCGGTTCCCCTCCGTGCCGCTACTCTTCCGGGCGGACATCAAATGTCGGTGAGAACTGTGTGCTTGGGTTGGCATTGGCAGCCTTACCGTTACACACGGGAAGCCACTGACGTCAATGGCCGTCCCGTGCTCGATTTCCCGGACTGGATGGTGCGCCTGGGGCGGAAAGCAGTGCAAGCGGCCTACTCCTCAGGCTATGAGGGCGTTGAAAGTGACGAAGCGCTGAGCGCATTGGCGAACAAGTACACGCCCGACGCCGCGCTGGTGAACTTTTACGACGACGGTGCCGCCATGGGAATGCATCAGGACAAGGACGAGCGTTCCAACGCCCCTGTGGTCTCCCTGAGCATTGGTGATACGTGCCTGTTTAGGTTTGGCAATACCCAGACCCGGACCAAGCCATACACAGACGTTGAGCTTCGGTCGGGAGACCTCTTCGTCTTTGGAGGACCGTCCAGGTTTGCTTATCACGGGATCCCCAAGGTTTTCCCGAAAACGGCGCCGGATGGCTGCGGCCTCTCGCAGGGACGGATCAATATCACTATGCGAGTCACGGGCTTGTCATGATGCCGGGGTCCCACCTCAAAAATGTCCGAGGCTCCGGGGAGAATATTCCCGAAAGCTGAATTACCGCCTTGGCCCTCGAGTGGCCGGCATCGAAGGAGCGTGCATGACCGCGGATAGTGGCATAGTCGTGGGTGAGGATGGTTTGGCGCGTCCGCTGTGGGCGTCCTCGGATCCCCTCATGCAGGCCTACTACGATCACGAGTGGGGAATGCCCGTCCGCGATGAGCAGGGCATGTACGAGCGCATCAGCCTCGAAGCGTTCCAAGCGGGTTTATCCTGGGCAACCATTCTTCGGAAACGGGATGCCTTCAGGGCAGCGTTCCTGGACTTCCATCCGGAGAGTGTCGCGGCCTTCACCGAGGCCGATGAGGAACGGCTCATGCTCGACGCCGGAATTGTGCGCAACCGATTGAAAATCAAAGCGGCCATCACCAACGCCAAGGCCACCATCGCGTTGCGCGAAGAGGGCGGTCTTGTGGACTTCGTCTGGTCGTTCCAGCCGCACACCACTCCCAAACCCACCACAATGGCGGACATCCCTACCACCTCGCCGGAGTCGATCGCCTTGTCAAAGGCATTGAGGAAGAAGGGTTTCGCTTTTGTGGGACCCACCACGATGCATGCCCTCATGGAAGCCGTGGGAATCATTGACACCCACTTGATGGACAGTCATCGGCGGGGGACCTCCGGGGTATGGGTCTAACCCGAACCCCGGCGGGCCTGCGGCCCCAATAGTCCACAGAGCTGTCCACAGAAGTGTGTAACTTTATCCACAGGCGTGGATAACTTCTGTGGACATCCACGTACCAGGGTCCATTATTGGTGCCAGTCCGGCGATCCGAGGGCACAGGGCATCCAACTCCACTTATGCCCACTGTGTATTGCGCTGTGGATAGTCCACCAAGCTTCACTAGGAATTCAGCACTTTAGGATTGTCGGCTTCGCCAAATGCGCTCTTTGGAGTGCTTCTTGACTGACATCCACCACCTGCGCGCTATGCCTCCGTCATGATGAGCGGCGGGAAAGTTACCCACTTAACAACAGCCCCCTGCCCACAAGATATCCACAGCTGGGGAAAAAGTTGTGGGTTTCGACTCCTGGATCCCTGGTTTGCAGGCGAACAGGAGACCCTTG
Organism: Paenarthrobacter sp. MSM-2-10-13; assembly: GCF_011605365.1. Taxonomy (NCBI): domain Bacteria; kingdom Bacillati; phylum Actinomycetota; class Actinomycetes; order Micrococcales; family Micrococcaceae; genus Paenarthrobacter; species Paenarthrobacter sp. MSM-2-10-13. Next base: position 28,384 of record NZ_JAAOXO010000011.1, on the reverse strand, counting down.
TTCCCTCTGAACTACAGCTATGTAAGTTATTAACATTGTTGATAAGCCTGTTGATACTCGGCTCTCCACGGCGTCATTAACAGGCTTGTCCACAGATGCTGGTGAAGTCGCCCTTTTGTCCACATTTCCGTTGCCGCGGGGGACAAAGTTATCCACAGGTGTGGAGAAACCCATGCCTTTCGGGGGATATCTTGCCTTTTGACGAGTCCTCGGACGGCCAAAGCGGATAACTACATGCGTGTAAGTTACACACACTGTGGATAACACCTGTGGATAAGGTCTCGGAGTACGGTGGTGGCATGAAGAGCGATCATAAGAAGCTGATACCCAGTTACAGGGCCAGCCACGGGCACTTCTCGGTCATCACGGTGCCCGTTATGCAGTACCTGATGATCGACGGTCATGGGGACCCCAACACAGCCCAGTCCTATAAGGATGCGCTGACAACGCTGTATCCAGTCACCTACGCTTTGAAGTTCCTCAGCAAGCGCGAGCTTGGCCAGGATTACACAGTGATGCCGCTGGAGGGGCTCTGGTGGTCCGATGACATGGATTCATTCACCATCACCAAGGACAAGTCACGCTGGGACTGGTCGCTGATGAATATGGTCCCCGACTGGATAACCAGGGAACACCTGAACATGGCGCGGGAGACGGTCGCCAAGAAGGGGGAAGGACCCGTTGTGGAGGCTCTCCGTCTGGAACCGTTCAACGAGGGTTTGAGCGTGCAGACACTACACGTAGGTCCGTATGACGATGAAGGACCAGTGCTGGAGGAGATGCACAACAAATTCATTCCGGAACAGCAGTTGGTGATGACCGGCAAGCACCACGAAATTTATCTCAGCGATCCTCGGCGCACCGCACCGGAGAGGCTCAAGACCATCCTGCGCCAGCCCGTCATGAAGGCCGGAGAGGCCAGCTAACCTGCAGTGACGCGGAACCAGGTGACCACGGCCAGCAGGCCCGCTACCAAAACGAGTCCTCCAGCCTGGAGAAGTGCTTGGTTTTTGCCCTTGGGAGCATAGGCGATCGCTGCAGCAGCAAGGCCACCGGTGATCAACCCACCCAGGTGGGCCTGCCACGCAATGCTGGGCACGAAGAAGCCAATGGCGCCATTGATGGCGATCAAAATCCACAGCTGCTTGGTTTCTCCACCCCTATGGCGCTGCACAACAAGCATGGCGCCGAAGAGGCCGAAAATGGCACCGGAAGCACCCACTACTCCCACCGGCGGGAATGTGGGAGTCAGGGCAAGGAAGCCCACGGAACCGCCAATTGCGGAAATAAGATACACAGCCAGGAATCGGATCCGCCCGAGCAAAGGCTCAAGGGCCTGTCCGAAGATCCACAGCGTATACATGTTCAGGACGATATGGAGCAGGAAACCCTGCGAGTGCAAAAACGCTGCCGTGACCATGCGCCATGGCTCACTGACAGCAAAAATGTTGGCGAACGCAAAATTCTCGAAGACCGCGTCACCGGGCACAATCCACTGAAGGACATAAACCAGTGCGCACAAGCCGATGATCACGTACGTCACCAAAGGCCGGCCTACAGCCAAGGCTCCGCCATACGGGGAGCGGTATGTCGGCGTCGTACGTTTTTGTTCGTTGACGCAGTCAACGCATTGGAACCCGACGGCGGCCGCCCGCTGGCACTCGGGGCATGCAGGGCGCCCGCAGCGCTGGCACCGCACATAGGAGGGCCTGTCCGGGTGCCTGGGGCACACCGGAATATCAGCGGACGGCTCGGCCGACGGAATTCCGTAACTCATGGGCTCTGGTTCAGTGTGTGACTAGAGCTGTTCGATGTCGATGCTGTTGATGACAACATCCTCAACCGGGCGGTCGCCCATGCCGGTGCGGACGGACTCTATCGCATCCACAACCTTGCGGGATTCCTCATCCGTGACCTCGCCGAAGATGCTGTGCTTGCCGAACAGCCAGTCGGTGTTCACGGTGGTGATGAAGAACTGTGACCCGTTGGTGCCCTTGCCCATCTGGATGCCGGCGTTGGCCATAGCCAGCTTGTACGGAGCGTTGAAGGTCAGTTCCGGGTGGATTTCGTCGTCAAACTGGTAGCCGGGGCCACCCACGCCGCGACCCAGGGGATCGCCGGCCTGGATCATGAAGTCTTTGATGATCCGGTGGAAAATAGTGCCGTTGTAAAGGGGGGTACCGGTCTTGTCTTCGCCGGTTTCCGGGTGGTTCCAGGACTTTTCGCCCGTGGCCAGGCCAACAAAGTTGGCGACCGTCTTGGGGGCGTGGTTGCCGAAGAGGTCAACCTTGATGTCGCCGAGGCTCGTGTGGATCGTTGCTTTTGCGGTTGCGATGGTCATGGCCCCATTCTTCCATGCAGGGTCAACGCCCGTCCGGCCGTAAAGCCGGTTCCGCGCTGGGTGAAATCCTGGACGTTCTCGGACAGATGAATAGCCGGTGTTCCACAAGCGACGTAGGCTAGCAACAAACGAGCATGTGTATCGGGAGGTAGTTGTGAAGAAATCAGACCGTATTGCCCGCGAACTCGAACAATCAGTCACGGCCGGTGTGGATAACGCCCGCGACTGGGCTGCACCGCGTGTGGAAGCAGCCGTGAATTGGGCTGTTCCGCGTATCCAGCACGGCATTGATAGCGCTTCGCCCAAGATTCAAGAGGGTCTGAAGTCCGCTGCGCACAACCTCGCTGACGGCGTTGCAGTTGTCACACCGCGGATTCAGGATGGGCTGGCGCACCTCGCGCCGAAGATCCATGACGTGGTGGAAGACGCCACACCCAGGATCCAGGAGACGCTCAACAGGGCTACCCCGGCGCTCGGCCATGCACGGGACAAGGTGGTGGACGAATACCTCCCCAAGCTGTCCGAGCAGTTGGGACAGGCTTCGGTAGCGGTCCACCACGTCCTAGAGAATGCCCCCGCGCAGGTTGATGCTGTGGCACAGAAGCTGGTTGATTCCGGCGTTGTCCACAGCGTTCAGGAGCAAGCCCAGGCCACCGGCAAGCAGATCAAGGCTGTGACGGACCAAGCCAGCAAGGCGGTCTCCTCTGCATTGGTGAAGGAACAGCCCAAGCCCAAGAAGCGCGGATGGCTGATCGTCACGGTCATTGCCGCCGCCGCTGCTGCCGGTGTTGCTGCCTGGAAGGCTTCCAAGCCGGTTGAAGATCCTTGGAAGACGCCTGCTCCGGTCACACCGACGCCTGCTCCTGTTCCTGCAGCGGCTCCGGCAGTTGCTGAGCCCAAGGCTGCGGACATCACACCGGAGGAAGCCGCAGCTGAGGCAGAGCAGGCAACCAAGGATGCCTTCAAGAACGTCGAGGACTCCACGGAGAAAGTGGCGACGGACGCAAAGACCGCCGTCAAGAACATCGCGGCCAGCCTGCACAAGGACACCGATGGCAAGGAGTCAGATGCCAAGGGTGCACAGAACTAAACACTGACTCACCGCCTCGAAGTGGGGCAGAGAACGTCAAACACTGAAGGGATCCCGGCGATTGCCGGGATCCCTTCAGTGTTTGCCGCCTTGTCATCAATGCCTCCATCACCTGCCCGGGCACGGGTGTTAGATTTATGGTGATGTCAGCCGATAGACCCCTAGCGGGTTCCCTTAAGGATGCTCCGGAACCTCCCGGCGTATCCATCGTTATCCCGGCGTATAACGAGGAAAGCGTCATTCGCCAGTGCCTCATCGCGGCCATCTACCAGTCGGTTCCCGCGCAAGAGATCATTGTGGTGGATAACCTGTCCACAGACCGCACGGCCAGAATAGTGCGCCAGATGCAACAGGAATACCCTGAAAGCCCCATCCTGCTCATGCGGCAGGAGGCCGCGCAAGGTCTCATCCCCACCCGTAACCACGGGCTGAACAACGCCTCAGGGGACGTCGTCGGCCGCATCGACGCTGACTCAGTCCTTGAACCGGACTGGGTGGAACAGGTCCAAAAGGCCTTCACGGATCCTTCGGTAGCCGCTGCCACAGGTCCAGTGGTCTACTACGACATGCCAATGCGCCGGTTCGGGCTCAAAGCGGATGACAAGATGCGCCAGCTCATGCTCCGACTGGCCAAGCACCAGTACCATTTCCTCTTCGGATCAAACATGGCCCTTCGACGCTCGGCATGGGAAACCATCCGTGATGAAGCGTGTTTGGACCCCAACGATGAGATGCACGAGGACATTGATCTTTCGCTTCACCTATTCGAGCACGACCTCAAAGTGCAGTACCTACCCCAAATGGTGTCCGGGATGTCTGCCCGCCGACTTGAGGACTCGCCCAGGGACTACCGCTACTACGTCCAGCGCTTCGATCGGACCTACAAGGCTCACAACGTCAAGAAGATGGCTTTGAAGGCACCTATGGTGGTGTTCTTCTCGGTGTACTTTCCGGCGAAGCTGCTGCGTGCCATCCACACGGCCAACTCGGGGCAAGGCACCCGCCGCGGCGGAGTCTAAACGCCCGACGGCGGCACCTTAGTCGGCGCCCAGTTCGGCTTCGCGTCGGTCTGCTTCCGGCCTGCCACGCCGCTGACCGGCTACAACCACGGCCAGCCCTACAAGGATCAGCGCCAACCCCGCATAAGTACCGGCAGGCAACGTTTCATTCAGGAAGATGGCCGCCAAAAGGGCAGCACCTGGAATCTCCAGCAGGATGATCATGGACACCAGTAGCGGGCTCATCGTAGCCAGTAGATGGTTAAAGGCCGTGTGCCCCACCAGCTGCGCACACACGGTGATGGCGATAATGCCAAGCCAACCGCCGGCGTCGAACCCTGAGAGTGGCTGGGCAGTGAACAAAGCCAGTATGGCCACAATCGCCGCACACATGCCGTAGCAAAGTGTGGTGTACGTTCCAGTCCCCATGGACTGCCTCGCCTTGCCACCGGCCAACGTGTACAGGCCGGCCAGGGCGCCGCCCGCAAGTGCCAGGAGGTCACCGAGGAGCGCTTCCGGGGACGAGCCCATATCGAATCCAGTAATCGCCACCACGCCGCCAAAAGCAATGCCCAGCCCCGCCAGGACCGGCCAACGGTGCCGGGTGCCCCGGAACACCTGGAACACGGCGATCCACCCCGATTGCAGGCATACCAGGGCAGTAGCCGCAGCCACCGATGTCAGCTGCAGTGCCGTGATGAAACAAGCGAAATGGAAGGCCAGCGCCACGGCAGCCACGGCAGACCAACCAAACTCACGCCGCGTGATCCTCCCGAACGCTTTCGGTTCCCGAATGATGACGGGGCCCGCCATCACCACGGCACCTATTGCGTTACGCCAGAATGCGATGGCCAGTGCGGTCACCGAAGTGGCACCAAGCGTGCCGGCAATGAGCGGGCCGGAGGAGGCAACACCCAGGACGCCGAGCGCAGCAATGAGAAGGGTCACGGATCCACCCTAGTGTGATTGAAGGTGGCCCTTCCTCCCACGCAGCTTTAGCCCGCCGCAAATTTCGAATACATAGAATCCCGACGACTTGGGAGGAAGGGCTTAAATGCAAAAGTCCCGGTCATTTCTGACCGGGACTTTCCTTATGGTGGAGGCACGGGGACTCGAACCCCGAACCCCCTGCTTGCAAAGCAGGTGCGCTACCAATTGCGCCATGCCCCCATAAGAAGCAACCCGTCAATCATACCCCATGTCAGGACTGGAATTTACCAATCCGCACCGGGCTCTTCGGCTAGTCCACCGTATCGGTTGACTTGCTCCAGACATCCTTCCGGGCTTCGGATTCCTGAGCCTTTTTATAGACCAGGACGCCTGCGACAGCAGCTGCTACAACTACCAGCAACTTCTTCACAAGCACCTCATTCCGGTTCAGTTTTACCTGAACCTCTTTGTGGTTCCGTGGGCGTACCAGGACTTGAACCTGGGACCTCTTCGTTATCAGCGAAGCGCTCTAACCGCCTGAGCTATACGCCCCGATGCCTCATCGGGCCGAGATATGACTGTACAGCACATCCCGGCCCGATCTCAAATCGAGGCATTTCCCCGGTGTAATTCCGCCTATTTCGGCTGATTTCCGGGAGTTTTTGCTAGTCGTCAGTCAGGGTGACGCCGACGCCACCAACCAACGTTGCGGAAATGTTATACAGCACGGCCGAAAGCATGGACAGCGCAGTCAACAGAACCACGTTCACTACAGCAATGATGGTGGCAAAAGATGCCACTTGGCCGAGTGAGGCAATCTTCTTGAGTTCGAACCCGCTGCCCTCGGAGCCTGCCAGGGTGCCAAGGAGGCTGTCCACCTGGTCAAAGATGCCCGTGAGATCCAACACAGTCCACAAGACGATTGCTGCAACCACGGTGACGATGCCCAAAGCAACAGACAACAGGAATGCCATCTTTAGGACCGACCACGGATCAACCTTGCTGACAAGGAGCCGCGCGCGGCGAACCTTGGCCTTGGGAGCCGGCTTCACCAAGCCGGGCCCACCCTGCGAGGGACGCTGGGCAGGGGTGCCGGCCGGGCGCTGGCCGGGCTGTGCAGGCCGCTGTCCGGGGGCGCCAGCGGGACGCTGACCGGCCTGTGCCGGGCGTTGTCCGGGAGCGCCGGAAGGACGCGGAGCGGAATTAGCTCCGCTCGCGGGCCGGGCTCCGGCACCGGATCCCGCGGACCCGGTTCCAGGGCGCTGCTGGGGACGTGCAGGCGTTCCCGACTGCGTGTTGCCTGAGGGCTGCCGGAGTCCGCCGGGGACACCTGTGCTCGGCTTGGGATATGAGTCGGAATTACTCACTCGTTACCTCCGGTGTTGTCTTCGTTCAGCTCCGCGCCCGTTTCGATTTCCGGGTCTGCGTCGTTTTCCGTATCGGCCGTCACGGTCGCCTCAGAGGCGCCGTCGTTTGCAGCCAACGTTACGTCATCGTCGAGTCCGTCCTCGGACTCTTCGCTTTCCAAGCCGCGTTCGCTGTTGCGCGCAACCTCGATGATGCGGTCATTCTTATCCGGCTTCGCAAAGATGACGCCCATGGTGTCGCGGCCCTTGGCGGGGACGCCGGTCACTGCCGAGCGGACCACTTTGCCACCCTCCATGACCACCAGAACCTCGTCCTCTTCCTGCACGATCAAGGCGCCAACAAGGTCACCACGGTCTTCGGCAAGTTTGGCTACCTTGATGCCCAGGCCACCACGGCCTTGGAGTCGGTACTCATCAACGGCAGTCCGCTTGGCGTATCCGCCCTCGGTGACGATGAACACGAACGAACCATCCTGGACCACGTCTGCGGCCAGGAGTTCGTCGTCTTCACGGAACTTCATACCCGTCACACCGGAGGTGGCACGACCCATGGGACGCAGAGCATCATCGGTGGCCGTAAAGCGGATGGACTGGCCCTTGCGGGACACCAGGAGCAGGTCATCGGTTTCACTGACCAACTGGGCGGATACCAGTTCGTCCTCGTCGCGCAGGTTAATGGCAATGACACCGGCTGTGCGGTTGGTGTCGTAATCCTCCAACCGGGTCTTCTTGACCAAACCATTCTTGGTGGCAAGCACCAGGTAAGGGGCCTGCTGGTAGTCCCGCAGGTCAAGGACCTGGGCAATGTGCTCATCCGGCTGGAAAGCAAGCAGGTTGGCTACGTGCTGGCCCTTGGCGTCGCGTCCGGCTTCAGCCAATTCGTAAGCCTTTGCCCGGTACACGCGTCCAAGGTTGGTGAAGAACAGCAACCAGTGGTGGGTGGTGGTCACAAAGAAGTGCTCCACCACGTCGTCGCCGCGCAACTGTGCACCCTTGATGCCCTTGCCGCCGCGCTGCTGCGAACGGTAGTTATCACTACGAGTGCGCTTGACGTATCCGCCGCGAGTGATGGTGACAACCATTTCCTCTTCAGGGATCAGGTCTTCCATGGACATATCGCCATCGAAGCCCATCAGGATATGCGTCCGGCGATCGTCTCCATGCTTGGCAACGATCTCGGCGAGTTCTTCGCTGATGATCTGACGCTGGCGCTCTTCCGAAGCCAGGATCGAGTTGTACTCCAGGATCATCGCTTCGAGTTCCGCGTGGCGGTCCTGGATCTTCTGGCGTTCCAAGGCAGCCAAACGGCGCAGCTGCATGTCCAAAATGGCGCGGGCCTGGAGTTCGTCGATCTCCAGCAACTCCATGAGCCCTTCGCGGGCAGCTTCGGTGGTGTTGGAGGCGCGAATAAGGGCAATAACCTCGTCCAGCATGTCCAAAGCCTTGAGGAGTGCACGCAGAATGTGCGCTTCTTCCTCGGCCTTGCGCAGGCGGTACCGGGTCCTGCGTGCAATGACGTCCATCTGGTGAGCCACCCAGTGCCGGATAAAAGCATCCAGGCTCAAGGTGCGCGGAACGCCGTCGACAATTGCCAGCATGTTCGCCGAGAAGTTGTCCTGCAGCTGCGTGTGCTTGTACAGGTTGTTCAAGACCACCTTGGCAACGGCATCGCGCTTGAGCACGATCACCAGGCGCTGACCGGTACGGCCGGAGGTTTCATCGCGGAGGTCCGCGATACCCGAAATCTTGCCGTCCTTGACCAGCTCGGCAATCTTGATGGCCAGGTTGTCCGGGTTGGCCTGGTAGGGCAGCTCGGTCACCACCAGGCAGGTACGGCCCTGGAGTTCCTCAACATTGACCACTGCGCGCATGGTGATGGAGCCACGGCCGGTGCGGTAGGCGTCTTCGATGCCCTTGTGGCCGAGGATGGTAGCGCCCGTGGGGAAGTCAGGTCCCTTGATTCGCAGCAGCAGAGCCTCGAGAAGTTCTTCCCGCGTGGCCGTCGGGTTCTCAAGCGCCCACTGCACACCGTCGGCAACTTCGCGCAGGTTGTGCGGTGGAATGTTGGTGGCCATACCGACGGCGATACCCGAGGAGCCGTTGACCAGCAGGTTGGGGAAACGCGCCGGCAGGATAGTGGGTTCCTGGTTCTTGCCGTCGTAGTTGTCCTGGAAGTCGACGGTTTCCTCGTCGATGTCGCGGACCATTTCCATGGCCAGCTGAGCCATCTTGGTTTCGGTGTAACGCGGTGCAGCAGCGCCGTCGTTACCGGGCGAACCGAAGTTACCCTGGCCCAGCGCCAGCGGGTAACGCATGGTCCAGTCCTGGATCAGGCGGACCAAGGCGTCGTAGATCGCCATGTCGCCGTGCGGGTGGTAGGTACCCATGACGTCGCCAACAACGCGTGCGCACTTGTTGAAGGAGCGGTCAGGGCGGTACCCGCCGTCGAACATTGCGTACAGAACACGGCGGTGGACCGGCTTGAGGCCGTCGCGGACGTCCGGGAGGGCACGGCCGACGATGACGGCCATGGCGTAGTCCAAGTAGGACCGCTGCATCTCGGTCTGCAGGTCAACCTGCTCCACGCGGTCAGTCAGCACATCACCCTCGAGAACAACATCCTCGACGTCGTTCGATTCCGGGACTTCGGGAGTTTCGTCACTCATAATCTAAGGTTTCCGTTTCAGGTATATGTCAGTTCTGGAATATTCAGTTGCCCCTGTGGGCCCCTAGATATCGAGGAACCTGACGTCCTTGGCGTTCTGCTGAATGAAGTTACGACGCGATTCGACGTCCTCGCCCATCAGGACGGAGAAGGTCTGATCTGCGGCCAGGGCGTCATCCATGGTGACCTGCAACAGGGTGCGACGATCCGGGTCCATGGTGGTGTCCCACAACTCGGTGTAGTCCATCTCGCCCAGGCCCTTGTAGCGCTGGATGCCGTTGTCCTTGGGCAGGCGCTTGTTCATGGACGCACCCTTACGGATGGTTTCGTCGCGTTCGCGGTCGCTGTACACGTAGTCGTGGGCGGCGTTTGACCACTTGATCCTGTACAGCGGCGGTTGGGCCAAGTACACGTAGCCGTTCTCGATGAGCGGACGCATGTAACGGAACAACAGTGTCATCAACAAGGTGGTGATGTGCTGGCCATCGACATCAGCGTCGGCCATCAGAACGATCTTGTGATAGCGAAGCTTGCTGATGTCGAAGTCCTCGCCGATGCCAGTGCCGAAGGCGGTGATCATTGACTGGACTTCGGCATTACCCAAAGCCTTGTCCAAACGAGCGCGCTCCACGTTCAGGATCTTGCCACGCAGTGGAAGGATGGCCTGGGTCTCCGGGTTGCGGCCACGTTTGGCCGAGCCGCCGGCGGAGTCACCCTCCACGAGGTAGACCTCGCAGCGCGAAGGATCCTTGGACGAGCAGTCGGACAACTTACCGGGCATGCCAAACGACTCCAGCGGGCTCTTCCGCCGGGCATTGTCGCGGGCTTTACGAGCGGCCATACGTGCTTGGGCAGCCGAAATGGCTTTGCGGATCACGTCGCGGGCCGGGCCGGGGTTACGTTCCAGCCAGTCACCCAACTGATCCGTGACAACACGCTGGACGAAGCCCTTAACCTCGGAGTTGCCCAGTTTGGTCTTCGTCTGGCCTTCGAACTGCGGTTCGGAAAGCTTCACCGAAATGACGGCGGTCAGACCTTCACGGATGTCATCACCGGTAAGGTTGTCTTCCTTCTCCTTGATGATGCTCTTCTCGCGCGCATAGCGGTTGATGAGCGAGGTCATCGCGGCACGGAAGCCTTCTTCGTGCGTTCCGCCCTCGTGAGTGTTGATGGTGTTTGCATACGTGTGGACGCTTTCCGAGTAAGCGGTGGTCCACTGCATGGCGACCTCGACGGCGATGTGCCGCTCGGTGTCTTCAGTTTCGAAAGCGATGACGTCCTCGTGGACAATCTCCACCTTCTTGTTCGAGTTCAGGTGCTTGACGTAGTCCAGCAGACCGTCCGGGTACTGGTACACAACGGTGCGGTGCTCGGCGGCTACCTCGCCTTCGGTTGCCACGGCATCCAGATCGAGATCATCGTCGCCGCCGCGGTTAACCGGACGCTCATCCGTCAGCGTGATGCGCAGGCCCTTGTTCAAGAAGGCCATTTGCTGGAAGCGTGCACGCAGTGTCTCGAAATCGAACTCGGTGGATTCGAAGATGGTGCCGTCCGGGTAGAACGTCTGGGACGTCCCCGTGACATCGGTAGCCTCGCCCTTGACGAGTTCGCCCTGAGGCTTGCCGCCGTCGGCGAAGGTCATGCGCCAAACGTGACCCTGGCGGCGGACTTCCGTATCAACCCGGCGCGACAGGGCGTTGACTACGGAGATACCAACACCGTGAAGGCCACCGGACACTGCGTAGCCGCCGCCGCCGAACTTACCGCCGGCGTGCAGGATGGTCATGACTACTTCAACAGTCGGCTTGCCCTCTGTCGGGTGGATATCCACGGGAATACCGCGGCCATCGTCCACCACGCGCACTCCACCGTCAGCGCGGAGCGTGACTTCAATGTGGCTGCAGTAACCAGCCAACGCCTCATCAACAGAGTTGTCCACCACCTCATAAACCAAGTGGTGCAGGCCGCGGGGACCGGTTGAGCCGATGTACATGCCGGGGCGTTTACGCACGGCTTCGAGGCCCTCCAGCACGGTGATGTCGCTGGCACCGTACTCCCTGCGCTCCTCCACGGGCGTGTCAGGCTTGGGAACAGTCTCCTCTTCGGGCTCTACTGCCAAGGTCTCTGCATTGTCGTTAGCCACAGGCGCTTTCGACTCCTCTGTACTCGATGTCGGCCGTTCCCGGAGTTGCCCACGGCTAACCGCGGCCGCCAACGGGCACGTGACTGATTGCGCCGTCTAGTCCGACGACGGGGGTCCCCGATGCCACAGGAGTGGATTCAGGACCCGACGACGTTTCACCGGCGCTCAGTGATCTACGCCAATTCTATCGTGGAAAGGCGCAAATCCTTGCAAATACGGGGGCAGCCGACAGCTGAATATGGCCATGGGAGACCACTGGCCCTATCTTCAATGGCCCTGCGGTGGTCCCGACGGGGGCCTATACGACTCGGGGGCGTTGAAACGCCCTGCACGCCGTTTAGCCGTACGTGTCCCGCGGGCCTCGACCGTTAACGCTGCGTCCGCCTTTTCGCCAACTTGGAGCCGAAGGTCCCAACACCTGGATGCTGGTCACAACCCCTTCGCCCAGTTCGTTGCGGAACATCTCCAGAAGGCTGGTGCTCAGCAACCGCAGCTGCGTCGCCCACGCGGTGGAATCGCAACGAACATGGAGTGTGGTGTCAGTAAAGCTCTCCGGCGTGCAGTGGGCGGAGATATCCGGTCCCACTAGCGTCTCCCACTCCGCCATGACGGAACCAACGGCCACGGGCGATGTCCAACCACGTTCGGCCACCAAGCGTCCCACCACTTTTCCCAAACCCAAGGGATCACGGCCGCTGCCGTGGAATTGGGCAAAACCCCTGGTATCCCGGAGCCCCTTACGTTTGGGAGCTGACCCGGGCCTCGGCGCGCGCTGCCGCACTTCTCCGCGGGCAGCCGCAGCCTCGCGCATACGGTTCAGCGCCGCCTGTGCAGCATCAATCTCATCCGGTTCACGGCCAGGTTGAAGTCCCTCGCGGCTATCCTTCGCCATCGATGCCTCCCGGAACAACGGTTACGCGCCGTCCGGCCAGTTCCTCGGGGATATCGGCATCGACGGCGGCGGTCACCAGCACTTGCTCGGCGCCGGCGACTATTGCAGCCAGTTTACGCCGGCGCTGGACGTCCAGTTCAGCGAAAACATCATCCAGGATGAGGATCGGAGCGGTGCCCCCGGTCCGAGCATCGTCCAACATCACATAGTAGGAAGCCAACCGCAGCGAGAGGCACATGGACCACGTTTCACCATGGGACGCATAACCCTTCGCGGGTGCCTGCCCCAGAACAAGTTCCAGTTCATCCCGGTGCGGCCCTACCAAGGAGATGCCCCGTTCGAGCTCCTTTTTCCTCGATGCCGCGAAGGCCTGGACATAGCGCTCCGTGAGCTCGTCAACGGACAGCAGCCGGAGGTCGTCCACCGACGGCGAAGGTTCCGTTCCGTGGTCGGCTGGACCGCCGTCGTCGTCAAGTACGCCCTGGATGGTTGAGCGGTAGACAGCGCCGGCGTCCTTGGAACCGTCAGTGAGCTGTGCATAAGCGCTGTTCAGGTGAGGACGCAACCGCTCCACAAGCTCGAGGCGGGCATGAAGCAATTCCGCGCCGGCGCGTGCCATGTGCTGGTCCCAGACATCCAGGGTTGCCTCATGTCCGGCGGTGAACTTACCTGCCCGGGCGGATTTGAGCAATGCGTTGCGTTGCTTCAGAACGCGGTCGTAGTCGCTGCGGGTGGCAGCATGCCGCGGAACGAGGCTCACCAGCAATTCGTCCAGGAAGCGTCGGCGGTTCGAAGGATCGCCCTTGACCAGCGCCAAATCCTCGGGTGCGAACAACACCGTTTGGCAAATTCCCAGTATGTCCCTGGCCCGGACCGGGTTGCTGCGGTTGATGCGTCCCCGGTTTGCCCGGCCGGAATTGATCTCGAGCTCTATGACCGTTGACTGTTCTCCACGGACCAGCCTGGCCCGGATCAAAGCGCGCTCCGTACCGAATCGAAGCAGCGGAGCGTCCGTGCTGACCCGGTGGGAGCTCAGCGTGGCCAGGTATCCGATTGCTTCCATGAGGTTGGTCTTGCCGATTCCGTTGGAACCCACCAAGACAGTAACACCAGGGCCGAGCTTCAGGTCGACCTGTGCATAGCTTCGGAAATCCGTCAGCGAAAGATGTTCGAGGTACACGCCGTCTGCAGGAGTCCTGCGGCCTAGTTGGCCGGACGGGTGGCGTGTCCGCCGAACTGGTGGCGCAGGGCGGACACCATTTTCATGGCCGGGGAATTGTCTTCGCGGGAGGCAAAGCGGGCAAAGAGGGCAGCCGTGATCGCAGGCGCGGGCACTGCATTGGCGATTGCCTCTTCCACGGTCCAACGTCCTTCGCCGGAGTCCTCAACGTAGTCATCAATCGATGCCAGCCCTGGATCTTCGTCCAGCGCTTTGACCATGAGGTCCAAGAGCCAGGAACGGACAACCGTGCCCTTTTGCCATGCACGGAAAGTCCCCGGAAGGTCCTTCACGATGTCTTTTGCCGCCAGCAATTCGTAGCCCTCGGCATATGCCTGCATGAGGCCGTACTCGATGCCGTTGTGAACCATTTTGGCGTAGTGGCCAGCACCAACTCCGCCCACGTGGACGAAACTGTCGGCCCGTTCACCCTCGGGGCGGAGAGCGTCGAAAACGGGCATGGCGAGTTCGATGTCTTCGTCGGCACCGCCTGCCATCAGGCCGTAACCGTTTTGTAGGCCCCAGACACCGCCGGACACACCACAGTCCGCGAAGCGGATGCTCTTCTCGGCCAGTGCAGCAGCGTGCTTTTGGTCTTCCGTGAAACGCGAGTTGCCGCCATCGATCACCATGTCACCCGGGCTGAGCTTCTCGCCAAGCTCTGTTACCACCGCATCAGTGATGGCACCGGAGGGAACCATCACCCAGACCAACCTCGGAGTGGGCAGTGCAGCGATGAGTTCATCCACCGACGCGACATCCGTGACCTCGGGATTGCGGTCAAAACCGGTGACCTCAATGCCACCGTTCCGCATGCGTTCCCGCATGTTGAAACCCATTTTGCCGAGGCCGATCAATCCGATGTGCACGGTGTGAACTCTTTTCTGCGAAGGTGGCTGCTACGTTCCAGCTAGTTGGGGAGGCGGACCGGCATCACGAGGTAGCGGTAATCGTCCTGGTCTTCGCCGTCCGCTTCAGCCTGGGCCGTGATCATGGCCGGCTTGGGAGCAGTGGTGAAGGAGAAACGAACGTACTTGGTTTCGATTACGCTCAAGCCCTCAACGAGGTAATGCGGGTTGAAGGCAACGGTGATGTCCTCACCGGAAAGCTGGGCTTCCAGCTCCTCGGAAGCCTGCGCATCCTCGCCTGTGCCGGCGTCGAGATTCAGCAGGCCCTGGGTGAAGGCAAGGCGGACCGGGGTGTTTCGCTCGGCCACGAGCGAAACACGGCGGACGGCCTCGACGAGTTCCTGAGTCTGGACTGTTGCGTGGATCGGAGTGGAGTCCGGGAAGAGCGAACGGATCTTGGGGTAGTCGCCATCCACCAAGAGTGATGTGGTGGTTCGTCCGCCGCTTTCGAAGCCAATGAGCCGGCTGTCGTCGTCAGCAAGTGCGAGGTTGATGTCGCCGCTGCCGCCGAGAGTCTTTGCTACCTCGTTCAGTGTCTTGGACTTGACCAGTGCGCTGGTGGAAATGCCCGGAGTGACCGGTTTCCAGGGGACCTCGCGCATGGCGAGGCGGTAGCGGTCCGTGGCAAGGAGTGTGATGAGGTCATCCTCGATTTCCATGCGGACGCCGGTAAGGATCGGCAAGGTGTCATCCTTGCTCGCTGCGATGATCACCTGGGACACGGCCTGGGCGAAAGCGTCGCCCGGCAAGGTTCCGCTGATTGCCGGAAGCGCCGGAAGTGCCGGGTACTCGGACTCGGGCATGGTGGCTAGGTGGAAGCTGCTTCGACGGCACGTGAGGGTGACCTTGCTGCCGTCGGTCTCCACTTCGACAGGGGCCGAGGGCAAGCTGCGGCAAATGTCTGCCAACAGGCGTCCGGAGACCAGGATAGTGCCTTCCACAGCGATATCTGCCGGGATTTCCAAACGCGCTGAGGTCTCGTAGTCAAAGCTGGAGAGACTGACGGTACCTGCCTCGGCTTTGAGGAGGAGACCGGAGAGCACGGGGACGGGCGGCCGCGGAGACAACGACCGCGCGGTCCACGTAACGGCTTCTGCCAGGACGTCGCGGTCGACTCTGAACTTCACGGAAGGGTGCCGCCTTTCATTGCTGCTGCCATGTAGTAGCTGCGGATTCCTGCTTGGAAGCCGCTAAATCATCGCGGTCCGGCACCGGAACCTGCATGGTCCGCGCTGAGCGAACTACAAACAGACCCAAGGATGGGAGCGCTGCTGACAGCTTAGCCGGAAGATCCGCGATTAACCCATCCCCGTCAGGCCAGCCCCCTCGTATGTGGATAGCCACGGGCCGGCCTTGGCCGGTCTGGTTGCCCGTGATCTGCAGAAGGGGATGGGCGCCGGAACGAGATTGTTATTTGAGGGATTTCAATTTTTTGGGATTCGTAGTGTTAATAACTGCTGTGGAAACTGTGGATAACTCGATCTCGCCCCGCAGTTCCGCGGTTAAGCCCTGTTCACGGATTGTGTGTTAACTGGGTTTTAAACAGGGTGTGGATGGGGACAACTCCCAGGCCCGTTTTTAACGATCCACAGGTGGCTTAAGGGTTTTAAGCCCATTAACCGAGCTTGTCCCCTTAAGTATCCACAGGCTTATCCACATGCACCTGTTAATAAGGTATGTAGTGGCGGGTGCGATGTGGATTTCAGGAGTCGCGCTGCTGTTGTTTGATCCGGTTGGTGAGCTCAGTGACCTGGTTGTAAATCACACGGCGCTCCGCCATCAGCTCACGAATCTTGCGGTCCGCGTGGATGACAGTGGTGTGATCACGGCCTCCGAGTTCCTGGCCGATCTTCGGCAGGGACATGTCCGTCAGCTCGCGGCACAAGTACATGGCGATCTGTCGAGCTGTCACCAAGGTGCGTGTACGGGACTTGCTGCAGAGCTCTTCCATGCTGAGCTTGAAGTAGTCGGCCGTCTGGTCCAGGATCTGCTTCGCCGTGATTTCCTGGGCGCCGTCGTCGGTGATCAGGTCTTTCAGAACCATTTCCGCCAAGGCCACGTCCACCGGTTGGCGGTTGAGGCTCGCGAATGCCGTCACACGGATCAGTGCGCCCTCAAGTTCGCGGATGTTGCTGGAAATCTTCGACGCGATGTACTCCAGAGCATCATCCGGTGCAGAGAGGCCTTCGCTGAGGCCTTTCTTGCGAAGGATCGCAATCCGGGTCTCAAGTTCCGGCGGCTGGATATCCGTCAACAGGCCCCATTCGAAGCGCGACGTCATGCGGTCCTCGAAGCCTGCCAGCATCTTGGGAGGCTGATCCGAGGTGATGACAACCTGCTTGTTGGCGTTGTGCAGGGCGTTGAACGTGTGGAAGAACTCTTCCTGGGTCCGGTCCTTGCCCGCCAGGAACTGGATGTCATCGATCAGGAGCACATCCACGTTGCGGTACGTGGTCTTGAAGCTGGTGCCTTCGTCATCGCGGATGGAGTTGATGAAGTCGTTGGTGAATTCTTCGGAGTTCACGTAGCGGACCCGAATGCCGCTGTAGAGCCTGCGGGCGTAGTGTCCGATCGCGTGGAGCAGGTGGGTCTTACCCAAACCCGAATCGCCATAGATGAACAACGGGTTGTAGGCCTTCGCGGGCGCTTCCGCCACAGCCACGGCGGCAGCGTGCGCAAAGCGGTTCGAGGAACCGATCACGAAGGTATCGAAGATGTACTTCGGGTTCAGGCGCCCGAACTCATGTGAGGTACTCGGGGGTGTGGGTTGCGGCTTCGGTTCGGCGAAGTCAGAAACAGCAGAAAGCTCGACGACGGGTTCCGGCTCCGCGTGGACGGGCACCAGATCGGTGTCCACGTCGATTGCGCAGCGAATGTCGTCGGAGAAGACGTTGCGGAGGGCATCGTCCAGGGCGTCCTTGACCTGCGTCTGGAGGACTTCGCGGGTGAGCTCGTTGGGAACGGCCACCAGCAAGGTTGAACCGATGAGGCCCTGGGCTTGGGCGAGGATGACGAAACCGCGCTGACGGGGTGAGACCCGGTCGTCCTGTTCCATAAGGCTCAGTACCCTGCGCCAGGAACTTCCGACAGTGTTGGCGTGGTTGGCTTCGTCTACTGTCATCAATCAGTTCCTAAATACTTGCTTGCCGGCGTTGCTGGCAGCCGAAGTCTCTCCGGCGGCGCTGTTCTGGGCGATAATCCACAGAGTTATACACAGCGGGTGGACATTGGGCTACTGAGCCACTCTAGGGGATGAAATCGCTAGAAGATAGCTGGGAAGTTGCCTGTGGATAATTACACCGTTGTTGTTCCGGAAAGCGGCCTGTGAGCCACTTCATCCACAGGCTGGGAACCACGGTTGGGCACAGCTGTGGATAGCCCCGCAGAAGGCTCCCGGTTTGACTGTGGGTGCCTTTTTGCCCTAACGTTGTGAAGTCCTTTGTGTCCGCTTTTGAGATCAGTTGTAACTCCGTACGTTCACCGTGCGGAAGGCAACGGCGGCAGGCACATACAAAACTTAGCGTCGGCCAGTTCTTCCCCTTTTTTGATCGGGTGGGCGCACCTTTGATCCACTGGAGTAACTAACGTGAGCAAGCGGACTTTTCAGCCGAATAACCGCCGTCGGGCCAAGAAGCACGGCTTCCGCCTTCGTATGCGCACCCGTGCCGGCCGCGCCATCCTGGCTGCCCGTCGCGGCAAGGGCCGCGTCGAACTGTCGGCGTAAATAACTGACTTGTCGGTCAGGGTCTTTTTGCGGGTTCGACGGTGCTAGCCACCCCTAACCGTCTGCGGACGTCTACCGACTTTTCAACAACTGTACGTTCCGGCGTCCGCAATGGACGCCGGAACTTAGTGTTATATACGGCCTCTATAGGGGCCGGGGAGCCGAGTCGAATCGGCTTCATTGTCTCCAAAGCCGTCGGGAACGCCGTGACCAGGAACCTCGTTAAGAGGAGACTGAGAGAAGCAGGCGCCCTGTCCTTGCACACGCATGGAACGGGTCTGGCGGTAGTAGTCCGGGCGCTGCCCGCAGCTGCAACAGCCAGCTGGGAGCAGCTGCTCTCGGACTACAACGCCGCACTGGCAGTGACGACGAAGCGATTGAGTGGCTCAGGTCCACGCAACGCTTCGACTGAACACAACGGCACCACTACGGAAGGGACACCGCGTGCATGACATAAGCACCGCCGTCGTTCCTTCCTCAAACGACCCCTCCGGCAAGGTTCCGCATCGGAGCCTTCCGGCGGCGGTAGGTATGTTCCTCTGGGAGCTGCCCCGCAACATCCTCATTCTTTTACTGAAGACGTACCGCAAGGTCATCTCGCCCCTGTACGGCCAGGTTTGCCGTTTCTTTCCCTCCTGCTCCGCATATGCACTGGAAGCAGTAACGGTGCATGGCGCCGTGAAGGGCAGCTGGCTCGCAGCCAAAAGGCTCGCCAAATGTCATCCTTGGAATGCCGGTGGAGTGGACCACGTCCCCGCCGGCCACCGTCATTGGCCTGAAGGCCGGACGCCCACAATTGTTGTACTGAACAATCCGGACCAGTTCCTGGCTGTTCAGGCTGATGAAGAAGGCCGCTCTGCGGCCTAACGAATAGGGATATCGTATGGACTTCTTTGAAACAATCATGTTTCCGTTCAAGTGGCTGGTGTCAATCATCATGGTTGGCTTCCACGAGGGACTGAGCTTCATTGGCCTGCCCGCCGCGAACGGCTGGACGTGGACTCTGTCCATCATCGGCCTCGTGTTGGTGATCCGTGCCGCCCTGATTCCTGTCTTCGTCAAGCAGATCAAAGCCCAGCGCGGTATGCAGCTGCTCCAGCCTGACCTGAAGAAACTTCAGACCAAATACAAGGGCAAGACCGATCAGCTCTCCCGCCAGGCCATGGCGCAGGAGCAGATGGCTCTCTACAAGAAGCACGGGACCAACCCGTTCTCGGCATGTTTGCCGATGCTGATCCAGATGCCGTTCTTCTTCGCGCTGTTCCAGGTGCTGTCCGGTATCACCGCGGCCCGCAACAGCGGCAAGGGCATCGGGGCAATGAGCGCCGACCAGGTTGTCCAGTTCGACGAATCCAGCATCTTCGGTGCCCCGCTGTCTGCTTCCCTGCTTCACGGTGGTGCCGGTGGCAACGAGGTTGCAGTCTGGATTCTCTCCATCGTGATGATCGTTGCCATGACGGCCTCGCAGTTCATCACGCAGAAGCAGATCATGGCCAAGAACATGTCCGAAGAGGCCATGGCCAGCCCGTTCATGCGCCAGCAGAAAATGATGCTTTACATCCTGCCGCTCGTGTTCGGTATCGGTGGCATCAACTTCCCCATCGGTGTCCTTATCTACTGGACCACCACCAACTTGTGGACCATGGGCCAGCAGTTCTTCGTCATCCGCCGTATGCCCACCCCGGGTTCCCCCGCCGCTAAGGCACTGGAGGAGCGCCGTGCCGCCAAGGGCCTCCCGCCCCTGCTGGGTGGCAAGAAGACCGCGGACGCCGCCGCAGAAGCCGAAGCTGCTGCTGCGGCAGCCGCCGAAGTCAGGGCTCAGCGCGTCCAGCCACAACGTAAGAACAGGAAGAAGAAGTAATGTCTGCCGAGAGCACTGAAGAAGTTATTGTCCCTGTGACTGAGGAGCAGGAAGTCTCCACGGAAGAGACCCAGTCCAAGACGGCCAGCCGCTTGGAAGAGGAAGGCGACATTGCCGCCGATTACCTTGAGGAACTCTTGGATATCGCCGACATCGACGGCGACATCGACATCGAGGTCCGCAACGGGCGCACATACATCTCCATCGGTGCTGATGAAGAGTCTGCTGCCTTGGACAGCCTCGTAGGACGCGACGGAGAAGTCCTGGAAGCATTGCAGGAACTGGCCCGCCTTTCGGTTCTGTCTGCTACGGAGAGCCGTTCCCGCCTCGTCCTGGATATCAACGGCTACCGTAAGGAACGCGCTGGCGTGCTCCAGAAGATTGCCGAGGATGCCGTGGCCAAGGTCAAGGCTGATGGCGGAACTGTGGCCCTGGAGCCGATGAGTGCTTACGAGCGCAAGATCGTCCACGACGTCGTTGCTGACCTCGGATACGTCTCCGAGTCCGAAGGCGAAGGCGCTGGCCGCCACATCGTCGTTTCGGCCGACTAGCAGCTCATGGTTGAAATCACCGCAGCTGAACTGGAAGCGGCAGAGAAGATTTTTGGGGAGCGCTTGGATCTTGCCAAGCGTTACGTGGAACACTTGGCTACATCGGGTACGGAGCGTGGGCTCATAGGGCCGCGCGAGATTCCACGTCTGTGGAGCCGCCATGTCCTGAACTGTGCAGTTATTGAGTCCGCCATCGCCATGGACAGCCACGTTGCCGACGTCGGATCCGGTGCAGGCCTCCCAGGCCTTTGCCTTGCCATTGCCCGCCCGGACCTTGAACTGACATTGATCGAACCGCTGGAACGGCGTGTCATTTGGCTCCAGGAAGTGGTGGATGACCTCGGCTTGAACAACGTCACCATCATGAGGACGCGGGCTGAGCTGGCAGTTGGAATGGTGGACGCGGATGTTGTGACCGCCCGGGCCGTTTCTGCGCTTTCCAACTTGGCCGGTCTCACTATCCCCCTTCTGAATGGCCACGGCGAAGTTGTTGCCATCAAGGGACGCAGTGCCGGTGAAGAGATCGAGAAGGCCAGGAAAGTTATCCGCAAACTCGGTGGCGTGGACACGTCAGTTGTGGTTTGCGGACAGGAGCTTTTGGAGGAACCCACCACCGTGGTGAGGATCATCGTCAACAAGCCCGGAAAGACGGCGTAGGTCCCGCCCGGTTTCCCGCGTGTCGGCGGCTGAGCGGTTAGGCTAGAGAACGGCAGCAAAGCGCCGAATGAGAGTGAGAGTGTGACCAGTGGGCAGTAGTGAAACCTCCACGCAGCGAATCCCCCCGTTTATGTCTCTGGGGTCCGCGCGGGCCATGGCTACACCCTCCGCATCTCTTCAGTCTGCGATTGTGCGTACAGATTCGGTTGATAATGCTGCCGTTTCACGTGAAACGGTCTCAGATGGAGTGCGTAACGTCATGGATTCCATCGATGATTCCAGCCCCATCGCACGTCAGCTGGCTAACGAGACCCGTAGGCGCGAACGGCTGATCGGCAGGGAGCTGCCCAAGCCGAGTAGGACCCGAATCTTCACGGTCTCCAACCAAAAGGGCGGCGTCGGCAAGACCACCACTACGGTGAACATTGCCGCCGCATTGGCATCTGCCGGCCTCAACGTGTTGGTAATCGACATCGATCCCCAAGGCAACGCATCTACTGCTTTGGGCATCGAACACCACGCTGACGTGGACAGTATTTACGATGTTCTGATAAATGATCTTCCACTCAGGGATGTTGTGGCCCCATGCCCTGACATTCCAAACCTCATCTGCGCACCCGCAACTATTCACTTGGCTGGAGCTGAGATTGAGCTGGTTTCGCTTGTTGCCCGTGAACAGAGGCTCCGGCGCGCCATTGACGTCTACGCCAAGGAGCGGGAGAACGACGGCGAAGGTCGCCTGGACTACATCTTCATTGACTGCCCGCCCAGCCTTGGGCTGTTGACGGTCAACGCATTCTGCGCCGCCAGTGAAGTCCTTATTCCCATTCAATGCGAGTACTACGCACTCGAAGGCCTGAGCCAGCTCCTCAAGAATATTGAGATGATTCAGAAGCACCTTAATGCTGACCTGGTGGTTTCTACTATCCTCTTGACCATGTACGACGGTCGCACCAACCTGGCTGCGCAGGTAGCCTCCGAGGTTCGCCAGCACTTCCCGGACCAAGTCCTGGGTGCTGTCGTTCCGAGGTCGGTACGTATCTCTGAGGCTCCCAGCTACCAGCAGACCGTCATGACGTACGATCCTTCTTCGAGCGGCGCGCTTTCCTACATGGAAGCCGCAGCCGAAATAGCCGAACGCTAGAATTCTTGAAACACTGCAACAGCTTGGGCCGTTCCGTGCTCAGCTATTCCATCGGAGGGATGAATCAATGAGCGAAAAGCGAAGGGGCCTCGGCAGGGGTCTTGGGGCTCTCATTCCTAGCTCGGCCTCGGCCCAGGGAAATGGTGCCGCACCCTCCCGTCCGGTGGATCTGTTCTTCCCGGAGGCGAGAAAGACTGCGGAGACCACCGTAGAGACCTTACTCGAGGATTCGAGTGCTGTTGATTCCAAGCCGGCTGCTGAGAAGACGTCGGCCGCATCCGCAGCGGATGAGGGCGCAGCTGCAGCATCACGCACCAAAGCCGCGGCGACAAAGTCTTCCCGCGCCAAAACTACTTCACCTTCCAAAACTGCCGGCAAAGCTTCCGGTTCACGGTCAGCTGCCAGTAAGACGGCCGCCGACTCAGAAGGCTCGACGGCGTCAGCCGCACCTACCACGCCCCCGGCACAGTCAGCTCCCCAGGTAGAATTGGTGGAAGTTCCCGGGGCTCGATTTGCCGAGATCCCCGTGGGCGACATTCATCCGAACCGCAAACAGCCTCGTTCAGTCTTCGATGAAGATGACATGGCCGAGCTCGTGCACTCCGTGCGTGAAATCGGCGTCCTCCAGCCAATTGTTGTACGTACTTCAACCGAAAAGGGTGGAGAACCGTATGAGCTGGTCATGGGTGAGCGTCGGTGGCGTGCCGTCCAGGCTGCAGGACTCGACACGATCCCTGCAATTGTCCGTGACACCACGGATGATGACCTCCTTCGCGATGCTCTCCTTGAGAACCTCCACCGTAGCCAGCTGAACCCCCTCGAAGAGGCTGCGGCTTACCAGCAACTTCTGGAGGACTTCGGTACCACGCACGAGCAGTTGGCCGACCGAATTGGCCGTTCCCGTCCACAGGTGTCCAACACACTCCGTCTGCTCAAGCTCCCGCCGTTGGTTCAGCGCCGCGTGGCTGCCGGCGTGCTGTCTGCTGGGCATGCACGCGCTTTGCTATCGCTCCCTGATGCTGCAGCCATGGAAAGAATGGCACAGAAGATCGTGGCCGAGGGCATGTCCGTCCGCGCTACCGAAGAGTCGGTTGCTCTCTACCAGGATCCCACCGCGCCGGCCAAGAGCAGCATCCCCAAGCCTAATGCCCGGCACGAGCGTCTGGACTACCTGGCATCGTCACTGTCAGACCGTTTGGATACTAACGTGAAGATCACTTTGGGTGCGCGAAAAGGCCGCGTCAGTATTGAGTTCGCCAGCGTGGAAGATCTTAACCGGATTATGGACGTTCTGGGGCCGGGAGCCGACGACTAATTCTTAGCAGTTCAACTGAATGGGGCTCACCTACGGTGTGGGCCCCATTTTTGTTAAGTGTGCAACTTCGATAATTGCTCTGCTCGGGTACTTTCCGCCCGACTTTTGGATTGAGTGTTTCACGTGAAACTATGTGTCCCCTTTGGATAAGGACCGCTGGTAAATACGCCTACGCGGACGGATTGCCGCCAGCGTAGGCATTCTGTGCGAAATGTGGTTGGTGTATGGCGCATTTCGAGAATAGTTCAATCTGGTGCATGGGGTCCCGGGGGAACGAGGCAGGCAGGCGGGAGTCATTTGGCTGCACGCATTCTCCTGGACCAGCACTAGCGCCCAGTGGATGTCAGAAGGCCCCAAGGTGCCCCAAGCGGACACTGAGTGCCACAAGTCGGGTTAGCACCCGTATAGGCTGTATACGCGTTGAGGTGGGCCTGTGTACTGAACGAGCTATTAGGGGTCTGTCGGTTGTCCGGCATGGCACCGAACCTACAGGAGTTCGGTCCTGGTCGGCCATGTCATCTACGGAACAGTGCCCCGCGGTTCGCTAATTGCCTTCATTGGTACGAAGGATTGATGGATGGCCGAGGCCAAAATGGTCGCTTCCTGTCGGGTTTAGATGGGCTTTGGGTACAGTTCGGGTGTGGTGCAGGTTCTAAGGCACAGATGGACGCGAGCGAGGCCGCCAGTCAGCCCTCTCTTACCCTGTTTCACGTGAAACATCGCAACGGTTCCTACGGAGAGGTGGTTCAATTCGACGAAATCAGTGAGCATTCTTCGAATGGCTCTCCGGACCTCATTGGGTTTCAGGGAATCGAATCTAGGTTTGGGAAGAAGTGACTATCCCTCGGAGGGCCGGTCTCTCTCTGTGTTGCTCCAGTACCAACACAGGAGGAGACTGGGATACTTCGCCGGGTCTAGTGCCGAGAACGATCGGCTCTGCACTTGTGGTGGCGTTCTGGGTACCAGCGCTGATAACGAGTCCATCAATGGCGTGCCTGTCTTAGTCTTCCGGTACTCCCAGGAGTAGGTGTAAGCGGCGGTCCGGGCTCCGATTTGGCCCCCTCCGCCCCGGGTGGTCAGGCAGTGGGCGTTTACATCTCGGAGGGAAGTTACAGGGGGATGTTTCACGTGAAACGGGGCGTCGACGCATGACCCAGAGATGCGACCCTACTGGAGCTGAACGCTGAGGACATCCGACTCTGAGAGCTCGTAGTACGCCTTCGTTGATCCGGCGGATGCCAAAGATCGCTGAATCCCCGCAGGCGCCAACGTTCCGAGTCAAACCGAAGCCCGTCCGGTGCAGATCAGCACACCGTTCCACGTGAAACAATCTGGGCTCATCTGGTTTTACCTAAACTTTAGTGGATCGGTAGCAGTCAAGCGTTGAGGAGCGTGGTGACCAAACGCGGGCGCGGAGGTTCTGACACCCCCAGTGAGAGGGTCCAAGCTCGTGATGTGGACATTCATTCGTGTAAGGAGGCCTTACCGGAGGAGGCTGCCATGGACTCCGTCTCGTGTTGCGGCCAACTACTGTGCCTATGACTGGCTAGGAACCAAAGGTATGACGCGTAGGGGGCCCGTTCGTGGAGAAAGAGCGGCAAAAGATACCTCGCCGGCCCTCCCACTCTCCCGGCAACCGCGATGGATACGATTGTGGGCTTCGACCAAGCAGCCTCCGACTTCACAGTGACGGAGAGCCGGTTCCCCTGGTGCCTGTTGGATCAGTATGGCTTCTCTCGGATGCCGTGATGCCAGGTGCGCCACATTGTCAAACTGCCCTATGCCTGGTAGAAACGCAAGCGCCGGCGTACGAAGCGTGGTGGACGGAATGCTCCCCCGGGCCTGGGCTTATGTGGGCGTTCAAGCCCATACTTCGAGGCGTGGGTTGGCATAGCTATGAGAAGCGATGTGCGATGGGCTACACATGGGCCATGCGGCCATGCGGCCATGCCCCCATGCGCCCATGCGGGTATGTCGGTCTGGAGGGCCGTCGAGGTATCCGTCGATCTCCTCAGGGCAACGTGGACGACGGCCCTAGATCATGGTCGGGTGACTACAAGAAGCATACCGAGTCTTTCTTAGAGCTCTCAGTTGACTATATCTGGGCCACACCAGTGTCACGGCTGACGACTTGGGGGGACGTAGCGTGCTGAGAGCCTGCCAGGCCTCGGTCAAATGCTTGAGCGAGCACAAGGCAACGTAGTGATTGTTCCCACAATAGGTCCGACGTTGCCCAGTGGATTCACGTGACGTGGCGTCACGCCGTCGACTGCCTATGGAGGTGATGGAGGTGATGAGGCGGTGGTCATTCCCGTGCTTTGACAGAACCGGCATGGCATAGCGTCGCCATCGAGACTGCTGGCGCGGGCACGTCAACAGTGTTTCACGTGAAACACTTCGCGAGCGGCTCGGCAGGGTGGTCTTGGAGGCCTCGCAGACCCTCTGCCGACGGTGGATATCGTTGTGGATAACTATGGGGATAACTATGTGGAAGGATGCGCATTCTCGTCGGGCCCATCCCTCACGACGAACAAGGCCTTCATGTGAATCATCGAGTCACGGTCGACACTGAGGACCAACAACTGGCAACCGAATTGGCCATGGTGTTTTCGATCGCAATATTGCCGGAATAGCCCTCTTTCTATTGCATTTGCAGGCCCGAATGCGGCCTACCCGCAGCGCTTCCGGGCGCAATGCATTCACCCCACGGGGGACGGCACCATGCCGCACTTTCGAGGTGAACATGCTCCGAGGGGAGGCGAATGTGGGGTGTGTCATGCGCGGTGGATAAGCCTGTGGATAACGCTGTGTATAAGTTGCTCAAAGATGAGGTGGGATGCTGCTGCTGACGAGCACTACATGATGCGAGTTCATGCTGGCTGGCGGGTATCCGTGACGCTACGCGTGCTGTACCGAGGCCCGTCCACCTGCCCCTCTGAGAATTCTGGTCCTCGCTTGAATTGCGGCTGGATATGAGGAGTCGAACGCAGAGTCGCCCAGGTCCATGCGTTCGTCTAGTCCTATACTCCAGCCTCCGAATGCATAGTGAAATACATCCGATGTATCGATGGAATCTTGGGCTCATGATGTTGGCGTAGGGGTGGCATTGCACTACGTGATCGGAGCGTCGTGCCCTGCAGAGTCCAGGACTCATCGATGCCACTCCGCAGCTGATACATAGCCTGGAGACCCCCTTGGGCACCTGCCGGCGCGTGGGACGCATGCCGGCCAGCAAGGCATCGTGCTTCGGCCAAGCGTTACAGCCGCGCCCCATGGGGCCAGCGACGGCCTGCGCCACAGCCGCGTCTAGGAGTAATCCCGCGTATGACGTCGGCGTACCCTGCGATTCATCCCATCCCGTTTCACGTGAAACAGTAACCTACTTGGGCGCTTCGTTTCACGTGAAACATTCGACTCGTCGCTGACCACTTTCGACGAACGGGCGGCGCTGGGGGCATGCTCTGAGTTCGCCAAAACGAGTAGCTAGGCTGGAAGCTTGAATGCTTTGGGGCACTGTCATCGCATCTACGATGGCCGTGCATTCTGGAAGAAGGCTACTGGACTCTGCCTTTGACCGCGTCCTCTCTGCTTGCAGACAGCCTTCCCCGTGGAGCAG
The DNA here is from genome assembly GCF_011605365.1 of Paenarthrobacter sp. MSM-2-10-13. Lineage (NCBI taxonomy): Bacteria > Bacillati > Actinomycetota > Actinomycetes > Micrococcales > Micrococcaceae > Paenarthrobacter > Paenarthrobacter sp. MSM-2-10-13. Next base: position 963 of record NZ_JAAOXO010000011.1, on the reverse strand, counting down.
TAGCGGCGGACCAGAAAGAACGACAGCCGTTCGGGTCGGCCAACGAATGACTCTGCATGAGTGAGGCTGAAGCCGAAGGGCGGGGTCCCTGACGGAGGGTTGGGGAGAAACTCTGACATCGGTGTTAGAAAGGGCATATAGAAGTCTGATGGAGAGATCCGTAGTGCTTCGCTGGTATCGGATTGCCTGCGGGGTTGAATCAAGATGTGGATACCACCGCCATCGCGATATCGGTTAGGGTGTGCTCTGCATCCTGTGAACTTAGCGTTCATCTCCTGGCAATTCGGTGCCATGGGTGGAGTGGGTCGGTTGATGCCCAGATTGGCGACAAGGTCACACCAACTAACTGGTCGTCTAAGTCTGCTGATCGCTGAACTCCTCTGATAGTTCAGCTTCGGGGCTAGCTTGGGGGTGCGGAGTTGGATTCATGCTGTGTTTCACGTGAAACACTGTCCCGCATCGGCACTTTCCAGGCATGCACTCGTCGCCCGTTCGGATGGGCAAGAGGACCGAATCCAGAAGGTTTGCCCGATTCAAGGCAGTTCTCGTGCTGGTTCTGTGAATGACGCGGCAACAGCTGCCTTCTGCCAAAACAAGAATGCGTGCGGTCCCATCACGCCCCACGGTACTGCCTCTCCTTTAGTCGTTAGGAGCGAACTGGTGTTGTTCTGGCGGTGTAAAGCTGGTGGGCTGGGGCGGGGTCTCTACGTTAAGCGCGACACGGGAGCGGTGCGGACCATGCGTCCCTAGCAACAGAGAGTCAGTAAGGCCCTCTGGTACTCACTGCCTTGGGTAGGTGATAAGCCTGTCTCTCGCAACGATATGCCGGGGATATGCTGCGGCCGTATGGTTTTCTGAGACAGGTTGATGGGAGATCGACTTCAGAATGACTGGTCCTAGAAGAAAATATGATGCGGCTTTCCGTGAGGAAGCTGTGCAGCTGGTGTTGTCCTCGGATCGTTC
>NZ_JAAOXO010000010.1:0-162877 GCF_011605365.1 Paenarthrobacter sp. MSM-2-10-13 | reverse complement strand
ATGTCCTGATGGGGCAGCGCCGCACCCGCGCCGCCGTCGAAGCCCAGCGCACGGAAATCCCGGTGATGATCATCGACAGCCCCGAGGAAGCCGAACGCATCGTGACACAGGTGGTGGAGAACATCCAACGCGCGGAACTGACCGAGGCGGACGAAGCGGACGCCTACCACCAACTGTCCCTGATCGGCGTTTCGGCGGCAGCGATCGCCAAGAAGACCGGACGGAAAAAGACCACCGTCGAAGGAGCTTTGAAGGCCAAGGCATCCGAGGCTGGGTCCGCCGCCCTGGGCCGAGGATGGAGCATCGAAGAAGCTCTCATCATGGCCGAGTTCGAAGGTGACGAGGAAGCAACAGCTGAGTTGGAATCGGTCATCATGGATGAACCCGACCAACTGTTCCACGTGGCCCAGCAGCTGCGGGACGAGCGCGAACGAGCAGCCGCGTTGGATGCCCTGATCGAGGGGCTGAAAGCCGAAGGCAAAGCCATTGTTGAGGACGCAGGAAACTACGGCGACGAAGAGAACCTGTTTGTCTCAGCAGCCAACCGTGCAGACGGAGAACCGGCGACCGACGAGGACGCCAACGCGGCCTATGTTTCAACCAACTACCGGGGCGAGCACGCCGCAAAGCCTGTCATCGCTGGATGGAAGGAACTGGGATTCACAGCGAAGTATGAGCGCTATGACGGTGGCAGCAACGTCCAGAAAGGCCCGATGACCGACGAGCAGAAGGCCGAGCGGAAAGCCCTGATCGCCAATAACAAAGCCGCCGAATCGGCAACCACCGTACGCCGGGAATTCGTCAAGAACCTGTTGGCGAAGAAGCAAGCACCGAAGGGCTGGCAGCACTTCACCGCACACGCGCTCACCCACCACCCCGAAACGGCCAGCGGCTATGACGGCAAAGTGGCTGCCGAAATGGTTGGAGCAAAGTCCGAAGAGTCAGACCGGTGGGGATGGAACCCACTCCGGGATCACGTGGCCAAGTCCACGGCCCGGCCCGAGTTCTCACTCATCGCACTTGTTTGCGCCGGGTATGAGAAGACTATCGCCAAGGATTCATGGCGGTCCCCCTCCCAAACCCACCGGGACTACCTGAACCAGTTGGTCCTGTGGGGGTATGTTGACCGGACTAAGCGGGTTGGTTAATCTCGGACCACCAACGGACACTTGGAGTCGCCCGGTATGGCCACTAAGACGCAAGACGGATCCGACGAGGCACGTCCTAAAGGGGCTGTAAAAGCGATCCCTGCCGCGCCGTACTGGCAAGTCGTGGGGCCCGACGGTGCCCCAATACGGAGCGTGGAACATTACCTGAAGGACTTCTGGGCCAGGGGAATGAGTTCTGCCAGTGTTGAGTCCTATGCGCGGGATCTTCTGCGGTGGTTCCGTTTTCTTTGGGCTACGGGCAAGGTCTGGAATCCTGTTAGCCGTGATGATGTCCGTGATTTCGTGGCTTCCTTACGTGAAGCATCGAAGGACGTGGGCAGGCGGCGGCCAGTGCCGGCCTTCAACGAAGTCTCCGGCAAGCCGTATTTAACAGACCGGTATTCGCCGCGGACTATCAATCACAATCTGTCCGTGCTCAGCGCGTTCTATGACTTCCACTTGCGAGCCCTAACGGGCCCTCTGGTGAATCCGGTGCCAGAACGAATGGGACCGCATGGGCGTTTCGGAGCTCACCACAATCCTGAAAATGCCTTCCAACAAGGGCCGCGGGCTCATTACCGGCAAAAGGTCCCCGTGCAGGCACCTCGGTCTATTCCCGATGAAGCTTTTGAAAACCTTTTTCACGCGTTGGGATCCGACAGAGACAGGGCCTTGGTTGCTTTCTATGTCTCCAGTGCCGCCCGGCCATCCGAACTGGTCGGTCTAACGAACGGAATGGTCGATGTTGGACAACAATGCATTTCGGTAGTACGTAAAGGAAGCGGAGCAATCCAACGCATCCCCGCTTCGCAGGAAGCTTTCACATGGTTCCGGCTATACCAAGAGTCCCTGCCCCCCGATCTCACCAAATCTGCAGCTTCTGCGTGGTGGACCCTTCGAAAGCCCTTCCGGCCACTGAACTATGAAGCAGCGCGGGGCATCATTCGCAGAATAAATACGATGCTGGGCGCCAACTGGACTCTCCACGACTTTCGACATACCGCTGCCATCCGCATGGCACGCGATCCCAATCTTTCACTCACGGACGTCCAGTCCGTCTTGGGGCACGTCCACATCACTTCCACCGAAACGTATCTGCGGCTCCGGGACGATGAAGTGATCGAACGAGTCAACAAGCACTTAGTCGCAAGAACCACAGCAGACGATAGCCCTGACGTCGGGGTGGAACAGCACTCCTCGTATTCAGCAGAGGACATGACTGAACTCTTCGGAGGAACCACATGGCAATAGTCCGAGACTACGTCCGCCCGCTGCCTGCACCGCCGACAACGGAACCAGCCCACGAACCACACGACCCTGTTCCGCGCCGGTCGCTACTCTCGCAGGCAGAGCTGCTGCAACAGGCTGAGAGGCTGGCTGGCGCCGACGAAGTATCGCTCCGCGGAGTCCGCACTATCTTGACCGCCTTGACCGAATTCGAAGGACAGACGTGGCAGCAACGGTGGGAAAACGCTGACTGCCAGGACCCAGGAAATGACTGGAAGGACCAGCTTGGGAGCCCTTGGAAGGGCATCCGTCTGAACAGGGCCAGGTTTGAATCGGCCAACGGAATCGCGGATCTCATCGCGTTGGACGTGATCCGGCCGAGCTACACATGGCTTCGGAACGCCAGACCCAGGTTCCACCGCATCCGAGAAAACAGGAACCCGGAATTCTTCGCTCGAATGAAAGAGCACGGGTCCGGATTGGATGTCCGACAGTCCAACGTCGGTAACGGCCTCACCGTTATGACAAAGGTCTTGGCGCACACCGGGCTCTCTGTGAATGATCTCCGGCCCGAACACTTGCTTGACTACAGGGAATACCAGCTCGAACGTAAGCAAAAGCCCGATGGTCTGACGTATGTCTGGTCGATGCTCAAGGACCTTGGAGTCTTTGATTCCTCGATCCCTGGACTGTTGCAACTGGTCGCAGTGAAGCGTCCAGGTGTTGAGGAGATGGTTGACTCCTACGGGATCCAAAGCCAGCCGGTTCGAGACATGCTGGTGCGATACCTCAAGACCAGAGAGATTTCGGTGGACTACTCCACCCTTCGCTGGATGGTCTACGAGCTGGTGAAGAATTTCTGGCTCGATGTCGAAGCCCACAACCCGGGAGCGAACAGCCTCCGGTTGAGTTTCGAAGAGGGACGCGCCTGGCTTAGCCGCTTTATGCAGGGCTCGATCACGACCAAACACCGCACCCTTTTCATGGTCAGGGGTCTTTACCTGGATATTGCGGCCTGGGCCACGGACGATGCCTACTGGGCTGAATGGGCGGCGCCTCCTTTCCTGACCCGGGAGGATACGGCCGGTGCCAACAAGAACAAGCGACGAACCCAGGCCCGTATCCACCAACGGATCCGCGATCTGAGCCCGATACTGCCAAGACTCCTCGAGAGCACTGACAAGGAGCTCAAAGATGCTCAGGCAATCCTGGCCGCCGCCATGGCGGTGGAGCAAGGGCAGGAGTTCGAGCACCAAGGGGTGACCTATCGCCGCCGGGAGATGAGTCGAAGCAGAAAAAGCTGGCCTCGCGGCTCCGGGCGGGTATGGGTAACAGGTGGAGAGTTCGAACGTCGGGTCGACCTCACCCAGCGGGAAGAGAGCTGTTTCTGGAGTTGGGCCCTGACCAACACGCTCAATGAGACCGGCGTGCGAATCGAAGAGCTCGTGGAGATCACTACGCATGCTTTTTCCATTTATAGGCTCCCGGACACCGGCGAGGCACTGCCTCTGCTGCAGATCGTTCCCTCGAAGACGGACAGGGAACGAATACTGCTGATCTCTCCGGAACTCGCTCACGTCTTTGCCCAGGTTAAGAGGCGCGTCTCGACACCTGACGGACGCGTCCCTCTTGCGGTGCGCTACGACTCAGCCGAGCGCACGTACAGCCAGCCTCTCCCACACCTGTTTCAGCTCAGGTGCGGCAGTGAACGCCGAACCATGTCACCGGAGTGGGCCAGAATCGCCATCAAGGACGCAATCAACAGATCCGGTCTCAGGGACGAGAACGGTGATGAGTACAAGTTCACACCCCACGATTTCCGCAGACTTTTCGCCACATCAGCCCTCGCCGCCGGCCTTCCGATCCATATCCTGGCCAAGCTCATGGGGCATCAAAACATCTCCACAACGCAGGGTTATGCCGCCGTTCACGACGAGGACACCCACCGGCATTTCAGAGGCTTCCTCGATAGGCGGCGCGCCCTCCGTCCTGCCGAGGATTACCTCGAACCCACCGAGGCCGAAATCAACGAATTCCACGAGCATTTCAAGAAGCGAAAGGTCGAGCTCGGTAGCTGCGGACGTGCCTACAAAACACCCTGCATCCACGAACACGCCTGCATCCGATGCCCGGTACTCCGACCCGACCCCGCACAACGCCCACGACTCAAGGAACTCATCGAAGCCCTAGAAGACCGGAAGATGGAAGCCGAACAACGAGGGTGGCTAGGCGAACTCGAAGGTATCGACATCAGCCTAAACGCTGCACGGGAGAAGCTGGCCCGCATGGCCAGGCAGGTCTCCCTGGGTGTTCCGTCATTTCCATCGGGCCCCAAGGACTAGAACGGCCTGCTCAGAACACCATGCTGAACCAGGACCCTTTGCCCGCCAGCGGAATATTCACCTGCGCCCGGCCAATCATCAGCTGAATCTCTGCGCCAGGCGGAAGCACGCTGAAGCCGCACGCCCGGTAAAACGAGGCCGACTCCGGCTCGGTCACGCCATAGAGACGCTTGAATCCCTGAAGTTGGGTGAGCAGCTCCTTGACCAGAGTACGGGCGACCCCCTTCCGTCGACAGTCTTCGCGGACCGCCAGGCTATAGATCATGGCGTGATCCCTGATGCCTTGGCTGACTTCCGAAGCTGGAAGTCCATGACTGACATAGGCCCATATTTGCTCCGCTGCCGCGCCCGCATGAAGGGCCCCGATTAAGCCGACAGCGTCCCGAACGGTGAGGATGTATGACGGAAACCCCTTAAGGGGATCAATCGCCCGGGCCATCAAGGGGAACCGGTTGACATCGTGGATGTGAGAGGTGAAGAACGCCTCGATTTCCGATCGCTCGGCATCTGAGTTCACGCGGTCAATTTGAACATGGAGCACTGAGGGATCCTTTCAGTTGTTTCGAGTGAAGGGATACTGCTGGTGTGATGCGAAACGGGCCGTGATGAATATGTCAACTAAAAATGGCCCCGGTAGGACGGCTATTTCTGGCCCCAGCTTGAGGATTGGGCAATCTTAGATTCGAAGTGCCGCCCCAGTGTCCTGGGTTTCTTTGGCTGCATGCGGGTCGGAGACGGAAGGATGGCTGATTGACGGAAACGGAGACCGGCCATTGCCCGGCCGTGTAACGGCCGTGGATTGATCCGGCATCCTTTGTCGGCCCCTGCCGACCCCACGAGTGTAGAACCGGTTGGGGGAAGCGATCGGTCTGATGGTTTGGGCGTGGCATCGAGGGCGGCCGTGTATGAGAAGGCCCAGCTTGTGGGGACGGGGCGCGGACTAGCAGTGGTTGCCTTTACCCATCCACCCAGCGCTACGGGCAGCAAAGAACGTCCCTATAGTGCTTGCGACGGGGACGAAGAGAAAGACCATGATGGCCTGGATGTCGCCACCGCTGACAACGAACGCAACTATGGCGATCCACCAAGATAGCAGGGCCGTAAACCCGCAAAGGATTGCGATCATGGCCCGGGCGCGGGGCAAAGCGAAGCGATGCCTGCGGATTGGCGGGGTCTTGAAGTATCTGCCCCGAGCGTTCCGTTCTCGGCGCACAACTACAAACGCTAATGCAGTGACCAGGGCAGGGACTACGAGGTATGGGGTGCCGCCGGAGTTGTTCGCCGTCCCGGCGATACCAATCCACCAGCATAGGGCGGCCGTGAAGCCCAGGAGAATGCCCTTCACCGGTCTCGGCGCGGGATCCGCCCGAAACAACGGTTCAAGATTCCCGTTCATGTCTGCTCCCTTGTGCGAACCCGTCATCACTACTCATCAGAGCACGGCGAGGATTCCTTGGCGAGGGCCGGGTTTCCGAATCGGTCGCCCGGCCCTAATCCAGGACTTAGGTCAGGCGACCGCCGGAGTCTCCCCAGGCGTGGATGCCACCCCATGACCCTCCATAAGATGTGGGAAAGTAGGTCTGGGTGAAGTTCGCTGCCGAGCTCCACCCGTAGCCGTTGCCCCAATTGTCACGGACTGCACTGGTGACTTTGACGTTTCCAAACCAGCAGTAATTACCGCTTTCGGAAGTTTGAGCTTTAGCTAAGCCATTCGGGAAGTCGTACCAGCTGGTTCCGTAGAACGTTCCTGGGTTGCAGTTTGTTGGTTGAACGTACCAGCTGTTGCTGCCCCAGGCATTCGCGGCCTGGCTGGAGCCAAGCACCAGTGCTGTTACGGCGAGAAGGGTTAGTGAGGCGCGTTTTACGACGTGCATGTCGGGTCCCATCCAATTCTGACGTGAGTGTTCGAAGGGTCGAATTCGGCCGGCCTGTGTTCAGGCACGCCCTCGGGTTAGCGGGTGCTTCCCTTCACGAGAAAATTCGGAGCGGTAGCGTCCCATTTTTCGGGGTCGCTGGCTGCAGCAGCTTGAGTGCTGCCCGGGACTACAAGCCACGCTTCTTCGCTTTTGTCGGGGTTGGCCACGCGGAGGCCATATCCTTCGAATCCCTTGACGAAGGTGCAGCCCATCATTTGACCGGAGCCGTCCTGTCCGACCGTGACGATGCAGATCTGATCGCTTCCCATGGCGGCCGCAAAGTATTGAAGATTGGTGGTTTTGCCCACCAACCGTACGGATGCCGGATCGATGCCGGTTGACGAAAACGTCTTGGCAGCGGACTCGGGTAAACGGTCTGACAATTGCTGTTGGGATGCCATCGCGGGAACGATGTCCGCTGCTTTTCCGACAGCGTGTTCAGACGGTGATGACGCAGCAACAGCGGCTACACCGACGCCAGCAACGGCTACGGCTGTTAGCGCAATTTTCCATTTGCCATGCATTACTTCTGCCCCCCCAGAGAGAGTAAATCCATTGGATGGAGCAAGGCTAATGCCTTGATGGCCTTTGGGCAATGGCCCCTGACAGGGGCAATGAGGCGGAAATGAAACAGTCTTATGAAGGCGGAAGACGGCACAACTGTCATCGGTCAACGCACTGTCGGCAAAGCCGCCCCGAACGACGCACCCAAAAAGAACGAAGCTCTTGACGTGAGTATCCACCCCTGGACACCGGGCCGGCTACCCCGTTTCCTCTACATCTGGGCCGAGGCGGCGCTCCTTTGCGGCAGCTGTCCCTAACCGTCCAGGTTGGCTCCAATCAGACTGACGAAGGCACTTGTTGGGCGATGGTATGGGCTAGCCGATAAGAGTCGGTGCCAGTTTCGATGATGGTTCCGTTGAAGGTCAGCCGGTCCACGATTGCGGCGCAGAGCCGAGGGTCCGTAAAGGTCTTCGTCCAACCCGAGAACGACTCGTTGGAGGCAATGGCGATTGAGTTTTTCTCTTCGCGTTCGGTCAGGACCTGGAAGAGTAGTTCGGCGCCCCGGCGGTCCAGTTCCATGTATCCCAGCTCGTCGATGCAGAGCAGATCGACCCTGCCGTAACGGGCGATGGTCTTGGCAAGCATCTTCTCGTCCGCAGCTTCGACGAGTTCATTTACGAGCCTTGTTGCAAGGGTGTATCGGACGCGGTAGCCCTGTTCAGCGGCCGCCGTGCCGAGCCCGATCAGCAGGTGAGATTTTCCGGTTCCCGAATCCCCGATCAGACATAGGGGTGCGCCTTTGCGGATCCAGTCCCCGGTTGCGAGCGTGTGAATTGTCGCGGGGTTGATGTTCGAGTTGGCATCGAAATCGAAGTCACCGAGCCACTTGTTCCGCGGGAAGTTCGCGGCCTTCACCCTTCGGATGGACGAGCGCCGGTCACGGTCATCGCATTCTGCCAGTAGCAGCTCGGCCAGGAAGCCCTGATAGGTGAGTTGTTCTTTCCCGGCCACGGCAAGAGCCTCGTTCAGGACCGCGCGGACGGTGGGTAGCCGGAGCCTGCGGCAAGCCTGATCCACGGCGGCGATGGCGGCTTGTTCGGTCAGGCCACGCCGTCGGCGCAGCGTTGGTGTGATCGTGGCCGCCGGGGCTGTTGGGCTCATGAGATGTTCTCCTTCGATGCCGTTTCCTTATCGGTGGTGTGTTGACTGCGCTTGGCCAGCAACTCGTCATAGGCATTGACCGAGGGCAAAGGCCGGGTATCCCGTGGCAATCCTGCGATAACGGCTGCCGGATCGGTCAGCCGGCGCTGAGTCAGGCTGACAACTCGTTGCATTTTCACGTCAGCGTGTTCACCGGGATGGCGATCCGAGCTGGCCCCACCCGATGGGGCTGCGGCGGCGTGGCGCCGGGCCTCTACCGCGACGACGTCGGCGCTGACGGCCCCAACGCCAAGGGCGGCGACGATCCCAGCTTTAACATCATTGGGATCCATGCAGCGGTGCAGCAACAGGACATCGATCAGTTCCCTGGTCCCGTCGGCATCGCCGTTGACCTTGCGCGAGGCAGCCCAGAACGCTTCATGGGCGCTAGTGAACGCACCTGATTCCCTCGCTTTGGCCAGGGCGGTAGACCCGGGAAGCGCGCCGGGCTTGGTCTTCAAGACCTCCAGATAGTGGTCCAGCTGGACCGAGCACCCCGTCCGGGCCGCGAGCCGTTGGTGCCTGGCCACCACCACGCGTCCGTCAAAAACCACGACGTCGGATGCCCGCAACGAGACCCGGACCTGCCGTCCGATGAACCGCGCCGGAACGGAGTACTTCACCATACGAACGGTGACCATTGATGAACGATCAACGCGTGGGTTCAATGCCAGCCCGGGATCAAACTCTTCCACGGGCAACGGCCCCAAGCAGGGCCGTTCTGCCGCATAGTCTTGGCCGATGGTACGGATCCTGTCGTTGATCCTCCGGTCCTCATCTTTGGACTCCCAACCTCTGATCCGGTCGTTTAGCTCCTCCAGGGACGCAGCCACAGGCATCGGCGTGAGCCGGTTCCGACGGAACCATCCCACCTCGCCCTCGACCCCGCCCTTCTCATGAGCGCCGGCGATCCCTGGTTGGCAGTAAAAAGCGTCAAACCCGTAGTGGGAGCGGAATAGCACCCAGCGGTCGTTTTCATGCCGGTTCCTGCCCTGCCCGAACAACACCGAGGTTACGGCGCTGGTGAGGTTGTCGTAGCGGATGTGTTTGACCGGAATACCGCCGATCTCCTTGAACGCCTCGATATGGCCTTCCAAGAAAGCTTCTTGGGCTTGGGTAGGGTAGACCCGGTGGATGGCTTTGCCGGAATGGGAGAGCCGGAACACAAACATGTGGCACTTGGTCTTCACACCATTGAGCACGACAAAGACCTCACCGAAATCGACCTCCGCTTCGGCGCCCGGTGCGTGTTCCTGAGGGACAAAGACTTCGACCCTGCGGCCGGCTTCCAGATCGATCTGGGCCCGGCGCACCCTCACGTAATCCCTCACCGTCGAATACGACAGCTCTGTCGCTCCGCGCTCCTCAATCAGCCGCGCCAGTATCCTTCGGGCTGTATGCCGCTGTTTCCGTGGAGCAGCCGTGTCATCGACAAGCATCTGGTCAATGGCGGTCTTGAACGGTTCCAGCCGCCAAGCAACACCGCGCCGCGGTTTCCGATCCGGAGGAATCGCAGCCTCTAACGCCTGCCGCACGGTTCTGCGATGGACCTTATGCCTTGCCGCCAATGCGCGCACCGACAAACCCTCAACCCGGGCATCCCGTCGGATCCGCGCAAACAACTCCACCCTCGACTCCATCCGGACCAACCCTCCGTCGCATCCATCCACTGATGGAACCAACGTTGAAGGTGGGGCCACATATAACCGTCACAAACGCCCGGCGAGTCTAGAATTGGGGCCAGAAATAACCGTCCTACCGGGGCCATCTAAACCTGTCACAACCACCGTGAAGATGACGAGCCGGGTCAGTGCACGTCCACGTAGCCCGCCGGCAGCCCGATCGAGTGTTTGGAGAAGGGCGTGAACGGGGTAAACGGAGTGAAGGGCGTAAACGGAGTGAAAGGCGTGAAATGGGAGGGCGGATGCACCTTCTTTAGGAGGCGATCGCCGACGAGCGTGCCAAGGTACATCTTTGTTGCGACGCCGCACACGTCGTTGTCATTCCACGCAAGCCAGCCGATCCACTTCGCCGTCGGGCTGAACAGGTTCTTGTTGATTTCGCTGGTGCGGAAGGCAACCCAGTGTCCAAGCGAATCGAAGTAGTGAATTGTCATTTGGTCTCCTGAAGTAGTCCTTTGCGCTCAACCTACTTCATGGCACCGACAATTTAGGACTCAAAGCCATGCGCCCTGACGGGCTCAGGACGACGACTCGTACGGCATACAAGCCAAGGTGGGCCGCTGCGAAACATAGGCGTAGCCTGATCTCGTGGCCAGTATTCTCCGACGGCCCCGCATGGGTAGTCAGCCGTCATTTATGGTTCGGTGGCGGGACCCCGAAACCAGGCGTCAGCAGGGTCTGACGTTCCGGTCTGAGGAGGAGGCCCTCGCTCTGATGCGGAGCCTCAATGATCATGGACAGTCACTGATCAGGGCTCTGCGAGCTAAACAACGCAGGACAATAACTGGACCCTGGGTCAGCGAAGTCGTTCAAGAGCACATCGATCTGCTGGTTCGTCCTTCCAGCGGAACCATACGAACGTATCAACGGATGCTGGATCTACATATCCAGGGAACGATCGGCCGGATACCCGTGAAGGAACTCGGCTATAGGGATGTCATGCTTTGGCTACGCACCCTAAGCAACAAAGGAATGGCCCCGAAAACCATCCACAACATCCACGGATTGTTGTCTGCTGCACTTCAGACGGCGGAGAAGCTCCAATACATACCCCGCAACCCTTGTCGGGGGGTCCGACTACCTCCGCTTGAGCGCTCTGATGACACCAAGAAATTCCTTACCCATGCCGAATATCAGCTGGTTTTGAGCTCCATGGACGAAGACTATAAGCCATTCATTAGCTTCTTGGTGATGACGGGAACCAGGTTCGGGGAGGCTACCGCTCTCACCGTTGGCGACATAGACCTAATTGCCCGACCCCCAACAGCACGAGTCAACAAAGCCTGGAAGCGGGATGATCAATCCCGGTACTACTTGGGACCAACAAAGACGGGCGCAGGGAAGCGGACAATTGCGTTGAATCGGGCCCTCACGGACCTGCTCACCCCACTCGTTGCCAACCGTCCCGGCAGCGACCTGTTATTCACTACACGTACCGGTGACCGAATAGCGCACAAACCCTTCTGGGATCATCATTGGCGCCCCGCGGTCCGTTCCGCACAGGCGGACGGACTAACGCAGACGCCCCGTATCCACGACCTTAGGCACACGCATGCCTCATGGCTTCTCCAGGAAGGAAGCATCCCCATTTTCACGCTCTCCCGACGGCTTGGTCACTCCTCAACGAGAACAACTGAAGAGATCTATGGCCACCTCATGCCTCAGGCTCTCCTCGACGCAGCGGAAGCGACGGAACGCTCCATCAGGCAACTTCACGCCTCTTGACCCGTTAGTCCGGAGAAGTTACACCCCGAGCGAGGTTGAGCAGATCATCATCGACAGCGGCAAACCCGCCGAAGAAAAAGCGGCATAAGAACCCCTTGCCGGGCGGAACCCCCACCGCCCGGCAAGGCCCCCGGCCACTCACCACGAGCAGGGCCGGGAACCTCCCAAATGTCGGGCGGTCCGCCGCCCAGGGCGAACCACAGCAGCCACTCACCAGCGACGGACCGCCATTGAGCGCCACCAGGCACACACCCACCAAAAGCCGCGCAGCACCCGGCTACCTGGCTACTCCATCGACTCACCACCGAGAAGTTTTGTCAGAGGCCACCGATAGGCTCATCTCATGGCACCACGACAGGAGTCACCTTGACCAAGCCACCAATCCCCGACAACCCCATCACCGACTTCATGAACAGCGACTTCAGCGGCTTCGACTGGTCACAGCCGGCAATGATGCTGATCAGCACCGCACTAGTCGCGGTTTACGTTTGTGCGGCCGTGATCATCCGAGGAAGAAACCAAGCATCACTAAGGGCCCCCAAGGCCACGGACCTCGCTTTCGGCCTGGCCATCGCGACGCCCCTTAGCGGCCTCCTTGTCTTAGGCCGCAGCGGACTCGGCTGGGGACTCATCATTGGAGGTTTCGCGCTGGTCATCGGACTAACCCTCTGGGGCACTGCGCACCGCACTCCAAGCGAAAACCAGCCGTGGAACACCGGAAGAGTCCGCTAAACTGAACCACAGATTTCCTTTGTCCGAGGAGAGCGAAACAGGACCGGCCCGCGCCGGTCCTGTTTTGTTTAAACAGCAAAACCGGGAAGCTTCCCCATGGGACAAGACAATCCGCCGCCGGCCCCCACCCGCAGCGGAACAGTTGCTCTCAGCCGGGACCACCCACTGGGAAATTCGGAATCACCTGACACGGGCACAAGAACCTCACGCCCCTGGGCAGCTCCTAATGAAGCCGGGGGAGTACCGACGGGCTACTACCCGCGATCTTCCCAAACTCACCAGACGCCCAAATCACCAGAAAATCACTACCAAAAACACGTCAAAAACCCCTAGAAATAAGGGGAAAAGCCTTTAAATCCGATTGGATAAAAGCTAGAATAGTAGTAGCAAGTCAGCCAGACGAACCTAACCAAAACTGATACGAAACGCAGGACTGAAAATGACTTCCTCAATCACCGATTACACGGTCTACACGAAACCCGGTTGCCCGAACTGCGACCGCACCATGGAGTACTTCGACTCCAAAGGCATCACCTACACCCCGGTGGATATCACCGAAGTGCCGGCAGCACTGGAATACATCACCCAGGAGCTCGGGTACTCCCAGGCACCCGTCATCGTGAACAACTCCGATGACCAGGACCACTGGTCCGGGCTGCGCCGCGACAAGCTCGTCCACGCCGCCATGACCCACACACCCGCGAACCGCTAGGAGGCATCATGACTGCCACGCCCATCACCGCCGAGACCATCACTACGATCCTGGACCAGCTTGCTGTCCCTACGGAGCTGCGTACCGACCCGGAACTGCAGGCCGTGGCGTACGGGTTCGCGTTCCTGAACTCCCCGGCGACACTGCCCGAGGCACGCTTCTACGACGCCTCCACCGTCTTCTACGACGAGGAGGCCGAATCACGGTACGAGCTCAACACCCGCGACCTGATGGCCGAACAGCTCGCCTACCGGGCAAGCCTCCGCATCACCGAACTCGGGTGAGGACTATGACCACCCCGCACCCTGTGGACGGGTTCAAGATCAGCCCGCGGATCCCGTTGGAGGTGGACCTGTTCCGGCAGACCAACCCCAGCGGCACGATCCACCCCGACCCTGTAGAGCCCGAAGTTGTGGATCTGTACGACGGCTTCTACGCCGCCCCCTACAAGGGAGGCGACGACCGGTACCTTGAGGCGATCAACCGCGCCCCGCTCGGGGCCGGCGGACTGTGGGATGAACACACCGCAGACCAGCACCAGCCCAACGACCTCACCCACGACCAACCCGGTGGGACCGAACCTCAGAACGAAACCAGCACACACACCGAGAACACCAACAGCACACGAGGAAAAGGAATCATCATGGCCGGCGAAACCACCATTACTGTCATTGGAAACCTGACATCGGACCCCGAGTTGAGGTTCACCCCATCAGGTTCGGCGGTAGCGAATTTCACGATCGCTTCAACGCCCAGAACCTTCGATCGTCAGTCCAACGAGTGGAAGGACGGGGAGACGCTTTTCCTCCGTGCCAGTGTGTGGCGGGAAGCAGCTGAGAACGTCGCCGAGTCCCTGACCAAGGGCACGCGCGTCATCGTTTCCGGCAGGTTGAAGTCCCGGTCCTACGAGACCAAAGAGGGCGAAAAGCGCACCGTCATAGAGCTTGAGGTAGAGGAGATCGGTCCGAGCCTGCGTTACGCAAATGCGAAAGTAAACCGCACCCAGCGCACCAACCAGGGCGCAGGAAACGGCGGCGGATTCGGTAACCAGGGCGCTGGCGGACAGACCAACCAGCAGGACGACCCATGGGCCGCAACCCCGCAGACCAATGCCGGTTCCTGGGGCAACGGCCCCGACGCTGAACCCCCGTTCTAGACCGCCCGAACAGC
Organism: Paenarthrobacter sp. MSM-2-10-13; assembly: GCF_011605365.1. Taxonomy (NCBI): domain Bacteria; kingdom Bacillati; phylum Actinomycetota; class Actinomycetes; order Micrococcales; family Micrococcaceae; genus Paenarthrobacter; species Paenarthrobacter sp. MSM-2-10-13. The sequence goes on along the minus strand of NZ_JAAOXO010000010.1, from coordinate 148,519 downwards.
CTAATGAACCAGAAAGACGTGGGGACGATGGCACGCATGATGACAACCAGAACAACCATGGCCGCAGTGCTTGTAATTACCGCCGCTGGCTGCAGCGCAGCACCCGTGCTTCGGGAGTCTTCCGCGCCAGTGTACATGGACGGGCCGGCCAATGTGCAGCGCGAGGATGTCGCGGCGACCAGTGCAGTTGACGCCCTGCGCAAGTTCTCCGGCGAATCCTTGTCGAAGGAGTCTTGGCTTCAGGATCTCACGCCACTGGTAACCACTACCTTTGCTCGCGAAGCCCGGAACATTGATCCTCCCGACCTCAAACCGGCGACGGTGCGCGCAGCGGATTTGGAGCATCCCCAATCAGGGACAGGGAACCAAGTGAGGGTCAGGATCGGGACCGATGCCGGGGAATGGATCATTGTCATGACCAACACAGAAGCTGGTGCACCTTGGCTGGCTTCCAGCATCTTCCCGGCCAACATCACCTAGAGAGTTTCGCGATGACGAAGCAGAGCGAAAAGAAGAATCCGTATTTCACGGATGATGACCTGAAGCAGATCCGTGCAGCCGTCCAGGCCGCTGGACCGTCGGAGGGCTACGCCTCGATCACGGACTTCGTTGAGGCAGCCGCACGCCGGGAGCTGCGACGTCTGCAGCGCAAGTACAACGACGGCCGGAAATGGCCGGGGATCGAAGCAGGCGAACTCCGTCCAGGGCGACGGACCCGGGCCGAATCGGCAGCCAGAGAGGACCGGTAAATGAACCGGCCCAAGCCAGGAAAGCCTGCACCTTCCGAACCGGTGGAACGAGTGCTCATTCAGGACGTGATGCCCTACGAAACACCGGACAGACTCGGTGACCTTCAGGGGCCGGCGGAAGGGCAGATCACACTGCCTCACCACGTGTACTGGGGGCCACGAGCCGAGTGTGATCTGGGCCAGTCCGAAGGAGTCATCAAGGCGTACCAGGCGGTGCTGCGCGTAGGGACAGCAGCGGAAGAGGGAATTTCTCAACGCCGGTCTTTTGCGCGATATCTGGCCTCAGCTGATGCTCCCTGTGAGATGCAGGAAACTATGGGAGGACAGGTTCCCTCAGCTAACCCAGGACGTTGAGGAACGCGATACGAATTGTTTTGCACACAGCTAGGGCCCGTACCATTCGGTACGGGCCCCAGCTGCGTGCACGTCGTTTCTTGTGTGGGCTGGGAGGTAGGTCTTGGGTGAAAGCGTCCAGTACCTCAGCGTGAATCCCCCTGCCGCTTGATACGTCTCCCGGCACTATCGGTTCCTGTGCCCGCCTGTCTCCGCATCGCGTGAACTGCGTGTGTCGTCCCGGCTGAAAAGAAGCCGGCCCTGCACGTGTGGTGTGTCGGCCAGCGTTCAGTCTTGGACCATGGGAAACGTTCCCGTTGTTGACCGACTGCATATCCAGGCTGTGCACGGCCACCGCTCGTCCTGGTGAGTGTCCTCGCTTTGGTGACGTGGTGGTTGTGTGCAGCCGGTCGGGTGGGTCCGGTCGTCCACATGTGTGCGGGAAAAGCCCGAAGGTTTTAGCTTTTGCCGTGCCCATGTGGACGAGGGGTTACTGTTCCGATGCCACCGAGGCAGGCGCTGTTTCCCGGGCGGTCTTCTTGCCGCGCGGTCGTCCGCCGGCCTTCCTACCTGGCGTGTCCAGGCCGAAGCCGCGCAAGTCCGATTCGGTCCAGTCGGCACGCAGCGCAGCTTGGTAGTCCTTGGCGTACTTCTGCTCGGCTGCCGCGAGCAGCTGCGCGGCTTCCTGAAGTTCGACGCTGCTGGCTGCTGCGTTCTTCACAGCATTGACCTTGGCGTCCCTGGCAGCGTCAATCTTCGCGGCCGCTTTAGCGGCAATGTCGTTGATGTCCATGTGGCCAGTCTAGCGGCCCTGACTGACACCGACGGGAACTGTTTCTGCCGGTTCGCACAAAGGGTGCGAAAAACGCGAAAACCCAATCTTGCGGAGCAAGCTATACACTTACACGGGTGTAAGTGGCTTGTCGTCCTCGACACTGGCGGTCGAGTACGGCACACTGGTCAGTGTGGTCCCCGATTAGGGGTCGCTGCGCTGGGCCTTTGAAGGGGGATTGGGATGTCGGACGAGGGGAGTGCTCACCGTCCCAATCTGTCCCGCCGTCGTCGTGCGAACACTCCGGCAGGAACGAAGAAGCGCCGTGACGTATGGGTCACGTTGGAAGAGGAAGCGGCTCTCGTGGCGAGGGCCGAACGGGAGAAAGTGACCGTCCCGAACCTGCTGGTTTCATCGGCCCTGGCAGAGCGCACCGACTCACCCACGGAGCGCCGCGCAATCGGCGCTGAACTCATGCAATTGCACAACCTTCTTGCCCGTTCCTCGAACAACATCAACCAACTCGCGCGGCAAGCCAATGCCACGGGTGAGTTCCCCGTAGAGGCCCGTGAGGCTCTGAAGCATCTCCGGACCGTGGCTATGCGAATCGACCAGGCCATCGAGGGGTTGATGTAAGGAATGATTCCGAACATCACCCGCGGTTCGCGAATGGGTGGCCTGATGGTTTACCTGGCATCGACCGACTCTGACAAGATCAAGAACGCACACACTGAGCCGCACTTGGTGGCTGGTGATGCGGCCATCATGAGTTGGTACGACGACGGCATGCTGGACAGGGATGACGCTCTGGCCATTGCCAAGCACCTCGACCAACCACGCAAGCTGTTCGGTGTTTCCGTTCAGATCAAGGACATGCAGTGGGATGCGGCCAAGAAGGAACGCGTGCACGTTGGCTACAAGGACGCCAGCGTGTGGCACTGTTCGCTGAGTCTTCGCGCTGAAGAGGGCGCACTGACGGACCAGCAATGGGGCGACATCGCGAACGATTTCATGGATGCCATGGGCTTCACTGCAGCTAGTGGCAAGGCACAGTGCCGCTGGGCAGCGATCAACCACGGCACGAGCGAGAACGGCAACCACCACATCCACTTGGCAGTGTCCCTGGTCCGCGAGGACGGCACCAAGGCCTCTACTCACGGGGACTACAAAAGGGCACAAAAGACGTGCCGGGAACTGGAAGTTAAGTACGGGCTAGAACAACTTTCCACCGTGCACGCCACTCGTGGTTACGACCGCGCTGAGAAGGCCACCGCTGCACGGGACGAACGGGAAATGCACCGCTCGGCACTGGCGCGTAAGGTGCGGGCCAGTGCCAGTGCATCAGCAACGGAGGGAGAGTTCGTTCGCCGCGCCCGTGGCACGGGAATGCTGCTCCGACCCCGCTACGCGAAGAACACCACCGACGTCATTGTCGGGTACTCCGTGGCCGAGCGACCTAAGGCCGGAGAGCGTCCCATTTGGTTCGGCGGTGGAACCCTTGCCTCGGACTTGAAGCTTGGTGCTCTGCGTGAGGCATGGATGGATTCCCCGCAGCTTGCCACGGAAGCTGCGGCGGAATGGAACGCGGCAGCTCGCAACAAGCGCACCGTCTCCAAGACCGGTCCTGAGAAAGCTACACCGTCTCCGCAGGTATGGGTGGAGTACACCCGCAACGCCACAGCCCTTGCAGAACAGCTGCGTGCCATTCCGTTGGACGATCACGCCACCTGGGCGAAAGCAGCACGCGACGTTTCCGGCGCCTTCGCGGCTTGGTCACACCGTCTCGAAACCACACCCGGACCGCTGGCCGAAACCGCCGCTGAATTGTCCCGCACCGCGCAACTGCGTGCACCTCGCCAGCACGGCAAACCTGTCGCGCTGCCGTCCATCGCCGGCACCGCCATGTTGTTCCTGGCAGCATCGAGCAAGAACAAGACAGCGGCGCAGGCTGCGCTGATGGTGCAACTGGCGAACATGGCTGCGGCGATCTACGACATGCATCTGCAATCCGGTCGGACACGGGAAGCTGAGAGGATCCGGGCCGTCGTTGCAACCCAACTCAAGCCCTTTGCAGCGACCATGCCCCGGCCCGTCAACGTAGGTGCGACCGAGCAATCAGTAGAGCGCGAACAGGCTCGGAACCCTGTGGAGCTCGGCCTACGCGGTATGGCACCAATCCGTCCCGGCTCGGTTGTTCCAGGAACAGCAACACCAGCCAAGACACCCACGCGAACTGGACGCGAATCCGGGCCTGTACTCGACCGATAAGAATCACACCACTAGTGCAAGGGGAACACCATGAGTGAATCAGACGGAATGGACGATGTAGTAGACGGCGGACTGCGGCAATCACTGATGATCGCCTCCCGTATTGCAGAGACTCTGGCTCGCAAACGACAGGAAGCTCAGCGGCAGCAGGAACACCTTGAATCGACGGCTGCTCATGAAGCCCAAGCACGCTTTGCCACCGAACGCAGTGCAGCGCACGCAGCACTCGCACCGGTTGAAAAGGAGCAGTGGTGGGACAAAGCCCAACCGTCCGACATCGCTACCGCCCACACCGTCGCTGAAGCGTGGAAGGACCACGACCCCACCGCTCTGGCAGCGTCCGAAAGGATCCGCCAGGAAGTCTTTGCGCGGTACGGCATCGACACCAGAGACGTCGGCACGGACACCGCGTATCTTGAGTTGGGCATTCACACCATCGCCACCGAAAGGGCACGCTTGGCAGCACCTGGAACCGCCGCGGGAGTGCAGGGACAGGACGAGCACAAGAGCCAACTCCAAAGTGCCATTGAATGGGCCGCAGAAGAAGACCCAAGGTTCTACGCCGAGTGGAGAAACCGCCAGGGATTCACGGACACCGTAGAGGACCAACGCTCCGTCGAAAGGGAGCTCATTCACTACTGGCAAACCGCCACAGCACCGGCCGTTGGGCAAAGCCCCGAGGGCGTTGACCAGACTGATCTGGGCCGGGCTACGGAATGGGCAAAAGAACACGACCCGAAGTTTTACGACGACTGGAAACTTCGCCACGACTTTGCCGACACGGTAGCCGATGAGCGCAGCGACGAGAACAGGCTCATCCGACATTGGCAGGCAGCTACAGGCGCCCAGCTGGCATCACAGTCAGCCGCAGTGGAACACGAAAAGGCAATGCAGCTCCTGGCCGCTGCCCGGGTCGAAGAACTCCGCGCCCAAGCGGCGAAGCTCGCACCCCAGATGGAACGCCACCAGGTGCCCGTGGAGTACCTGGCCAACCCCGAACTGACCAAAGCACTCCAGCTGGCACACAACGCCAAGACACCCAAAGCATTGGAGGTAGCCGACGCGACCGTGAAGGAGCGCATGTACCTTATCGGCAAGGACGGCATCAACGGACCAGACATCGACCAGCTACGGAAAGAAACAACCGCGAACATCAACGGTGCCGCCGAGGAACACTTCAAAGACCCAGCGTTCGTCGACGCCGCCAAGAACCTGCACGAAGCCAAACTGTTGGCAGAGGGCGGATTCAAAGGCGACAAATGGTCAACGCAGGAGCAGAGGTACGAGCGCGCCGAGAAGGAACTCTTCGCACGCATGGAGGGCGTCGGCCGAGAGATTGAGAACCGCGTCACCGGTAATGACAGCAGAATGCTGAAAGACCAGGGCTTGAAGACCGAAACCGCTTCGCAGGCCGGCTACGGGTCCGCCGAACATCACAAGAAGTTCGCGGAGTCACTTACCGATTCCGGGGCCAGCGAAACGCAGATCCGTGGCCGCCTCGCAGCCGCGCGCGGCGAGGGCACGCACCCCAGCGCAGCCGTTACAACCGGGAAAGCAACCAAGGCCAAGAAGTCCCGCACAGGTGCGGCTGTAGGCGCCGAGAGAAGCAAAGGCGGGTTATCCCGATAGCCGACAGAACCCCGGAGTCCCAGAGGCTGAGTCTTCACAGCCAACGTCAAGCTTCGGGTGGGCATAATGCGAGCGAAGCTTCGATCAACCGCTATTTGATCGAGGCTTCGCCAATTAAGGCCTCACGCCTGGGCTTTCGGAGCCTTCGGGGCGCGTTATCTTCAAGCGATGCTTCGAAGGGCAGCGAGACCAAGGTCTACGCCGCATTCACCCCGGCCTCTTGCATGACTTGAAGGACCACCCGGCTCGGGTTAGCTTTCCGGGCTTGCCACGGCCGGCCATCTTGGCCGCCTCTGCGAAGGAGGGCCTCTGGGACCTCCGGTACTATGGCGGGATTGAGGCCCCGGCGGAGTTCCTGCTACAGGACTATGCCTCTACTTCTTCGGCGCCGCCGGCGGTGACCCCGGCTTCATCGTTGCCGGCGGAACCGAGTAGCTGGCCGGCTTTTGTCCTTCCGCGAACTTTGTGGTCCGGCTACGGCCGCTGGAGTCAGGGTTGTTAGATTTGTTGTCAGCCATTTCATTCTCCTTGTCGTTGTGTATTACCCCCATTATCGCGGCCGGGACACTCGTTAAGGAGTCATGGTGCCCACGGAGCCCATAGCTGCGTTGCTCTACGTATGCCTTTTGCTGCCCGGAATCGCGTTTATCTGGCGGTATGAGGGCCACGGCTCGGTCGTCAAGCGTTCCGCCTTTCGTGAGACGGCGGCGGTGGTCATAGCCAGCGCGGCGTCACTCGTGGCGGTTTTCATCCTTCACTACGTAGCGGCCTTCTTTTTCGAGCCAGCCCGAAGCACGCTACGTCAATTCTTCATTGACCCGGGAGTGCTCTTTCGGCAGGACGCCCAGCTGTTTTTTGGCGTCACCCTCCTGGATCTTGCACTGGCGGTATCGTTTGGTGCCTTCTTCGGAAGCAAAACCGCCTCGCGTCTTCTGAAGGGATGCCGGGCTAAATGGTTGAAGATGAGGAAGAAAGAGCCGGACACCATAGAGCGCGGTCAATCGGCCTGGAACACGGCGTTTGAGATGATGCCTGGCCACAGAGTGATCGTGGGAGTGCAGCTGAAGAGCGGCGCTTGGGTTCAAGGTGCTTTGAAATCGTTCAGCAGAAACGGCGACGAAACACCTGACAGAGCCTTCACGCTTACCGGCGAGATCTGGTACCGGATGGCTGACAGTGAGAATGTGCATCGCCTTGAACCGCATGGAACTGTCGTTATCCAGGCGCCAGAGGTGGATTACCTCACCGTGGGTTACGAAGAGCCCGCACCTACGACCAAAGACCTGACGGACACCTTGCCCCGCTAGGCTGAACTGTCAGCGGTAGGAGGGCCGCTTGAACCCTCACCGGCCCGCAGAACCCTACGGCCGAAAGGTGACCCGTCGCGAATGTTCTGCTCGAGAAATCTGATGTCCTTTGCAGAAGCGCGTAAAGGCTGATGGAAGGACCGATGCGGTTGGTCGGTCCTTCCATCAGTTGAAACCGGGGGTGCTGTCTGTTAGGCCAAGAACCTAACCTTCTGCGTCCCATGTGTTTGTGGATGCTCTATAGCGCTTCACGAAAGGCCTTGGGAAGCCGGGCGAACCCCAGGAAAAGATCTGGTCATCGTCCTCGTGAAGACCTTCCTGAGCGCTCACTTCTTGCCCTTGCCCTTTTGGGAGAGCGCGCTTGCCGCTGCTGTTTTAGCAGCTGCGGCGGAACGGGGATTCCGCAATACCTGGCTTGCGGCGGAGGCAGCTTTGCTGCTGGTCTGACGGCTGTTTTTAGCCATTGTTGTCGTCCTTACGTGGTTTGAATGAAAAGGTGAGGGTCCGGCGCTTCGATGCGAGCTATCGCAGCGCCGGCCTCATGTTCGACCCAGCGTTCTAGCGCTGCGTCGGGCGGATACGGATCGTCCGCTTGATGCGGATTCGTACTACGCGTGTAGCCATTGCGGCTACTCCTTTCCGGGACCACCGGGGCACAAGACACGGAACGTTGTCAATGTTGACGTTTGTTCTAACCGCTCGTAGTCTGTTCTGACGTTCCCCCTTGGAAGAACGAAACGACAAAACACATTATCTTGGGCCTTTGACGCAACCAATTTGATTGCGAGGCGTCGATCCCTATTTTATTTTGAAGCGCATGTTCGAGGTTCAGTCGAACGTGCGCTTCGTCGTTAGACCACCGGATGGTTGGTCTTCAATCATCGATACTACATGTAGTGCAAGGCCCTCGACCGGACCCCTAGATGATGTATTACAAGCATGTCATTCAATCCACCGCTCGTCCACAGGCGAGCGTTCTCAAAATGTCCGTGATTCCGCCAGAGTGAGGGATGAAATCCACACCCTGTGGACTACTTAGCCACATTTAATCTCCAGCGTGTCGGCCGAGATCCCGGCGTGTCGCAGAGGCGGAACGTGGCTCTGGTATGGAATGATCGGCCCGCGTTCGCTCAGGGCGGCTTCGTCGGCCCGTCGAATGTTCCGCAGGATGGAGCGGGCCAAGGTAGCTGTCGAGACGCTGCCGTGCGTCTCCACTAGTGGCGTCCCTGCGGATTGAAGATGGGCGTATTCCTCGTTTTGAAGAGGGCCGTTCAGCTACTTGGGTGGCTACGGCCCGTCGAGGCGCTTCCTGCGCGAACATACTGTCTGCGGAAAAGTACGTTCACATACATGCGAAGCTCGTTCCGATGGCGTCCGTCTAGACCCATCGAGGAAGTAAGTCTGCCTGAATATGTTTGGACGCCTTACCTCCGTCGATACGAATGTCTGAGTGGAGGACGGCTACTGAACCTATTACTTTTCGGCGGCCTTACCCCTTCATTGCCGCTGCTGGGCCTCCTGCGGGCTGGGATGTCGCGGATCATCTCGAAGAGAACGGTAATCGCTGCACCCAGAAGGACGGCCGCCACAAAGAGGGTGAAGGTGGCTCGATCCTTAGTGCCGGGGCTTTCAATCGTGTAGTAGGGCGTGAACGTAAGAGTGTTCCAGGCTGATTTCTCGGACACTCTCCAAGTGAGGCCCTTGTTCCAAGCCTCTGTTTGATTCTTCAGCGTTGGAGTCGGAAAGACTTCTACCTTGGCGAACTCAAGTTCGCTCACGCTCAAGCTCATGCCTACACTTCGTTCCGTCGCGCCTTGCCAAGTGCCCTCTAGATCACCCGTTCCGCTCAGACAGGCGCCCGAACCTGAGATATACACCTTTGGAAGACGGATAGTATTGATGCTCCCGCCAGCCTCGGCCCATGAACGGTGTTCCCGCTTGGTAACTCCGACTGTGCCCTTGCCTTCTGCGTCCAACTGAACATAACCAGTAACTAGCACCGAACCTTTCGGGTAACGGCCGGGCAATGCTTCTTCGAATTTGCACTGGGTAGATGTGGTCGTCCCCCGGGTTCCACCCCTTATGACATCGTTCTCAGTGAGTAGCTTCGTAACTGACTGGGACGCGCCGACGATGGCAGGGTCGTCGTCTATGGCCCCTGGTGTGGCCATGAAAGCGAAACGTGCTGTTGCATTTGGTGTACCTGTCAGGCGGAGACCCCACTGGACACGAGCATAGGGGTTGTCTGCAGGTGTAGGTTTTGTGTTCTTTAAGTTTGCGATGAAATTCGTGGGTGAAAATCGGTCCTCATCAGTGAAATCGGAGATGTTTGCCTCCGCTTCCACTGAAGTGGCGCCATCGGTGAAGATGCTGACTACAGGACCGCTTCTGTTTGGGTTGGGATGTCGGGTTCCATCTTGGATAAGAACAGCGGCTAATCCAATGCATGTCACTAGGAAGACGACAGAGGACGTGACTTTGAAGAACGACCTCGGGTCTGCCTTGTTGTCCATGTTGCGTCGGATGACGAATCCAAAAAATAGCCAAGCCACAAGGGAAACCAGACAAATTAATCCTGACATCCATAGCCCAGACCGAATGCCCGCTTCAAAGGGGGGTGTCCTATAGACCACCAACCACGTTGCCGCCAGTGAGGCCAGAGACACGATGGCCACCAAGAGGGTCAGCAGGAGGTGATGCAGAAGACTAATATCTGGCATTCTTCGTCTGAACTGAAGCCGTAAAAGTATGCAGCAACAAAGAAAGGAGAAGCCCAATCCCAATGAAGCCACGTCGGTTCCTCTGAGCCCAGCAAACTCAAACATCCGATCCCACCTTGCCTCCATGCGTTAGGTCACAGGCTATCCAACATGACCTCCAGGCGTCGCTCATGGCGGCTATGGTCTTTTCCTTCAACGCTGATACTCGTACGCGGAACATCAACTGCCACACAGGGGCATAGTGCAGAGAAGGACGAGGCCGCAGAAGTGTACGTTTCAAAGCCCAGGGGAGACATAGGATCGGACCAGTTGTTTAAAGTACCGCGCCCGCCAACCAAAGATGAGAGGAGCAAGAATGACTCCTAGATTGGTATGGCGCAAGGTATTCAAAAACCTTTGCGCTGACCTTGAAACGCTTCCGAACGCGACAGTGCAGCTAGAAGAACAACCAGGATCAGGCACGCAGGGGCTGCGCATTCACGTGACGCAGATGAACCACAACCACGGCCAGCATTCATTCGTGGGCCTATACGATCTCAACGGGTTCTGGCACTATGACCATTTCCTTTGGAAGGATGGGGCATGGGCACCGGAAACGATGGCCGCAGCAGTAGACACGTTGACGGGACCACCCTACGGTCCGGTTCCCATAGCTGCGCCTAGTGACTGCGTGTTTCAGAACATCAAGTGGAACCATCTTCTTTACTACTAAAGGACCGCTTGAATCTTCACGCCTTTGCGTCTAGCCAGAAACCTCCCAGTACAGGGGAGTGCCGAAGCTCGGACCCGGCCCTTGCCGCAGGTCCGCAACAGAGATCATCGATGTGGGCATCTATCTGGTATTGCGGAAGCCCGGATGCTTTTGCCGGAGGGCAGCAAAGCCGGTGACAGCCTACAGTTTCCTTATGACGCGCCAAGATGAAGCTTTCCTGAACAGCCCCTTCATACCTCGGACTTTCTTCATTCCGGGGACCGAGGCCCCTGAGGCGGCCGAGGCTATCTATATCGGAACCTCGAAAAACCTCCATGGGGAGACTGTTCCTGCGCGGCGCATCCAGCGCCTTGACTACGTTCATAACGGGATCATGTACCGCGCCGAGGTCGGCCAGCAGGATCAGCGTGGAGAAGGTATGGTTCTCGCGATCTTCGGCCCTTCATCGCTCCGCAATCTCTACTATGTGACGACCTACAATCGTGGCGTGGTCAGGGGAGCGCCGATCATGGTCGGCGCGGGAGAAGTCAGTGATGTCTACGAGTTCCTGACAAAAGCGGGAGAATAGAGCCGCCCTCTTAGCTCTTAGTGGCGTCCCTGCGGATTGGATGTGGTGAACCGTTCGGCTACTTCGGCGGCCAGGGCCCGTTGAGGAGCTTCTTTGCTTCTTCGACAATCAGTTGACCGATTTGGTGTCGGTCAATGGTCCAAGATGGTGTCCAATCGTCCCACTCGCTCACTTGGCCGACGAGTGGTCTGAGTGATTCGGGATATCCGAGTTCGTCCCACCCCTCCCACCAGATGAGGCGACCCGCATAGTCGGGCTTTAGTTCCCCGTCTACCAGCGCCTGGCAGAGCCATCTGACCAAGTTCCAGCGTTCGGGCGTCGTCTTCGCGGGCGTCGGCGGCGCAATGTTCAACTCGTTTACGACTGCGTTGAATAGATCATGCGCGTCGCCTTCTTCCCGTCGCGTAAGACCGGCTAGGAGCGGCAGCGATGGCGAATCTACGCCATCCAACAGAGCGTTGAGACCTGTTGCAATCAACAGGTCGGCGCCCACAATTTCCTCGTAGAGGGCTTCCCGGATGGCAAGCACGCGGAGATCGTTTCTATGCGTCATAGGACGAGTTTCGCAGAGGGCACGACTGCGTCGATACATTCGTCAATGCGGACGTCTCCATGCTGGAGAATATCCCGTGTGGATAGAACGAAATTGGTCGAGTCGGCCTTCGCTGGCGCTTTCAAGTTGCGTGGGTTCCGGAAACGGGGCCGGAACTGGTTCCGAACGCATCGACCGCCATCATCCGCCCCAAAAATCGCCCCAGAAACATGCCAGAAACTTGAATCAATGATTCATCAGATGCATCATCAAGGCAAAACCGCAGGTCAGGGGTGCTTCTTACACCGTCATCCACGCACAGAGCATCACGCCACGCCACCAGAAGAATCTCCGTTCAAGGCCAACCGACCGGCCAAATTCCGCGGAACTACCCGGCGATCGGGGTGTAGATCCGGCAGGATGAGGGGCCGGCGAATTGATTCATCTGATGAGATACGCAGACTACAACGCGACATAATATCCATTATCGGCATCCAAAGTACGGGAGTAGAAGTAGCTGCGGGAACTCCCGTCCATCAACGAATCTGGCGTTTCCGCCGGACAAGCAGGCTTTTGTCGAATGCGGACGTGCTGGCGTCCTGGCGTGAACTCGCGCTTGGGTCCTTGCGACTGTCGGTTTCATGCATCTAATGCATGTTTCCATGGTTTAAGGGTCGTTGTGAGTGGTGTCGTTCCGGGTTTTGTCCCGCGGAGGCTGGTGGATCCGGACATTGGGCTGTTCCGTGCTGATGAACGGGTTTTTACGGCCATGCTGGATGGCTGGCGGGCGCAGATGCTTGCCCGTGGCCTCACGACGGACACCATCAAGCAGCGTTGCCAGCTGCTGGAGCGTTTTCAGCGGTTCACGGGTGAATTTCCGTGGCAATAGCGCCCCGCGGACATCGATGATTTCCTGGCCTCGGCGCTTTGGCCCAGTGAGCGTGGCGCCCGGATGTCCCTGGGCTCGTTCGGTGATGCGTTCGCTGCCGCGCGGGATGCCGTCGGTCTGCCGCACGAGTTGGGTCTGCATTGCCCGAGGCATTTCTACGTGACGCACCTGGTCGAAGCTGGTTATGACGCGGCCTTCGTGCAGACGCAGGTTGGCCACTCCTATGCGTCGACTACCGGCCTCTATACCTCGGTATCGTCGGACTTCAAGCAGAAAACCGTGCAGCAGATGATTGCACGCCGCATCGCGAACTTGGAGGACCCAGGTGCCTGAACAGCGCCGGATTGGCTACCGCTGGAAACCTGCGAGCCCTGATGACAAAGCAGAACCTCTGGAAGACCACCGAACTGATGCCGCTCCTGAAATCCCGTGGCATCAACCTCTCCGAAAGCCAGGTCTACAGGCTGGTCACCTCGACGCCGGAGCGCATTCCGGCAAAGACATTCGCGGTGCTCTGCGACGTCCTGGGCTGCACCCCGAACGACCTTTTCGAACCTTTCGTGGAGATGCGCGCCGCGGCGACAGCGAACGCCCCGAAACGCAGCGAAGACCTCGGCATCCAACCAGGAAACCCGATCGCACGACGTGTCCGACTCGTCGCTCCCGAAGACGGTGAGTAGGCCACGCAAAGAAGAGGACCCCGTTCGCTGGCCGGTCCCCTGCGTTCGCTGCGGCCAGCACCACCAAACGGTTGCGCGTTGGCCCGACGGCGGAGTCTGCGGCTACTGCTATCAGCAGGCAAAACGCACCTGCGGGGTCTGCGCCTGCGGCCATGACCGGGCCGCCGCCATCCTCATCCTCGTCTTCGGACAACAAGCTGAAAACATCGCACGTCTAACCTGGGACGACATCAGCGTCACCGGCGGCGTGGACCAACGGCCGACTAACGGTCGTGAGCAGTTTCCTTGCTCCGCAGCTTTTTGCCCTTGCCACGGTGTTTCGCTGAGTTGCTAGCCTTGCCGACATCTGCAGCCGTGAAGGTTAGGGCCATCGCTCGGTGGCAATCCTAGCTATGACTTTTCGCAAATTCTGCAGCCGCGGACCAGACAGACCCATCTACAACCGCAACATCACAGTTACGTCAGTGTGGTGTCCTCGACAGGGACAGTTTGCTGTCGTGGCGCGTTGTCCTTTTTAGCGGGATAGCTTCTCCCTGTCCGGCTCCATATCACCGATGTGTCCGGCGGTGTTGGCTGCTAGGACTCGGGCAACGAAGGCGCTGTACTCGTCCATGTAGTGGCGCAGGAATTTCGCGGTGCGTTCATCCTTGACTTCGCCCCCTTCCCCAAACACGTCCGCGTCGTAGTGAACGTATGCTTCAGGCGAATTCAGCTGGGGTGCGTCTAGGAAGCTAAGGATGCTGCGGAAGGATGACTGCATCACGGCGGTGCCGATACTACCCGGGGAGGTCCCGATGATGCCGGTGGGTTTACGGGCGAACGAATTCGATCCCCAAGGACGAGAGCCCCAGTCGATAGCGTTTTTAAGGGCACCCGGAATGGAACGGTTGTACTCGGGAGACACGAAGAGAATACCGTCCGACGCTTCAATGGCACGCTTGAGCGCCCGGCCTTCCGGCGGGAAATCCGCGTCGTAGTCATAGCTATAAAGCGGGAGATCCCTAATCGGAATTTCGCTGAACTCGAGGTCCTCTGGTGCAAGATTTATCAAAGCTTGCGAGAGAACCCGGTTGATAGAGCCGGTTGCCAAGCTCCCCACGAAATATCCGATCCTGTATTTTGCTGCCAAAGTTTCAATCCTTTCTTTTCCGATTTACGGCGGCCGCAGGCTAACTTGTGCGTTGCTGCCGGTTTATGTGGTCAGCCAGCCGAGCCAGGGAAGAAGATCCTGTACTTCGGGATTGCGATTTTCAACGGGAGTCCTCAATGCCTGAGAAGGAAGGGCAGCCTTGCTAAATTTTTCGACGAACGTGCAGTTACCGAGTGGTGTCCGATCTTGGAGGTGGCGCGCACCATGGTTAGTTGACCGCACATGGCAAAACCCGGGGCGGAACAGGTGGAACGAGTGCTTGTTCACGTCTAGACCTTTTGTAGAGCTATGGATACAGCGACTTTCGCTACGATGAAGGGTAGAAAACTTTTACGGCACAGGTGCTTGTCCCGTTTCAGTTCAAAGGCGAACTATTGCGTAGGACTTAATGAGGGTGCTTTTGATACTCCACCGACCGCTCCAGCCGTTCTCAAGGATTAGGACTGTTCCGGGCTTGAGGGTGATGCGTGAGCCGTCATCATGAATCAGTTCACCTTCTCCTTCTAACACGCTAATAAATTCCTCGTATCCCTGATGGACTGTACTAAATTCACCAGGACTCACCCGCCACAGACCAAGCTCCGTTTTGCCGTCCGTAAAAAGCACGTGGGTACTCGCGGCGGGTGTGCCCTGAATGACTCGTTCGGAAGTAATCGAAACCGGTTTTGGCCAGTGTATGGAAGATGCGTGAAGTACGGTGCTCATGCTTTGCTTCTTTCAGAGTCAGAGTTACCAGACTTAGTTTCAAGGCGCTGCATTACACGTCCGGCGGCTCGCTCGCCGCTGCGTATAGCTCCTTCCATTAGGCCTACAAATTCGGGTTCGCTGTATTCGCCGGCCCAGAAAACATCTCCTACCGGCTTTTCCAAAAGAGCTGTCCCCGCTGCCGTTACGCCTGGGGCATGGGCGGCGTAAGCGCCACCTGCCAGTTGGTCCTCGGACCATACAGTGGTCAGCGCGGCAGCGTCCTGTGGGATGGCGAGATCCGTGCGAAGTGCTCGTGCTTTGGCAACCCATTCCGCTGGGCGCTGTTTAAGGCTGGCACGGGTAATGGCTGATGGTGAGCCCATGAAGGCGTTCAGCACCGGGGCCACGGCCCCGGATTCGTCCGTGGCTGTCCAGGTCCAGTAGCGGCCTTCGACGGACATGACAGCACTTGTGGCGGGCTGGGTTTCCAATGGGAGGTGTAGTTTTGCCGCATGTCCTTGAAGAACGTGCTTTAGGGCTGCGTCACGTGCCTCGGTTGTCGGAAGGTTCAGTTGCGAGTCACGGATTACAGCCAACGGAAGAGCAACAACGACGGTGTCGAAAACGGACGTGTCGGTGTCGGTGGTAACAAGAACACCGCCGTCACGAATGTTTTCAACCGCCCTCACGGTTTCGCCGTAACGAACAGCAGAACCAAGTGCAGCTGCCATCGCGTCGGGCAGCCGCTGATTGCCGCCAGCCACCCGCCAGCTGGGTTTGGGTTCGAACGAGGCGATATGTTGTAAGGATCTCGCCGTGACCTCTGATGCGCTCACAGCCGTAGAGATTTCGATTCGGGCACGAAGGGCGTCGACCAGTTCCGGTTCGTCGGGCAACTTGGCAAGCAACTCTTCGGCGGTCCCCTGAAGGCCACTGCCACTGGCTAATTCCAGTGCTTCCCGTCCGGTACGGATAATGTCATCACAAGTGATTCCAGTCGTGTCGCCGGGTTCCCGAACGTAATAGCTCATGCCAGTGTCAACCAAGCTAAGCCCAAACTGGGAAAGCAGCCGCCGCATGGAGGTGTAGCCATCTAGAACGAATTCTGCACCTCGTTCTATCACATAGCTGCCTTTTGGTGTGTCAAGCGTTTCGGACCACACACGACCACCGGGGCGGTTGCGGGCTTCGAATACCGTGACGTTTTCACCGGCTTCGGCGAGTTTTGTAGCAGCTGCAAGGCCAGCCAAGCCGGCACCAAGAATTCCTATGCGGCCCACACAGCCACCTCCGTTTCGTTTTGTTCAGGGGCGAAGACAGTAGAAGACGCTGTTCCCACCCCAGATTAGGTCGCTAGGAGTGCTAACAAAATCATACGAGTATGATAAATCTGTCCTCGTTTTTGTACTTCTGAATAGTCGTTGCGGTGTCTGCCGGGTGGCGCGTGGCCGAGTGGATTGTTGCCCTAAAAGCCTCGGCGAGGGAAAGTTCCGGATGTGCTTACCCCCAAGCGACAGGCCGCTGGAGACGTCCAGCCTGACCTCGTGGAGGATTTTCCCGGTTTCATAGCCGGGTTCATTTTCGGACTCAAGTACGGAATTAGTACAGAAATCATCCTCTAGAACTGTTTGGGACCACCGCGGGGCGCTTCATACTGACTGCTTAGACGTGAGACCGTAACCGCCTTTGCGTTCGCTTCGAAGCAACAGAGCACTTTTATGTCTGAAACATAGCGCGGTAGAGACTCGCGCACCGCCTCGGAAGGAGCCACCGGCATGCCACAGCACACGGGCATATTTAGCAAGGTCATCACAGTTGATCACCGCTGCGAGGTGGATGAACGACTCACCGCCGTGGTCACCGAGGCAATGGCGCATGCGTTACGGACGTCAACCCATGGAATTGTTGTCACGCGTCACGACCAAAGAACGTTCAGTGTCCGCCTTTCGCCGGACATATCCCCAGGGACGACAGTGGAGCGCGATCTCTGGAGAAGCAATGTTGGATGTCGACCGAATATCTAATGTTGGACTCCGTGCTCCTAACATAAGAGTCAATTTCGCCGGCACTCATGCGACGCCTACCGTCACAACTTTGTCTCACCATGGTCCGCGTCTTGCGCTTTCCTTAGCGGAAACTTACTCACCCCCAATGTGCCCACCCACCACAATCAGTCGCTTACAAAACAATCTTCTGAGGACTACAAATGACAGTTGAATCGGCTGTGTTCCCCGCCGCTCCCCTAGAGCGCGAGGCCCCTCTGCTCGCGTCTGTGCCCACCGGCTTGCTTGTTGGCGGCCAGTGGCGGGATGCATCAGACGGCGGAACGTTTGATGTGCGTGATCCTGCTACGGGGGAGGTGCTCGCTACTCTAGCTTCGGCCACTAGCGAAGATGCCGTCGCCGCTCTGGAGGCTGCTTGCGCGGCGCAGACCTCGTGGGCGCGGACCGCTCCGCGGGTGCGAGCCGAGATTTTGCGCCGTGCCTTCGACCTGGTAACAGCGCGATCGGAGGACTTCGCGCTTTTGATGACGTTGGAGATGGGCAAGCCATTGGCTGAAGCCCGGGGCGAGGTTGCCTACGGCGCCGAGTTTCTGCGTTGGTTCTCGGAAGAAACTGTTCGGGACTACGGCCGATACCTCACCACCCCCGAAGGTAAGAACAAGATCCTGGTCCAGCACAAACCCGTAGGTCCCTGCCTGCTGATAACGCCGTGGAATTTCCCGTTGGCCATGGCTACTCGCAAGGTTGCTCCCGCGGTCGCCGCTGGTTGCACGATGGTTCTTAAACCAGCAAAGCTGACGCCGCTAACTTCGCAGCTATTTGCCCAAACGATGATGGAGGCCGGCCTTCCTGCAGGAGTTCTCAATGTCGTTTCTTCCTCCTCGGCGTCGGGGATATCCGGGCCACTCCTGAAAGATTCCCGGCTGCGTAAGGTTTCCTTCACAGGGTCCACTCCGGTCGGCAAGCGCCTGATGTCAGACGCTTCCCGACATGTCCTGCGGACTTCCATGGAATTGGGTGGAAATGCTCCGTTCGTCGTGTTCGAAGATGCAGACCTGGACAAAGCTGTAGAAGGGGCAATGGCGGCCAAGATGCGGAACATGGGCGAGGCCTGCACAGCAGCCAACCGGTTCCTCGTTCAAGAATCCGTGGCGCAGGAATTCACCCGGAAGTTCGCAGCCGCGATGGGTGCCCTCTCCACCGGCCGAGGTACGGACCCTGCCAGTCAGGTCGGCCCGCTGATCAATAACGGTGCTCGCGACGACATCCATGCCCTAGTCACTGCTGCGGTGGACGCCGGCGCTGTCGCTGTCACCGGCGGGGCCCCCGTGGACGGGCCAGGCTACTTCTATCAGCCCACCGTCCTCGCCGACGTTCCCAACAATGCGGCGATCCTCGGCCAGGAAATCTTCGGACCCGTCGCTCCTGTCACCACCTTCACTACTGAACAGGACGCAATCAAACTGGCTAACGCCTCGGAATACGGGCTCGCGGCCTACCTTTACAGCCGCGACTTTAACCGGCTCCTGCGGGTGGCGGAGCAGATCGAGTTTGGCATGGTTGGCTTCAACGCGGGCATCATCTCCAACGCCGCCGCCCCCTTTGGTGGCGTTAAACAATCAGGGCTAGGCCGCGAAGGCGGGTCCGAAGGTATCGCCGAATACACCACCACCCAATACATCGGCATCGCCGATCCCTACGAGAACTGAACGACTGGTAGGGGCTTACATGCCGTCTGAACCAGTGAATAATGCGACTTGCTAGGATACAAACGAGCGCAGGCCCACGGCATGCAGTATTTCGGAACGGTGAGTGGCACCATCTGGAAGACCCCTTTGCCGAAGTCATATCCTTCACTGGGCAAGTCACACCGGCGGATGGTGCGAAGCTACTCGCCCCGGTACGTCCGTCCGTCCTCATAGGAATGAGCCATAACCGCCCTACCAATAAGCATCCGCTTCCCGTACAGGCATGGCACAAATCCGTACATACCCTGGCCAACCGGGTGATCAGATAAAGACGGCTCGGGACGCTGGGGCAGTCCACGTGGAGGGCGAGTTGGCAGTTGTTATTCGTAAACGCGCTGCCGGTCTCACCACGGAAGAGGCGATGGACCATGCGCTGGGGTACACGATCGCGAATGATGTCACGAACGCCGACCAAGGACTTATCGACGAAAAACTCTTCCAAGCCAAAGCCGGTATCAATTACACACCTCTTGGACCTTGGATTGAGACCGACATTAGGGATCCTGAAAAGGTCAACATCACCGTGCGAGTGAACGGCGAGGTTAGGGCCAATTCCGGGACATTCAATCTACCCACGAGCGTCGTGGACTGCCTGGTGTATGTCACTCGCTGGACGACTCTGAAGCCTGGTGACATCGTGATGACGGGGGCGCCGGGTACCTTCGCAGCTGTTAACCCCGGAGACTGCGTACAAATCAGTCTCGAGGGAATTGGTACGTTGACCAGCACAGTCGTCTAAATACTGCAAATAAAGGACCCCTTCCGAGAGGGGTCAGGCACAATCCTTCGCAAGTCCATGATCTGACCCTTGGCGCCGTTCTTCAAGCGGCCCGGATAGTCCGATGTGCTTCGTCACCTAGCCCGACTTCCTTGAGTTCGCCGAGCGCCGGCTCTCCCGAGCTATGAGAAGACGCGGAACATCGGCTGTACCCAACCTCTTAGACGTCTTTGCGTCGTGCCGAGTGTTGGCGCGTGGTGGCAAGGTTCAATATAACGATGCCCCCGATCACTGCAGTAATGGCTGTTATCCTTCCCAAAGTGACTGCCTCTCCGTGGATAATCGCGCCAGCAAAGGCAACGGCTACTGTGCCTAGACCAGACCACGTAGCATAAGCGACGCTTAGTGGTACTGCCCTAAGCGCGCGGGTTAGCAGAAAGAAGGAAAAGGCGTATAGTGCCATGGCCGCGGTTGTCTGTGCCGGGAGTTGAAAGCCTTCGGAAAAGTCGAGAATTACTGTGCCAGTCACCTCGGTGGTTATGGCACTTCCAAGATACAACCAAGCATGAAGGCGATGTCTATGAAGTAACGGCGCACGTTTCTGCCCCCTGTTACCTTTGTCAGCCGCCACGCTTCCTGCCTCTCCTGTGATGATCTGCCGAATCGCTGTGCAAAAGTTCAAGACCGTCCTGACTGGAGTTCGTCGTGCATAGCTACTCATGCCCCCGATTATCAGCCTTCATGGTCTGAACTCGGGAGGCAGAGTTTGAGTCATTGACCGGCTTGGAGGTTGAGGGTGACCACGCCCGTGACCACAAGAGCCAGTCCGATGGCATGTTTCCAGCTGAAGCGTTCATTTCTGAACAGGACGCCAATAACTGCTACAGACGCAGTTCCCAGGCCGGCCCAAAGTGCGTAAGCAATTCCGATGTCGGTGAACTTGAGGATCTGAGCCAAGAGGGCGAAGGCAACCGTGTATAGGCAGGCGACTGCCACAGTCGGCTTGAGTTTCCTGAATCCGTTTGTTTGAGGGAGCAGACTGGTAGCTGCTACTTCCGCAGCGATCGCCAGTAAAAGAAGGGGCCAGATGGTTAATGCCCTCCTTCCATACCTGGTCTGCAAACGAAGGGTGGTCCTGGCGGGGCGTTTCTACGCATACGAAAGATCCCGTTCGGCCGCCTCAACGACGTTTACAAGAAGCATCGCCCGGGTCATAGGACCAACACCGCCGGGGTTGGGTGAGATCCAGGCGGCGACCTGCATAGTGTCGGCATCGACGTCTCCTTGGAGGGCGGCTTTGCCGGTGCTGGCGTCAAGGATCCGTGACACTCCTACGTCTAAGACTATTGACCCCGGCTTCAGGTGTTTACCTTGCACGATCCCCGGTACACCGGCAGCGGCCACGACAACATCTGCGCGCTTTAGCAGCTTGGGGAGATCAGCCGAACCGGTATGCGCTGAAGTGACGGTTGCGTTGATAGCGCGCCGTGTAAGCAGTAGCCCCAGGGGCCGGCCCACTGTCACTCCTCGACCGATGACAAGCACTTCCAAACCGTTGAGAGCGATCCCGTGTCGGGATAAGAGCTCCACGATGGCGTTTGGAGTGCAGGGTAGAGGAGAGGTGAGGTCGCCGCTAACGTTGAGTGCAAGCTTTCCAAGGTTGATCGGATGTAGTCCGTCTGCATCCTTTTGAGGGGAAATTTTTTCCAAGACAGCATTTTGGTCGATATGTGGGGGCAGTGGTAGCTGGACTATGTAGCCTGTGGTTCTGGCATCTTTATTCAGCTCATCAAGAACGCTCTCTAATTCCCTCTGAGAGATTGTCGACGGTAAGTCCCGACGAATGGATTCAATCCCCACTTCCGCACAGTCTCTATGCTTCCCCGCTACATAGGAATGGCTTGCAGGATCATCACCAACGAGGATCGTTCCCAAGCCAACCGTCTTGCCATGGTCCTTCAATGCTGCAATTCGACCCGCGAGTTCGGTTTTCACGGCACGAGCGGTTGCCCTGCCGTCCAGGATGTTGCCGACGTTCTCCAACGGGTTCGGTTCGTGCATGACGTTCTTGGCCATAGGCCTTCCTTTGTAGTGGTCCCGTGAGGCTTTCATCTGTCCAGAGGCCGAACCATGCGATATCTGGGCCAAGGGGGGTCGAGGGGGATGTCGCTCCTAACCGCGGAGCCGTTCGCCCTTTGGATCGTAGAACGGCCGCCGGGAGACCTTCGCGGGGTAAAGCCGTCCCTTGCACTGGACCTCGAAGTCACCGGAGAGATCTGCATCAGGTTCAAGAGCGGCAATTCCGACTGCGCGTCCCAGCGTGTGGCCATAGCTGCCGCTCGTCATGCGTCCGACTGGAAGGCCGTTACAGTATACGGTCTCGTCATGTACGAACACCGGATCGGGGTCTTCCAGTGCTACATACACCGTTCGATGATCGGGCGCTGTGGGGTCGAGCTTGAGGAGGGCGTCTTTGCCTAGGAAGCCTCCCGGTTTGTCCATCGAGATAGTGAAACGAAGGCCTGCCGAATAGGGATCGTCAATGGGCCCGATGTCGTGACCCAGGTGCCTGAATCCCTTCTCGCTGCGCAGTGAATCCAAGGCGTGGTATCCGGCCAATTTGAGTCCAAGATCCTGCCCTGCTTCCCACAGCGCGTCCAGGACGTTGACTGCCATGTCGGCACTTGGGTACAACTCGTAGCCCAATTCGCCTACGAAGCTCACGCGCAAACTGTACGCATAGCCGTCTGCAATTTCTACCATGCGTCCGTGGGTGTATCTCTGTGCTTCGTCGGACCAGTCTTCCGGCGAAATCCTGCTAAGAAGTTCTCGGCTTTTCGGTCCCATGACTCCGATTGTGGCCAGAGCCGCCGTGCAGTCAAATACCGCGGCCGCTTTACCCCGAGCGATTCGTTTGAGGTATGCTGCCGTCTTTTGCTGGGTAAATGACGGGGTAACGACCAAGAACCGGTCAAGGCCAAGACGAGTGATGGTTCCGTCTAGTTCGATCCCCGCTCGGTCATTTAAGAAGAGGGTATAGACCGCTTTATCGGTCTCGACGTCGATGTCTGCTGTTGCGGCCATCTGACACACCTCAAGAGCATCAGGACCAGCAACTTCGAATTTTGCAAAAGGACTCAGATCGAAAAGGACCACGCCCTCACGCGCCGCTTTATGTTCTTCGGCGACACGGTCGAACCAGTTCGGGCGTCCATAGCTGTAGTCGTAGGTGGGAGAGGTTCCCGGGGCCCCGTACCAGTTTGCCCGCTCCCCACCGTTAACTTCACCAAAGCAGGCCCCGAGCTCAGCGAGGCGCGCGTGAAGGGGCGTTCGACGGACGTTGCGGCCAGTTTCCATCTGCAAGTTCGGCCAGTGCATTGCATAAAGTCGACCAAGGCCCTCCTTAGTTCGGGCCTTGAGATAGTTTCGGTTGTTTTGGTGTCCCGAAAAGCGCTGCACGTCCACCGCGGATGAGTCAAAACCGGGCGTACCTGAAATGACCCACTCCGCCAGCTCCTTACCTATGCCGGGAGCAAAGATAATCCCCTGAGAATTGAAGCCTGCTGCCACGAAGAGATTGGAAAGTTCGGAGGTTTCACCCACGGCAAAGTTGGCGTCTGGGGTGAAGCTTTCGGGAGCGTTCAGGAATCGGTCGAATCCCGCCGAAGCAAGTGCCGGCACTACCCCTTCGGCCTTCGCTCTGATCGGAGCGAAGTGTTCCCACTCCGGTCCGAACTCGGCGAAGCCGTTGGAGGGAATCTCCTCAACGGGGCGTGGAAGCCCGTCAGGCTCGAATGCGCCAACCAAGAGCCTCCCGGCCTCGTGACGGATGTAGTAGCTGTTGTCTAGATCCCTATATACGGGCAGCTCAGGGACAGCCCCGTCAATTTCTGCAGATCGGACGTGGATGTGTTCGGCGGCGTACAAGGGGACCTTCACCCCGGCGGTGGCCGCGAGATCACGAGTCCACAAACCGCACGCCAAAATCACCCGATCGCAGTGCACGATTCCTTGATCCGTGAGTACGCCGACGACGAGATCGCCCTGACGAAGTACCTTGTGTACGGCAACGTTTTCGCGTATTTGGGTCCCAAGGCTATGGGCGAGTTTAGCGAGAGCCACTGTTGCGTGACCCGGGTTGATGTGACCATCGTCAGGCAGCAGGAGCGCTCCGGCAACCCCTGAGTAGGTTGCGAGAGGCCACAATTCCTTGTATCGGTCCTCAGTTAGCCATTCAGTTCTTACGCCCTGCTGGTCGGCCACGTCCTTTGCATAAAGAAGCTCGTCAACGCGACCGGCGGTTCGCGCAACACTGAGGGACCCGCAACGCTGAAATGAGACGTCCAGCCCGGACATCTGCTCGAGCCGGCTATAAAAGTCCAAGCCGTACTTGGCCAGCTTTGTCATAGTCGTGGTCCCGCGCGCTCCAGTGACCAAGCCTGCGGCGTGCCAAGAGGTGCCGCTGCCCAGGACGTTGCTCTCCAAAAGTAGGGTGTCGTTCTCACCCGCAGCTGAAAGGTGGTAGGCAATGCTGGCACCGATAATGCCGCCACCGACCACGACTGTACGGACGTGGGTCGGCAACGGGTCATGGGAAGTAGCTGTAAACATGCTGGCGCTTATGTCGCGGTCGACAAGCCTGTCCATCAGGGTCTCATTTCTACTCAGGTCGATGTACGACTCTGGGCAAGGGTAGTTGTGCTTAGTTGAAGACGACGGTGCGGTGGCCGTTCAGCAGGATCCGCTGTTCCGCGTGCCATTGAACGGCACGGGACAGTGCAAGTCGCTCAGCATCCTGCCCTGCCACTGCGAGTTGAGCTGGACTGTAGTCATGTCCAACTCGAAGAACTTCCTGTTCGATGATTGGTCCTTCGTCCAGTTCGGCGGTGACGTAGTGTGCTGTCGCCCCAACGAGTTTCACCCCGCGGTCAAATGCTTGGTGGTAGGGTTTGGCGCCCTTAAACCCTGGAAGGAATGAGTGGTGGATATTGATGGCCTTGCCAGCAAGTTCGCGGCAAAGATTGTCGCTAAGGACCTGCATATACCGGGCTAGAACGGTCAGTTCCACTTCATGTTCTGCAAGGAGAGCCAGCAGATGTTCCTCTGCTTCCTGCTTGGTTTCCGGCGTTACCGGAATGTGAAAGAAGGGGATTCCATGGGCATCTGCAACTGGCTGAAGAGTCGCATGGTTCGAGGCGATGAATGGAAAATCCACTTTGAGTTGTCCTGAGCGCCAACGGAAGAGCAGGTCGTTGAGGCAATGCTCGGCTTTGGAAACCAGCAGTGCAACCTTGGGTCGATCAGAGGCGTCGACCAAGGTCCACTCCATCTCGTATGTGGAGGCCACCGCTAGAAACGCGCTTTTCAGATCGCCAATGGATACAGTTGCTGGGCAGGAGATGTGCACGCGCATGAAGAATCTGCGTTCCGCGGCATCGTCGAACTGCTGACTGGCAAGAATATTGCAGCCATGGGATACCAAGAAGCCTGAGACAGCGTGAACGATTCCAATCCTGTCTCTGCAGCTGAGTGAAAGAATTACTTGGCGGAATTGGGCGTTTTCCATGGGGCTCCTAGGGGGGAGGTTCGTACGTGGGGTGCCCTTGCGAGGAGGGACGGTTCGGGCAGTGCCTATAGATAGGCCTACGCCTGCCAGCTGCACCTGCATCGTGTGTTGACCATACGCGCCAGAACGGGCCCCTTCCATGCGGTGTTTGTCTGAAAAGACCATGGTTTTGGTACTAAGGTCTAAACTGCGACTTTGATACGTCACAGTGGTGGGGCGGCTTGCGTTGCAGCCTGCCGAGCGGAGCGTGGCCTGGGCTGGGGACGCAAAACCTTCGAGCGAGTCGTTTTGCCACTGCCCCTCACCTTCGCGCCAGCGCCGGAAGAAATGCATGAAGCCAGCGACCGGAGGTGGCATCGCTGGCAGCTATACCCAGGTGATCAGCTCGGCAAAAAGGAGGCCTGGCCTCAAGCTCATGGACCGCCTACATCGTGCTGGTCTTAGACCCTCAACCGCTGTCACATGGCTTGCTCAATCAGTACCTGTCGACGTGCTGCTGCTTCCCGGGCCCAAACTCAGCGGGTACCACCCACCTTCAACGGCCCGTTGGATTCAGCCCCGGTGAAGTTCCCAATTTCACAATGGGTCCTTGTTGGATGTTCCCCGCATCTGTTCGGACAGATGCGGGGAACGAAGCATGGCTCCCTTCAGCTCACTGTCCTCGTGGGTCTCTTTTAGAAGGTTCATTGTGGTAGCAGGAGGCTCCCGGCCGGGGTTGGACGGGAGCCTCCTAATTGCGCGCTATTTGGGAGCGGGCGCTACTCGCCGGTGCAGTTTATGCAACCTGCGCCTTGACTCCTAGGGAGATCATGCAATGCGCCCTAGGCGGAAATCGAGGTCCTCCTTTTGCTGCGGACAGATGCCACAAAGCCGACGAGGAACACCGCGACTGTTCCGATCATTACATAGGGTAATGCGCTCAGGGGCCCCGGCGCTGGGTACAAGATTCCGTTTACATAGAGCCACAGAACAGTTGCCGACGCCAGAGCAGCGCCTATGTTTACCAGAACCGATTTCCGCGGACTGAGGCGATTTAGCAACACCGCACCGCCGATGCAGATGAGGAAGTATGGAATTACCCAGAAGTAGACCAACAGGGTGGCAATGTATCCGTAAATTTCCAGGGGGGTGGATGATGTCAGCCAGAGCATTACAGGGGGGCCAACGAGCGAGGGAACTCCAAGGAAGGCAATGGCTGCCAGCGGACTCTTGTAACGCTTGCTGACTTTGGTTAAGGCAGAAGGCAGGAGGCCGTCAGAAGCCGCGCTGACAACGACTCGCGACCCGTAGTTGAAGAATCCAATCAGGCTGGCAAAGACTGCAGCAGCCAGAACCAGGTCGCTGATGTTCGATAGAAAACCTACCCCTGCTGCTTCAGCAAGCACCGCATTCGGTGAGACACCAAGGGCAAGCTGGTCAGCAGAATCGACAAGAGTCGGCACCTGGATAACTGTGGCAGCAAGGAAGGCCATACCGAGGACGACGGGGATCACCATGATTGCCCGAGGAATCGCGCGGGTAGGGTTTCTGGTTTCTGCGCCAAGGGCCGCGCTGCTTTCGAAACCGATGAAGAACGTCGAGCCTATTGCTAGACCTTGCAGGAAACTGTTGAAGGTGAAGTCGCTGAGACTAAGCTGGCTCGCCAGGTCAACATTTCCGCCGAATGCCGTTGCCACGGTAATGACCAACATAACGGGCACAGAAACGACCGTGAGGATGACGCTGGAACGGACTGATACGTCCAATCCTCGATAGGCGATCCCCATAGCTACCAGCGCCGCTAAGACGTAAATTACCAGTTGTATCTCTGGTCCTGCTGCGCTAGAAACGCCCACGGACATGAGGAAACTTCCGACATAGAGACCCAGTGAGACGACTAGGACCATGACTACAACGATGTAACCTGGGACCATCGCCGCCGCGATGACGAGCGGGCTCCACGAGCCAAACACGTGCCGAATATAGGAGTAGAGCGACCCAGTTCCTATAAACCGTCGGGCGAACGCAGTAACGAATAACCCAATGATGGTGAATGCCACAACGGAGGCAGCCATAGCCAGCCACGACGAACGCCCTGTGTAGGCGGCGAGGAAAGCGGGGACTGCTGAAAGACCGACGGCGGGAATAAAAGAAGATATTGAAAGCCCCATCACCTGCGGGCCGGTGAGGTGTCCCAACTGTAGATCTGCATGGGCTATATCTTGAGGAGGTGGTGCTTGGCCACCGTCCGCCGATGTTCCTGTGATATCAGAAGAAGAAGATTGCAAAGGTGTACGCCTTTCAGGTGAGTCGCGGTCACACGACCACGACGCTTAAGCGGCTTCTTCGAACCTGTCGAAGAAGTCGGTTGGGAAGATGCGCCCTTGCACCTACCAGATGGCGACTTGGGTTCGGATTGTGGTTGCGACCAATTCAGTCTTGTATGCTCGCCGAGCCAGTTCGCCAGCAATGTTTTCGGCTGTTCAAGCTGTTTAGCCTTCTAACAGCGTTCGATACCAGCGGGAGGGGTTGTGTCGAGCTGGTCTCACAAATGACGGCCACGCTCCGATGCTGTGGGAATACTTGTGTGGCCGGTGTCAGGTCAGTGCACGGTGCCTACAAAGCTCCCTAAGGGTCATGGCTGCCTGCGTGTGACACACCTTACGCATCCGTTCCGTGAGCCAAAACTCGACAAAAGACCAAAGTTTGCGAAATATTCGTGTTGGCGTACTAGAGAGTTACCTCATACACGAGTACTAAGATGCCCGTATGGAACAGCAAGTGCTGACGGTCAGGGACCTCGTTACCGCTCAAAGCCTGGGTATGAAGGTACTTTCTGGCGCCGGCGGCCTTGACCGGCAGGTTCTATGGGCGCACAGCTGCGAGTTGAGTGATCCCGACCGCTGGCTTGGTCCGCACGAGTTACTCATGACAGTGGGCCTGTGTGTTCCGCATAGTGCCGTGGAACAACGGAACTTCATTGTCAAACTCGACGAGGCCGGCCTTTCCGGTGTTGCCTTGGGGGATCACAACAGCCTCCCCCCACTCACTCGGGAACTATACGAAGAAGCAGACAGACGTTCTTTTCCTGTACTTCTCACGAACCAGGCCACTCCCTTCGCAGCAATTGGGAGAACAGTTGCCGCTGCTACCGCAACCACCCAAACCATGCAAGTACTCAAGCTGAGCAAGCTCTATCAGTTGTCCACGTACGCCCGTACTGACCCGTTACGGATGATGAACGACTTACAGGCTCTTCTAAGGGCGGGTCTCAGCGTCTTCGATGTGCAAACCGGCCTAACGATTGTAGAAGGGGCACCGCTAGAATTTATGCCCACGTCCGTCCGGGAACGTACCTATGCGCTCCCGGGGGACAGCGACTCCAGGCTCATGATTTCCGAATATCCCGGCGAAGAGGTGAGCAGCTTCCTGCTAATCCATGTCCTGCAGGTGATAGATGTCGCGTTGAGCCAACTTCTACGGTCACTTCGCCGCCGTTCCGAACGGTCGACTCAAATGCTTGCGTCCATTTTTGAAGGGCGTAGCCCTGATGGGTTGGGGAGCATTCTGGGTCCGAGCGGTACTTCGTCAGGCTATCAATTCGTTGCAGTGGCATTGGAAGATAGCGAAAAGGTAGCCCGGGCCGCGTCCATCAAGTCACTGCCAGTTCTGGCCGGGCCCGGAAGCAGCTCGTTTTTTATCCTGATGCCTGAGCAGAGTCGAAATGACGTCCGGAACTTGCTCCACGGCCTCGACGTCCGGGCCGGGGTATCGTCAACCTACCTCGACTTGCGGGATGCTAAAGCTGCTGCGGATGAAGCCGCAAAGATCTTTTCATCTGGTGGGACGAACGGTCTATGGACGGACTTCACCGGGGTCCCGGTATCGCTACTAACCCGCTCTAGAAAGGAAGCCTCGGCCATAGTCCAACAGGTATTAGGTAGACTCGCGGGTACGGATCCTAAAATAACTGTTCTGCGTGAAACGCTGTTTGCTTTCCTTGCCAATGACCGTCGCTGGAATGAAACGGCAGCCGCTCTTGGCATCCACCGGCAGACCTTGTCCTATAGACTCACCCGGATCAAAGAGATCACCGGGCGGGATATCGCGTCGTCAGCGGATCTGTCTGCCTTCTGGCTTGCGTTTCAAGCCTGGCCCTCCTTCTCGGACAGATCCGACTGAAGACTTCCGTCATTCACGAGTTCCTCGTTCCAGGCTGTCGTAGTGACGGACATTGTCAAGGGCACCGCTCATACACCCTGCGAAGGGCGTCTTCCAAAGAGCAGGTTCTACTTGCGATCCAAGGAATCAGACAAAAGGGTTTCTTGTTTTTGGCTTTCCCTATCATGACTGCCGCTTCCCGAACGTCTAATGTCGAAGAACAGGGCTTGTTGTTGAGTGCACCTGTGAGCAGCAAAATCGGCTGACGCGACTCGCCCCGGTTCCTGCTCCGGTTATCCCTGCTCTTACATAGGAGCCTTCCGTATCAGCAGTCGAGCTCCCTTTGTCCCTCAACACCCTCGTCCACCAACGCGTGGCCTCGAGGAACAGAAAGGTTACCCCATGATGACAGCCGCCGTTCCGGACGGGCACACTTTAGATCCCCGCTTACGCACCCTCACCCCAGGACAGCACCCGCGTCTTGCCCTTGAACCTGCCGGTTCTGGTTGCGAAGAGCACCCCTGCAGATTCTGCAACTTGCCGGAAACGGATTGAGCAGCCAACGAAAGCAAGTTAGCGGTGCTGCTGTCACGGACAATGGCTTCCCCAGAACCCGCCTCATCCCGTCGGTGTTCTTAGGACTACTTGTGCAAGCGAAATCGAGAAGTGAGGGTGTGCAATTAGGCGGTCTTGTTTTTCGCTGGTCGTCGATGTGTCAAACGTGTCGGCGCCGCCGCACAAGAATCGGTTTTGACCGCGGTGGATGTCGCGGACGCTGCGGACGTTCTTGGCGTCGGAGGTGACGCCCTTCCCACAGTTTTACCGCTCAGATGTTCCCTTCTTCGCCTTACCACCAGTGACGGCAGCCCGCTGCTCCGGCCCACAGCAACAGGTGTACGATCTTGGGCCGTTGGGACGTGGAGAGAAAGCTGGCGAAAGCACCATCGGCCTCTGATGCGAGATGGGGGCATATCGCAGGCCTTCAAGCTGTGTGGAGTCAGTGGGCTGGTTGTTTGTTTGGTTCGGGAAGGTTGATTCCTACGTAGGTTTGCGGTGCTGGTGTGGTGGGTCGGTCTCGGAATCTGTGCGGGTACTGGTCGTAGTAGCGTTGCAGGGTTTGGTCGCGTTCCTTCCGAATGCTTTTCCATGTGCCGTCGTGGACTTGCGCTGAGGAGAACAGGGCGATGCCGGAGTGTTCGTGCTTGGTGTTGTACCAAACCCAATTCCCATTTACAGGCGCCCTCGTGTGGTTCATCGTCGAGGTATGCGAGTGGCCGGAATTCTCCCCTCAGACGCTCCTGACCCGCGGGCCGGATGGGCCGAGCGCCTGAAGCTGATGCCCATTCCGGTGATGGGGCTCGCGCCTCAACCATCGTTGGAGGACACCGACAGCGTTGGTGTGACCTATGGCCAAGATGATCGTGGGTACAACGAGATGACGGCGAGCATCACCTATACGCTCTGGCGAAACCCGGATGACCACTCAGACCCGGTAAACCTCGCGGACCTCAACGAGAAGACACGCAGATCGATCGAGGAAGTTCCGCCATGGCCGCGGCCCCCTTGGCTGATCGAGTACGTGGAGCGCCTGCGTTACCCGCAACTTGAGGAGGCCGTGCGAACCACCTGGCACCGTGATCCATCCGAGCGTTCTTCGGTTCGAAGCCTGTTGGTTGACCATGTCAACCACATCCTCATGAACCAATATCGGCAAGAGCTCTGGCCGGGCAGCAACCCGTGGGACCAGCACGCCCCCACAGTTACCGGCCGGATGGTCAACAGCCAGGCCAGGACCGTCATCAACGGAGTCGATATGCCCGGTGCAGAGGTCGATACGGACCCGTTCGTCTACGGTATCGGAGCCCAACTGGCAGGCGGCGGCGTGGTGACCGCTGTGCTTCCCCGCACTGAGCTCAAGCACATCCAAGTCCAATTCATGCCCCGGACCTAACGGTTCCATTCCAAACACAGCAACACCAAGCTTGACGTCGCCCCCTAGGGGAACCTCGTCCGTAAGCCGATCCCCAACCGGGTCAGCGATCCAGTCCATTGGCGGGGCCGGGACGAAGGATGCATGGTCGTTGGCGGTAACGGGTGGCCAGTGTCGCCCCGAAAGGGGCCGTCATCGACATCGATGAGACCGATCTCGCCGAGGCTTTCTAACTGCCCGGCGCTGACCTTTCCAACGAAGAACTGCTGGTCCAGGTCATTCCGATCCAGTCTGACGAATTCACGTTTATGTCCTGTTTCCTTGTCCACCACCGCAGCCAGCTCGCCAAGGAAAGGGACGGAAACAAGTATTGCACCGAATGCGAAGGCTGAACCATTTCACCTGCTCGAAGGGCGACGGCTGACCCTGGGAAATATGTGGACAGGGCTGCAGCGCAACAGCAGTCCCAGCGTCTCCTCGACCTCACGAACCCGACGCGCCGGCCCCGGACTAAGCTTCACCACCTGGATGGGAAACAACGCATTCCGCAGCTTCCAAACCTGTCACAGTCAGCCCTTTCTAACGCGGACCACTCGCCATTCGTGCGGGCCATGTTCCCATGCTCTCGTGGAATCAGATTCGGTCGAGGTCACCCTCCTGGATCATCCGCCGCCACTTCCGGAACGTCCACCGTGTCCCGTAGCGCCACACATTGCCCGATATATGGCTGATGTCCACAACCGGCACGCTGCGCGATTGCCATGCACAGTTTCACCAACTGCTCATATCGAGCATCGGAGGCACTGGACTTCCTAGACACATATTAGGTCTACCGATGAAACTCCTAAGTCGCTGAGGTTAACTCCAAGCCGTAGGAAAGGTTCAATTTTGGCCCGTCACCGACAATGGCTTTTATTCACGCAAAGACACCTTCCGCCCTTTGTGTCCGCTGCCTGGCAGAGACCAAGACCGGAAGGCGGCAGGTCGGTCATTCTTCCCAGCCAAGTCCATTGGTCGTCGCGAGAGGGGTGCTTGCATTCGGCACATTCTGTCTGTCCGCTGCCAAATAGTGCCGTACGTAGTCGATCCATCCGGAATAGGAAAGCCATAGTGGAACGTCCTTCTGTTCAGAGAATCAACCTAAACGTGCTTTTGAGACCCACGAGAAATAGGTGGGGTGCAGGCTGCGGGGCATCGTCCTACAGGAGGCGATACATCTGCTCCACGGTGTCTACGTCCTCACCGGTAGATTCATCACTGCAATCGATAAGATCTACGAGCCACGGTTTCTGGCGTAAGAAAACCCTGGCTCCGGCATCACCGGAAACGGTACTGGCCACTGCTGGCCGAAGTCCTGCATCGATGACCATTGGATGACCTCTTCGGAGCACCCGAGGGCTGTCTAACGATGAGTACGCAGCCGAACTGATGCGCCCCGGCCGGTGGGAGACGAGTAGCCGGCCAACAGTGGTGACGCTGAGCCCTGGTTGATCTACCAGAGCCACGAGGATGTGGTTCTTTGTATGTGCAGCAGCATCACCGGCAAGGTAGGAACTTCCCATACCTGAGGACCAGTCATGGTTCACCACTATCCGATAGGGCTCAAGGTTTGCACGGGCGCACACCGCTTGTGCATTCGCTCCAAGAACAATTACTACCTCATGACAGCCGCCGACAAGCATTGTCTCGGCGGCGTCCTCAACGAGGTTTCGTCCGCGGTATGGCAGGAGCGCCTTCGGACCACGCCCAAGACGTTTTCCGGCGCCGGCGGCCAGCAACACTCCCGTCACACACGGCAAATCCGTGTCACCCACCGTGAGGTTCCTGTTCGCAAGATGGAAGGACTGTCAGATCCCATTGCTTGGTGCGATCCCGACGCAGTCGATAGTCAGTACAAAAGATTAGCCTTCTCTCCCCAAGCCCTTCTAGGCGAATCCAGATGATGCCAAGGGAAGGAGCGCTCGTGTCCACGACGCCGGAGTAGGGTAACGTGCCATCTTCACACACCTGGATCTGGTCACCCTGCGCCAACATTTGCAGATCAAATAGCTGGCTTTCGTCGAAGTTGCCGGGTGCGGGATTTTCTACTGACTTTGAAACTGCCATGGTCTTGTTGTCCACCGGGTTTTGCCAACTTCGGCTGTCTTCAGAAGGTTGCATTGCTAGCTCTTTAAGGTTGGACATTGCTAGGCCGGGTCCGAGTGCACAGCGCCAGTGGAGTCGCGCAGAGGGCGGCCACTCCCCTGCCAACGCTTGGCTATTATTTCGGCCACAACTGACACTGCTGTTTCCTCCGGTGTCCGGCCGCCGAGATCAAGTCCGATGGGACTATGAAGCTCGGCAATTTGCCGCTCTATCACTCCAGCCTCCAGAAGGCGGTTTAGCCGATCTTCATGGGTCTTTCGTGAGCCCATAGCGCCTATGTAGGAGGGCCTGCATGCCCCCTCCAGCCGCAGGGCGATTTCCAAGACAGGGACGTCAAACTTGGGATCATGGGTAAGAACGCAGATGACCGTGCGGTTGTCCACCTTTCCCTGTGTCACTTCCTGCTGAAGGTAAACGTGAGGCCAAGATACGATCACCTCGTCCGCACCAGGAAAGCGCGCGGTGGTCGCAAATACAGGGCGAGCATCGCAGACGGTCACATGAAAGCCCACCATTGACCCAGCCCGCGCGACTGCTGCTGCAAAATCGATGGCACCAAAAATGATCATTCTGGGCTTGGGCTGATAGGAAGAAACAAAGACCTTTGTTCCGGTTTCCATCCGTTCCCCGCTGGGACCGTACGTGAGCACCTTGGATTCACCCGAAGCCAGCAGGCCTCTCGCATCGTCGGCAATCGCATGGTCCAGCATGTTATTGCCGAGGGTCCCGCCAGTATGGGCTGGCCAGACTATTAGCCGCTTACCCAGCATTTCTGGCTGGTCATGTTCGACCACGGTAGCGGTGGCAACGGGGTTGCCCTTCTGAACGTCCTGAATGATCGTTCGTAATTCTGGGTAACTTTCTTTGGTGACTCGTTCAACGAAGACGTCGATTGTTCCGCCACAGGTCAGTCCTACGGCTACAGCGTCATCGTCGCTATATCCAAACCGTTGCAGAACAGGAGTACCGTCTTCAATGACCTCCTGCGCAATTTGGTAAACAGCTCCTTCGACGCAACCCCCGGAGACTGAGCCGACGGCCTCCCCCGGGGTGCTTACGGCCATCGCAGCGCCCGCTGGCCGGGGGGCCGATTTAGACGTGCTGACGACTGTGGCGAGGGCGAAGGTTTCTCCGTGCGTCGTCCATTCTGCCAGTGCTTCAATAACGTCACGCATGTGCTATCCGATCTGCTAGGTCCCTAAAAGCTGCCATGGTGTGGCCGGCGACCAGGGCATCAACGTGCGGGAGAACGGCCTTAATGCCGCTCTGTATAGGTTCGTATCCAGACTTTCCGCGGTGGGGGTTGGCCCAGATAACACGATGAGCCAAACCATGGAGGCGGGAAACCTGACGGGCAAGATCCCTGGGATCCCCACGTTCCCATCCGTCACTGGCGATCACCAGCACAGAACCTCTGAGCATTGCGTGTTGTCCCCACAGGGTAATGAAGGCCGCTAGGGCTTCGCCCAGTCGCGTGCCTCCGGACCAATCGGGAACGACGAGTCCAGCGTCCAACAGTGCGACCTCCGGATCCGGGTGCTGCAATGCCGAGGTCACTCTGGTTAGGCGTGTGCCGATAGAAAATACTTCTGTTGTGTCGGACGCGCCAGCTAAAAGGCGGTGACCGAAGCGGAAAAAGCTGTCAGCATAGGC
Organism: Paenarthrobacter sp. MSM-2-10-13; assembly: GCF_011605365.1. Classification (NCBI taxonomy): domain Bacteria; kingdom Bacillati; phylum Actinomycetota; class Actinomycetes; order Micrococcales; family Micrococcaceae; genus Paenarthrobacter; species Paenarthrobacter sp. MSM-2-10-13. The sequence goes on along the minus strand of NZ_JAAOXO010000010.1, from coordinate 113,620 downwards.
TTCCATAGATCCTGAAACATCTACGATCAAGACGACTCGTCGGGGCTTTTTCGTTCGGAAGCGATATTGCAGGCGCCCTGGTTCGCCGCCTCTCCTCAGATTGTCTCGGACAGTGTGTGCCGGATCGATGCGCTTGTGGCGATGGGTCCGCTTGTAACGCGCCCTTCTCAGCGGTTCTCTAACAGGTAGAGCAGCAAAGGCCTCCGCAAGATAACTCTTTTCCTCCGCTGACATGAGTGCCACATCTCGGTGTTGCAGGGATTCATCTTTGCTAGCCAGTGCAATCTGCTGCTCCAATTCCGGCTGAGGGCTGTCGCCGTCTGCTGCGTCGGGAAGGCTTGCTTCCTGTCCCTCCGAAAGGGGCACAGGAATCGGCGATTCCGATGAAAACCACAGGCGGAACGTCCGGTCGTAGGGCCCGAAGTCAGACCTGCTCCTACATAACGTCGCGCGTCCGGCCCAGAAGACCTCGTCGCGACGCTGAAGATCCAAAACGCTCAGAGCCTCGAGGTAAAGCTGGGCCTGTTCGGCCCCTATGGTCATCCCCTCATCTCTGAGAGCACCTACGAAACCATAAAAAATTTTCAGACCTACTTGTGAAGACATCGCCAGTACCGTTCACGTTAGGTAGGAAAGACGGTTCTTAGGGCGTTCAAGATAAGCTCCTGGTCGTCTTGGTCTTTGCAGAGGGCGCCAATTGTCAGGCTGGCACTGTCGGCGTCGATGTCACTTCCGCCAAGGCGGTTCAAAGCCTGGGCCCAGTCAAGCGCTTCGGCTACCCCAGGGGAGCGTCGCAAACGTCCCTGATTGCGCAAGGACTGGACTACGTCCACCACCTGCTGCGCTAGCTTCTCATCCACGCCGGGCAGCCGTGTCTTGATGATCTCCAACTCACGGGCCGGTTCTGGGTGGTCTATCCAATGAAAGTAGCATCGCCGTTTCAGAGCCTCGTGTAACTCTCGGGTCCGGTTGGAGGTCAGGATCACGATGGGTGGAACTTTGGCGGTGATAGTACCCAACTCGGGTATAGATATTTGGTTTGATGCGAGCACTTCCAGGAGGAACGCTTCAAATTCATCGTCAGCTCGGTCAACCTCGTCGATGAGGAGAACGGCCGGTCCACTTTGTAAGGCCCGAAGAATCGGACGAGGCAGCAGGAAACGTTCGGTATATAGGGACTGCTCTAGTTCCTCCGCACTCGTTGTCGAATTTGCTGCCTCCAGTGAGCGTAAGTAAAGAATCTGACGTGAGAAATCCCAGTCATAGAGCGCTTGGGTGGACTCGATGCCCTCGTAGCACTGCAGTCGGATCAACGGGATTGCCAGCATCTTAGCTATTGCTTCGGCCAAGGACGTTTTTCCCGTGCCTGGAGCACCTTCAACAAGCAGCGGCTTGTTCATCGCAACAGATAGAAAGACGGTGGTGGATAGACCCTCGTCAGCCAAATAGTTGACAGCCTTGAGCCGCGCAGCCATCTCACCGGGACTTTCCGGTTTGGTCACTTTGTCGTTACTCATTGTCTCGCCTTGCTAGTCGGTTTTCGAGGTGTGGCATTGCGGCTTTTTGCGGTGTCTACTTATGCAGGTGCTGAATACCGCCAGTAGAAGGGCGTCCACCGGCCGTACCAACCGTAAGAACAGCCGATTCCGGGATGCCCCGCCCTACCCGAATCGGCAGGACATCCCGGCCGAGTCTGCTCGGATTAGACCCTTACTATTCCTACAAGTGGCTTGCGATCACGGTCTTGCCCTTAGCAGCCCAGATATCTGCCCGCCGGTCGTTCAGCACCGGGAACGAACTTCGCAGTTCGTTCAGTGAATCGAAATTGAGAGTTGCACGGAGAACGGCTTCCTCTTTGTCTGCCTGAGCGAGGATATCTCCGTTGCCATCCACAATCTGACTGTGACCACCCAGCTCCACCTCCTGGTCAACCCCCGTCATGTTGCATTGCACGACAAAGGATTGGTTTTCGATTGCTCGAGCGCGACCCAGAGTCTGCCAATGCTGAATTCGCGTAAGTGGCCAGCATGCTGGTATCACATTGAGCGCCGTACCTTCTGCTGAGATGTGTCGATATAGTTCGGGGAAGCGAAGATCGTAGCATGTGCTGAGCCCAGTGATGGCAGTGGCTCGTTCTGTCTGCAGCTCCACCACCCTGGGTTCATCTCCCGCTGCTATCAGCTTTGGCTCTCCGTCGGAAAAGCCGAAGCGGTGGATCTTTTTATAGGTCGCCCGGAGGGATCCGGTCGGGTCAAAAAGAACCGATGTATTCCACATGTCAGAAGCAGCGCTGCTTGGTTCCGTGACCATGAAAGAGCCGGCGTGAAACCAGGCCTTCTTGTCCCTGGCCACTTCGGACAGGAAAGTGAACACTTCACTTTCCAGCGAAATGGCGTTCTTTCGCCAGCTGTCGTAGGAGAACCCGCCATGAAGCCAGAGTTCAGGCAGGACGATCAGGTCCGCTTTGCCGACGCCAGAAACCAAGTCCTGGATACGCGAAATCCTGTCCTCGAGCAGCTCTGTTGAGTCAAATTTCACCTGAACAGCTGCTACGTCAAGTTGCCCTCTACTTGGTGCTAGTTCGCGCACTTCCATCAGGTTCAAGACCTTCGGTTGCTTCCTGCGGCAACACCGGCCGAGAAGACCGCAATCAGCGCAGCTACGATGGAAACGATTGCGGGCAGCCACTGTCCAACTGCGGGAACTTCGACCTGAGTGCCAGGGCCCTTTTTGGCGGCCCGCGTGTCCTTTGCCAGCTTGATGAGGTCCAGTACTTCGGATTCTGCCTGAAGAGGTTGCTTTACTTCTCTTCCGAGGGCTGCTTCAGTTTTTGAGAGCTCAGATGCTTCGCTGCTGCTCTCGCTTCCTGAAGTCATCTCTACAGCCAACCGTTGGGCGAATACTCCGAGGATGGCCGTGGCCGCTTCATTGATTACACCTCGCCCGAACTGAGCGATTTTACCTGTCATGTCCAGCTCGGTCTGAACAATGACGGTGGCGCCGTTTGCTTCCGGCTCAAGTCGGGCGGTGATAGTTGCGGACATATTTCCTTGCCCGCGAGCATCCTTCGCACGGGCCTGAATTACCGCGCGGCGGCCCTTTTCATCGACCTCAATGAATCGGGCAACGCCGACATACTCGGCCGTGATGGGCCCAACCTTGATTTTTGCCTTGCCCTCGTACTCGTCACCGTCAACACTGGTGATGGATGCTCCGGGAAGCATGGGGGCGATTCGCTGCAAGTCCAGCAAAACCGGCCACGCCTCGTCCGGGGGTACGGGCACGGTAAAAGTGTTGGTCATCTCCATGATGGTTTTTCCTTATTAAGAATTAGTGACGACGGATGGTTCATCCACTTTAGGGAGCCCAAAAGCAAACGCGGGGTTTCCGGGCTCAAAGCTTCCCCCGTGCTGCAGACGGGACGCCATCTTTTTCACTTTGTTGAGATAAGCGTGTCCCTGCTGCAGCTGTCTGGTTTCCCAACTCTGCAGGGACCCCCGCAGATCATGGTTCTTTGTGAAGACTTCGGCAAGGGTTCGTGCGTCATCACAAGCTTTAGCACCCCCCGCAGCGGCGTGGGGCCTTGGAGTCACCGCCGCGTCTCCGATCAACAGGACACGGCCATGAACCATGCGGTCGACGGTGGCATCTGCAACAACAGTCACGAATGGGGAGGAGGCGTTGAGTACGAGGTCCCTGAAGGGCTTGAAGAGGCTCTCGCCCTTACTGTGGAACTGACGGAGATTGTGGGGATTCAGCGAGTTGTTGTGCACCGATGTCGGGAGCCTGATGCCGCGAACGTCTGTCATAAGTTCGTCGAGGTCCGGTCCTTCAGCGACGTTCCAGTACCACTGAAAATTCAGACGCGGGGACTCGGCGTTTTCCCGTCCTGGAATCGGGTAAGCGATGAGGTGGCCATCGTCCAGAAGTCCATACGTGAACTTGTCGTTAAAGTAGTTCCACACGTCGTCGGCAACTTCGCCCGGCTGAAGCACGCCTCGCCAGGTGACGTAGCCCGCGTATGTGGGCTCAATACCCAGCAGGCGCTTGCGAACTACCGAGGCTCCGCCGTCCGCGCCGATCACCCAGTTCGCTTCGGCCTTTGTGCCATCTGAGAAGCGCATCTGCACTGTTTCGGAATCTTGGCTTAGGCCGACCAGGCATTTACTGGTGTGGTATCGCTCGGGTCCGAACAGCTCGTAGAGCCCCCCGTATATCGAGTCGTAGCTAGTGAAGCGCCAGTCTGCAGGAACGGATCCGACTCTTTCTCCAGTCAGTGCGTCCACATATTCCATGGATGATGACGGCACGCTGATGGAGTCCAGCTCAACGCCTTGCTCCAGCAAGTAATGAACAAGCTCCGGCTGGACGACAATGCCTGTGCCGAAGCCTGAGAGGGGCTGAGGTGATCGCTCATAGACATCGACGTCAACGCCAGCATCTCGAAGCATCAGCGCTGCTGTCAGCCCAGATATCGAACCACCAACTACCGCGATACGGTCGGTCGTGGGACTCATGCGTTATTCCTTAGTGCCATGGCGAGCGGGCGCATCGGGGCACCGCTCGCTCCCCGAAGACGGATAGGAGCAGCGATTAGGCAAAATTCCTTTACTCCATCCGCTGCCAGTTCCTCCAGATTCAACAGTTCCACCATGGGCACACCGGCTTCGGCAAGGAAGTGGGTATGCCCGGGAAGCCAGTTGTCCTCATGCTCCGACGGACCTACCTCTACGCACTCCTGGTCAGCACCGATTGCGGAAATGTTTTGGCTGGTGAGCCATCGGGCAGCATCCAGGCTTAGGCCTGGAGGGTTTCCAAGAGTCTTGGTTCCGTCCGGCCAGTAACGCATACGTCCGGTACGGACCAAGGGCACATCCCCCGTCTGCAGTACGAGGCCGGCTTTATCCAGTGCCTCTTCGATGTCTGCAACAGTGATCGCGTAGGAATCAGGGAGGCAGTCAACGTTCTTGAGACCAGCAATATCCAACAATACGCCGCGGGTGATGATTGGCGGGATCGTCTCCGCCCCGCCCTTGGTCCAGGTCCGGCTGCCCAGATTCTCTTCCGGCTTATACCCATTGTAGATCTGTCCGTCGACACCGAAGTGGTTCAACGAGTCAATATGCGTCCCGGTGTGGGTATACATGAAGACGACGTCACCCGAGTAGCACACGTGCCTGTTGACATCCTCGCCGACGCCGTTGAGGTTATCCACCACCGTGCCTTGAGGGGTGTGGCTCATGAAAATTTGGTAGCTAGGGTCACCGGCTCCCTGAAAGCTGGGCATGCCTACGAAGTAGTCAACACTGAGGTCATAGACCCGAGACGGGTCGGCCCGGTGAAGGACGTCGGCGCGTACAGACTCGTCAAGGAGGTTTAGTGCGCCCCGCTCGTCATCGGCGCCCCACGGGCTCATCCCGACCTTTACGTCTGCAGTCTGGCTCATCAGACGGCCTCGACTTCGTAATCAACCACAGCCCTGTCCGCGAACATCGGCATAAGTGTGGCGACTACCTCGAGGTGGAAGGGATCCGTGGAGTACTTGTCCAGATCAGCCCAGCTTGCAAAGTCAGAAATCAGAACTCCGTCCCACGGCGCACCGTTATCCCCGGGGTCGCCAGAGTGAGTGCCAATCTCCCAGCCCTGAATGAAACCTAGGCGCGGGGGAAGAGTGTTGAGAATTTCAACAATTTCCTCCTGGCTGCTGCCTTCAGCTACGCGCCATGCAAATACGTGTCGAACCTTAGTCATCAGTAGACCTCTCATGTGTGTCTTGGATTACCCGCCGGGTTGTGTCTGTTCAGTTTGGTAAGAGCAGCGAAGTTGTCCCACTGGCGGATTGCACAAGTTACCGTTCTGCTTTGTTCAAACCTTGACAGCGGCTGAAGATCTGCTCGGGGGTGACTGGCAAACGGTCAGTATGTACGCCATCGGCGATGGCATCATCGATAGCTGAAGCGATTGCCGCGCCGGCCGCAATGATGCCAATTTCCCCAAGGCCCTTGGCGCCAAAGGGGTTGTCCGGTGACTTGGCATCTTCAGTTACAAAACAGTCGACGTTCGGCATCTCCTGAGCGCTTGGCAACAAGTAGTCCATGAACGACGTCGTAATCGGCTGTCCATCCTCTTCGTAGAGGAACTCCTCGTACAGGGCGCCTCCAATGCCTTGAACCGCCGCACCTATGATCTGGCCCCTCGTGGTCAGGGGGTTGATTACCCTTCCTGCTTCCGTGGAAGTGGAAAAGCGAAGAATCCTATGCCCGCCTGTGTCAGGATCTAGTTCGATTTGTACGAGTGTTACCCCGTATGGATAGTTCATGGCGTTGTTCATGTAGACCGCGTCCGCTGCTAGGCCGGGTTCATCATTGTCGGCCCTCGCCGTGAAGGGGTCCCTCGCCGCTGCGATCTCGTACAGCGAGATTTGCTGATCAGTGCCCTTGACCTTAAAACTGCCTGCAGTTAATTCGAGGTCGTCCGGATCAGCTTCCAGCATCTCACTGGCCAAGCGTCTGGCTTTTTCCACAACTGCAAGCGCAGCTTTGCGGGCAGCACCTCCAGCAAGAACAGTTGAACGGCTGGACCAGGAACCCACACCGTCCGGAATAAGCTCTGTATCGCTATGGACGATGTCAATGTTTTCGGGAGCGATCTGTAGCTCTTCGGCGACAATCTGGGCCAGAACCGTTTCGATTCCCTGCCCGACCGAGGAACCTCCGGTTTTGACCGTAACGCGGCCGGCACGGCTGACTTCAACGCCGCCGGTTTCGAAAAGCCCCAGACCTGCCTTATCCATCAGCACGCCGAGGCCTACGCCGACTTTTCGGCCATCCGCCCGTAGTCGTTTGGATTCCTCAAGCCACTCCGAGAAGTTTGCTGCCTCCAGAGCTTCGTTGAAATGCTTAACTACGTCTCCCGAGTCGAAGTGGTAGGGCTCGTGGACGATGTCAAGACCCGGTGTCCAAGGGAGGTCTTCAGCCGTAAGAAGGTTTCGTCGGCGAAATTCCGTCTTGCTGAGACCGATTTCTTCACACGCCAGATCAAAGATCCGCTCTCGAGCGAAAGTGGACTCGTAGCGTCCAGGCGCGCGGTAAGCTCCGACAGGTGTTTTGTTGGTGAAGACGGCGTGCAGAGTAGCATCGTAGGCAGGGACCCGATAGGGGCCGAACACAATGCCGGCAGTAATGTCGCTGACTAGCGGCTCCGCCTGCCTGAAATAGGCACCATGGTTGTGGAAAATTTCGTCCTTCATACCCAGGATTCTGCCCTCAGCATCGAGCGCGAGTTCGAGCTTATGCACCATTTCCCGGGCATGGGACGTGGAAGTCATGTGCTCGACTCGGTCCTCAGTCCATTTGATCGGGACTCCCAACGTACGGGCTGCCCATGCTGCAACAACGTTTTCTGGGAAGACTCCGCCCTTCACGCCAAAACTGCCGCCGATCTCTACGTGTTTCATCCGTACGTTGACCTCGGGAAGATTCAGCATCTTGGCGATGATCCTCCGGTTGTCATGCACATGCACGGTGCCCCAGATGAACAGCGTGTCCCTTGCTGGGTCGGGCTGTACCACTACGGCCCGCGGTTCCATAGGTACACCGGAATGGCGGTTCGTGACGTACTTGTGGCGAATGACGTGCTCTGCTTCAGCGAAGGCGCGATCAATATCGCCGTAGGCCTTTTTGATGCGCGCACCTTCATTGCCGCGCCCCGGAAAGAGCTCGACCTTACCGGTCAATGCTTCTTCCGGATCCAAGAGGACCGGGAGCGGCTCATACTCGATAGAGACAAGCTCAGCTGCGTCTTCGGCAAGATAAGGATCAACAGCAAGTACAGCAACCACCGGCTGCCCCACATATAGCACCTTGTCTACTGCTAGGACGGGGTGACTGAAGTCCTCAATGTTTTCATAAATTTCGTGATATCCCAGCTCTTCCAAGAGAACCGAACCCAGGTGCCGCGTGTGCTCAGACGTGATAACCATTCGTACGCCTGGAGTCTTTTCAGCTTCAGTGGCGTCTATGGACACGATCCGGGCATGAGCCTGTGTTGAACGGACAATGCGCATATGCAATTGCCCGGGCACTCCCAGATCGCCAGCAAATGTTGCTGTTCCAGTGAGTAGCCGGCGGTCCTCCCGCCGCAGAACCTCCTGGCCTATCCATGCCTGTCTGTTGCCCTCGTCCGCGCCGGCTCTACCGTTGTCAGGGATGAGCGCTTTAGCCTTTGCCATCATGCGCTCAGTATGTCATCGGGCCGTCCAGCCTGGATGTTCAGGCATTGACAAAAACGCGGCCTAAGTCTCCGCAGTTAGTAGGCGCCCTCGCGCAGCTTCCATAGCATGATCATTTCGCAGACCCCTTGCGCGGGGTCACGGAAGTCTGACTATAGGGAGATAACGGTATGACTGTAACTTCGCAGGTGAAACCTGAAGATGAAATGCTGAACTGGGGGCGTCTTATCCTTGACGGCGTTTCCTACTCAGACATGGTGGGTGCTCGCGATAGGCCCAAGGAAATCACCTGGTTTGACTACTGGATGAGTCTCGCAAATGAGTATGAGCAGGAAGCGGAAAGGAAAGTGGCACTGGGCCATGACCTGTCCGCCGGTGAACTCCTGATGTCAGCCGCACTCTGTGCCCAGTACGCTCAGTTCCTCTGGTTCGACGAGCGCCGGCAGAAGGGCCAAGCTCGGAAAGTTGAGCTGTATCAGAAGGCAGCTCCACTGTTGTCCCCGCCTGCAGAGCGTCACGAGCTAGTCGTCGACGGTATCCCGATGCCCGTCTATGTGCGCATTCCGGAGGGACCGGGACCACACCCCGCTGTGATCATGCTTGGTGGTCTTGAGAGCACAAAAGAGGAAAGTTTCCAGATGGAAAATCTTGTGCTCGATCGGGGAATGGCTACTGCCACATTTGACGGTCCCGGCCAGGGCGAGATGTTTGAGTACAAGCGGATTGCGGGTGATTACGAAAAGTACACGTCCGCGGTAGTGGATCTGCTCACCAAACTTGAAGCGATTCGGAATGATGCTATCGGAGTGCTGGGGCGGAGCCTGGGCGGTAATTACGCTCTCAAATCTGCCGCCTGTGAACCGCGTTTGGCCGCATGCATTTCTTGGGGCGGATTCTCAGACCTGGACTACTGGGACCTCGAAACTCCCCTGACAAAGGAAAGCTGGAAGTACGTCTCCAAGGTTGACACTTTGGAGGAAGCAAGGCTGCACGTCCATGCGGCTTTGGAGACCCGGGACGTCCTTTCCCAGATCGCATGCCCGACGTACATCCTGCACGGGGTGCACGACGAGGTTCCACTGTCCTTCGTGGATACCGTCCTCGAATTGGTGCCGGCAGAACACCTGAACCTAGTGGTTGAAAAGGACGGTGATCACTGCTGCCACAACCTTGGAATCCGTCCCCGGCTTGAAATGGCAGACTGGCTCTATGATGTTCTGGTTGCCGGAAAGAAGGTCGCCCCAACAATGAAAGGGTGGCCCCTCAATGGATAAGATCAGGAAGATCAGTACCGCGACCGCGCCGCTTGAATCCTGGCAGCCGGACGGTGTAACCGTCCATGAGGGAAATCCCAATGGTCATGGGTTCACGCTTTTCGAACGCACTTCCTCTCCCCAGTTCGGCACGGGTATCTTCACTTCGCAGCCGAGCACAACAACCTATGAACTCACTGACAACGAGATTATCTACGTTGTCGAAGGCTCAGCAACGCTCACACTTGCATCCCAAGAGCCGGTTTCCGTGACTGCCGGCGATTTGGTATTTCTGCCGAAGGGGCACACATCTACCTGGGAGTTTCACGAGCCATTCAAGGAAATCTGGTTCTTGGTGGAATAGGAGATGTTAGCAGCGACGCCGTGAGCAGGTTCATTTACGGTGCAGGTTGCGGGAGGCCGGGAGATTCCTCCAACCCAGTAAGCTCGAGCTTCATGGCCTCGACCATCCGCGAAAGTCTGATGGCAACGGGCAATTCATCTCGCAGCACTCCCCTTGCACCAATTTTGCCCTCGATGAGTTTCAGTCGATAGGCGATAGTTCGGCTGTGCACTCCGAGGCGCTGTGCCGCGGACGCCGCATTCTGACCCGAAGCAAAATAGGCTTCGAGGGTTTCCACTAACCTGCTTGGGGGGTCTTGGTGCAATCCGAGACCCCCCAGTTCGTCGGAGATGAATGTGGTTACGGCAGCGAGATCGCGCATAGCCAACGCCTCGAGCATGACATCTTCATACCAAGTGACCTGAGTGCCCAGTTTTTGGGCAACCGAATCGGCCTCCAACGCCCGTCTATGGGAAACTATAAATCCGTCCACACCTTCGCTCAGAGTCCCAAACGAAATTCTGGTGTCCTTCGGCAAGGCGTTTGCGAGGACAACTTGCGGTGAGGGCAGCCGATTCGACCACTCCGCCCAAATATAGCCGGTCTCATCCTCGGCCGTGATAACAAGGGGGCGGATCCGAGAGGCAGTGCCCAGTGTCCGAGCAACAGCCTCCGTGCTTTCGCCAGGTACCACGGCTGCCAGGTGCCGGCCGGAAAGGTTATAAGAAAAAACCGTCGAATCGATTGGCAGCCCAGCGAGGAGAGCCCTCAGCGTCGATAGCTTCCTCCGGTTCTGGCTCTGCCTTGAAAATGCGGTGCTCTCCATTTGGTACGTCTCAATAATGGAAGCGGAAACTTTATCGTTCCAAGCGAAATGGCTTGCACTGGCGTGCCGCAGAACCTTTGACCGTCGGACGGGATCGGCGATGATTCGATGCGCCTCTTCCAAGACAAACTCCCACAAAGTGGCTTGGGCCGCCCTAGATCCCCTGAGCAGATGATGAAGGTCGACGCCCGCCCGCGCAGCCAGCCTCACCTCGCGAAGAGTTTCGTTGGAAGCCCTAGTGGCTCCTACGCGCCCCTGACCGATGTATTCGAGGACATCGCGCAAGGAAGCCGTGATGGTTTCCGATTCCGCCTCGGTAAGAGAGGCGTTACGTGTCGCGGTCGAATAGTCTTCGTACGCATACTGCAGTCTCGCCCGTATACAGTCATAGATTTCGGGAATCCTTGCCTTCACGGCAACGGAAAGTTCATCCAGTCCTTCCTCAATGGTCATACACTGAGACTATCAACAGAGCTCGCCTGCGCCGAGACTCAGGCGGCGCATGAATTTAGGAACATGATCCAGACACAACATCTATCGGCAATATCGGTCGCCATTACATCGGACATAAATCAACTGTCCGACTCTATGGTCCGTCGACTCCATGATGATGTTCAGGCTGGTGTGGGCTTAGACCCTGCACTGGCGCAGCGGAGATCTGAGCGGCTGGCCGCGGCCCTGCTATCTATCAGCAGGGCCTTGTCCGGGTCAGAGGAACCAGACGACAAGTTTCTTGCCGAGGCCACCTTGGAGGCTCGCGAGACAGCCCAGGCCGGCGTGGATCTACTCGAGCTCATCCATACCTATCGAGTGCTGCAGTCTGCGACCTGGGATGTGCTCCTGGACCTTACAACTACTCTTATCCCGGATGCATCACAGCAATTGGAAATTCAAAAATGGGTCTCTCAGTTGCAGCATCGGTGGCATGACGTTGTAGTTGCCAACGTCATCGACGCGTATCGTTCAGAACAGCATCGGTTCTTTTACAAGTCGGAGGATCACCGGCTTAGAAATGAGTTGCGGGATTTCATTGCAGGACGGCGCACTGCCCGACCAAACACGGGGTACCCCTTTGAAGGACAACATTTATCCGTGGTGGCCTGGGGAAATGATCCAAAGGGTACCATCGACCTCGCCGCCACGCTGATCAACAGCGAAGTACCTTTGGTACTCGAAAGCACCGGCGGAGCCTTTCTGGGCTGGTTGGCGGTAAAGGATGGACAGAATGCCGACGCGCAAGTCATTGAAGGGGACTTTCCCGACGGTGCACATTTGGCTCTAGGGTCCATTGATAAGGGGTTCTCCGGTTTCCGGCGCAGTCACCAGCGTGCTTGGAGGGCTTATAAAGTTGGCCGCTTGACCGGCGCACGGATAACCCGGTACACGGACGTGGCTCTCGAAGCTGTCTTCGCTACAAATATGCAGGCGGTGCGTGACTTGGTCTTGCAGCAGTTGGGCCCTTTGCTTGCTGACCCCCGCAAAGACATACTTTGCGACACTCTCCGGGCCTATTTCTCTGCTGGTTGCAATGCCGTAGCGGCTGCAGCAGCACTCCAGGTTCATGAGCGCACCGTTGCCTACCGGCTCAGATCCATTGAAGAACGGCTTGGCATAAGCGTTGCAGAACGTCATGTCGAGCTCCTCGTAGCCCTAAGACTTTATGGCTTGCTGAAGTCAATCGCCGAGACCGAAATCCTGTAGCGAACGGGAGCGTCAGGGCTGGTTCGTCGCGGGATTGTCTGTTCTAGATAGGTCGGGGTGTTGATTTGTCCCATGACGCAGAGCGCAAAGTCATACCAAAGGGGCAAAGTGGTGACATGAACAATGAGCGCGGCCGGCGGTACTGCCCGTGAAGCCACCTTCCTTCGATTACGTTGTTGCCGATTCGGTTGAGCATGCGCTCCGCCTGCTGGCGGACGGGGGCGATGACGCTAAAATCATTGCCGGCGGTCAGAGTTTAGTCCCGCTCCTAAATTTCCGGATGTCCCGCCCGTCCCTTTTGGTTGATATAAACCGCGTTCCCGGTTTGGCAAACATCAGGAAATCAGATCAAACCATTGCGATTGGCGCGCTGACACGTCATGCGAAGCTAACAACCTCCAAAACCATTTCGCAAAACCTTCCAATCCTGTCGGAAGCGGCGGCGTGGATCGCGCACCCTCAAATTCGTAACCGAGGAACGATCGGTGGCTCCCTTGCACACGCTGATGCTGCCGCAGAGCTGCCCGTAGTCCTGCTAGCCCTTGACGCCTACGTCACCGCACAGTCTTTGCAAGGTGAGCGGAAGATTCCTCTCAAGGAACTATTGGTCTCACATTTCGTCTCAAGCATCCTTCCCGGCGAGCTCATTGTGGAGGTAAACGTACCTCAATTGCCTCACGGGAGCGGTGCTGCATTTGATGAATTTTCTCGTCGGCATGGGGACTACGCCATAGGTGGCGCTGCGTCCATCGTTACCTTGGATGAGCAGGGCAAGTGTTCGCGGGCGAGGATTACTGTCCTGGGTGGAGGGTCCACCGCCATCCGCTGCCAGGAGGCGGAAAACATCCTAATTGATAGCACTCTCTCCAGCCATGATATTGCCGCAGCTGCGCACGCCGCGGTACAGGGGCTTGACCCCGTGCCCACGGTGCATGGAAGTGCCCAATATCGCGCGCAAGTTATTCGGACAATGGTCGAACGAACCCTCGCCAAAGCACTGCACCGGGCGAGACCGACAAAGGAAAGCATGGATCACTGATGAACGCCTTTCGCCTCACGGTTGAAGTAAACGGAGTCACCCACGCAACGGACGTGGAGCCTCGTAGGCTCCTTGCGGACTTCCTACGAGACGACCTGCACCTCAGGGGTACACGAGTAGGCTGCGAACACGGCGTATGCGGTTCCTGTACTGTCCTATTGGATGGTCAGCCCGTTCGATCCTGCACCGTGCTGGCCGTACAGGCCAATAATTCCAGGATTGAAACGGTCGAAAGCCTGCAGAAGGACGGACAGCTTCACCCGCTGCAGAGGTCGTTTTCTAAGTGCCATGCCCTGCAGTGCGGATTTTGCACGTCAGGGTTCTTGATGACGCTCAAGCCTCTTTACGATGACGAAGACGTCACCCTCGATGCGACATCTGCTCGTGAAGCTATCTCGGGAAATATTTGCCGATGTACCGGATACCAGCAAATTGTGGAAGCGACAGTCGATGCCTTCCATTGCAGAGATCACAACGACTGACGAGGATCTGGGCCCCTTCGCTGCTCTACTTGTAGACCGCCAGCCTTAACCATGGCAATTCCCGCGCCGATCGCGCGAGTATTTTGCGATTGACCTTCAGAAATCCCATGAGGGGTCTGTAGGAATACAGAATTTCGAAAGTGATGATGCAACAGCACTTGATGAAGCGCGATGACGACACGGCCGGACCGAACCAACCGAGCGAGGGGCACTGGCAAGCAGCTTCTTTGCAGAAGATACTTGTCAGCGCGGCGTCCGCATATCGAGATCCTGAGCATGTCTCGATGTGGGAATCCTGGCCTCATGGCTGAGTGTCTATAGAAGGGTACAAGAACGAAAATGAGCTGAAGCTGGTTATCCGTCACCCGCCAACACGAGCGCCAGGCTAAACAGCACTATTTGGCCTTCATGTTTCCGGGCCAGACACGACTCCTCCTGGCTCGGAATTCACCGTCCATGAAAGGCTGCGGGGAATGCAGCATCTGCATTCCCCGCAGCCTTCTTACAGTGACACTACTCCGGACAGATTGGATGTCTGCCGCGCGCCCTCACCGGTCAAGCGAACTTGGCCCCGGGGGGACTCTATCGCGTGATGATTCTCGTCTTGAGCCCGATGACCGCATAACGCGGTTTGCAGGGTGTAATCCTGCGCACTGTCGACAAACCACGTACCGCTGTGCAGGTAGGTCAAGACGGGCCTGCAAGATATTCTTTGATGCTTGAGCTCACATATCCTCGCCGGGTTGCATCCGTAGGCCGCCACCGTGGACGAAACCTGCAGCGGCGCCGTAGAGATCGTCCGAAACTGTCAGTCAACAAGGCGAGAAACATTTCCGCGGTCGCCTGCCGGCATTATGGGTGGCGCAGCAAGACAGTTGAACGAAGTTGTGAAGCCTGCGGTCTGCCTTGTCGCAGGTACTCATGCGTTCCAGAGGGCGGGAGTGGTGGAGCTGACCCTGCTCCCAGAGGGCGGGGGATGAGTCCAATGGGCAAACCAGTTCCCGTAGACCTCGTTCCTGCGGCGTAGTGTTTTATTCCAGCGGAGATTTAACGCCAGGTAGGGCACTGGATTCCGACGGCCAATGTCCGGCCAGTCATCCGGTGAGGCATACGGCCGACGATTTGAGCAAGATGCTGTCAGGTGCGCTATACCGAGGCTGTCGCCCCAGTTCCACTCCACCACAGTGTCAGTCCAGGGCTTCTGTTCGAAGAACGGACTAATCCCGAATAAGAGCCATGGTCAGCACCCTAGGCGAGGTACCGGTCACTTCCCGAAAGATGGTCCTTGAAACGGCCCAGATATTTGCTTGTGTCCAACGAGCTCTGGAAGAGACAGTTGCGCTGTCCCTACAGCCGGCTTCGATGGTCATAGGTCGCTTGGCACTTGGACCGCGCTACTTGCCTTAAGCGCGACGCGAAGCTCCGTGTCCCGTTCGCGCATTCCTGCGCGGACGGCGTCGGCAAAATCGTAAATTCCCTGAGTAATGCCGGCTACTGCCCGCTCTAGGCCTTCATGCCCCAATCCGGACTTTTTTTCATCCACCTTCCGAAGGGCAATGATTCCAATAGCCACACCGATTCCCATCCAAACAAGTCGTTTCATGCTTCTCTCCGGAAATCAGCGGCTTCGGCGGCCGGTGGCGGGTTTGGAGTGATTCACCAAGGCCGTTCTGACACCGTGACTAAAAGCCAATACCTTGATCAACGGTGACCCTATACTGGCAGCGACGAGAGAGGACAGGGCGGAGACGTTGGCGCTGGCGTCAGAAACGTTAGTCGCTATGGTGTCCACCTTCTTGAGTTGGTGGTGTGTGGTGGTCACAATAGCTGTCACCTCATCCAACATCGGTGCGGTGCCGTCACTTAATGATCTGACTGCCATTCGCACCTCGTCGAGTACCTGGCCTAGCTTCATAATGGGCACCGCCAACAGCAGGACAAGGAGTGCAAAGACCCCAGCGGCAATCAGCCCGGCGATAGCACCAACAGACATAGATTCATCTCCAACAAGATTGATGTGTGAGCACAAAGGTGCCCGCAATGACGGGGAAAGAGTGGCACTGAAAGCGCTGGCCTTGGTGCCGGCGAATCCTAAGGCAACAAGGCGAGACAGCAGCCTTTTACGCACCAAAGCCACCTGGTTAGCCTGAAACCTGACGGCAGCGTGCCACGAGAGAATCGGCCGATACTTATGGCTCCTGCCAGACACCCGCTGGAGCAGGAGAAACAGGCGTTGGGCACCGTAGCGGCACCAAGTTATGCGAAATACCCTGTATCAAGTCCTTGAACCAAAATCCGATGACCACGAAGCCCAAGCGGGGCGACCCTTGACAACCAGAAGGCCACCGGCCGCCATTCCTAACGGCCGGTGACGTTCATCAGACTCAGTGCAACTGCTTGCTGTCGTGGTTGCAGCAGGCGCCGGCGTCAACCCGTACGCTGCAGACGGTCACCTGTATCTGGGAGGTACCGCTTGCCTTAGTAATGCTGTCTTGGGCCGAAGTCATCCGAGAGCGCCGAGGAATGCATAAGTGAGGCTGCAGGTTCTACGAATGCAGAATTGCGTTCACCGCGCATTCAGCGGTTTCCAGTGCGCCTTCAATATATCCGGGGAACTCTAACGAAACATCGGAACCTACGAAATGAATCCGGCCAGCGGGCTCTCCAAGTTCCTTATGCACTCGACTAAATTGTCCCACGCGCGGTGCTACCCAGGGCCCTTCGAAAAGCGGGTCTGCGATCCAGTCGTGGTAGTCGATACCCAGAACTTCAACCTCCGGCAAGTAGTAAAGCACCGCGTCCTTGACTGCGCCGATATCGGTCGGATCGAAGGATCCTGAGTCCGTGAAAGCCACCAACAGTCGTTCGCTTTCCGACACCTCGCAATAATCGTAGAGAGTGGGAAATATTCCGTCTCCGACGCATTCAATTCCTGCCTCGGCTCCACGCACGTGGATAAGAATTTTCAGACCCTGACCTCCATGCCCTTCCTCGATTACTGACCTGCGCCGTTCAGGAAGTGCGGGGGTGAAAACGATCCTTCGCCAAGTGTTCATTGGAGTAGCAACAATCACGGAATGAGCCTGGAAGGCATGCCCATCCTTGACCGTCACGTTCACTACATCGCCAGACTGGTCTATTCCGGTCACGACAGTCTGCAGTCTGATTTCAGGAATTTCTTGGCTCATTGCATCGACAAGGTCAGCGGAACCATTGGAAAAAACTTCATCCAGCGAGAGAACAACACCTAGGATGCTGTAGTGATGCGCTGCAACAAGTTGCAGCATCCAAAGCGCGGATGCTTGGTCAGCCGGCTGGCCAAGCATGTTCCATGCCCAAGCGAGCAAGAACTGCCTAGAAACAGGGGGCAAATCGAGTTTGTCAACATACTCGTTCAGTGGGATGTCCAGGTCCTCAAGGTCCTGGTTTTCCAATCCCTTTTCCAGATCTATCCTGTGCGCATCACGCAGCAATGTGTAGGTGGCTGCTTCCACCGCAACTGCTTCTGAGCCAGGAATAGGAAATGCCTGGTCTACTGCGGTCGGTCCAAGGCGATGCCTAAACGAGGTGAACTCGCTTGCAGCTGCAGTGGGAATTCCATACCGGTCCAATTCAGCTGCCAAACGCGGGTGGTGCTTCCGGTGAAGGTATGCTCCACCGATCTCGACCCGCAGGCCAGGTACATTCCGGGACTCCCGGGAATACGCCCGTCCTCCCAGACGTTCACCGCCTTCAAGCAGAAGTACCTTCTTGCCGGCGTTGGTAAGATCGCGTGCTGCTTTCAGCCCGCTGAAACCCCCACCAACCACAATCGCGTCATACAAAGTTTTCCTTCTTTCAAGTTTCTAGCTCGGGCGCTTTGAGCTGCATCAAAGATGCAGGAGCAATGCGTTACTCCCTGTCCATAGGGCCGCGATCAAGCGCGGGTACCCCTGCCCGTTCCCATAGCTCTGACCAGTCTTGGGGGCCCTGCAGGTCAATGATGCCTTTCGTTGCACGAACAACCTTCTCCGGAGTGGCAGGGAGTTCATAGAGGACAGAACCAAACGGAGATAGCGCATCATTTACGGCGTTCAGCACCGCAGCCGGCGCCGAAATCAGACCCGACTCCCCCATGCCCTTCACCCCAGATGCTGTCATCACGGACGGTGTTTCAATGTGCCTGATTTCAAATGGCGGAGAAACATCCATAGTCGGCGTCTGGTAATCCAGGAAAGATGTCGTAGACAAGTTTCCTGCGTTGTCATAAGCCAGCTGTTCGAAGAGGCCCATACCAATTCCTTGTACGACCCCACCTCGAATTTGACCTTCAACAATTGTGGGGTTGATAATAACGCCGCAGTCCTCTACAGAATAAACCTTTTCGACTTTCACAAATCCGGTGACAGGATCCAGTTCAACAATAAGGGCATGGCCGCCGTTCGAAAACATCGGCCGGGATGTGTCCCACGCCTTCGTGAACTCCAAACCAGGTTCAAAACCGGCGGGCCACTTGGATGAGTCCCAGTAGACTGCCATGGCCACGTCGGCGATGCTCACTCGTGATTCCGCAGCGCCTATGACGGACGCGAAGCCGTCTTCCAAAACGATATCTTCCTCAGAAGATTCGAGCATGTTCGCAGCTACGGCCACCAGTTTCTGTCGAATGGCATAAGCTGCACGGTTGACGCACCCGCCCGCGATGACAGCCGCTCGGCTTCCAATGGTACCGCTGCCATAGGCCCCCTTAGTGGAGGTCCCCGCATCGACACTGATCGATTCAAAAGGAATACCCAACACGTCCGCCGCTACCTGAGCGAGCGTGGTTTGATGGCCCTGACCCTGTGAGTTCAATCCCGATGTTATAGTGACCGACCCGGTTGAATCCATCTTGACGGTAGCCGTGTCATGAAATACATCCGTTGCGCCGTGAGCCTGCATCATGCCGGTGCTCTCGCCGCTACTTTCGACGAAAACGCTGATTCCCAGCCCTAGGTACTTTCCGGCTTTGCGGGCTTCATCCTGTCGCTTAAGAAAGGCCGGGTAATCGACCATTTCTTCCAACGCATCGATTACTTCAAGAAAGGATCCCTCCTCATAAACGACGCCCTGGGGATTTGTCCAGGGGAACTCCCTGACAACATTCCGTCTCCTGATTTCAAAAGGAGACACCTTCATCTTTCGCGCCAAATCATCCATGAGGGATTCTCTGGCAAGAGTTCCCGCCGTGTAACCAACGCCACGGAAGGCACCCATGGGGCACTTGTTGGTAACGGCCCCCTCGTAGACGTACTCAGCGGCCGGGATATCGTATACACCAGTTGGCGTGACTGCGGCGGTCGCCCAGCATTCCACAGCCATGGTCTGCGGGGGCATGTGGTAGGCGCCTCCATCAACTAAGGCATGCGTACGAACGCCGGTTATTCGTCCTTCAGCGTTGGCCGCATATTGGATCGTGACGAACTGTTCGTGGGCGTGTGAGCCCGCCAGAAGATTTTCCCGGCGATCCTCTACCCATTTCACCGGCGTCTTCAGGTGCTTCGAGGCCAAGGGCATGAGCATTTCCTCAGGAAATACGTGCGCCTTCTGACCAAAGCCTCCACCCGTATCGGGAGAAATGACCTCACTTCGGGACTCATCGAAACCAAGAAAGAGGCTGAGGCACATTTTTACGTAATGGGGCATCTGCGTCGACACCCAAAGTTTAAGCCGGTCCTCAGTCCATTCGTAGTCCGCTAGGCACCCCCTTGTCTCCATCGGTGCGGCGGCCACCCGACCAGGGTGATACAGGGCGGAAACCACATGCTCAGCATTGCTAAAAGCCTCATCCACGTCCCCAAAAGAAGCCCGCCCGCGAATGCCTACATTGTCGGGGCGTTCGCCATTCGCTACGGGGCCCCCTTGAATCGACTTGCGCGGGTCAAGCACTACCTCGAGGTGCTCAAGCTCAAGGCCTACAAGATCACAGGCATCTTCTGCAGCCGCTCGCGACTCGGCGACTACCAATACAACCGGTTCTCCAACGTAACGTACGACGTCCTTGGCCAAGAGCGGCATGGTCATAGCTTCGCATCCCTCAGCAGTGTACTGCGCTTCGATGCCGGCGCAGTATTGCTCAATGTCGGCGGATGTCCAGACAAGGTGAACGCCAGGCATTTCTGAGGCGGCCGACGTATCAATGCCGGTTATTTGAGCATGAGCAGCAGGGCTGCGCACGAAACAAGCATGCAGTTGGCCGTCGACGTTGATGTCGTTCAGGTACTTCCCGCGCCCGGTCAGAAGTCTTGCGTCCTCAGTTCGCGGAACTCGCTTACCGATGACGTTTCTTGTTATGGGAGGAGAGTAATAGTGTGGGTTATCCATTTTTGTTTCCAATCTGGCCCGCTGCGTCCAGGACGGCCTCAACAATTGTCTGGTAGCCGGTGCAACGGCATAAGTTACCGGAAAGAGCCTCGATAACTTCCTCTTTTGTCGGGCTTGGGTTTGCCTCGAGCAACTCCGTAGCCGACATGAGGAAGCCTGCAGTGCAAAAACCGCACTGGAGGGCGTGGTGCCTTTTGAAAGCTTCCTGAAGCGGGCTGAGGGCTCCGTCCGATAGGTCCTCGACGGTCCGTATGCTCCTCCCATCGCCCTGAGCGGCAAGAGTCAGACAAGATCGTACGGCTGCCCCGTCCATGAGTATCGTGCACGCACCGCAAACCCCGTGTTCACATCCGAGCTTAATACCCGTAAGTTTTTGGTCATTCCTCAGGTGGTCGGCCAGAGTTTCCCGCGCGTCCACTGCAACAGTGCGGCGACGTCCGTTTACTTCCACGTCTATTTCGACGCGATCTGATGGCGATGGTGTTGTCACGTACGTGCTCCTGCTTCAACTATGGTGCGGCGGATCAGCTCCTGCACCAGGCCATGCCGATATTCGGCCGATCCGTGGATGTCTGAGATATACGAGAGCGATTTCGCTCCAGCTTCTGAAGCGGCTTCAGCCCTTTCCGGTGACAGTTCGGATCCGTTGAGGACGTCTTCTGCATCGGGCACTCGTTGTATTTTGCCGACAGCGCCTCCTACGGCAATCCGGACATCAGAAATTCGCGAATCCGCAGTCGATAGAACGACTGCGACATTGGCGAGCCCATAGTCCCCGGATCGCCTGGCGAACTCCCCGTAGCCCCAGCCATTGGGCCGTGACGGTATCCAGACATCAGTGATGATCTCATCAGCGGCCAGGCTTGTCATGTACGGACCGACGAACAAGTCATCGGCCTCAATGGTGCGACGTCCTCTTACGCTTTGGACTTCCACCATTCCGTTGAGGGCAAGCAACACGAGCGGCCATTCCCCGGCTGCATCGCCATGGGCCAAGGAACCACCCAGGGTCCCCCGATTCCTGATCTGGGGATGGGCTATGTGGCGACCAGCTGTCGCCATCATTGGCAGGTGCTTGGCAACGGCAGGCGAATTTACGATTGTTGCATGGGTGACCATAGGCCCGAAGCGGACGTAGTCTCCGACTTCTTCCAGTCTAGTCAAGCCAGGAACGTTCCCGAGGTCTATAACGACGGACGGTTGGGCTAGTCGCATAGCCATGACAGGTAAAAGACTTTGGCCTCCGGCAATGATCTTGGAGTCCTCGTCGGTTGACAGTAGATCGCAGGCATCTTCAATAGATGCAGGTGATGCGTATCTGATAGCAGGTAGTTTCATCCTTCACTCCCTCGAATGACCTTCATCTTCCCCTACTCGCCGGGGCTTCTTGCATGACATGGAAGAACAACTCCATCGCACCATTTGTCGAAGTGCGCATAAGGAGCACCGCGTCCGACATTCGGGGATAGACCGGGCAGAGGTGCGCAGGACAATGGTTCCATTTGAACGTCGTGAACCGTTTCATTAGGCACGTCTGGACGGGCATTCCTGGGTCCCTTGGGTTCTTTCCCGGCACAGCCTGTTAGAGCGCCGGTTAATTCACCAGCCGGAAGCCGTGGTGCGGCTTTGTCGCATGCCATTTGCGCCCGTCACCGGAGGAAGTAGCTTTCTACCCAGCACCCTCTGAGGAAGGTACGAGTACTGATACTCCTGAGGTAGACACCAAGCGAGCCTCTCTTGTTGGGCAACCATTGGAAGTCCACAAAAAGCCCCGGCAGCAACTAGTTGTATTGACCTGAGAGGTTGGTGACGCGGCTGGCTGGCGTCTGACCTTTGAGCGCAGTGGCGGCTCGATGGTGATTGTAGGCATGGAGCCAGTCGGGGAAAGCAGCAACCCGCTCGGCTTCTGAGCGGTAGGGGCGGATATAGGCCCATTCCTCGAGCATGGTGCGGTTCGGGTCCCTCCTCGAGGTAGCGCTTCGCCCAACGTTCAGCGGTCGGGACCGAGACCGGAAACCGCTCCGCGGCACGGCGCAGGCTCCAGCACTGATCAACAACGCACTGCGCGAGCTGCAACCGGCCACGAGGAGTGAGGAAAGCGTTAGGGTGGGACACGAAGACCTCCGTGTGTGGAAAAGGACTCTAGACAAGCCCCACTCCACCCGGAGGTCTTCTTCATGTCACCAAACCACGCCGAGCGTCACTAACGTCCGTGGTCAATACAACTCCAAAGATCCACAGGCTGCCTCTTCATCAGGGCTAGGGTCCAAGTAGCTATCGACGATCCTTAACTACGGCGTCGTGCGTAAAGCAGGCCTTCAGTGGAGTTCACTCAGACAGTTACTCTCGGTAACAGCGAGGTGTCGGCCGGATGCACGAGGACAGAACCGGCTTATCCCCCAGCGAAGGGGGGCAGTACGTCAACCACGTCGTCCGGCCCCAGCACCGTCGCCTGGTTGCGGACGGCAACCTCATTGAGAAGGAAGCTGCACCGCGCCAGGATCCGGGGGAGCGGAGGAGTGCCAGCCGGAGGTTCCGGCCGCTGCACAGACTGGATGGCCTCCAAAAGCCCGGCCACGGTTGTTCCCTCCGGCAGGTCGAACTTCTCTTCCTCAAGTCCCGCAGCAGCGCGAGCGGCAGCGAAGTAACGTACGTTCATAACAGGTCAGCCTCCGATGGCGCTCATGCTGCGGTCCGGTTGGACGAAGTCCGGAGCGTCAAGTCCCACGTGGTCCATGCCGTGGGCCTTTGGCTTGAGCCACATCGCATCCTGCCACCGGCGAGCCAGATCATCATCGGAGGCGCCCGAACGCAGGAGCCCCAGCAGGTCGAACTCCTCCCGGGAGAACAGGCAGCTCATGATCTTGCCCTCGGCAGTAATCCTGGTACGGCGGCAATCGGAGCAGAACGGCTCCGTAACAGACGCGATGATGCCAACCGTCCCAAGCACGGGACCGAGCCCGGCACCGGACCCCGCCACCCGGCGTCGTACCTCAAACCGCTCGGCCGGGGCACCGTCCCGTGCCCGCGGGTCCGGGGTGAGGACAAAATCAGTGGACAACAGATCGCGGATCTCCGCCGCGGTAATCATGTTGCGCCGGGTCCAGCCATGGTCGGCGTCCAGCGGCATCTGCTCAATGAACCGCAACTCGTAGCCGCGCTCCACTGCCCACGTCAGCAGCGAAGGAGCTTCAGCGTCGTTGATCCCCCGCATCAGCACCGCATTCAGCTTGACCGGGCCCAGCCCGGCTGCCCACGCCGCATCCACCCCTGCCAGGACCTGGTCCAGGAACGGCCGACGGGTCAGCTTGGTGAAGGTCTCCTCATGAAGCGAATCCAGCGACACGTTGATTCGGGTCAGCCCGGCAGCCTTGAGCGGCGCAGCCTTCTTGGCGAGCCCCACGCCATTGGTGGTCATGGAAATCGGCAGCTCAGGATGGTTGCGGCGCAACTCCGCGATGATGTCCACCAGGTCGTGCCGCACCAGCGGCTCGCCGCCGGTAAGCCGCAATTCCCGGACCCCCAGGCGCCCCACGCCAATCCCGACAATCCGGACGATCTCCGAAGCCGACATCACCGCCTGCTTGGACAACCACTCAAGCCCCTCGGCCGGCATGCAGTACGTGCAGCGGAGGTTGCATTTATCCGTCAAGGACAGCCGCATGTCCGTGGCACGGCGGCCGTAACGGTCCACCAGCCCGACACCCGCGTCTGCAGACCGAGCGGCGGGCACGGACAAGCCTGCGCCCTCCCGGGGTTGCGGTATGCCTAGCTGGACAGTCATGAATTCAGGCTACGCGAAAGCAGGCCAGGTGCGTTTGTGCTGGAACTGACAATTGCGGCAGCCAGTTGTGGCAAGTAGCTATAGCCCGAAGCGCCGCTTTCCTGCTGGAATCATTTTGCACTCAGGAGAACACGTTTGCGCGGTGCGGCGGACGGAAGGCGCACACGAAAACAACAGAGTTTGCTTATCGTCAATAGCTTTGTCGGAAATAAATCAGGTTGGCATGGCCGAGCAGGACCGACAAAATCTCCCGAAGGCAGGACATGCAAAGGCAACCCGAAAGCAGGACATGCAAAGGCAAGAAGAGCAGCTGACCGGACTGGCTGGCAAGCGGCCCGGCGTGGGGACCATTGGAAAGTCACTGCCGGAACATGAACACCGAAGCGTTTCAGTACACAGGCAGGCAATCAGGGATGTTCTCTTTCCGCTGTTGACCCCACCGCGGGTGGAGCGAATACCTCTAATGCAAGCAATGGGACGCGGCCTGGCCGAAACCATACATGCACCGACAAACTTGCCACCCTTTACTAACTCCCAAATGGATGGCTATGCGGTTAGATCCCGCGACACAGGAGACGGCCAAGGAGGTTTGCGTGTGGCAGCGCCCATCCCGGCGGGCGCAGTACCGGCCCCATTGGCTGGAGGGACGGCTGCTCCAATCATGACGGGGGCTTTAATACCCGATGGAGCCGATGCTGTCGTCCCCGTTGAGCGCGCAGAGCCAAACCATTTCCCTCCTCCCGGTTTGGATGTGACAGTGCGGCTTCCTGAGATAGCCGCCGGAACGTACATCCGCAGCGCCGGCAGCGATATAGCTACAGGCGAATGCGCGCTGTCCGCTGGAACCGTTCTAGGCCCGCGTCAGCTTGGTCTGCTCGCCGCGTTGGGCATCACTGAAGTAGTTGTTAATCAGAAGTTGACGGTGCTGCTGGCTACCACTGGGGACGAGGTCCTTGAGCCCGGAGAGAAACTCGCCCTGGGCAAGATTTTCGATGCAAATAACACGCTCTTGCAGTCCTCTATGCTTCAGGCGGGGCTCAACGTCATCAGGGCCGGGATAGTCAAGGATGAACCGGGGGCTCTCTCGAAACTCTTGAGAAGCCATACCGCGCATGTCGACCTGATTGTGACCAGTGGCGGCGTGAGCGCTGGTGCCTACGAGCCCGTTAGACAGGCCATGATAGATCATGACGTTGAGTTTTCG
Organism: Paenarthrobacter sp. MSM-2-10-13; assembly: GCF_011605365.1. NCBI lineage: Bacteria > Bacillati > Actinomycetota > Actinomycetes > Micrococcales > Micrococcaceae > Paenarthrobacter > Paenarthrobacter sp. MSM-2-10-13. The sequence goes on along the minus strand of NZ_JAAOXO010000010.1, from coordinate 88,416 downwards.
CATGTAGCCATTCAACCTGGCGGTCCTCAAGGAGTCGGCACCTTCGAGGGGATTCCAGTCCTCGCATTCCCCGGGAACCCGGTGAGCTGCTTTGTCTCGTTTGAGATGTTCCTGCGTCCCCTCCTCAGCGAAATGTTTGCAGCGCCCACACCTCGACTCTCCTTCCGCGCCCCCCTTTCGCATCCCCTGACGTCACCCCCAAAAAAGCACCAGGTCAGAAGGGGCGTCCTCTCAGCGGACGGCACTATACGACTGGAGGGCGGCGAAGGTTCCCATTTGCTGGGAGCACTTGCACGCTCGAACGTTCTGGTGCACATCCCAGAGGGAATTTCGGAACTGGCCAAGGGATCGGAAGTGGAGGTATGGGCGGTATGAGGCTGGAAAGTTGGTCTCCAGGCCTCACCCACCTGCGAACGGACGGCACTGCCCACATGGTCGATGTATCAGAAAAAGTTGAGTCCACCCGGGAGGCGACAGCTACGGGAACAGTTCGTACAACTCGTGAAGTTCTGCTGCTGCTCACATCAGACGGATTGCCCAAGGGTGACGCCCTGGCCGTGGCCCGGATCTCGGGCATCCTGGCGACTAAGAAGACGTCCGAATTGATTCCGCTGTGCCACCCCCTGCCTGTTTCTCAGGCGACTGTCGACTTCGTGCTCGGGTCTGACAGGGTGCAGCTCTTTGCAACCGTGAAAACACGCGGTGTGACAGGTGTAGAGATGGAAGCACTGACTGCAGTGAGCGTCGCCGCTTTGAACCTTTACGACATGTTCAAGGCTATTGATAAGCACGCTGTTCTCACCGACATTCGAGTACTGGCTAAGAGTGGCGGCAAGAGTGGGGATTGGGACCTGGGAACCTATGAGGAGAGAGCGTGACTGCAAACACCAGTGGACTTATCGGACGAGGGGACTGCCATCTATTGAGAGGACGGAAATGAGCGCTGTCCAGCCTAGGGGTACCGGGGAATCCGCCACCGGAGGGCAGTCAATGAGGCAAGCCTTTGCCGTCGTCCATTCCGCGCTCAGCGATCAGCCAATTTCCGTCGACGTGGCCATTGCGGCTGTGGATTCACGTACGTCTGGAGCAGTGGTGAGTTTTTGTGGAGTGGTGCGCGATCACGACGGCGGCAAAGCAGTCGACCGACTTAGCTACACCGCTCACCCCACGGCACACCAGGCCCTAAGCGACGTCTTGGAAGCGGTTGCTGCCAAGTACTCGTTCAGTGACGAGGCGGAGGAAGGCGTTCCCGTGCGAATCTGGGCGGCGCATCGTGTGGGCGCACTCCAAATTGGGCAAGCGGCACTCGTTTGTGCTGTAGCCGCCGGACACCGGGGACAGGCATTCGCCGTGTGTTCGGAACTGGTTGACCGCATCAAGGAAGAGGTACCCATTTGGAAGGAACAGTTCTTTTCCGATGGAACCGTGGAATGGGTCGGTGCCGGTGTCGCAGGTTGATTTATTCCGCTTGTGCACCGGCGCGCTGCTGGCCGCAGGCGTCGTTGCAGCAGGACTGGCTGCGTGCGTTAACTCCACCCCGGACAAAGCCCCGAGCGCGAGCACGGACGGACGCAAAGCGGCCGCCAGCTCCGTGACGGTTTACGCTGCCGCGTCGTTGAAGTCGCCCTTCACCGAGATCGCTTCCAAGTTCGAGGCCGCCAACCCGGGCACGAAGGTTACGCTGAACTTCGCTGGGTCCTCAGCCCTGGTCTCGCAGATCACCCAAGGCGCTCCGGCCGACGTATTCGCCTCCGCCGACAGTAGGAACATGGACGAGCTTTCCGCCGCCGGCCTCATTGACGGAACGCCGACCAACTTCGCCACGAACGTCCTGACGATAGCAGTTTCGTCAGCGGACCCGGCATCGATTTCATCCTTCGCGGACCTGGCGAAGCCGGGCATCAAAGTTGTTGTCTGCGCACCGCAGGTTCCTTGCGGCGCCGCCACACGGAAGGTGGAAAAGGCTGCCGGAACGACATTGATGCCTGTCAGCGAGGAATCCTCCGTTGCCGATGTCCTAGGCAAGGTCACCTCCGGGGAAGCCGATGCCGGCTTGGTCTATGTCACCGATGTCAAGACCGCGGGCGATAGGGTCAAGGGCATCACGTTCCGCGAGTCGGACCAGGCCGTGAACACATATCCGATCGCCGCTATGGGCAGCAGCAAGAACAAGGAACTGGCCAATGCCTTCATCGCCATGGTCACCGGCAGCGAAGGCAAGAGGGTCCTCGGTGACGCCGGTTTCGGTGCCCTGTAGGAAACGCTGGACAGCCAGCAAGACAAACGGGCAGAACACCGGCTACACCGGTTTCCCGCCGTGGGTTTTCGCCCTCGCGGCAGCAGGAGGGCTGTTTGTCCTGCTGCCGCTGGCCGCGATGGTGGCCAGGATCAACTGGGGGCAGTTCATCCCGCTCATCACGTCGGAATCCTCGCTGACGGCGCTCGGCCTTAGCCTGCGGACGTCGGCTGCTGGCACGGTGCTGTGCATCGTCTTCGGGGTACCGCTGGCCCTCGTCCTGGCCCGTGCCAGCTTCCCCGGCCAGCGCCTGCTCCGGGCGTTCGTGTTGCTGCCCCTGGTCCTGCCCCCCGTCGTCGGCGGCATCGCGCTGCTTTATACTTTTGGCCGCCAGGGCCTGCTCGGGCGAACCCTGGAACTAGCGGGGATGCAGATCGCGTTCTCGACCACCGCCGTCGTCCTCGCGCAAACGTTCGTGGCGTTGCCGTTCCTGGTGGTCAGCCTCGAGGGTGCTCTGCGCACCGCCGGCATCAAGTACGAGGCGGTCGCGGCGACCCTCGGCGCCCATCCCACGACGGTGCTGCGTCGCGTCAGTATCCCGCTGGTCTTGCCCGGTATCGCCTCCGGATCCGTGCTGTCCTTCGCACGCTGTCTGGGCGAATTCGGCGCCACCCTCACCTTTGCCGGCAGCCTGCAGGGTGTCACCCGCACCCTGCCGTTAGAGATTTATCTTCAGCGCGAAACGGACGCCGATGCCGCTGTCGCGCTTTCCCTGCTGCTGGTGGCGGTGGCGGTAGCCGTCGTCGGGCTTTCCCGCCCCCGGCCCCGGCCGCTGGCGGAAGAGGCGGAATCAGAATGACCCTGGACTTCAACGCCTCGCTGCGCGCGCGCAACTTCAACGTTGCCTTCACAATGGAGGCCACGGAAACAGTCGCCGTGCTGGGTCCCAACGGGGCAGGCAAGTCGACGCTTCTCGGGATCCTCGCCGGGCTCATCCGCCCGGATAGCGGGAACGCCATGCTCGGCCGGAAACGGCTGTTCAAGCTCGACGGAGGCACTAACCACTTCCTGCCGCCTCATACCCGGGGAACGGCACTGCTCGCCCAGGAACCGCTGCTGTTTCCGCACATGAGCGTGCTGGAGAACGTAGCCTTCGGGCCGCGGGCGGCCGGCGCGAACCGGTCCAAAGCTCTGCAGACGGCACGGCACTGGCTTACAGAAGTGGAAGCCGCGGGGTTCGCCGATCGGCGGCCCGGCCAGCTCTCAGGGGGCCAGGCGCAGCGCGTCGCCATCGCGCGTGCCCTGGCTACGGACCCCGAGCTGCTGCTGCTCGATGAACCCATGGCGGCCCTCGATATTCACGCCGCTCCTATGCTGCGTCGCCTTCTGAAGCGTGTCCTAAGCAACCGCCGTGCCATCATCATCACGCACGATGTCCTGGACGCGCTCGTGCTCGCCGACCGGGCCATCGTCCTCGAAGGCGGGAGGATCACCGAGGAAGGCCCCACCCGCCGGGTTCTGGAAAAACCGCGCAGCAAGTTCGCTGCCGGACTCGCGGGCATGAACCTGCTCCCCGGAACCATCACCGGCTATGGGCTCACATCCGACGGCGGACTGGACATTACCGCGCATCCCGAGGACGGGGCCGTCCCCGGCCAGAACGGCGTCGCCGTCTTTTCGCCGACCGCAGTTTCGGTCTTCCCGAGCGCCAAGCACGGAAGCCCTCGGAACTCGTTCGCCGTGAACATCACAGAGCTGGAACCCCAAGGCGACCAGATCCGCGTCCACGCAGGCGGCCTGTCCGCAGACATCACCCCGGCGGCCTCGGCAGACCTAGGGCTCATGCCCGGGATGACCGTCTACTTCGTCATCAAGGCCACGGCCATAGCCGTCTATCCGGCGTAGCACACAAGACATGCAAAAGCCCCGTCTTCTCCCCGCCACAGTGCTGCTCCTATGCGATGGCGACACGCTCCCAGAGAGTACGCCTGCGGTGAGTAATGGCGCACAACACCGGCACTAAGCGCGGCAAGGTACGGCTATATCTTGGCTGCTGGTCCTTCCGTTTCAGACAACTGCCTTCAGAGAACGGAGTCGATCACTTCATGGTCTGCCTTCGCGGTCGCCGCAGGACCCGTTACTCCGCCGCATGAAAGCCCCACCTGCATGACCCTTAGCCTGTTAACGATCTCTCGGCTCCCTGACGGAGGCTTTGATGTCAGCTGACGGTGATAGTGCCCTTTTGCCGTAAAGAAATATTGATGGCCGCTATGAGAGGAAGGAGGCGCCGCGGACCTCTTCAAGTCGCACGGCTCGATTCCGACGTTCGGCGGAAAAACCTCAGGTGTCTCCGAATCCATCGAATTGAACGGCGCTCTCTCCGCTCCCCTTCAGCGGGGATGTAGAAGTCCGGATCTGTGCCCCCGGGAGGAAGATAGACCTCCTCACACGGCGCTGGAAACGACGTTGCTGGTTTCGTATCGTTAGAAGTCATCTAATCCTCCTTCGGCCCTCCCTGAAGGGCGTTCTTGATGAACCTGCGTTTCACAGGGAAATTCTGGTTGGCAATGCTCAACCTATGAACGCGCCCCCTCGACCAGTGATGGATTCACGATAGCCTCAGCGTGGCTGAGCGTCTTTAGACGCGTCCGTCATATTTGTCGTTCTGGCAGGGTCGAGGAACCCTTTACTTCCCGCCAGGTGCATGATATGCATCATTGCGGCAGGCGAAGAAAGCACCCTGTGCCGTGGCAAGAGCTCGTCACATCTGCCTTTTACGTGAGCTATTTATGGATTCTTGCGAGTCACCGGTTGGGTGAATAGGGGCTTCTCTCCCTGCCTTTGCCACTTGTTAACGCTTGGTTCCACTCCGGAGGCGAACTTCCCTGGACCCTTTTGGATACATCGGTGACCAGCTAGTTCGAACAGTGACTATCCAAGCGGACGACTTCCGCTACGAGAGAAGAATAATCATTGCAGGCACTCGACCGAACTCCTGGGTCTGACGACATTTCCAGCACCGTACCCGTGGAGTCAGCAGGCTGGAAAGATCACGCCCCACATCCCTGATGGCGCACGAGGTCAACGGGGACTGCTGGATGTGCCCTTACTACGTACTGACCCATTCCAAGATCAGTGACCAAGATCCCCATGGCGTTGCGTTGTGCGGCCTGAGCCACCAGATTGATGGCGGCATCAACTGCTCGCCCCTTTTCGGCACCCTCGGTTACCGTTACCTCAAGCATTCCTGGAGACCTTGAATCTTCGTTCCGGACAGTTGGGGCATCCTGCCTTCTCGGATCAGAAGCCCTGCTTTGAAGGTAAAGACCGTTGTTCGTGGCCCCCGGCATGGTAGATCCTTCTTGTCGTTGTGAGGTCGGCGGGTAATCAAACTTGCGTGATTCCTTTCGCGAGGGCCGTGCTGCCGTCAACGCCTAGCGGGCATTAGACGGGTTGGGAGAGGCTAACTGAGTGACGTGGGGGTTAGGCCCGCATTTAGCTTCAGTCCAAAGCCGGCGCGGAAGAGCGGAACCGCCATGTCGAACGGCACATCTTCCCGTGAGGCCTCGATATCGGCCATGGACGACGGAAGGTCAAAAGGAAGGCTTCCCCTGAACGCGGTACGTCCAGTAAGTGCATCCAGCAAAACCTCGTCGCTACAGCCAAACTCACCGATAATGGCTGACGCAACGCCGATAAATTGGGTGAGCACTGCCGGGCGTTCCAGGTATACCGCGAGGTAGACCGGGGCTTTTTTGGCATACGCGTCAATGCGCTCCACCGTCTCCTGGGAAAATTCGAGGGTCCCGCCATGGAAGAAGTCGCCGAGCGAGCCGCGACCGGGTTCGAAGGGCGCGTCAAGCCTCACCACAATGGCCTCAGCGTCCACGTCATTGTCAACGACAATTAGCTCGTTGCCTACATTTTGGGCTGACAACCCGTCAAGATACACACGGCTTCCGTGCCTAATGGGCAGTAAGGCCTCGTCTGCAGTGAGCAGCACCAGCGAATCTTTTTGAGCTACAACTCCTCTCTCGACGAAGACTGGCGAACCACACACTTCCAGGGTCCTTTCCAGATCCACACGCCGGTGTTCGAAGGCTCCCAGCCGAAATTTCTCACGCAGGAGCCGCAGCACTGATTGGTCGATGCGTTCTTCCGTTATGCGGCCGGAGTCGATGAGCTCCTCGATAAGGGCTGGGTTGCGGTCGCCACCAAACTGGTCCACGCCGACGTCTATTGCGATGGCAGCGCGTTCCTTCGGGTCGAGATGCTCAAGTCCCCAGCCATTTGGACCGAACGACAGCCCGCCGATCTGCTCTGCCTCAAGTAAATTCCAGTCTGTTAGAACGACGCCGTCGAAACCTAGTTCCTTTCGCAGGATGTTCTGTACAACAGGGGCATTGAATGCAAAGCCGACTTCTTCCCAGGATGTTCCCATCGGCTTCCCGTAGTACGTCATAACCTGCGATGCCCCTGCCGCAAATGCGCGCCGGAACGGGGCCAGATGCAGGTCCTGCATTCCCCCGGGGTACACCTGTTCCGGATATCGCGGATCGTGGGCGTCGTCCCCTTTGAGCTGAGGGCCTGCACCCGGGAAGTGTTTCACGACGGCAGCCACCGACTGCGGGCCCAGATGGGGCCCTCCCCGCAAGGCCTCAATGAACGCTGCGGTGAGCTCGGAGACGCGTTCGGGGTTCTCGCCAAAAGTCCCCGAACCGCGTGACCACCGTGGTTCACTGAAAATATCTGCCATAGGCCCGAGGAAGACGCGGATTCCCATGGCCAGCAATTCTTGGCGCATAGTGTCGGCGTAACTGCGGACGGTGGTAAGTTCTCCAGTCGCGGCGATTCCGGTGGTCTCCGGCCAGCGCGAAAGACTTCCTAGCGCCTGCCCGGTAAACGGATTACTACGGAAGCCATGCCGGGGGTCTGTCGAGAGGGTGACTGGGATAGCTAGCCGGGTTCCCTCGGCAATCTCCTGTAGAGTATTGTGCCATTCCGCAACGGAGAGACTGTCTTCGCCGGCGAGCACATTGAAGTGGGTGATGCCGATGTTGCCAACGTAAAGTTCCGCAGCAGCGAGTAGGCCACCATCACCTGGCGTGGTTGATGGGTGAAACATCAAGGCCGCTTTTTCAGCGACTGTCATGCGGCTGAGCCGGTCGTTCGTGCTGCATTCAAAGCCGCCGCCGAAGTGGGCTACTACCTCATGGCCCATCCCGTCGCCGGCACTAAAGGTGGAGCCGCCGCGATTGTCGAGGCACTTGCCAACGTACCCACCGACGGCGTAATCGTAATCGGGGTGCCGGATCAAGATGGCGTGTGCGAAGCATGTGACCGCATCGCACTACCTGCTATCGCAATTGATGATACAAGTCGCACTGTCCGGTTTCCGACGATTTCTGCACAGAACCGGGAGGGTGCCCGACTTGCGGTCGAGCATCTGATTTCTCTTGGCAGACGGTCGATCGCGCTGCTGCGACCAAACATCGGAGTGGAGACGGACAACTGGGGTGACGGGCTGTTCATTGACCACCGCACCCTGGGTTACCGGGACGCCCTGGATTCGGCCGGAATTGCCTTCAACGAATCGCTGATTATCGACTGCACTGATCCCTTCAACGAAACACGAAAGCACTGGAGGGAACTGGAAGCCGAACTTTCGACAGGCGTCAGAATCGACGCCATGTTCTGCGCTGCAGACACTATGGCGGCTGCCGCCCTACGGACCCTTCGTGCCCACGGGTTGAAAGTGCCAGAAGACGTATCGATCGTAGGTTTTGACGATGAGCGCGCCGCCATCCTGGTCGATCCGCAATTAACCACAATCCGGCAGCCCTACGAAGAGATGGGTTGCTACGCGGTTGAGTTACTACTGCGTAAAATTCAAGGCGAACACGTCGATATCCGCCGCTACGAGTTCGTCACGGAACTCGTCCGACGATCATCAACTGACGAGCCCGAGAGATTAGCAAAACCTGACGGCACAACGTAATGACCCGAAACCCGTCGGGGTTCGGCAGGCACAGCCGGAGGGTATGACTGAGCGCCTCGCGGCGGTAGACGGCGGTCGTCGTGACACGTCGGACGAGTGCGCAGGGTGTTGCGGCAGGCTTTTAGCTTCTTTAGGACAAGCGCGAACTCAGATATATTGCAGTCTCGGTACGCGCAAAGTGGCCTATGGTTAGCCCCCTGTCGACTCTTAGAACCCAAACGATCACAGGCACGTCGAAATCCTGTTTCTGAACCGATTCCCGCCCGACAATGCTCGGCCCGATTTGAAGGGAAAAATACGGCTGGGGTCTTGGTTGGCCAAACTAGTTGCTGGCCTGGGCGCCCTCTATTACGTCGTACAGTGCGGTCTGATGGTCTATATGCTGTAGTTCGTCAAGCCTTCTCCGCGACGTGAGAAAGGCAGGATCCTCATGCCAAGCCTCCCAGTCCTGTCGGCTTTTCCAAGTCCCGATGATGACACGAGTGTTAGGTGCGTCAGAGGGGGCGAGCAACTGACCGGAGATCCACCCCACCCTATCCCGGGCTGATCTGAAGCGCTCTCGGATTAGTTGGTCCCACTCCTTCTCTGAGTTCGATTCAAGCTGCATAGTGCTAACGACGGTTATCATGCGACCTCCTCATAAGGATCCACCTCTACCACGAACGGTTAGTAGGTTCTTAAGGTTAGTTGCGGGCCTGTAAACGAAACAAGAGTGGCACAGAAGGGAGTCGGTTTCGTAAGACCCGCTAAGGGATTCGGAATTTTCCCTTTTGCTGCGCCACAACCTTGGTCGTCCACCAGCCATAAAAATGCATCTACCGAGGGGACCCGCTCGACTTTGGAGCAGGTCCCCTCGATCATTGCCGAAAGAGCGGGTGCCTTACCGAAGTTTCTTACCGCTGTGCCAGCACTCGTTTCTTCTCTTTGGAACGGATAGATACTACTAAAGCGATGAGAAAGACCACGAACGTGCCGATCATGACGTACGGCAGTGCGTTCAGAGGTGCAGGACCGGGATTTATTATGCCGTTGAGGTATAGCCACAAAACAGTTGCTGAGGCTAATGCTGCTCCGACGTTGACGATGAAAGATCTACTGCCCTTGGTCCGGTTCAGTAGAATGGCGCCGCCAATACAAATGAGGAAGTAAGGGATCACCCAGAAATAGACCAGCAATGTCGCGATGTAGCCGTTGATTTCCAATGGGCTCGCTGGAGTAAGCCAAAGCAGCAAGGCTGGTCCGATCAATGAGGGAACCCCGATGAAAGCGATGGCAGCGCCGGGGCTTTTGTGTAGCTTGTTGACCTTGACTAGTGAAGATGGCAGGAGTCCATCGGATGCGGCGCTGACAACTACGCGGGATCCGTAGTTGAAGAATCCGATAAGGCTGGCGAAGATGGCTACTGCCAGAACGAGGTCGCTGACGTTGGACAGAAATCCAACGCCTGCCGCTTCTGCAAGTACTGCGTTGGGGGAGATGCCCAGGGCGAGTTTGTCGGCTGCACTAACAAGGGTCGGTACCTGAATCACCGTGCCGGCCAGATAGAAGAGACCTATGCCGACGGGAATGACTATGATCGCGCGGGGTATGTTGCGGTTGGGGTTTTTGGTTTCGGCGCCGAGCGCGGCGCTGCCCTCGAAGCCGATGAAGTATGCCGAACCGATCGCCAGGCCCTGGAGGAAACTGTTGAGCGTGAAGTCGTTGAGGCTGAACTGTCCCGCCAAGTCGACGTTTCCGCTGAACGCGGTGGCTATCGTGATGACCAGCATCACCGGCAAGGAGATGACAGTAAGAATAACGCTGGATCGGACTGAAAGGTCAATCCCCCGATATGCAATGGTCATAGCTACCAATGTTGCTACCACGTAGATCAACAGTTGAATTCCTGGTCCCGCCGCGTTTGCGACCCCTACCGACACTAGGAAACTTCCAAAAAAGACCCCCACTCCCACGATGAGCGACATGATCGCGACAATGTAGCCCGGGATCATCGCGGCGGCGATGACGAGGGTGCTCCATGAACCGAACGCGTGGCGAATGTAGGAGTAAAGCGACCCGGTTCCAATGAAGCGTCGGGCGAACACGGTAATGAACAGGCCAATGAGGGTGAATGCCACCACCGAGGCGGCCATCGCCAGCCACGAGGACCGCCCGGAGTAAGCGGCAAGGTATGCCGGCACTTGTGCCAGACCTACAGCTGGAACGAAAGAGGCTATAGAAAGGCCCATCACCTGACGTCCGGTTAAATGCCCTAACTGCAGGCCAGGGTTGGCAATATCACCCCCCGTCCTGCCTGTTTGGGGACCAACGGCCTCTCGCTGGCTCTCAGAAGAAGAAACTTGCAATGCAATACGCCTTTCAAATAGCTCGAGGAGCCGTTTGGCCACCATACTCGAGGTTTCGACAGCAGATGGTGATCGACTGCGAGATTTGGGAAAGTGCCTTTTCGTCCACCTTCAACACATCCTCCCGGGGAGTCCTCCATGACTCATTAGCACCCCGAAGGAAGACCGGCCTAGGCGCCGCGGCCTTGAATGCCCAGCGAGCAGATCGCCCGCCCTTTGCAGCCCTGCCTGCTTCTGTTCAACTGGATGCCTGCCCTCTATAACCGCAGCATTCGCTACACGGCGAAAAAGCGCTGACGTAAAGTTGTCGTGCTCCCCCACCAAAGACCAAGGGAAGCCGCTGACTCATGATCTTCTTTTTTTTGGGCAAGGAATCGCCATAGACGGCAGGATAAAATTTTTCCATCATTTTGACTGGACATGGCCTTGACAAGGACAAGTGTCCATGTCAGGGACAAAGTGCGATGTGTTCCGGCCCCCCTAGTCGCGCAAAAAATAAACCCCATTGACATGGACAGCTGTCCATGTATCAATAGGGTGATCACTCTCTCGAAGACGAGAATGCTGATTGTCAGCAGACAAAGGAGTTGGAATTGGTGTCATCAAAACTAGCCACCCCCCTTAGTATTCAAGGTGAAGTTATTTACCCTGATGACAGCGGATTTGATGCCATCGCGAATATTTGGGACGGCCGTCATTTGCAGCGGCCGTCGCTAATTGCCCGGTGTCTGAGTGCGGGCGACGTTGCAAAGTCCATCCGCTACGCATGTGACAACGGCCTGGAGATCTCGGTTCGATCCGGTGGCCACAATCCGAATGGCTATGCGACCAACGACGGTGGCATCGTCTTGGACCTCAGACTCATGAACAGCATCCACATCGACACCGCCGGGAGTCGCGCGCGGATCGGGGGTGGCGTAATCGCTGGCGATCTCGTGAAGGAGGCGGCCAAATTCGGTCTAGCGGCAGTCACCGGCATGCATCCCAAGGTCGGGTTCTGTGGACTAGCGCTCAATGGGGGCGTCGGCTTCCTCACCCCCAAATATGGTCTCGCCAGTGACAATATCTTGGGAGCGACTCTGGTGACCGCAACTGGTGACGTTATCTACTGCTCTGATGATGAACGCCCGGAATTGTTCTGGGCGGTCAGAGGTGCGGGCCCCAACTTCGGTGTCGTCACAGAGGTCGAGGTCCAGCTCTACGAGCTACCGAGGAAGATGCTCGCCGGATTCATTACCTGGGCCCCCTCGGTCAGCGAACTCGCAGGGCTCCTGACATCCCTCCTTGATGCGCTCAATGAAATGGCGGATCACATCTACCCCAGCGTTTTTGTCGGCGTGGACGAAAACAGGGCACCTTCCGTTACAGTATGCGTGGGGCACCTCGGAGGGCTCGATATCGCTGAACGGGACATAGCACGGCTTCGGAGTCTGGGTCGGACGGTGTCCGATTCGATCGCCGTCCGATCATATGACGAGGTAGTGGCTCTTAACGCTGAGGTGGGCAGTTTCGAGGACGGAATGTCCAATCTCTGGATCGACCGGGAGATCGCGATGCCGAACGCTCGTTTCGCCGAAGCGATTGCAGGCAATCTTGACAAGTTTGTTAGTGAACCCGCAAGCGGAGGCTCCGTCAAACTGGAGATCGAGGGAATGCCGTTCGGAAACCCCAAGGGGACGCCCGCTCGACATCGCGATGCGATGGGCGTGCTGGCCCTGGCGGAATGGAGCGGGGCGGCTCCTGGAAGTGAAAAGTACCCCGAGTTGGCACGTGAACTGGACGCCGCGCTCCTTCGCGCAGGCGTGACGACTTCTGGGTTTGGACTGCTAAACAACAACTCAGAGGTCACAGCAGAGATGGTCGCCGAAGTTTATAAGCCGGAAGTTTATTGTCGTCTTGCGGCAGTCAAAGGTGAATACGACCCTGAGAACCGTTTTCGTCACAACTACAATATAGATCCCGAGGGATCTTGAAACAGCCCCACCGCCACTGCACTGACTGCGGGTGCTTTGACGGATTAAGAAGAAGTGGGAGCTACGGGAAAACTATGCCGTCTCCTGCGATGCTGAACGCAGTTATACCGCTGGCCATGCACACCATTGAAACGCCCTAGCTAGTGTGATCATTTAAGCGCGAGGAGCGACCTTCACTGAAGGTAAGCCATAGTGCCGGCTAACTTTGCCGTTCAGGCTTCATTACCCCTGGCACAACCTGCACGGAACGGGCTACCAAAAGCTGTAGCGTTCTGGCATCTGAGCAGCGTCTGACCTTAGAAGCATGGAGAGCCCGGCCGCAGATGTCGCCGTTTCAGATCTGGTGGCTCGTCTTGTGAAAGGGACCGTGCATCAGATCCTGTCTTCTACGACTGACGGCAGGCCTCCATGCGGGTGAGCGGCGGGTAAGCCCTGCCGCCGAATGGCGCGTCGCACTTGAGCTGACTAAACAAAAGCTTTCCCCTCTACATACAGAAGGTGATACCTATGTCTGAGTCCTCGTTAACTCTTCCTGGGCGGAAGGGCCTGCGGGCCCGCGACACCGTTGCTATGTGTACACCCCTCTTGAACGTCGTTTTTGTCGTCGCTGGGTCAACGGCCGGGGCACTCGGCATTTGGGGCGCCGCAGTGGTGTGCATTGTGCTTGCCGTGGTATCACTGTTGCAGAACTATCTTTTTGCAGAAATGGCTGCAATGTTCCCCGGCAAACCAGGTGGGGTCGCTCTGTTCGCAGCGGAAGCCTGGAAACAATTCTCTCCATTGCTTGCATCGGTTGCCGCGTTTGGCTATTGGTGCGGCTGGGGGCTGTCTCTGTCTCTGGCTTCTTTGCAGATCGGTCAAATTGTCACAGCGCAATGGTTCCCCGCAGCCACGAACCTCGACGTTAATCTGGGTATTGCCTCCATAGGTCTACCCCAGATACTGGCGGCAGCAGTTATGATCACGGCCGTGGGTGCCAACCTCTTGGGACTGAACGCAACCGTAAACCTGAATAAGGTGGTCGCCGCGGCCATGGTCTTCGTCCTGGCGGGATTGCTCGTACTGCCGGTGTTCTTCACTGAATGGTCGACAGCGAGCTTCAGCTTTAATCTTCTCGGCGAAGGAAGCAGCGTAGTGTCCGTGCTGGTTTGGATGTACGTGGGTGCTTGGTCGATTTACGGCAGCGAGCTATGCGCCACTTTTGCCCCCGAGTACCGCCGGCCCGTGCGTGATGTCAAGCGTGCGCTCAAGACCATGGCGATGATTTATATTTTGGTCTACGCACTTGTACCGGTAATCACCGCCGGCGCGATTGGGGAGCAGGGAGTCGTCACCGATCCGGTGAACTTCGGTGTCAATTTCTACTCGCAGATGCTCGGTGAGCCCGCAGGCGGAGTAGTAGCGGTCATTCTGGTTGTTGCCACCTTTGCCGCACTCTTGTCTTCTTCGGCGGATGCCTCCCACGCTCTGAAGGGCCTTGCCCAGGAGAAGCTGACCATCAGTCAGCTCGCACACACGAACCGGCGGGGTGCTCCATCTGGCGCATTGGTCTTCACACTGGTCGTAAACCTCGTTGTGCTCTTCTTTGTGGGCAACATAGTGGCAATTATTATCGCCGCCAACCTTGGCTACATGATTTCCGTTACCCTTGCCACGGCCGGCTTCCTGATCATGCGCAAAACTCACGCTCACATTCCGCGCCCCATCAAACTGGGACGTTACTGGGTCCCTGTCGCAGTCGCGGTTACAGCTTTCAACGCAACCATCCTCATAGCCGGCGCATTCAATCCGGGTCTTGCCGCCGGTGGCCAGGGAATGGAAATCCTCATCGCCCTCCTCCTACTTCTTCTCGGCGGCCTGTTTTACTGGGTCCGGTGGCGCTTCCAGGCAACTAAAGTTGCTGATTACAAGAGGCACTCGGCCCAATAGCCTGAGCGGAAAAAGACGTCGGCAGAAAGGGGCGCATCCCCATAAGGAGCAAGGGTTATAGTCCTACCCGATCGAGGTATGCATCTACGAGGTTGTCGCAGAGGTCCTTGTGGCGAGGGTCGGATGGGTCGGCAAAGTACTGAAGACTGCATCCATCCATGATCACAATCAGCGCCCTAGCAACGTTTCGAGCAGCTATGGTCTGCTTCTGTCGCTTTGCGGCGGCGACCAGCAGTTTTGAGATTTCCTTTTCGTAGTCGCTGTAAACGGTGCGGGACAGATCACCGTGATGCGGGTTACGCTTCGCCCAGATCCCTATTTCAAATTGGGCCAGGATATTCAACTCGTCTGAAACCATCTGGGCCCAAAACAAGTCCATGACCCGATGCGCGATAGCTCGAACGTCCTCCGAGCCGTCGACCACGCGCGGAATGGACCGGACCAGTTGCTGAAGCAGCTCTGCGGCAGCTGCCTGCATGAGCTCATCTTTGTTCGTGAAGCAAACGTGCACGGCTGCTAGAGAAGCCTTCGCTTCGCTGGCTATCGTTCTTAGGCTGGCACTTTCGACTCCATCCCGCCTAATTACACGAATAGCTGCGTCGATGAGCTGTTGGCGACGATCCACCGTGGAAATACGCAACTTGTCTCCTTGCCCCTGGACTCAGGTCTACTCTAAATGCCGTAGCGGTCCCATGAGGGTAGTCGCCCGGTTGGACCGTTCTGGTTTGGCCTCACAGCAACGCGGATCAATTGAGGGAAGTAAGCGTTCGGCGTGTAGCGGAGACGGTGCGGCATCCCAGGTGGCAAGTCCACAAAGACCATTCGGGCTGAACTTCCGGGGTGACCTCACAAGTGAGTGCTAAAAGCCCTGGAAAGCCAGTATCGGGACTCCGCGATTCTGCCCCTGCCTATTGGTGCGCCTGCACCGAAGACGATGGTCAATCCGTATTTGCAAGATGAGGAGCTTTCCGGCCGAATCGTGCGCAGAAAACCGTACACCCCAATCTGACGTCAGACGGCTGGCTTATACTCGTCAGAATAGGCTACGGTTCCGCTTTTCTTGACACTCGGTGTGGAGGTTCTTAGATTCAAACCTGACACGGAGTAGGAGATGCCATGGCTGGACAGCGAATCGGGTATGTACGAGTCAGCACCTTGGACCAGAATGAACAACGCCAGCTCGATGGAGCGGTTCTCGACAGGATCTTCCTTGATAAGGCCTCGGGCAAGGACACCGCCCGCCCTGCGCTGACAGAAATGTTGCGCTTCGCCCGTGAGGGAGACACTGTTGTAGTGCACAGCATGGACCGGCTGGCACGGAATCTGGATGACCTGCGTTCCGTAGTCAAAGCGCTCACCGGAAAAGGCGTGCAGGTGGAGTTCGTCAGGGAGCACCTGCTCTTCAGTGGCGAGGACTCCCCTATGGCGAATCTCATGCTCTCGGTCATGGGGGCCTTCGCTGAATTTGAACGCTCCCTGATCAAGGAACGCCAGCGAGAAGGCATTGCCTTAGCCAAGCAGCGAGGTGCCTACCGCGGGCGCAAAAAGACGCTTACACCCGAGCGGGCCACCGAGCTGGCGCAGAGGGCAGCCGATGGAACACCTAAATCGGTCCTCGCGAAGGACTATGGAATCAGCCGGGAAACGGTGTATCAATACCTCCGCCAGGCCGACCGTTCCTGATCTGCCATCCGTTTCTGACTGCTGACGTACGCAGACTACTACCCAACATATGGGTGCTTATCGGCGTTGCGGGCGTTCGGAAAGCTCAGTCTTCTGGTTCTATGCCGGGTTCGGCCCATTCGAGTGCTGCCACGACGTGGCCTTCATTGGGCAGGACACGCTTCTCGTCTGCCGGGAGTTTGTCGTAGGTGTAGGCAGCGACCGCCATCGGTGAGGTTGAGCGGCCGAGGCTGTAGCGTACGCTGCGTTCGTTCTTGGCGCCGCAGATGAGAATGCCGATTGTTTCGTTGTGGTGCTCGCGGCGGAGCATGTCATCGACGAGGGCGACGTAGAAGTTAAGTTTGCCGGCGAACTCTGGCTGAAACTTCCCTGTCTTGAGTTCGATGACGACGTATCTGTTCTGGTCCATGTGGAAGAACAGCATGTCGACGTAGTAGTCGTCGCCGTCGACGTCGAAGTGGACTTGCCGCCCAACGAAAGCGAATCCTGGTCCGAGTTCGCGCAGGGTTTCGGTGATTCGACTGGTCAGAGCCAGTTCCAGTTCGCGTTCAGCGACCTCCCCCGACAAGCCCAAAAATTCGAAGTTGTAAGGGTCCTTCGCGATTTGTTGGGCAAGCTCGGTGTCTTGCGCAACAAGCTGTTGCGCGAAGTTGGACGGAGCTGCACCGGTCCTTTCAAGGGTTCGGTTCATGATCATGTTCAGCAGGACATTCCTGGACCACCCGTATTGGACGGCTGCTGCAGCGTACGAATTACGTTTTTCCTGTGTGTCCACCTTGTCCAGCAGGACAGTGACGTGGCCCCACGGCAATTGCGCAACAGCTTGTTGCGCAATTGGTCCGCCTTGCCAGGCTCCGGCGAACGTGGTCATGTACTGGATGTTGCGCGGCGAAAGGCCTTTCATCTCCGGGAACTCTCTGCGCAAGTCCTCGGACAGCTTCTTGATAACTCCGCTCCCCCAGCCCTGCTGTTCCTGCTGCCGCCGGACGCCCTGGCCGATCGTCCAATACAGCTCGATCAGCTGGGTGTTAATGGTTCGGAGCGCCGTCGTCCTGGCTGCCTTGACGGTCGCTTTTAGGTCCTCGAGCAGTTCCACGTAGCCAGCGGGCAGGTCCAGTTCGCGCGAGTCTGTCATCATTCCACCCTAATGCGAGCCACCGACAGGCACGGTGGACTCAATTGTCCAGACGCTGTCTGGACAATTGAGCCTACGGGTTTCTAGCAGGCGGTTGGGTCGCCGAAAGGCAGGGAGGTGCCGGCGATGAGCCAATGTGTTCCGTCCCAGTGCATTGAGTACCGGATCTTCCAGTTCGAACATGTTTGGCCGGTCCCGCGGTAGGCATCGGCCGCGTTCTGGATGGTCTGAAGATTCACATCGGCGTTCAGATCGTCGGCTGACGGCGTGCCGGTGACATCAATGACCTCAGCTTTCGTCCAGTAGGAGGAACCGAGGTCCTTGCTCCATGTCGAGGCGTCCCCGAAAGTGGCCTGCAGCTCGGGCGTGAGGAGTTTGAAGGCTGCTGTGTAGGCGGCTCGATTGATGCCTTGACCGTGAAGGAGCAGGCTTTGGCCTACGCTGCGGGCTTGGTCATGGTCTGCCGAGACGGTAAAGGGAAAGAATCCGGAACCTGGCGCCGGAGCGTTTCCGCAATCCTTGAACGCCACAGGGGTGGACCTGGATTTCCACTCGTTGACGGCCGCGGCAACACGGGGTGCGGTTACCGCGTAGGCGATGCCTTCGGCCCTGGTGTACTCATCAAATTCGATGGTTACAACAATGCCGGCTACCTGGCCGTCTTGGGTGATGAGTGGTCCTCCGCTGTTGCCATGGTTGATAGCAGTGTCTGTTTGGATCAGGTTTCGGAGAACCCGGTCCCCTATGTCCTGTTCGGTGTCGAGGGCGCTGACTGTTCCTTTGGTGAAGGTGAACGGGCGGCTCAACGGGAACCCCAGGGCTGCTACATCGGTCCCGACCGGGGGCTCGCTGCTTCTGAGCTGAAACTGATGGCCTTGGATCGGCCGGTCGGTTCTGACAAGAGCGATATCCGCTACATCATTCGTGCCAACAACGGTGGCATTCACCGATGTTCTCCCGAAGGCTACGCTGATCGAGGTAGCATCCTGGACAACGTGCGCTGCAGTAACCACCAAGTCAGGTTCGATAAGAAAACCAGTTCCTGTACGCCAGGATTCACACGTCGTGACAGAGAGCTGGCCCACGCCGGGCTGGACATCAGCAACGACATCAGGCCATGCACTCGGTGACGGGGCGGCGCTTGTGCTTGTCGCTGCTGCGGTGGTCGGTGCGCTTTCGGTGGGCGGAGTGGGTTGAACGGTGCTTGTCGGCGGCGATGTCTGCGGGGACGTGCCGGATCCGTTAGTGCAGCCTGTAGCCCAAAGACATAGGCTCAAGGACGTGACAACCGTGCAACGGATGAAGGGGTTTGGTTTGTTGCTCATCAACTACCTCCCAAGGCTGAGAAGAACAGCTGCCCGAGCGACCCCTCTGTTGTGTCCGCTCCTGCAACTGCCCACAATAAATATGAGTCGGGTAAGCCGCCGTCAGATGCGCTTGATCATGGAGGGAAACGGGAGACCTTTCCCATGATTCAAACCAACGGCCGTTTACTCGACTCGTGTCCCAGCAAGCACATCGTAACCCCGAGGGATCCTGTCTATCTGGAAAAGCTTTCCTGGCGGGCGAGTCGACAGCAGGGCCGCAACAGGATCTTTCCCTGGTAGCCGGTGACCGGCAGCAGCGTCCCATGCCCCCCTGCGACTTCAATTTTTGCCGTCATAGTCCAAAGTTCCTTGGACGATTGCTTCGGCCAATGTGCCGCAGCTTGTGGCACTATGGGCTTCGCATCACTTCCTTGTCCTGACGGGATGCTCATCTTCCAGCGATGGAGCTTTGAGGGTTATGGCTGGGTCGTTCTGACGTCGGGAAACCAGCCGTGGGGTGCTTTGCGGGGTTCGAGGTGTTCGGGGTCTCGGTGTTCTTTCATGTCGCAGTTGTAGAAGGGTCCCTGCGGGTCCAGAAGGACGCGCATGTGGTGATCTGCATGATCCCTCCACCAGACACTCATACCGGTCGCTGGATCCAGGCGCAGGTGCTCCCATGAACGCCACAGAGCCGCTACACGGGAGACGGCTTCCGGGTGGAAATACCAGTCGATGCACCACTTGGCGGACTTTCCCGTGACGCTGCGGACATAGGTGGGTAGCAGCTGCTCATGGAGGAATTCTTCGGCTGAGCCGTAGACGAGCTCCGGTTCTTTCTCCGCGCTCTGGTCAGCTGCAGCTGCAGCCGGGGCCGGTGTGTCCGTGTCGTAGAGGTCAAAATCAGTTGCCACGTGGGGTGCCCTTTCCTACTTCGTGACCCAGGGATTGGCTGCCGGTGCAGCTGGCACTAGGTCGGCGGGTTCTTCGGGCCGAGGGCTGTACTTCTTTATGGATGCCTCCACCGTTTCCTTGTGGGGTCCGGTGTACCAGGGCGTCGTGCGGACGAGCGTGGCGGGTGCGCCGGAGGCGAGGACGACGGCGCGGCCACGGTCCAGTTCGGCGAGGTTGGAAACGTCGAAGATGCGTTCCTTGCCCTCCTGGCGGGAGCGGCTGGAACCAGACTTGCCTGAGGAAGTGGAGACGTTGATGTAGCTGTAGTCTCCGATCAGGTCCGAGAGAGCACGGAGGAAGCCTTCTTCTGCGACGCCGCCGCCGTAGACCTTCACGTTCGCCGCTGACCAGATTTTCCGCATGTTCGCCTCTCCCCACAGCTCCACGCCCTGGGACCAGGACTGCAAAATCCCCATGACAATCAGGCCCTTGGAGCCGTAGTGGCTGAACTGGTCCGGCAGGGATGCCCAGCGGACGACGTTGGCCAACTCATCGAGAGCAAACAGCGCCGGCTTCGGGAGCCGGCCGCCGCTCCGCTCGGCTCGCTCTTCCATGGCCTCAGCTATGGCCACCGTCAGCGCTGTGGTGAGCGGTGCGGCTGAGCCGGCACCTTCCTTGGAGAGGATGTAGATCGTCTCCTGCGACGCAGCGAAAGCATGTGGGTTGAATTGGCGGCGGGCATCCGTGGCCACGGTTGTCCCGCCGGTCGGAGCGACCCAGCGCAGCGTGTTCCGGCTCTTGAGGCATTGGATCATCTTCTCGGCTGTGCCGAAGATACCGTCACGTTGCTTGTCAGCCAGTTCAAGTGTGGATTCAAGGCCCTTGTACTGCAGCTCGTAGTCGTGCTGTTTCAGGATGTTGATCGGTTCGCGGTTCACCTGTTCGGTGACCCAGATGTAGACCTGGGTGATGGGCAGGTCGCCGAGTGCGGCGGCGAGGAAGTACGAGGACAGAATGTCTTCGGCCTTGGGGTCGAAGTAGGCGTCGGGCTTGGACCCGGGGACGCGGGAGCCGACCGAGAAGTGCTGGGTGAGTTTGTACGCCTTCTCCTCGTCGGTGACGTAAGAGAGTGGGTTCCACCACCAGTTCGGTTCTTCCTGGGCGATCTTCTGCGGATCGAACACCCACACCGGGGCGACGGCCTCGCGGACGCCACGGGTGCCGTCCACGACGTCGCGCTTGTTCGACGTTGAAACCACGGCACCGGGTGCGTCCAGAATGGCGGGCATGACCCGTGAGGTCGACTTACCGGTACGGGGACCCCAGATATCGAGGGACAGGTCTTCCCAGGACTGGATGAACTTCTGCCCCGTGGAGACGACCTTGCCGACCACGATGCCGGGAGTATCAGTGACACCCAGACGCTCAGCGGTCGCCTTCGCTCCCTTCTCCGAGAACGCGGCCAGCGACTTACCTCGTCCAAGGTACCGGGCGGCCTTATCGACCCGGGCACGCTTGGACGCACCCTTCCGCCAGGCCACCAGGACAACAATGGTCAGGGCCAAAACCACGCCAGCCAGCAAGCAGACCACAACCGTAGCCTCCGTGGGCCACGGCACACGGCCCTTGGCCAATCCGGCGATCAGATCAATGGGATGGGCTGGCGGGGCGGCGATGCCTGCCATCCACGACCCGAGATGCAAGGCACCGTAGGTTCCGCCGCCGAAGACGACGATGAACCCGATGGCCAGCCACACCAGCAGTGCTTCACCCATGCCCATCCCTTTGCGGTTTGGTGCGCTCACAGGGCGCCTCCTTCCATGGGCAGAATTGGTGCTGCCGTCTCCAGCAGGGTTTCCGGGGCAGCATGCCACTTGCCGTCGGTGTCGTTGACGCCTTCCGGGCCCTTCTCCAAGGACGTGAGACCGACCTGGACGGGGATCCCGGGACGGCCACCGACCTTGATCAGGAACTTTCCCCGGCCCGGAGGTTCAACGTCGACGCCGCGAGAGTCCCACGCGGGCGGGTCCTGCCAGCCAATGAGCTTCTGCTGCTCCTGCCGGGACAGCGGAATGGCCGAGGTCAGCAGCGGCATCTCAGAGGCAGGGAGGCCGCCGCAGATGACCATGCCGGAGCGTTCGACGAAGCCGCGCGCTTTCATCCGGTCCTCTTCTGCCGGCAGGGCCAGCAGGTCAGACATGGTGTGGGAAATCATGATCTGCCCAACACCTACGGAGCGGTTCAACCGGGTCAGAGCGTCCACACGGTCGACCATGCCCTTACCGGCACGAAGCGCCCGCCACAGCTCGTCCAGGACCACGAAGTAGTTCCGGCGCGGTTCCAGACCGGCGTCCGCGAGAACGTTGGCAACGTTGACCGTGCCAAAACCGTAGGACCAGCACGCAAGCAGGACGGCTGCCTGCAGGTCTGTCTCGGTCTCGTCAATGCTGGAGACGTCGAAGACCACGGCACGGTCTCGCTTCATTGGCTGGCTGGTCTGGCGGGAGAAGATTTCTCCCAGCTTCCCGCCACCGGTCAGACCGAGCAGGGTTGCCTCCAGCGCCCGTGTTTCCTGCAGGTAGATGTTCATGTCGCCACGGTCCAGGGCGACCTGTCGCAGCTCGTCAGGAGCGGAGACAATCACATCCAGAAGGTCCTTCAACACCGGGATACCGTCAAAGCGGTCATCGAGGACCCGCAAGGCCCGGTCCAGGATCGTTTGTTCCTGATCGGTGGGCGGGTTGTTGCGGCTGATCGTGATCAGCGAAACGACCATCGTCAGGCGGCGGCCGTGCGCGTCGGCACGGACGCGCGCGGCGTCCTCAGGGTGGCCGTTGTCTTCAAGGAGCTGGGCGGCTTCAACAGCCTGGCCCGGGTCAAGGATGTTCAGGTACCCGACACCGCGACCGAGCCGGATGACCTGCCCACCGAGGGCCCGGACGGCTTTGACGTGCTCGCCCTTGAGATCACCAAGGATCAGAGGGTGAACACCTTGTGCGGATAGCCCGATGAACATCCGACGCACCACGGTGGACTTCCCCAACCCGGGCTTGCCCAGGATGAAGGCCGAGGGGTTGGAAATCAGCCGTGCGCGCTGGAACCAGCTGATCGGGTCACAGCAGACCGTGGCCTGTGTTTCTTCGTGGCGCCCCAGCGGGACGCCGATCATGGGCGAGGACGCACCGGAGGAGAACGGCCACAGGCCGCAGACCTGAACCGTCGTTCCCCGGTACTGCTTCACGGAGGGGACGAGCTGGGCCATGCCACCGCCGCGACCGGGCCAGCCACGGGCACCAGGACCGGCAGGGCGAGGCGACTTCTCAGCCTTCTTCGGCTCAGCTTTGACCAGAGTAGTGCTGTGCTTTGAAGAGCGGGTGAAGAGTTTCAGGAGGGCCATTACAGTGCATCCTTAATCTCGGACGGGACCATGCTGTGCTCGGGCAGCACCAAGCCCAAAGGCAGGGACGCGGCGAACACAGTGTCCTGCGCACCGTACGCGGGACGCAGCAACAGCCTGGCGCTACCGGAACTCTGTTCCACAGCAGCCACAGCGTCTGGAAGGCGTTCCCGATCCGTCACGGTCGCGGTGACGACCACACCGAAGTTCACCAAGCCGGCACCTTGGGCTTCTTCCTGCGCGGTCTGTGCCGCTGACCGGGCATCCACCAAGGCACGGGCTGATGGCCGGGTTCCGGAGGTGATACGAACGTTGGCGTTGTTCTGATCCTGTTCCACCACGGCAGCGGCCCGAGCCGAATCCATCGGACGGTACAGCAGGGACACGCGCTTGCGGTCAACGTCCCCGTGCGGGGCCAGCAACCGGGACAGGACCGAGGAATTCACCGATCCACGCGGGGCACCTGTCATGGTCCAGGACGCCGAGAACGCGGAATCGTGCCGGTAGTTCTCCCAGTTGGACTGGTGCGCGGTAGGGCCAACCTCGCCCCAGGTCAGGGACACCGGGGAACCGGCCGCATGGGCTTCATCAATGATCAGCGCTGCGGGAGGATCGTAGGCGATCCTTACGACCTCGCAGAGCTCCTGCGCTGTCGTCGGACGGGCGATCCCGGCCCCGGTGGACTGCAGCCGTGCCGAAAGGCCAGGGATCCGGGAGGCCAGGTCACGGGCGACTTCTTCCGGCGTCCGCTTCTTCGCACCTGTACGGATCGCGGCGTTGAAGGTCAACGACACCCAGGCGCGGACCGTGGCCGATCCTTCCGGGTAGGTGGCCACAACCTCGTTCAGCATCTCCCGGGCGAACGCGGGTGCTTCCGGGTCGATGTTCATCAGCACTTCGTTGCGCAGGCGGTACCCCGAGTCCGGGGCGGTCTCGATCGTGACAGCTGCGGCGTCCAGCCCGGCCTCATCGGCCAGTCCGGCGAGCCAGCCGCCCCAGTTCGCGACCCACGCATCGACTTGCTCAGGGTCAACCAGTGATGCCCCGTCAGGTTCGGTGGAGAAGATCACGGTGAAGTGGCCCGTGGTGGGTACGTGCAGCAGTGCGAACGGGCGCTTATAGGAATCAGTGAACTCGTACAGGGTCGACTTCGCGGCCAACCCGGGGAGCTGGTACATGCCCCACGGCGTTACGCCGAGCGGACCCGAACGGTAGAGATTCGTCCCCGAGGAACGGGAGATCTTGAAAGCCAAACGAGTGCCGGCACGGTCAACAACGGACTGGCCATGCTTGTCCTTGACTGTCAGCAACAGCAAGCTGAGACCGGCAAAGGCAAGGACGCCCAGGCCGACGAACAGGCCCCAAATAGCGAAGCTGATAATGCCCGCCAACAACCCGCCAAAGAAGATGACTGTACTGAGCGCGCTGAGGTTGGCCAGCCCGGCTGAGCGCGGTACGCGCCAGTTGCCGTAGGACGGTTCTTTGTATTCGGTGTTAATTGCTGCCACTGGGGCCCTCCCCGGTTGAATCCTGCGCGGTCTTTTCGATTGCCTGTGACGTCGCGGACGCCACCTTTGCTCCTGTAGCTACAGCCACACCAGCCGGGCCAGCTGCCGCTGCTCCCCCACTGGCTGCGGCCGTCCCTGCACTGGCACCAGTTGCCGCTCCTGCGGATCCAGCGGTTCCTGCCGTGCCTGCCTTGGCTGCTCCAGCAGTTCCAGCAGCTCCGCCCGGTCCCGTAGCGCCCGGGGTAGGTTGCCCTCCCCCTCCTCGTGGGCCGGATGTTCCATCGCTGCCCTTGGGCGAGCTGCCGGTTTGCGTGCTCTGGGTGTTCGATGTGCTTGTTGACGATGAAGGGGTTGGGGACGCGTTGCCCCTGCCACTGCCCCCGCGTCCAAGGGAGACGGCCCCTGTGGCAATGGCACCGACGGCTGCTCCCGCACCGGCACCTCCGCCGGAGGCTACGGCCCCGACCATGGGAGTAACGAATCGCATCAGAGCAGGCAGCGCGAACAACGCCACGATCATCAACGTGAAACCAGTGATGGAGCCGATCAAGGCGTCCTGGCCCTTGCCGCCCATGAGCAGGAATGCGACGGAGTAGACGATGGCTGCGGCTGGTTTGTAGAGGATGAAAGCGATGGTCCAGCCCACTGCTTTCTGGAACCACTGCCTTCCCATCTCCGTATTCGTGAACGCGGATGTGGTCGGAAGAATGCCCGCCAGAATCACCAACATGCCACTGCGAACGACCATCAGTACGATCTGCACGAGAGACGCGAGCAGGCCGATGAGACCCAGAACGATCAGGATGAAAACCCCGACACCTGTCTGATTCGTCAAGATCAACAGCTGCATCGACTCGGCAAAGCCCTTGCCGTCCGTGGAACGGTTGATGATCGCGGCAGAAAAGGCATCCGCCGCGATCACCAGGATCGAAATCACTCCTAGGCCCAGGCCGGATACCAAGGTGAGCGTGACCAAGGAACGGAGCAGGTCCTTTAGGGGTGCTCCGCGCTGCTCCCAAATCAGCCTGATACCGCCGAGGATGACGGCCAGGACTGCCAGAGCCAACGTCCATGGCATCAACTCGCTGTTGACCATTGAAACAACAGGACTGGCTGTAGAGCCATCTTGGCTGGTCAGGTTCACCGTTGGAGTTGAAACCCAGAAGGTGGACAGAGTTGTGACCATCTGGCTCATGCCCTCAAGGATGGCTTTGGCCATGTTGCCCATGGCGTCATCAGTGAGACCGGAGATCCAATCTCCAACCGGGTTCCATACCGGCCTCATGCGCCGCTCCAAGGGATGAATCCTGAAAGATCGCGGATCTGGCGCGGTTCTTCCAGGGGTGCACCGTTGTCAGCGACGACGCCCTTCCAGTCCCCGTCCTGCCAGAGAAGGGTTGTACGGACGGATGCAAGAGCGCCGGTGTCAGCTTTGAATGCGAGCTCTACCACCGCTTGGTTCGCTGTGTATGAAACGTTGAACCCCGCAATCTGAACCTTTACGTTTGTCGGCGGCGCGGCCGTTTGCGAAGCCTTCATGCCTGCGTCTCGGCCAGGACCTTTAGCTGCGAGCTGGTCAGCAATGGCGCGTTCTTTTGAGGGATCGCTGCCAAGGGCCCAGAGGTTCACTGCGGCGTATAGCGCCCCTTGCGGAGAGTGGGCGAAGCAAGACCTCATGCCTTGGTCATCGGTCTTGCCCGGGCCGACTTTGGGATCTGTCGGGGCCGCCATAGTTCCAACGAGTTCCCACTTGCTCGCCGGAGCCTTCCCCAATGCCGTTTCGGCGGACGCTGGCAGTCCGCAGACACTCTTGCCGGACACGGCGGATACGCTGGGTTCAGCTGTGGCGGCACTGCTGGATTCTGCCGGGGCTGGTAGGGCGTTTCCCTGTCCTTTGGGGAGCAGGAAGATCACGACGGCTGCTGCGATCAGCGCGACCACCAGCGCGGCAGCAATGATGAAACCGGGTTTGGTGAACGGATTGCTTTCGGTGGTGCTCTCTGTTGACTGGCTCATAGTGAACCTCCCGTTGTTGGTGCTGGATTAGACGAAGGCGCGGACGATGCCTGCGGCACCGGTGATGATGATGCAGCCCAGCAGGACCCAGCCAAGCTTGGCCAGGGACTGGCCGCCTTCTCCGCGCTGGAGCTGGATGACCATGGTGATGCCGACGATGATGACGCCGAGAACACCTAGGACGAGGCCGATACCGGAGGCCCAGTTCAGGACGGTGAGCAGTCCGCCGGCTTCAGCGGGTACGACCGGTGTCGGGTTCGGGATGGTGCTGGTGGTGATTGCGGTGATCGAGTTCATGATGAGTGACCTTTCAGTGGTTGGTGCTTGGGCTGGTTTCGGTAACCAGGGCGGTTACGTCGGTGATGAAGCGTTGGTATTCGCGGGCCGTTGGTGTTGTGGTGGAGTCTCCGTGCCGCCATGCCTCGACCCAGGGAAGAGTCCAGAGACGGGGCGCTCCCCCGCCGACGATGGCCGTGAAATCGCGGAGCGCTTTGGGTGTCTTTCCCGGCGCGTCCGCGAGGACGGCGAGGCCGAGCAACTCCACAGCAGGGGCGGCACCGGAGGCCCATTGCGTCAAAGCGCTTTGAGCGGCGGTGAGGCCGCGCATGTCTGCACGACAAACCAACAGCACGCGGGGCTTGCTGCCGTCCTGCAGGACAGGCCAGCAGTGCCCGGTCGGGCGTGCTCCCTCGAGCAGGTCAGCGGTGCGGCTTTCACCGGCTCCACCATGGCTCCCGACGACCCACAGAGCGGCGGTGCCGGTGATGGTGCGGCTGGCCAGACGATCTGCGGTGTCAGGTTCGACCATGCCCTTGAGCGGTGTGCTGATCACGGCAGCCGGCGGGACGTGCACGTCAGGTGTTTCTTCTTCGATGCTCTCGGCCGGGCTGGTGACCCAGGGGTTCAGGGACAGTTGCATGGTTCCTCCTTCCTTCCGTTCGGTAGTGACTGTTTAGAAGCCTTCGGCGACGGCGGCAGCTGCGGCCAGCCATGCCCGTTGGGTTGCGGGCTGGAGGGCTTCGTAGCGGATGGGGCCGTTGACCAGGGCGGGGTCGTAGGGAATTCGGACGACTGTCCGGACGAACGGCTCAAATCCGTCAGCGATCCGTTGGGCTTCGGCCTTTGCTCGCTTGAGGGCGTCGCCGGTCATGCTGCGCTTGGCATCGGTCGATTCAGAGACGATGACGACGGCGTTGCGGGCCAGTTCAGCGTCGTGGCCACCACGGGATTCCAGAGTCTGCAGTGTCAGTCTGGCGGCCTCTGCGCGGTCCTCGATAGCGGTGACCGGAACGACCAGCTGGTTGGTGTGGTCGATCATCCGACGCCAGTTCGCAGCCCGGGCGGTGTTACCGGAGTCCATGACCACCAGCCGGTAGTAACGGGTCAGCACCTGGTGGGCGATGTCGACTTCCTCGGCGGTGACTTCGTGGTCGCCTTCTTCGTTCTCATCTGAGCGCAGCACGTCGAACTTGTCTGCCGTCTGGTGGTGCACGAACTTAGCGATTTCGGCTGCGTTCGTGGACGGGGACAGCAGTTCCGTGGAGGAATCGATCAGGTCCAGGACGCTGCGGTTGTGCGCGCCCTTTTCCGTGCGCCAGCCCAGGGTGCCTTGGGATTCGTTGTTGTCCCAGGCGACGGTGGCCGCGCCGCTGTAGCGGGCAAGGATGGCAGAGAGCATCACGACAGTGGGTGTCTTGTTTGCCCCGCCCTTGCGGTTGACCACGGCGATGGTCCGGGGACCGGGCCAGTGCTGGCTCACGGTGCGGATATCTTCGCGTTCGGACAGCTCTTCAGGAGAGGGGTCCATGCGGAAACCGAGCCGGGTCAGTGTCCCCCGCCAGCCCTGTGTGGCTGGCTCCAGGACCGGAGCGCTGACCAGGAACGAGGTTTCCTTCAAGCTGCGCCGTGTTGCCGGTTCCTCAGGACCGGTCACAGCGGCCTGCGGTTCTTTTGCATCGATGATCCGCTGCGTGGTTGAGCTGGCAGGCCCGGAGCTGACCTGGATATCCGTCGTTACATCGGCTTCTACGGGCGTGGGCGGCCACGGCTGGCGGTCCACTGCCGCTGCCGTAGCTTCGACGGTGGCGGGCTGTGCGGGAGCAGGGATCGGTTCCGGGGCCGTTACGGGGACTGTTTCAATGACGGCCGGTGATACGGTCTCGGGCGTGGTCGCGGGGGCCTGGGCCCGGCGGCGTGCCGGGCGCGGCTCGTAAGAGACGGATTCGATCTTGTTGTCCGGGTGCACGATCAGTTCGCCGTGTCCTTCGGGATCCTCGATCTGGACCCGTACCGGGCGCTGCAGCGTCTGTGCTTCGCCCACGACGAGGGCGAGGGCGTTGTTCCGGAGGTCTTGCAGGGTATCCCCGTCGGGGACGACGCGGGAGTTACCGGCGACGACGACTTCGGCGGTTCCGTTGTCGCGGACGATGGCCTTGATGTTGGGAAAGGCCAGGACCTCAGTTGATGCAGTACTCATGAACTTTCTTCCTTTACGTGTGAGAGGTGAAGAGGGGTTACCTCTAGGACGCTGGTGGTGTCAGCCGATTGATCTTCCACGGGGCGTCCTTCCCCGTGCGGAGCAGCTGCAATGTGTAGGTCCCGGCGTCGGTCGGGACAGTGGCGATGACGCCGTAGCCGTTGGCTTCATCGACGGTCAGCTTGGCCGGGCCGGTGACGCGGCTGGCTGGAATGTTCGCCGGATCCACCGCTGAGTAGTCGGCGGTGGCCTGCGGGGTGAGCCAGCGGGCAAGATCATTGGCCCACTGTTGTTCCTTGGCCGTCGGGCGGGCGAAGTCGGCCATGGCCTTCTGCGCGACGTCCACGGCCTGATCCTTGCTGGCTTGATCCCAGGAGATGCCAATGGTGGGAGGGACGGTCCCGCCCGGTGCTTGTGGGCCGCTGTCGACGCTCAATGAGACCGGAGCTGAGGGCGTGGCCGTGGTCTCCGTCGGTGCCGGTGTGGTGTTAGACGCTGGTGCGCATCCGGCGCACAGCAGAGCTACCGCTGCAATGAGGGCCAGGGGCTTTTTCACTTCTTCTCCTCTTGGTTGGGCAGGTACAGGAACGCGGAGGGAACACTGCTTTTGACGGTCCGGGTGTAGTAGTTGTGGTCA
Source organism: Paenarthrobacter sp. MSM-2-10-13 (assembly GCF_011605365.1). Taxonomy (NCBI): domain Bacteria; kingdom Bacillati; phylum Actinomycetota; class Actinomycetes; order Micrococcales; family Micrococcaceae; genus Paenarthrobacter; species Paenarthrobacter sp. MSM-2-10-13. Next base: position 58,885 of record NZ_JAAOXO010000010.1, on the reverse strand, counting down.
TCCGGGGGCGGGTTGCCGTTGTAGCCTTCCTCGACGTAGGTCCCGTCGTCTTTGACTTCCTTGACCACGGCCACGTGGCCGAACGTCGGGTCCGATCCCCCGGTGCCCGGGGCGTACCAGACGACAGCGCCAACGCGGGGTGTCTTACCGGAGGGCCAGCCCTTGGCATCCCAGCCGGCCTTCCACGTCAAAGCAGAGCCGAGACCCTGCCCGTCCGGGCGGAAGGTCCCGTTGAGGAACTTGAACGGTGCACTGGTGGAACCCATCTGCTGGTTCACCCGCCACAAGGCGAAGTCCACGCACTCGCGGTAGAACATGCCCAAAGGCGAGGCAGCAGCTGAGCCTGCCCCGACCTGCAACCAGGTCGGAGAGTCCTTCCAGGGGTAGTCATCTCCGGCTCCGGACTTGCCCGGGATCCCGCAGTCGCTTCCTTCAACGGAGAACTTCCCGTCCGAGAGGGCCTGGACGATTTTGACCGCTTCGGGCCAGTACTTCTGATAGTGGTACGGGTCGGCGTTGCGCTGGACCTTGTTACCGGCGATGGTCGGTTCCAACAGCTCCCAGCCCGGTACAGCCTGCAGGGCCTTGATGAAGTTCGTGGCACTGATGGTCGGGTCCATGCGGTCCCTGTAGGAGCCCCACGCGCCGTTGTCGCGCTGCTGGAACAGGCCACGGGAATCCGGGCCGGGACCGTCCCCGTAGTCCAGGACACGCAGCCCCGACTCCCCCAGGGCAACCATGATGCTGATGGTCTGGCCCTTCACTGAAAGGTTCAGCGCCTTGCCTGCTCCCATGACAGCGGCGGCGTTCTTCAACTGCTCCGCTGAATACCCATCAACCTTCGTGTTGCCGTCAACGACAACCGACACCGGGCCGCAATCAGCTGCAGCAGGTTTCGCCGGTGCCAGCAGCAGGACGAATGAGAAGATCAGCCCAAAGAACAGGCTGGGGACGGCAATAAGAGCCAGGAGACCCAGCGACTTACGCCGCATCAGGGGCTCCAGCTGCAGGCATCCAGAGACGGAAGTGCTCCAGGCCGTCCTCGTCGTGTGTAAACAGCAAAGCATTCACGGTCCACACTGCACCGAACGTGTTCTTCACAATCCATCCCCTGGGTACTGCTTCCATATCTACTGCCCCCAGCTGCACTAGTAGCGCCTGTCAAACTGCCCAGTTGGGATGCCGTGGCCGGGCTTGTATTTCTTGTTCTCGTAAAGGAGCCTGGGCGCGCTTCCCATTCACTGGCATCTCTACAGCTACGCCGTCGAACGGGTGCCTGGGATCTAGCAAGTGAACAGTGGGCCGCATAACGCCTCCTTAGTGGTGAGGGCCGGAGATGAATGTGGGTGAATAGCTCCAGACTAGCGAATAGTTTAACTAACCGCTAATCTGATGAGGTCTCTTGGGTGGGGATGCGGCAAAATAAGAACCATGCCCCGCTACTCCCGCCCTAAAATCCCATCCAGTACAGAGCGGGCAATTAGCGTGTTCAGCAACTCAACAAAAGTGGCCATTGTTGGCTACCTTGCTAAATCGGGGCCGGCCACCAGGGGTGAAGTGGCCAAGGGGCTGGAAATTGGGGTCCCGACGGCACAGAACAACCTGGTGCAACTGGAGGCCGAGGGGGTACTAATGGCGGATCCGCCGGCCTCAGAAGAGCGGAATGGCCAGCGGGTCAGGTACACCGTCGACGCCGATGAGGTGGCCCGACGCTACTCCATCCTGGGTCGGGCACTTGGCCTCGACGAAGTCCAACCTGAGGACTAGCGGCGCGAGCGAATCCCAACCACAGGCAAGGCATCCGCTCGCGCGAGAGCGCCGCCCCCTGACCGCCGGGTGGGGGTAAATCAAATTGCTGGATCGTAGGCACGCCAATAGCCTACCTTGAGCATGCTCAAGATAAAAAAGCATGCTCAACATGAGTGTGCCGTGAGTGTTCTAGTCGTCTTCGTCCAGGATTCTGGCTATCGCTTGGAACTTCTCAGGTGAGACGCCCTTGAGGCTACGGGCAGCGAATTTCTTCACTCTCTTCTCGCGGAGCGTCTTTAGCGACTTGAGCTGCTTTTCGATGCGTTCGGGAATCTCGGTCTCGAAGTCGTTGAGGTACGCGGGGTTCACCCCGAAGAAGTTGGCCAAGGCCGTGAGCAGTCGTTCATCCGTCACGGTGGCTCCGGTGCCGTCACGCATGTACAGCCAGCGCGAGCGAGACAGAGTCACGCCTTGCTCTTGCAGGCCTCGCCGGATGTCTTCAAACTCGTAGGGCTCTCCCCCACTGGCCACCATCACGTCGAGCAGGAGATTCAGCCGCTCCGACAGGGTCTGACGCCAGGCGTCCCGCGCTTCGTTGAGGTTGGGCGCCACCGTTATGCTCCGAGCAACGACAGGCTAAGCAGGTATGCGAGCCATGCGACGACTCCAATGGCGCTTCCCCAGAGCGACTGGGCAACGTTCTGGCGCTTCAAGGCTGCTCGTGACCAGATAAGGGCCGGCAGCACAATCAAAGCCGCGAACCACAGTGGAGACAGCGATGTTCCGAGGCCCAGCACGATGCCGGTGAAGATGACGGTGTGCACAGAAATGTTCCACCGTGACCGGCCCAGAGCGATGAGCGTTGCTCCGACGAAGAAGGCGATGCCGTTGGCGATGAGCAGCGCAGGGGCTCCCAACAGGGCCGTCACGATCAGGCCAAGGCCAAGCACGCCCGCGCAAGCCATGAAGCTCCTCGTCTTCCTGCGCTCTTCTGGCCAGCCCAAGGACTTGCCGATCCGCGGAAAGACCAATACGCCAAGGAGGATCACGACTGCCAGTGCCGCCAGGGTGGAGACGAGGGCGGGAACGGATCCTGGAGCGCTGATGGCCGTTGCAACCGCTGCCGCCAGGAGCAAGACCGCAGGGTGGAGAATCCGGCTAACGGCTTCTGCCGCAGGTCCTGGGCTGGTTTGCTGGTCAAGCATGTGTGTTAACTTCCATCGTTCGAATTGTCGCCAGTTCGGCTTCAGAGAGTCTACCTTCTAGGGTTGCATCCGATTCAAAACAGTCACGTATTTCGACGCCCCTTCGATGCCTTCGCATGGCGGGGTCCCGGCTCATGATTTCCATCAGCCGGCCGCGGTACGGCCAGATGACGTACTGGTCAATTTCCGGTTGCAGCTTGGCCCACACCGGGCAGAGGTTCCAGAGCTCCCGCCGGGCGATGAAGTCCTTCCTGGCGGAGCCCAGCCACCGGGGAAACGTGGGGATCCCGATGGCCAAAGCGAAAACAATGGCGGCGCTGGCTGTGAAGATCCGTTCCAGCGTTCCGAGGATGTCGGGTGGGGATCCAACCAGATCGGTCAAGGTGATTGTGGCGTGGATCAGCGCGACGGCTAGGGCAAAGCCGGACCCAAGGGCTACGAATGCCAGCGACCGACGCCGGCGCAAAGACTTGAGACGCGGTCTGTAGCGCACACTCAGGCGCATCGCGGAAAAGGCCACTGTGGCAAGGTGCGCAAGCATCAGAAGGCTATAGGTGGCGACCAACGGATTGCTTTCGTATTGCCGCATACCCGAACTGCTAAACGACGGAGCTGCCAGGATGAACAGCATCACTTGGCCGCCATAGCTGGCCGCTGCTATGACGCAAGCAAAAATGACGGGACGCTTTAGTTGCGAAGGGGCCATGGCCCGCCAGATGCCTATATGCATTGAGAGCAGGGTCGCCGTCAGGAAAGCCCGCTGGGCCAAGGCAAGGTAGTTCACACCTCCCAGGGCTGCATCCACGGCATAAAAAATCGGCTCGACAAGGAAGATGGCGGTGAGCGAGCCAAAGAAGCTGCCGTAGATCCACGAACCATGCATCCGGAGACCCCGGGAAACATACATCGCCGCGGACGACAGCAGAAGAACGAAGGCGGCAATGATCAGGACAACACCAGCGAGGGTCAACCGATTACATCTCCAAAGCCCAAGATCTCTTCTTCCCTCTTTCCGGAGCGGATTTGGGCATAGAGGTGGTCCGCCAGCAGCTCCGCCTCTGCTTCGATCCCGGTCCGGAGCTTGGTGTGCCTCCATCCATGGAGCACCTTCCGCGGGTCTAGATCCGGGAAAACGACAGCCAATTCCTCCCCCGTGAGAGGCTCAGGATCATGTTGAAGCAGAACGTGCGAGATCTCGTGCAGGATGTTCATCTCGCCGGCGAATTCTGATCGGTCGCCCACATGAAATAGACGGTTTACGTCCTCGCCCTCATGCCAAAAACCTGACATGTCCACATCCAGCAGGTCATCCCTCCGCGAGAGCTGGATGGGCCTCTCCGTAACCAGTTCAACAAACCGCAGGAGCTTGTCCAGGCTTAGAGGCGACGGCAGTTCCAGTATCCGGGTGAAAGCGGATACTCTGCGGGCTGCTCGACGCCTATCCAGCCCAGAGGAGGCGAATCTCCCGAGGCGGCCAAGGTGCCGCTCTGCAAACTGACTGGATGATGCAATAGGATTTGTCTTGAGCATGATTAACTCTTAACAATCATGATCAACTTAGTATGGAAATGAGGAAGTACATATGTCACATCCTAACTACGGCAAAAGCAGGCTGGATTGACGCGTATGGGTTTGCCAGCTTTTCGAGCTAGCAGAGTGGCCACCACGCGCCGCACGCCTCACATGAAAGGCAATGGGCATGCATTGCTAGCATCAGCGATCGTCGGCGACCGCGGTTTAGTCACCGTCACGCGCTCCGGCGCATGGAAGCTGGCGGTGGCATGCCCAATGCGGGTCCGCATCCCAAGCTGTCCATCATCGGGCACGCCGACGCTCTGGCGTCATGGCAAACCTCCATGCAAGGGCTCCGCCACTTAACTCTGTTTCTTCAACACGCCGGAGGGTGTTTCTGTTTCAATGCCACTGCCAGAAGGCGCGCGATGGTAGTTTCAGTTTCAGAGATGGCCGGTTGTACAGCAGCCGCCAACTTAGGGCCAGGTGGCACTTGGTTCGACCAATCTATTGAAGTAGCGGCGGCTTCCGCGGCCCAGTTCAAAGGACAGGGATGATGGCTCCAGTTACACGTACAGGCAGACGCTCCAAAGGCGACCGCAAATTCGTCGGATTCCGCATCGCAACTCCCAAAGCGGATGCAATGGACCAGATTGCAAAGGCGGAGGGTTACCAGTATGTAAGCGACTGGCTGTCCGATTTGGTTGAGGAACGCCTGGCCAACACCAAGCTGCACGCAGTTCCCCAGCAGGAGGAGTTCCCGCTAGGGCGCTTAGCCTCATAACGAGGAAGGCCCGCACTAGGCGGGCCTTCGAAGCTAGTGATTTACATTCTGGATTGCTTCCCGGCGCTCAGATTGTAAATCGTGAAGGTTGATCCTTTCAGATCTACCTTTGTCTTGCTATGAAACCGGTCTTGGCGGGCCGGCCCTTTGTTGTCCCTCTGACAGGACCTCCTCGAAAGGATTGTTCTCATCGTACAACAGCACGCTCGCGTGCTGCCAGCAGGCAAACCTGCTGGCGTGTCCCGCGACCATTCCCTGGCCTCCGAAGCCGCCCAAGCGTGGGCCGCGCTTGCGCCTCTTCTCGCAGGTCAACCCCGTATTCGGCTGTCCCGAGACGGCGGTAAGACCTATCCCCAAAAGCACGAACGCGCGCTGACTGAGACGCTCCCCACTTTTCCTGCGGCGGTCCGGATCTTCGGAAAAGACGGCACCTGCTCGGCCATCTTCCTTGACTTCGACTCCTCTATTGCAGGAATCGACTGGGTAGAAGCGGATGTGAAGTCCCTCCAATCGTGGCTTCACAACTGTGGCGCCCGGTGGATTGAAGATCACTCCCCCAATGGTGGCCGGCACGTTTACATACCCCTGGAGACAAAGGTTTCCTTTTCCGAGGCCCGTGACGTTGTCGAGGCACTTGGCACGCGATACCGGACATTGGATAAATCACCACACCAAAACCTTCTCCACGGGTGCATGCGCACACCAGGATCACCCCACAAACGTGGCGGGCACCAAGAACTCGCCATGAGCCTCAGCATGGCGTACGACGTTGCCCGACGCCCAAACAAGGTTCAGGTCTGGGAAGCAATACGCCAAGACTTGAACGATGAAATCACCAGCGTACGGGCCCTGAGACTGGAGCGGCCGTCATCCCCGGACAATAGAGATCCGGGAGCACCGCAGATGATCGGGCGGATGTCCAGGGCAATGCAGCAGATGGCGCTGTCGGGCCTTTACGACGCGAACCGGTACGCCTCCGACTCAGAAGCCCGTCAGGCTATCCTGACAGCCGCGGCCGCCGCAGGAATGAAACTCGTCGACGTACAACGACGGGTCCTCCAAGGTGTTTGGCCCGGACTGGCATCGTTCTACGCCCGCTACACCTCCCATCACCGTCTCCCATCCTTGAAACGGGACTGGAACAACGCGGTCGACTACCTACGAAAAAACCAAGGCTCAAGGACAGGGAATAACAATGCCCGTAAATCCCCCACAAGCCAGCCAAGTACACAGCCCCCACTAGGAACCTCGACAGACTTAGATCCCGGCAGCGAGCACCGCTACTTGCGATCCTGGAGAAACGCCCTGCTACTGCGGGAGCCCGCCTACGCTAGCTCCCGAACTGGTCTGGCACGTCGAATGGTTCTAAGAGCTCTGGGAGCGGCAGCCCATATGACAGCATCCCGATTTGTTGAGTTCGGTGACCGCTCAATTGCCGTGGCGACAGGGCTGGATCATACGACCGTCGGCTCTCATTTGAGGGCTCTGCGTGCTGAGAGTGATCCGTTGGTGACGTTGGTAGAACGTGGCCGGGGAACCAAAGGTGACCTGTACATGTTGACGATCCCTGAAGGCCTCCGTGCAGCAGCCGAGGATCTAACGTGGCGAAAAGGAAAGATTCACTCGCTCAGGCCGGTTTTCAGGGAGCTGGGCTTGCCCGCAGCGTTCGTCTACGAAGCGCTGGAGAGCACGCCAGGGCTCACAACGACGGAATTGGTCGTTCAGACAAAGCTGTCCAGAACTGCCGTGAGCGAAAGCCTCGAGGTCCTGGCAGCTTGGAACATGATTTCCAGGAACGGCGCCCGAGCCTGGATGATCGTTGCCACGACCTCTCTCCAAGAGCTTGCAGAATGCTTCGGTGTGGTGGACGCTGTAGCTGCCCAACTTCAGAGATATCGTATTGAACGAATCGTTTGGCGGGAGTGGCTCTCAAAGAACGTGAACACAGTCGCGGAGTTCCTCTCCCCCACGGACGATTACCCATGGGAAACCTTTGAAGGGCCACCAGATGAGTGGAGCCTAGCCGACATGGCCTTCACGAGAGCGACGTGACGCAGGAATCGGCTCCTGTTCAGGAAAACAAGACGGTAAAGCTACTCGTACCCCAGTATTTTCGCGCCATAAGGGACGCCATAAATTCCATTGGAATGCATACCATAATCGAAGCAGGATAGAAACGTAGGCCGGTCGGCAGAGCGGGTTGTCCCTTCCCTGGCGACCGGCCATGAAGCTAGTCTTTGAGATAGAGTCTGTAGACGGTGGAAACGAGTGCACTCCTAGACGGCGCATTGAACTCGACGACCTTCTCATCAAGCCAAGCAGTCTGATGCCCATCCAGTCGCACTTGGATCTGGATACCGGCTTCCCCGCGTCGGCGAGGCACCCGGCGGGGCATGCCTGACAGCGACGGAGTAGTTTCAGGCCTGAACTCCTTAGCGATACTCGCTTCCGACACAGAGTCGAAGGCGTCCAGAAGAAGATCTGCGTATGTTGTTCGCTGTGAGTGCAAGGCTTCTTTCACGGTGGCTAGGAGATCCGGGGCCAGATATACGCCCACATTGCGCAGGGCGCCCAAAACGACCTCGGAGGCTTTGGTACCTGAACTTGATGAGACGTCCTTGCGTTGACTCGTCGAGGCCTGGCTTGTTTTGGATGCTGGTTCTTGGGTCCGGTTCATTCCTTCGATCGCACCGACATGATCCGTAGACATGAATTCCGAGGAAGGAGCGGTTGATTCGGCCTCGGACTCCTGGGCTAGTTCGGGAACTACCGAAATGCGCGTCGACTCCAGAGACCGGTCTGGAATTTCTGGCGTATCCGGAGCTTTCCGCCGCTTAGGGGCGAGGATTCCTTCGAGCTTCGCGCCGCGAGGTGCTGAGGGCGCGAATGCGCTTGCGAGGTTTGGCCGATTGCTGCTCATACGAGCTCCTCGCTTTCGATCGTGTTCAGTCGTGCCAGGATTTCGCCTGTCAGCTGCTCGAACTCTTCTGCCAGTCCCCCAGCATTACGGGAAAAGAAACCATCCGTGGGCTTCTCCCCCGCCCGGAGTGCCTTGAGGCGTTTCTTTTGAGCATCCGTAACTGCTCCCTCAAGTTCGTGGAAAAGTAACCCCTTACGCCGGGCGTCTGCACTTGCACTTTCAAGACTACGGATCCTTGTTTCGAATACTGGGGCTACTTCTCCAAGCATCTCAGCGAGGGTGTCTCTTACACTGCGCTCAAGTCTCATCGACCGTGGTCCGACGCCAAAGAGCACAATGCCGGCTAGCTGCAGCGCTGGGTTCCGGTCCCGCACGGCCATGAACCGCCGTGCGATACGTTCTACCCCGTCAATGCTGGCGTCATCTGACTTCGTTGGAATCACGACGGCGCTTGAGATGGCGAATGCTCCCTCGACCAACACCCTCTCCCCCGGTGGGGTGTCAATCAGGATAAGGTCATAATCGTCGGCCAACGGCGCCAACACTGCGTAGAGCATGTCACCGAAGTCGGCTGCGTCCGAGCGACTGGAACGGGAAACCATTAGACCCTGGATGTCTTCTAGTTCTTGACCACCCGGTATAACGTCGAGGTTCTCTCGGACGTTGTGAAGTACAAGCGGAGTGGTGCCTGCGATCAACGCTTGGAACAGCTCGCGTCCGTTCTGTCGCTCATATCCAAGGTCCCTGGCCAGATCTCCCTGCGGGTCCAGGTCCACCATTAGGACTCTTGAGCCTGCAAGCGCTACGTAGCCACCAACGTTGGCCGCGGTAGTAGTTTTGCCTACTCCCCCCTTGCCGTTGGCGAAAGAGATCACACGTTCAATTGCCCGTGCTCGATTCTGTGTGAAGTTTGCCGGTGCGTGTAGCGAAGATCGTGGCATTTGTTCTAACTCTCCTACTGGTCTGGCACTCTGCCTTCCACTCTATGGGTTGCACCCTGTTCGGCAGGGCAGTGACACACGCGTTTTACCCAGTCTGTCGTTCGGTTGTTGCTCCTGCGATGTCAAAAGCTAGCAGCACTACCTTGCATCACGTGATGCACTCCGTACTCTTACTCATTTTGTGCAACGTGGATTTATAAATGGATTCTTTAGTTGCACGACAAGCTGGTAAATCTATTCAGTTTTATGCTGTTTTTTCGGTGGGATGACATGCCGTAGAACTCGTTTTAGGGTCATCTATAGATCCCATTGCTCACCGCATAGGTTGCTGGCTGACACTAACACTTTATTTAACTGCAAGTATTTACGTTCGAGGAAAAGCGAGGGTTCCCATAAGAATTATGGCAGTCGTTATGGCATGACTGCTCATGTACACCCGGATGGCCTGCCAGGCTACGTAGTCAGTAAGGCCGCTTCGGGTGCCAGGAAGAGAGGTCTGACTCCCTAGAGACGATCCAGATCAGTCGATGGGCAAGGCAGGCCCCCGATTAGTCTGAACCTCGCTCAGGCGCGAGGCGAGCATTCCCATAGTCTTTATGGCACGTGTTATGGCATAACGGATCGGGGGCCGCTTTTCCATACCTGCCCATTAATTCTTGGGTAGTGAAAGACAGCCGTCTTCTCTCTGTGAGGATCCAACTTGGACTCAGGGGTCCGTCTTTCCCCATCTGGCGTGAGCCGACTGCCGGGTGATTTCCAGAGTGGAAGCAATTGCGGACCAAGGAAGTCCCACGGCGCGACTCTTGCTCACAGCGTTGTCCAGCCTTGCTTTGGCCGTTCGAATAGACCTTTGGGCAGCCAGCAATTCATCGATGACCGACGACGCTTCAGCGTGAGCCCGCCACTCCACCTTCATGGCATCTTCGGCGGCGACCGGGGGAGTGGCGAATCCCAGGAATGGAACGTAAGCTCTGTGATCAGCCAGATTCGCTTCCGACTTGGTCGCGACTCTCGTCCAGAACCTGCCCTTCCACCCGCAATTGCAGGACGCCTGCCATCCAACAACATGGTCGTCATCGATAACTTCATGGTCGCGCTTTTCGGCGTCTCTTGGAAACCTTCCGGTGATGCCTGAAACGAGAAGGCCAGATTCTCCCACTTCATGGGACAGACGTCCGTCTGGCGCGACCATGGAGGCCGTACCCTCGTGGCGGCCATCGCCTAAGTCCCACTGCACTGCATGTTCTCCTACTGTTGCTTGCGGTCAGGATATCCTGACAGCGACCCAAGTCTTCTCGGCGCAACGCGGGCGGACTGTTGTCTTGGAAATCTAAAGATTTCCGAGACAGCCGTAGATGCCGGGAAACGTCATCGATGAATGCCGGAAACTCAGGACGCGCTTTGTCTCTTAAAGATGCCTCACCGTGAAACGTCTTAGTTCCGCTAGGTAGGGGTATTTTCAAGGCAGAATGAGGCGCATGAGATTACTGGGGTACACGAGGGTAAGCACGGCGTCCCAGGATGCGCAGCTGCAGCTGGACTCGCTCACCGCCTCGGGTGTGCAACGACGTGACATCTTCTCTGATGTGACTTCCGGCAGCAAGAACGCAAGGGAACGGCCGGGGATGAAGAAACTCCTTGAGTACGCTCAGACTGGAGACACTGTGGTGGTGTGGCGGGTCGATCGTTTGGGGCGTTCCTTGGTGGATGTATTGAACACGGTGGATTTGCTGCGCGACAGGGGAGTGGAGCTCCGCTCGATCTCTGATGGCATCGACCCGGCAACCACTACGGGCCGGCTGATGCTGAATATGCTGGCCACTTTGGCAGAATACGAACGCGAACTGATCACCGAGCGGGTGAATGCCGGCATTGCCGCTGCCCGGGCCGGGGGGACGAGGTTCGGCCGGCCAGTGATGGACCCTGCGGTTGTGGCCGACAAGCTGGCCATCGTCAAGGAGGCCCGGGCGAAGGGTAAAACAGCTGCAGAAGCCGCTGGCCTGGTGGGGTGGAGCCGGGCGACCCTCTATCGTCACCAGCAAACAATCCAGATTGAGGCAGCTATAGCCGCGAGTGACGGGGCAGTTCGGTGACTCTCTGGGAAGAAAGGGCTCGGATGCAAGCGTTGGAAGACGCGATGGTTCCTGCGGTGACCGCAGCACTGCTTGTCGTCCTGCTGGTATGTCTGCTCTGTCTGGTTTTTCCCGCTCTCCCGGGTGCAGTCGCGACCAACTGGCGCCGCTACATCGGCAGAGCGCGTTTCGTCCGCACCGCACGCGGGGCGCTTGCACCTCCCTTAGAGGTGGCGGCAGTTGGCGCCGGAATTGAAGTCCGCCGCCCTCACGGACAGATCTCACTAGTTGTTCTTCCGAACAGGCACGCCACCCAGGTCCTTGCCCTTCTCGGGGGCGCCGATGAAATCAGAATCGACGGCGGGCAAGTATGGCGAGCGGTTCCGCCGCGCAGCAGAAGGGCTCTCTGGGACGTCGTCAATGAATACCGTCACCGGGAATGGGAAGAACAGGAAAGAACCACGCAGGAGCAACGTTTACGGTTGGTCCAGCACTCCAACGACGAGCTGCGGAGGCGGGCAGGACTCAGCTAACCGACGCAGGGTATGTCCCCGGAAGGCTCAACTTTGCCTAGGTTGGTCGGATCTTGGAGCCCAGCAGGGCCTGGGCTCGTGGTTTCAAATTCGCAGAAGACGGCGGCGTTGAATGTAGTGGCCGAAACGTGCGGGCGGCACGCCAGCGCCGGTGAGGTGCAGTAGGCCACCTCCGCTGCACAAGGCTGTGCCCATTGTCCGCTCACCAGTGGTGGGACGAAGAACTCAAGGTGAGGGTGGGCTTTGGGTGCAGGCGGTCAGGTGGGTCCCGTCGTCCACCTGGGTGCGGGAAAAGCCCGAAGGGTTGAGCTTTTGCCGTGCCCCTGTGGGCGAGGGGCAAGTAACCTCGCCGAGGAAGCACCGAAAGTACTCGTTCAGCATCAGCAAGCAACCGACAAATAAATGAATCCTGTGTCCGCCGTCATGGCCTATGATCTTTTCAGGCGGGTACGCGAGTTATCCGATGGCAGGGATCACCGACTGGATCCCTGACTGTGAAAGAGCTTGGCTCTGACTCGTGGCGCTGTAGCTGTGTTTGTTGTGCGCGTGTCATGTTGCCAGTAATCCCGAGTCGGCGGGGTCTACGAAGGAGCATCATGCCAGCGTCCCGGATTGCCCACATCGCCAGAATCCAATCGAAAGCCACCGGTCACAGCTACAACGCTGTTCTCCACCAACTAGTCGAGCGCAATCCCAGCTCGGGGCTATTGCCTGCTATTCCCTCCCCGGCACAGCAGGAACTGGAGGCCTTGTTCATCAACAAGCTGGAAACCATGTATGTCGAACGCAGCGAAAAGGCTTGGAATCGGCTTAATTTTGGCGTCAAGCGCCTTCACGCCGAAACCAAGCAGTTGACCGTCTTCCTTAGCCCGTCAACCAGCCTGACGCATCTCGCCGTCCAGGTTCTACCTGTGATCACCTCACCGGGCGCCGACGCTGAGGTCCACGGGATCCCTGGACTTCGCGCTACCGCACATCCTTTGGGGCTCTGTCTCTATCGTCCCGGAATTGACGCAAGGATTGTCCTCGCTGGAATTACCGCGGAAGAGTTCGAACAAGCTCACCATGCGGGCTTTAGTGTGCCGCACAGCCAGGTGCGTTGCGCCGCCACGGCCATGCCTGATGAGTGGGCAATGGAGGAGCGCACGTTTGCGGCCTACTACGGTTCCACTCTTGGCGCTGCCTCTACCGTTGAAAGTGCCTTGCTTCGCCGTATCTGCCTCTTTGGCGTCCAAAATCCCAAGTCGGTGCGAACCTGGCACAACCTTCCGGGTGGAATTTGCGTCGAGCTCTCCTTTGAGGCGTTCTCCTTGGACCAGTTTGACGAGCTGCTGGCCATGCTTACCTCGCCATACCTAAACCCACCAATGGCTCTGCAATCGCGGCACTACAACATTGAGGACAACTGGGGCAGGATTACCCTCAGCTGCGCGGGAACGGAACAGGAAATCGAGATCCGTACAACACTGAGGTAGCCCCTAGAGGCCAGCCAACCAACGGGAACGGATACTCATCTCCCGTTTATAGTCCGGGTCGCCGCGTTCATTGGTGGAGTCAACTGGACGGCTCTGGTTATTGTCTGTGGTCCCTGAAAGACTTCCTGTCAGGAAACCCTGACAGGAAGGTGTACGCGCATGGGATGGACATCCAACGACTACAACCATGAGGGCTGGGTGGCTTTTGTCGCACCCGACGGGCGGCTCTCAGGGAGTTCGACCGGAGCAGGAGTACTTTTCCACGGGATCACCGGCGAATACCCGCATGCAGGGGAATTCAATCCTGATGAGGAGATCGTTCCTAACGACCTGATCATGAGCTGGCGCGGCGCCTGCACATGCGGCTGGCAAGGAGAGCTGTGGCAAAGAGTTCCTACGGCTGCCGACGCTGACCTTGCTACCCGCAAGGAGTACGTTCCAAGCGGCGAGTTTGCCGACGTTTCGGGCGAGGTGGAGGAAGCCGTCCGAGAGGAATGGCTTGTCCATATCGCACCGTCTGAGGCGATCCTCGGTGTTGAGGCAGCTGCGAAGGAGCACCGACAGGCCGGACTCCGCTTGGATAAGACTGTCGCGGCCGCGAAGGCAGCCGGTGCCTCCTGGACCGACATTGGCCGGGCCGCTGGGATCAGCCGCCAAGCTGCGCACGAACGCTGGGCCGCGAAGTAACCCTGCACGGTGTCGTCCGGATCTAGGGTGGGCAGTTCCATTCGGGCAGACGTGCGTTGAGTTCCCTGATGCGGTGAGGGTATTGGCGCTTCTTTGCATGGAGCCGTTGTCTGGCGACCCAACCGGCCAGTGCCCGTTCTTTGGGGTCCCAGGCGCTGCGGTGCGGGCGCCTTCCGTTCTCCTTGACCCATTCGATATAGTCGGTGGCCCGCTTTTGCCAGTGGCGTTCGACGTTGAGCGAGATGCCGTCCAGCCACCCGGGGAAGGACGCATCGAGCGTCTGAATAGCTTCTTTGGCGAGCAGGCCGCGCCTCTTGAAGCCGTCATCTGGTAGCGGCCCATTATCTCCAGCAGCGATGACACGGGCACAGTATCGCACCGGCAAGTCACGAGGATGCAGAGTTTCCTTAAAATGTCGTATGCGGCTGGCATTATGGTTCGGTGTTCCAAAAACTCGCCAGTGAACTGGTCCAAACTGTTTCTTTCAACATGCAGCTCGCGAAACTCCAACTCGACGGTTACGGTCGACGTCGGTTCCGCGCAGGGTTCGACTCCGGGTACAGCATTGGGCGTGATCATGGTTCCCGGGGACTGACGAAATCCTCGAAACCAGGGCTTGCTGGTCATCCGCAGTCGGAGATTGACGGCATTGAGGTCGACCATTTGATGGCACCCTTACTTCGAGCACTTTGGGATTTGGGGCTGGAGACGCAGTTTTCGTGCCAGGGAGACGCTGACCACTACACCGCCCACGAGCCCTTACTGAACTTCAACCGTTCCCAAATCGTATTTGCCGACTACGACCAGGCGTGCAAGTTCGTGCGGAAAACGATGGAACTGATGGACAGTGCCGCCTACAGTGAGGGAGGAATTGACATCACAACGATGGACCCGATGGATGGCGCCGCTTTTCGCGCGGCAGTATGGTTCCCTCCGCAGCTTCTCGAGCCCATCACAAGGCAGTGGGTGGAGTTCGAAAGAACCGTACCTTTGGCTGATGGGCAGCTTCCCCGGGGCTGAGCTGGCGCAAGAAGGCTAGATCTCATCTCACCTGAAGGATCTGACTATTGGGATTGTTCCGGTTTGCGGCGTAGCTTTCCTGTCTTGATTGCCCTTTGGATTTGATCGTATGTCCGGTGCTTCTTGGGATTGAAGTCGCCGTCCACGAGATCCCGCATGAACTGAAACTTCATCCGGGTCCACAGCGTGAGGATCTGCTCTCGGCCGAAGGAGGGAAACGAGTGCTCGTCATCTGTCTTTAGAGGGGACTCGCCCGCGTCTCCGCCCAGGGATTTCAGTAGACCCTTGAAGCGGCGAAGGTCTTGGGCGGAGGAGCGCAGACGTCGCACCGCTGTCTCAGCATCAGAGGCCTTGCCGGGAGCAATCTCTTTAACTTTGTTCACGAATTCTTCCAGCGGGATGGCCACTTCGATATCAACCAGATCACTCACGGCGTCCATTAGATGCCGATGCTCGTCCGGGGCGGGTTCCCAACCGAAACTCCCCGTCTTTACATCAAATGCGAAGTCCCGGATCAGCTCGGCATGGGTCTCTCTGGCGGTTCGAAGCTGCCGCCCGACCGTTAAGAGCCGGATTGCGTCCCACCCGCTGTCGCTATAGGTGGCTTCCAAGACCAGACCGGTCACCGGCATCACCGCCGGTCCATTAACTGCGAGTTCTTCCTCCATGGCCGCACGATCGTAGCTCCACTCCGCCGGACCGTCTATGCCTGCAAACCAGTCCACGAGATCGATAGTTCTCATAGGCATAATCTCAGGCTCACCATCGCTCGAAGCTGGTACTGGTGCGAGCGGCCGCGTTACGTCAAAGAGAATAGCGACGGGGGGTACCCGCAAGGCCTTGGATAGGGCCATCAGCTCGCTAACCGTGATGTCTTCGCGCCGCCCTGTCTCGATATTGGCTATGACCGACCGGGACATTCCTGAGTCTTCTGCCAGATCTTGGGCTGATAGACCCTCTCGCCTACGGAAAGTACCGATACGCCGACCGATCCCCATCGAAATTTGTGTCATGAAAACACAATATACGGCATTATGTTTCACTGGTACACATCATGCTATTCTCGATGGTGATTAGAAGCCTGCTGTGAGGCGGGGTGGCTGCAGCAGGGAGGGTATAAAGCGCGTGGGTGGGGTGACGGGAGGCGAATCGAAAAACATTGGGGCATGGGGAGATGAAAGTATGCGCCTTACAAAGGTGCCTTCACCCATGTACTTGCTTGGTGCCGCCCTTGCGGACGAGGTGACGGCAGTTCAAGCTCGCGAGGCCATGCTAGGGATTCACAAGAAGGGTCCGAAACTCCATTGGAGAGATCTGGACCCACGAGCCAAGACGCTGTCTGTCGAAGCTGTCGCATCGCTGAGCCTGGACCATATTGTTGTTATCGCCAGCCCTCTGGATCCTCGCCGGCAGGAGCGCGCACGTGCCAAGTGCATTGAAAGGCTCTGCTGGGAGGTGGAGGACCTGGGCGGTACGAGCGTGACGTTCGAAGCGCGGACCCAATCGCTGAACCAACGCGATCGGCAACTGATCCCCAAATTGAGGGGCAAAGGCGCCCTGCCCGTCGGCTTGCGAGTCGATTGGCTTAGGGGCTCCGAGGACCCAATGCTTTGGATCGCCGATCAAGTCCTAGGTGCCATAGGGGACGCTGAAGCTGGAGAGCCCAGATACTTCAAAACCATTCTTGATGACGTCAAAATCTCGCGGATAAATCTCTAGTGAACGCGAAAGCCAGGTCCCGTTATGAACAGCGGGGGTCCTGGCTTCACTTCTTCCACCCCTCGGGATGGAAGCTCACGTTCAGTGTACAACAAACATTCCCTAACTTTCCCGTGGTCGTTGCGTGTGCGAGTTCCCTAACTTTCCTGTAGTCGTGGGGCGTATATGGAGGTGCGGCACAGCCCAGCATGCCGGCACCCCCAAGCAGGTCAAGAGCTCGACCTCATAGCCCTGGAAAGTACCCGGTCTAACATACTGAGTGGACCAGCCGCCGTCGGATATGAAGCTCGAGATCGCCGGCTGCTGTTGTGTGGCCGTTCGCATCGTAGATGGAGGTGGTGGCGCCCGCCGGTGTGGCGCCGCAGGCTCTGTTCGACATGTCCGGACGACTGTGTACCGCGAGCTCCAAAGGCGCATCATCTAGCTCTGTGAAAAGACCGCTATCTGACGGGGTATTTGGTGCAGCGGACTCCTGAAAATGACAATTCGGATGTGTGGGGGAGCGTGCCGCTGGGGGGGGTGTCCCACTTCTAAGGAAGTGGGACACCCGGGCGTACCAGAACTGTGGGCACGTCGCAGTGGTCATCCGTTGTGGATGTTGGTGGCGTTTTGCGGTTGCAGTATGTGTCGTGAGCGACATGCGCACCCGAGGTCAGGCCTTACGCGGGTTCGGTATTTAGCCCATGCGGCGCTCAGTTTTATCTCCGCTCTAGTGTGATCCCTTCAATTCCGGCCAGGGCACTGTCATACGGCTCTGAGGTCTGTGTGACCAGGGGAACCGCGGCGCTACGGGAGGGTAGGGTATGCAAACCTGCGTAGCGGGGTTGGTGGTCCGGTGTTTTACTTCCTATATGTCTGAATTGCTGAAGCAGCACCCGAACGAGCCCCATGACGAGAGCATTGCAGCCCGGCTGAATTGGTTGCGGGCCGGGGTTCTTGGGGCCAACGACGGAATTGTTTCAGTGGCCGCAACCGTCGTAGGCGTAGCCGGCGTGACCAATGATGTCGCGCCCATCTTGGTGGCGGGTGCCGCGGCGGTGGTGGGCGGCGCAGTTTCCATGGCTTTGGGCGAGTATGTTTCGGTCAGCAGCCAGAGTGATAGCCAACGCGCCTTGATCGAGAAGGAACGCCAAGAACTCCGGGAAGATCCCGAAGGCGAGTTGGAAGAACTGGCGGCGATTTACCGGGCAAAAGGGCTGACCGAGGGGACCGCCCGCACAGTCGCCCGGGAACTGACGGACCACGATGCTCTAAAGGCGCATTTGGACGCCGAACTCAGGATGGACGAGGAGGCAGTTGCCAGCGCCTGGCACGCAGCGTTTGCCTCCGCTACCGCTTTCACCGTAGGCGCCATTCTTCCGTTGCTGGCAATCCTTCTACTCCCTTCGGAGGTGCGTATTCCGCTGACGTTTGTGGCCGTGGTCATTGCCCTCGCGATCACCGGCTCGGTCAGTGCGAACATTGGTGGTAGTTCCAAGAGAAGAGCAACCCTACGGCTGGTTATCGGGGGTGTCCTTGCCATGACCTTCACCTATGGTGTTGGCCTGCTGCTAGGCACCACCGGGATCGTTTAACTAGGGACCAGCGAAGCTCGAACTCCACTGTTCAGGAGTGTCTCCATGATGAGATCCGCGGCCTTCCAGCCCACATCCTCCCGATCCATGGCTTTGTTGTCCTTGCGCCCCTGTCGGGGCTGATGGCAGTCGCCCTCGTGCCCTGTCGGACTAGTCGGAATTGCCTTGCGGGGCCGTTGGTGGTGCTGGCTCTGTATGGTCCTGCTGGCCGTTCTGACCGCAGAGGCAGGGAACAGTTGGAAAATGTTCGGCCAGCCTTGGAATTCATCAAAGACCATGCCAAGCAGGGCAGCTTCTTTCGGATGGTGATGCTTGTCCTCCTGCTTGTCGTGGCCGCGCAAGTCCTCGGTGCATTCTGGTCCATGCTAAGCCGGTGGTCGGCCCTTCGTGGCGTCGGACAAGCATTGCGCGCCCGTTGGCTAGTTCCTGCCACGTCCGTACTCGGAGTCCTGGCTGGGCTGTTCCTGATTTCTGATTCCGTGCACAGGACACTCCGGCTCGGCATCGGTTTGGAGCGTAACCTAACGCATCCGCCCGAGGAGGCGGTGGCCTTCGCCATTTATTCTCACCGCGAGATACGGTTTCAGCCTTTGTGCGGAGGCGGAGGAAATCAAAGGACATCTGTCGGGCGGTAGCTCGTGCCGCCGTTGGTGGAGACGATGATCCCTTCGGGTGTGGCAGCCCAGATCCAGGGGTTCCCGTCGGCGCCCTTGAGGGCGGCTATGGCCAGTACTTCACTGTCGATTCGTCCTTTCTTGGTCCAGGACTTGCCGGCGTCGGCCGAGTAGTAGGTGGTCCCGTCGGGGGCCACGCCTGCTGCTTCGTCCGGAGTGGCGAAGGCGGCGTACTGGACCACCGGTGCGGTCTTGTCCAGTGCCCAGGTTGCCCCGCCGTCGGTGGAGCGCTGGATTCCCTCGGTGGTGGTGCCTAGCACGGTGTCGCTGTCGGGGTGCCCGGCCAGGATGGCCGGGGTGAATATGGCCGCCACGGTGTTCCAGGTTTTCCCGTCGGGGCTGCTGCGCAGTTGCCCGTCGAACGCGATGATCCCGGATTTGGTGGTGGTCAGGGCGTGGAAGTCGGATTGGCCTTGTCGTGAGAGTTTCTCCCAGGTTTGTCCTCCGTCGGTGGACTTGATGAGTCCGAGGGGGTTGGGCATATCGGAGCCCTGGCCGGGGTGCCCGGAGGCGTAGAAGACGCCGTCTTTGCCGGCGGTGAAACCCATCAGGTCGTTCGTGCCGCCGATCTTGCTGGCTGGTTGTTTGGTGATGTCGAACAGCCCGTCGTGGGTGGCCAGCAGCACCTGGTTGGTGTCGCCGTTGACGTTTAACCCGTGGACGTGACTGCTGGGCAGGGCCTTGTCGCTCAGTTCGATAGACGGAGCCGTCGAGGACGGGGGGCTGGCCGGGGTGCAGGCGGACAGGGCGAGGAGCACCGCGGCGCCGGCCGCGAGGGCTCCGGTGCGCGTACGTGCGGAAGTGAAAGTTTGCATGGGAGAGCTCCAGATTGGGTCAGAAGGGTACGCGGAAGCCCCGGGCCTCCCGTCAGGGGGAGAGGCCCGGGACCACGCAGGGTTTGTTTAGAGAGCGGCCAGCAGCGTCTGCATTTCTTTGATCTCCGCTTCCTGGGCGCTCACAATGTCCTTGCTGAGCTGGACAGCCTCCGCATCCCTGCCGTCCGTGGTTTCTGTCTTGGCCATGGCCACTGCACCTTGGTGGTGGACGATCATTTGGGTCAGGAACAACTTCGCGGCCTCAACACCCTGGGCGGCCTCCAGTTTGGTCATGTCGTCGGCGCCCATCATGCCGTCCATGCTGTGCCCGGTAGACATCTGGGTGGGTTCGCCCCAGCCTTTCAACCAGCCGGTCATCTTTTCGATCTCCGGTCCCTGCGCGGCCTTGATCCGGGTGGCCAGGGCTGTGACATCGGCGGGAATGTCCTGCTTCTTGAGGATCATGTCACTCATCTCGACCGCTTGGGCGTGGTGCGGGATCATCATCTGGGCGAACATCACGTCAGCGGCGTTATGGTCCGCTGCCGCGGCTGGGTTTGAAGCGCTGGAGGAGTTGCTGCCGTGGTCCATGCCCGGCATTGGCGTCCCGGAGGAACCGGAACCACCGGAGGAACCGCAGCCGGCCAGTGCGATGGCCGCGGCGATCGCTGTTGCGGCGACAGGCAAGAATTTTTTCGTATTCATCTTCATCAGGTCCTTCTAAGGATTTGGGGGCGCTAAGGCGCCCTCAGAACGGGGTGAGGTTTGTCAGGAGGGCGCTGATCAGCCGCGGCGGGGCTGGGGCGCAAAGGAAGGAATGCCCTGGGCTGGGCCCGGGCAAGCGGAACGATTACGTTCTGCTGATGGACAACTCACCCGGTGACGGACTGCCGGGGCGGTAGGACCAGGGAACGGGAGCTGCGATTGTCGAGGCTGCGGACTGGGCCGTGATGGAGACCGTGTCGTCCGGTACGGGCGCCGCCAGGGCGCCGGTCGCGACCGTGGGGATGCACGAGGCGCTCATGGAGTGCTGGCTTGAGCAATTCCCGGAGCAGGAGCACTGCGCAGGGGAGGGCGCAGCATTCACCGCGGACAGCTTTTGCAGCGCGGCAGGTCCCGATGATGGTGAGACCGAATGGCTGGCGTGCCCGGACACGGGGAGTCCGGGTGTTGGGTGTTCGGACATTGCCGGGTAGGACCCGGTCGTATCCGTCATGCCGACGGAAACCATGGCGGCCGTGTGTGCAGAGTGCGTCCCTGTCATGACGTGCATGCCAAGGATTCCCGTGATGAGGGCCAAGACCGCTGTCAGCAAAGAGGCCGTGAGCAGGGCGGAGCTCATCATGGTGCGTTGTGCGGCCATGCGGGTCTTCCTCCCTGTGGGTCTGCTGTCTTTAGGCTACCGGCACCCGGCGCCATACCTTTCCGGGGGCAGCGGTGCCGGTTCACTGTTGGGTCAACGAACTTGGCTGGGGTTCAGTTTCACCCGGCGGAGCAGCTGGGCGTTGAGGGCGACCACGATGGTGGAGATGGACATCAGGACCGCCCCGGCGGCGGGGGACAGGACGATCCCGGCGAAGGCCAGCACACCGGCGGCCAAGGGTACGGCGATGACGTTGTATCCGGTGGCCCAGACGAGGTTCTGCCACATCTTGGTGTAGCTTGCCCTGGACAGGTCCACCATGGACAGCACGGCCCTGGGGTCGTTGCCTGCAAGGATGACCCCGGCTGATTCCATGGCCACGTCGGTGCCGGCGCCGATGGCAATGCCAACCTCTGCCCGGGCCAGCGCCGGGGAGTCGTTGACGCCGTCCCCGACCATCGCCACCTTCAGGCCGCGGGCCTGCAGTTCGGCGACTTTCTTGTCCTTGTCCGCAGGCAACACTTCGGCGAAAACCTCGTCGATGTTCAGTTCCGCACCGACCGCCGTGGCTACCTGGGTGGCGTCCCCGGTGATCATCGCGACTTTCACGCCTCTGTTCTGCAAGGCTGCTACGGCTTGCCGGGACTCGGGCCGGATGGCATCCTCGAGACTGACTGCCCCCAGGATCCGGTCGCCGTCGATGACGTGCAAAACAGCTGCGCCACGGCCCATCCACTCACGGGTCGAGGCCGCCAGCGTCTCAGGCTCGGTGATTCCGAGTTCGCGCAGCAGTGCAGGGCCGCCGACCTGGACGGTGCGGCCATTGATCGTGGCCTGCACGCCACGGCCCGTCATGGACGTGAAACCCGTCGCTTGCGGCAGCGTGAGGCTTTTCTCCTTCGCTGCCCGGACGATGGCCCGGGCGACGGGGTGTTCGCTGTCGGATTCAACGGCTGCTGCCAGAGCCAGCAGCTCATCGGTTGTCCTGCCATCGGTGGTGGCGGTGTTCCGGAGCTCGGGTTCGCCCTTGGTCAGGGTGCCTGTCTTGTCGAACAGGACGACGTCGATGGTGCGCATCCGCTCGAGCGCGATCCTGTTCTTGATCAACACCCCGGCTTTGGCGGCCTGTTCGGTGGAGATCGCGATCACCAGCGGGATGGCCAGGCCCAGGGCGTGCGGGCAGGCAATCACGAGCACTGTAACCGTACGGGTGACGGCATCGGGCAGGCTACCCAAGAGAATCCATGCGATGAAGGTGATGACACCGGCGATGGTGGCGAAGTAGAACAAGAACGCCGCCGCCCGGTCCGCGAGGGCCTGGGCCTTCGAGGACGAGGCCTGCGCTTCAGCAACCAACCGCTGGATGCCGGCCAAGGCCGTGTCGTCACCGACTGCCGTCACGGCGACCCGGACGGTGTTATCGGTGGCCACGGTCCCGGCCACGACCGGATCACCCACTGCGCGGAGCACCGTTTTGGACTCCCCGGTGATCATGGACTCATCGAACTCGGCTTGCCCGTCCGCGATGGTGCCGTCGGCGGGCATCCGCGCCCCGGACCGGACGAGAACAATATCCCCGGGGTTTAGCTCAGAGGCCTGGATGGTTTCGACGCCGGCATCAGTGACGCGTTCGGCCTCGTCCGGCAGCAGAGCCGCCAGGGCGTCGAGGGCGCCCTGCGCGGAGCCGAGCGCGCGCATTTCGATCCAGTGTCCGAGCAGCATGATGGCCACCAGGAGCGCCAGCTCCCACCAGAAGTCCAGATCGAAGTTCCCGATCTTCAGGGTTGTGGCCCAGGACGCGGCGAACGCGACGGTGATGGCCATGCTGATCAGCAGCATCATGCCCGGCTGCCGGGATCTTAGTTCATTGATGCCGCCCTTGAGGAAGGGCATGCCCCCGTGGAAGAAGATCACCGTTCCCAGAACGGGCGGGATCCAGGCGGACCCCGGGAACTCCAACGGCATGTACCCCAGGAGGTGCCCGAACATCGGACTGAAATACACCACCGGGACCGAGAGAGCCAGGGTCAGCCAGAACCTGTCCTTGAACATGGCCGTGCTGTGTCCGGCGTGCTGACCGTGGTTGTGCACGGCATGATCGTCCGGGGCGTTGTGTCCCTGAGCATGCGCCTGGTGCTCATGCGGTGATTCAGGCGTCCCGGGAGTCTGGTGTGGTGCTGCTTGGCCGGGGTCTGCTTCGGTGACCGGCGAAAGGTGGTGATCGTGGTGATGGGTGTGCTCTGTCATGGTGTGCTCCTCCAGGTGCGGCCCGCGGCATCGCTTGAGGCGGTGCGGACGCACGTGTTTGGGCTAGCTGTTGGTCAAGCTGTAGCCGGCTGACGTGATGGCGTCCCGGATGGCGGAAGGTCCAGCGGAGCCGGTAATGACCAGGCGGGAAACACCGCCTGGGACGAGTTCAACAGCCGCGCCGTCTACGCCATCCACGGCCTTGACGGCCTTTTCGACGCTGGCCACGCAGCTGCCGCAGGTCAGTCCTTCCACGTCGTATTCGACACCCATTTTGGCGGGCGGAGTGGCGCTGGCCTCGGTGGAGCAGCAGCTGCAGCCCGGGGAGGACGCAGAAGTAAGGGGCAGTTCGGTGCGTGAAGGTGTTTTCATGTCAGTTCCCTTATGTGCAGAAAATGCGACGGGTGCTGTGGTTGAACGGTTGTAAAGAGGCCAACAGTCATTTGGTCCTCCGCGACATACCACTCACTGACAACAATGAAAAGATACCCCTGGGGGGTATGCAAGTCAAGTAGTGAACCATCATCAGTTGGTCCGGATGGGGTGCGCAAAGGGTCGGTATTCGGCAGGCGGGGGAGGGGCAGCCTGCAGTTTTGGGCGTGACTGTCCGGCGTCGCGCCGGGCTACGCGTGAACCACGCCGGCAGCGACATTTCCACCACGTGGCCCATTGTCTTTCTTCCGTCAGGAGTCGATGCGATAGGGTCCAGGGCGGAGCCCGCGGGTTCAGGGCAACTGCTCCCGGTCAGAGGTCCGTAATGCCCATGCCGGCGTCGTCCAGGCAGGGCGAGCGTTTGCCAGCGGGTTTTCCCATAGACCGCAGGCAGGTGCATTGGGGTCCCTTGACCGCCGGAAGGCCGGTCCAGACGAAACGTTGCATGCGGTTGTAGTTTCCGAAGTCCAGGACTGCGCCATTGATCCGGTCAGCTAGTTCGTAACTGACGGAGATGGTCGCCGGCCCGTGCGCCTCGGCAAGGGTTTCGAGCGTGCATCCGATGAACTTTTTTGGTCGTGTTCTGGAGAAGTAGAGTCCCTGGGTGCGGCAGCCGCCGGAACCCAGGTAGCAATGGAGGGAGCCGCCAAACACAGCAATCATTTCAAGGGCTTCGGCGGTGGCGTGGAAGCGGCCGTGTCCTGGCACCGTCACAGTTGTGAGTGACTTCGTGGGGAAGGTGTTCATGGAGTCCTTGGGGTTTGCTCCCCGGGCAGCAGGAGCAGTGGGGCGGCCGGCGTGTGGCGGCCGGTCAGTTTTTCCATGCCTGGGAGCGTAGAAGCCGCAGGCCGTTAAGGGCGACGATGACGGTGGAGCCTTCGTGTCCGGCGACGGCCAGCGGCAGTGGCAGGCTGGAAACCAGGTCCCACGTGACGAGAACGGTGATGAAGGTGGCCGCGATGGCGAGATTCGCGAGGACGAACCGGTGGGCCCGTTTTGAGATCGCGATCAGTGACGGCAGGGCCTGGAGCTCGTCGCGGACGATGATGGCGTCGGCCGTTTCCAGGGCGAGGTCGGAGCCGTGCCGTCCCATCGCGATTCCGGTGCTCGCAGCCGCAATGGCGGGGGCGTCGTTGACGCCGTCGCCGATCAGCAGAACCCGGTGGCCGACCTGTTCCAGTTTGTGCACCGCTGTCGCTTTGTCGGAGGGCAGCAGGCGTGAGCGGACGTTGTCTATGCCGGTTTCGGCGGCGATCTGGGCTGCCGCCCGGTGGTTGTCTCCGGTGAGCAGGTGAACCGGGTTGCCCGTGGTCTGCCGGAGCCGTGTGACGGTTGCGGCCGCGGTCGGGCGGAGCCGGTCAGGAAGGGTGATCCGCCCTGCCGTGGCCCCGTCGATGATGACGTAAACGACGGTTCCGGCCACGGTGGCATCGGCCTCCGCGGCGGGCCGTTCCACCCGAACCTGCCGTCCGTCGACGATGCCGGATACTCCTTGGCCGGGGACGGCCTTGAATTCTGCTGCTGGCTCCACGGTGAGGCCCTTTTCCCGTGCGTCACGGACGATGGCCCGTCCGAGCGGGTGCTCGCTGTACTGCTCGACGGCGGCTGCCATCCCCAGGATCTGTGCGGGGTTGGGGTCGGCGTCCAGGGATTCGGCGGACGTGACCTTCGGGGTTCCCTCGGTGAGGGTACCGGTCTTGTCGAAGGCGACGACGGTGGTGCGGCCGACCTGTTCCATCACGGTGGCGGATTTGACCAGGACGCCGTGTCGTCCGGCGTTGGCGATGGCAGCCAGAAGAGGCGGCATGGTCGACAGGACAACGGCGCACGGAGAGGCCACGATCATGAACGTGATGGCCCGCAGCAGGGCAGCCTCCAGGCTCTCGCCGAAGGACACGGGCAGGAAAAACACCAGCAGGGTAGCCACAATGACACCGACGGAGTAGCGCTGTTCGACTTTTTCAATGAACAGCTGGGTCTTGGCCTTGGTGGCGGAGGCTTCCTCCACGAGGGTCACGATGCGGCTGACCACCGAGTCCTTGGCGGCCTTGGCTACCCTGACAGACAGAGCGCCGCTACCGTTGACAGTTCCGGAGAGAACCTCGTCGCCTTCGCGCCGGATGACCGGAGTCGATTCCCCGGTCATCGCCGCCTGGTCGACCTCACTGACTCCCCGGATGACGGTGCCGTCAGCGCCGATCCGTTCACCCGGGCGCACCAGAATCATATCGCCGACCTGCAGTTCCGCGGTGTCAACCTCCTCTTCGAGGCCGGTCCCGTCCAAAATCCGGGTCGCCCGCTCCGGGGCCAGACCCAGCAGGGAGCTGACGGAGTCAGCGGTTCGTTGAGTGACCAGGGCTTCCAGGGCGCCCGAGGTTGCGAAAATGACGATCAGCAAGGACCCATCAAAAATCTGGCCGATGGCCGCGGCAGCGATTGCTGCGACGATCATCAGCAAATCCACATCCAAAGTCTTCTCCCGCAGCGCCCGCAAACCTGACAAAGCCGGTTCCCAGCCGCCGGCCACGTAGCAGGCCAAATAGAAGCACCACCACAGAAGCTCCGGTGCCCCAGCCAGCTGCGCAACCCCACCCGCCAGGAAAAGCACTAAAGCAAGCGCGGCCCACCGGACTTCAGGCAGCCGCGCGCCGGTTCGGAAGATCGACGGCGGCTTGGGCAGAAGCCTGCCCGGAGCAGCCTTGCCAGGAGAGGCAAGCACCTGGCTCACGAGCGCACCGTCGCTTCCGCGGCCGGTGTCTCCACCGTCATATCGATACTGTGATGGGCCGGCTCGCCTCCCAGAGAATGCTCGGCCTGGAACACGGCATCGGCCACCAGTTTGCGCGCGTGCTCGTTGGCCAGTCGGTAAAAGACCCTGGTGCCGTCCTGCCGTGCGCTCACCAACCTGCCCAGACGAAGCTTTGCCAGATGCTGTGAGACGGCCGTCGGGGACTTGTCGATGATGTCCGCGAGATGGTTTACGGACATTTCGCCCTCCCTGAGCGCCAGGATGATCCGCACCCGCGTAGCATCCGCGAGCATGGCAAATACCTCGACCGCAAGCTCTACATACTGGCTGTCCACACTAAGCCTGCAAGTGTTCTTATCTTCGCTCATATGAAGATTATAGCCATGGAAGCCCTTTGCCCGGATTCCCTCCGTTGAGGCGGAGGACTGAGGCGGAGCCGACCGCCGGTACTGCCGGAGGCGGGAGCTTGAAGATGACGGAAAGAGTCGCCTATTATTAGTGCATATAAGTGCACGTATGTACCTAAAGGGTGTGGTGGGATGTTATCTGTTTTGCGGGATGTTACTTATCGACGGCTGTTCGCCGCCCAGGTCGTGGCTCTCATCGGTACCGGCCTGCTCACCGTGGCTCTCGGACTGCTGGCCTACGATCTGGCCGGCCGGAACGCCGGGGCTGTGCTGGGCACCGCCCTGACGATTAAAATGCTGGCCTACGTCGGTCTGGCCCCGGTGATCAATGCCTTGGTGGCCCGACTGCCGAAAAAGCCTGTTCTGATCGGGGCTGACCTGATCCGGGCCGCGATGGCATTGTGTCTGCCGTTCATCACAGAAACCTGGCAGATCTACGTGGTGATCTTCCTGCTGCAGTCCGCTTCCGCTACTTTCACCCCGGCCTTCCAATCGCTGATTCCCACCATTTTGAAAAGTGAACGCGACTATACCCGGGCATTGTCCCTTTCAAGGCTGGCCTATGACATGGAGGCCTTGATCAGTCCGGCCGCTGCGGCGCTGTTACTGACGCTGATCAGTTACAACAACCTGTTCCTCGGCACGGTTGCCGGGTTCGTGTTCTCCGCTTTCATGGTCACGATCACGGCCCTGCCCCGCCTTGTCGCCCCCGCCGGTCCAGTGAGCTCCCTGTGGCACCGGACCACCTTGGGTACACGGATCTTCTGGCGGAACCGGCGCCTGCGTTCACTGCTGGCACTGAATCTGGTGGTCGCAGCCCCCACGGCCCTGGTGCTCGTCAACACTGTGGTCTACGTCCGTGAGGTCCTGCACCGGCCCGACACCGATCTGGCCCTTGCGTTGGCCTGTTTCGGCGTCGGGTCGATGATTGTCGCGTTATCCGCGCCCGTGGTCCTGGACCGGTTCGGGGACCGGGCCGTGATGCTCACAGGTGCCGCCGTGATCCCAGCTGTGCTGGCCGGCGCGGTGTTTCTGCCTTTACTGGGGGTCGGTGGGGTGGGATGGTGGCTACTGTTGGCGCTCTGGTTCCTGCTCGGTGCCGCGAATTCGACGATCCTCACACCCTCATCCCGGCTGCTGCGCGATGCCTCCACCGAGGAGACCAGGCCCTACGTTTTCACTGCGCAGTTTTCCCTGTCTCATGCCTGCTACATCCTCACCTACCCGCTGGCAGGGTGGATCGGTGCAGCCGCGGGACTGGGCTGGGCTGCGCTTGCTCTGACATTTATTGCGATGATAGGTAGTGCAGGTGCATTTCTGTCCTGGTCGCCGCGCACCGCCGCGGCGTTCCGACACCCAGCCACTGAGGAGCAGACCCTTGAGCAGCAGGACCGGCAGCGCGTTGAGCCCTAGCAGCATACAGGGCGCAGGTTCTGGGGAACCGTCCCTGGTCCACCCGATCACCCCGGATCCGGAGCTGCTCGAAACGGCTGCCGGTACGCTGCGGATGCTGGCCGAACCCACCCGGCTGCACTTGCTCTGGCAACTCTCCAACGGCCCCAAAACCGTCACCGAACTCACTGACCTGTCCGGGGCTCCACGGACCGTGGTCAGCCAGCACCTGGCCAAACTCCGGCTCAGCGGACTGGTGGACACCCGCAAGGACGGCCGCCACATCATCTATTCCCTCCATGACGGGCACTTGGTCCGGCTTATCCGCGAAACCATGAACCACGCCGACCACCTGATGACCGGAGAACCGGCCCACGATTAAGGCACCCTTCTGCCACCACTGCTCATCATCCTGGGAGCTGTCCACACCGGGGCCGTCACGGCCCGCGAGCTACGTGCCCGTCTCCCTCGCGAGCTGCCGGATGGCGCTGGTTAGGGTAGGCGCGCACTGCTTCAGGCAGCCGGCCTGTCATTCCCGGGCTGTGGCTCCCTGGGCGGACCGTGGTGTGCCGCGACGGCCACCGCGGACCTGAACATCCCGTACAGGACGCCCGCAGTTCCAGCCAAGGCCAAAACGATGAGGGCAGCGAGGGCTAGGAGCAGGAACATCAGAAAGGAAATTCCCAACGTCGTGCAATAAACCAAGGTGAAAGCGAAAGTATCCGATCCGGTCACGAGCCTGGTTTCCCCCGCCGGGCCGGTGCGGCAGGTCCCGCATAACCGCTGGCCTGCCGGAGCGGACAGAGTTCGGCCACCAGCGCCCGGAGTTCGGTAGGGCGGAATGGTTTGATCAGGTACCCGCTGGCGCCGGCTGCAATTCCGGCGAGTTCATTTGCAGCCTCGGCGAACGCGGTAATCATGAGCAACGGCGCGGAAGACACGCTCCGCAGTTGCCGTGCTACTTCGCGGCCGTCGACGTCTGGCAGGCCAAGATCCAAGGTAATCAGCGCCAATTGCTGCCGTGAAGCGGCCAGCAGCCCCGCGCTCCCGGTTTCCACGGTGTGGACCTCGAACCCCTCAGTGGAAAGGATGAGACTGATTAATCCTTGAATATCGGCGTCGTCCTCGATGACCAGACATGCACCGCGTGTGCTCATTCCGCCCCCATTTCCTCCGGCCATTCTAAGAGACCGTTTCTTCACCGGCGCCTCTACCCGGCATTGAGCTTCGCCGGGGTCCGGACTTCCTTGACGTTGATGCCCCGGTGGGCCACCGAACGAGGCTGTGGCCCCTGCCAGGAAGGGGCCGTAGGCTTGGCAGATTGTTGCACCCCTTCGTTCATTTCTTCCGGCAGGATCCCATGGCTGCATTGGTCCCCACTGATTCGTTTATTCCCTCACCGACCCTCAGCGCCGTGCACCTGGGGCCGCTGACCATTCATTTCTATGCCCTATGCATCCTGGCGGGCATCATCCTGGCGATCTGGCTTACCTCCCGGCGATGGCAGCAGCGCGGCGGCCAGCCGGGCCAAGTGCTTGATATCTGTCTCTGGGCCGTGCCGGCGGGGATCATCGGCGGACGGATCTATCACGTCATCACGGACCCGGAACTCTACTTCCTTCCCGGCCGGAATCCCTGGAACGCGTTCGCGATCTGGGACGGTGGTTTGGGGATCTGGGGCGCCGTCGCCTTTGGCTGTCTCGGAGCGTGGATCGGGTGCCGCCGGCTGGGAGTATCCTTCGTGGCGTTCCTGGACGCGGTATCCCCTGGAGTCCTCTTTGCCCAGGCTCTGGGCCGGTGGGGAAACTGGTTCAACAACGAGCTCTACGGGGATCCGACAACGCTGCCGTGGAAACTTCAGATCCACCGGATGGACCCCGCGACTGCCGCGGCGGCAACGGATCCCTCCGGAGCGCCCATTGTGCTGGGGTACTTCCAACCAACGTTCCTCTATGAGTCGCTGTGGTGCCTGCTCGTCGGATTGGTCATCATGGCCGTTGATTCGCGCACGCGGCTCGGCGCCGGGAGCGTGTTCGCCCTGTACGTCGCAGGCTACTCGGCCGGACGTTTCGCCTTCGAACTGATGCGTTCCGATTACGCCAACCTGATTCTGGGGCTGCGGGTGAACACCTGGGTCGCAGGCCTGCTGGTCCTGGCCGGCGCGGCAGCCTTCGCAGTGCTGTGCCGCAGGGAACGCTCAACAGCCAACCCAAGTCCGCACCGAACGGCCGGCCTTGCCGGCGCAAAGGGCTCCGGAACCGGTTAGTGCGGGACAAGCGAAACCCTGCCCAGCAGCGCGCTGGCCCGAATGAGGTCGGCCGCGGCTGCGGATTCGTTTTCAGTGTTGGTTCAGGGGTTCCTCTCAGCTGGCTCTTATCCCTCCGGTGGGACACTCGGTCCTAACGGAAGGGAGAAGCCATGGACAGGGCAGTGAATTCACGGGTCCGGGCGGTGGATGCGGTTCGGCGGTGGACGGTGACGGCGATGGTGTTGGCAGGGCTGACGACCGCCGGTATCAGTGCCGGTCTGGCCTCCGCGCAGAATCCCTCCACCGCTCAGACGGTGAGCGTGCAACAAAACCCGGCTGCACCCGTTGTCCCGGCCCCGGGAGGGGCTTTCGGGAGCGTCGCACCGGCGCGGAACGCCCCGGCCGGCGCCCTCCCGCATACCACGACCAGGGCATCCTAGCCATGGACGCGGTCCAGGCCACATGGTTTCCCGCGATTGGCACGACTGCCGGTGTGCACGCGACGGAACCCGGAAGCTTTGACGAAGCGGTTAGGACCGCCGGGCAGTGGCTGGATCGGCTGGATCGGGCCGCTTCGCGGTTCCGACCCGATTCTGAGCTCCGGGCAATCAATACCCGCTCGGCCCGTGAACCGGTGACTGTTCTCCTGAGCCCGTTGCTCGGCGAAGTCCTTGACGCTGCGTTTCTCACGGCGGCCCTGACCGGCGGCCTGGTCGATCCCACCGTCGGCGCTGCCCTGCTTCACGCCGGTTACGACGATGACTTGGACGTCGTCCAGAACCGGGACGGGTGGACAATGGCCGGTGAACCCAAACCGGCACCGGGCTGGCGGCACATCAGCTACACCCCGGAAACGAGGGTCCTGACCCTCTCCGCCGGGACGGTCCTCGATTTTGGCTCCAGCGCCAAGGCCTACGCCGCCGACTGTATCGCCGGGTTGCTGGCCGAGACCCTGCCCGGTGGTTTCCTGATCGACTTGGGCGGGGATATTGCCGTGGCCGGCAGCGTACCGGAGGGCGGCTGGCAGGTCGGCATTGAATATGACGGCGACCGCATCGCCCAGGTCATTACCCTCACGAACCAGGCACTGGCGACCTCGTCCACCCGGCACCGGGTGTGGGCCAGCGGGTCCGGGGTCGCACACCACATCATTGATCCGCAGACAGGGGCCCCGGCGGAGCGGATCTGGGCCGAAGTGACCTGCCTCGGGGCTACCGCCCTGGAAGCGAACGCCGCGTCCACTGCCGCGGTCATCATGGGTTTGGGAGCGCCGGCGTGGCTGCGCGCTCACGGCATTGACGCCCGGCTGCACGGCATGGACGGCTCGACCGTGATGACCGGGAACTGGCCCTCGGACCACCATGTCGCCGGGGCCCGCTGATGCCTGCGGTCAACGAAGTTTTCTGGTTCCTTTCCCGCGCGAGCGGGATCACGACCTCCGTCTTATTGACCGTGACCTTCATCCTCGGAGTGATGACCTCAGGACGGCGCCGCCCAGAAGGCATCGGCAGCACCGTCGTGACTGGCCTTCACCGCAACCTGGCTTTGGGGATGATGCTCCTTCTGGTGCTCCATGTTCTCACCGCCGTGGCCGATGGCTACGTCGACATCGGATGGGTCGCGGTCCTGCTGCCCTTCACCTCCGGCTACGAACGTGCCTGGACCGGGCTCGGCGCCATCGCTTTGGATCTCCTGCTGGCCGTGACCCTGACCTCTGTGCTGCGCCACCGCATCCCGGAACGGTGGTGGGCTCCGGTCCACGCCCTGACCTACGTGCTGTGGCCTGCAGCGATCGTGCACGGCATCATGATGGGCACCGGGAGCGCATGGATCTTGCGGGGCGTTGGCCTGGCGTGCCTGATCGCAGGGGCGGCGGCCATCGCCTACCGGCTAATGAACCGGCAGCCCGACGAAACCCGCCGCGGCGCCATCGGGGAAGAACCATGGCGATGAACCTCAGGACACTGGAAGCGGCCGGCCTGACCGGGCGCAGCGGTTCGGCATTCAGCACGGCACGTAAAGTCGGTGCGGCTCGACAGAACGGTGCCGAACTAATTGTTAATGCCTGCGACGGGGAAATCAGTGCCCTGAAAGACGCCCATGTTATCCGGCACCGTCTGGCATGGGTCCGGCACGGGGCTGCCCTGACCGGACTGAGGCACGTGACCTACGCAGCCCACACCGGAACAGAGACCGAGGAGCGCCTACGCGCCGCCGGTCTCTCTGTGCTGCCCGTGCCGGCCCGCTATGTCGCCTCCGAAGCCAGTGCTCTGGTATCGCTGCATCACGGGGCTCATGCCCGCCCGATGACCAAACGCCGCCGCCTGATCGAGGGAGGACGCACCCCCGATGGCAAGAGAACCCGCCCCGTTCTGGTCCTGAACGCCGAAACCGTGCTCCGGATCGCCCAGATCGAGGTCTTCGGCCCCGCCTGGTTCCGTTCCTTCGGCACCCAGGTCGAACCCGGCCCGCGCCTAATCACCATCACTGGCGCCGTCAAGGCACCGGGAGTGTATGAAACCGAATCCGGGCTGCCACTGAGCCGGGTCGTTTCACTGGCTGGAGGCCCGCTTCCGGGTGTCCTGGCGATGAACATCGGCGGACTCAGCGGCACCTGGATCGACGCATCCAGGATCGACTCTCTGAATTACAGCTCTGCATCCCTGGCCACCGTCGGCGCAACCCTCGGGCCCGGCGTCATGCACCTGCTGGACCGCTCCCGTTGCCCGGTGGATACGGTGAAGGACATGCTTGACTATGCCGCCGGGGAATCTGCCGGGCAATGCGGGCCCTGCATGTTCGGGCTCCCCGCAGTTGCCCGAGACTTCGCTGAACTGGCCGCAGGCACCGGCAGACCCAGTGCAGCAACTGCCCTGCGTCAACGGTTGGGATTCCTGGTTGGCAGAGGAGCCTGTCACTTCCCTGACGGGATCGCAGTGTTCACGCACTCCGCGCTGGAGGTCTTCACCGATCACCTCAGCGCCCATGCCGCAGGCTACTGCCCTGGCCACGAGAGCCGGGTCCGGAGATGATCCTTCGTTTCCGCCGACAGGTTCTTCCGGAGTACCCGGTTCTGGCCGTGGACCGGACCACCTGCACCGGGCACGGGGTGTGTGCGACCATGCTCTTCGAACACATCACACTCGATGACTGGGGATACCCGGTTTTGCACGGACCCATCCCGCGGGCCCACACCTCGGAACTGGCGTTGCGGTACTGCCCTGCACGGGCCCTGTATTGGCGGAACGGGAACGACTAGGGAAAAACTGACACCCACCTGGCCCGGAAGACGCCCACGCCACATTCTTGCGTGTAATCAGCGAAGCGTCCGGCCGGGTCTCATGCGTGGATGTTGGCGTTAGGTGGCGGCTTTTTGTGTTCGCTCTGTGTCGTTAGGTGCCGATGACGATGATGCTTGCTGCTGCTTCTAGGACGTCATCGGTGATGGTTTCGAGTTGGTTGGTATTGGGACCCGGGTGATCTGTCGGAATGGCCGTTCGAGGAGCCGGAAGTTGCCACGGGTAATGGATTCTACTGCGGCGATTGCCTGGGCGTCGGTGACGTCAGCCTGGTCGAGGGTGCGGGCCGAGGCGTTTCCCGTGTCGGTCCAGAACGAAGAGGAGCTCGTCTTTGACGCGCTCGACGGTCAGCTCGCTCTCATACTCGGCCAAGGTGGCGGGTAGTTCAGCATCAGCCGACCGTCGAGGTTGCCGGGTCAATACCTTCTGAGATGAATCGGACCTGGACGCCGCGTTCCCTCTGCGGGTTCACGGTGTTCAGTACGTCGATCAATGACCGGCCCAGCCGATCGACCCGCCAAACAACGACAGTGTCGCCCTCCGCGGCATACTCGAGGAACCTCTGGATCCGTTGTTTGCAAGGACACTCTAATTCGACGCTTTGCCCAGGTCGGCGAGGGCCTTCCGGAGGCGGGTGCCGGCGTCGTCGGCTACTTCTTTGATTGATGGGGCGGCGCTGAGCTGGACCATGGTCTGAGGGTCGATGGCTTCCACTGTGGTCACGTCTGCATCCTTGTTCCGGCGCACCACCACATTGCATGGCAGCAGCGCACCGATTTCCGGCTCGGCGGCGAGGGCGCGGCTGGCGAGGGCAGGGTTGCAGGCGCCGAGGATGACGTAGTTACCGACAGCGTCAGCCGCTTCGACACCTAGCTTGGTTTCGAAGGTGGAGCGGACGTTGATCTCCGTGAGGATCCCGAAGCCCTGGTCCGACAGGGCCTTCCGGGTACTTTCCAGGGCTTCGGCCCACGGAAGAGCGGTGGTCGTGCTGAGTGTGTACGTCATGGTTCTCCTTGGGGAGCTCGGAAGTGGGACGGGTCAGGCGAGGGAGAGGAAAAGCTTTTCCAGGTCCTTCTTGTCCATCGTTGCGTCTTTTTGGACTATGCACTGCTCAAGGCCCGTGGCGATGATGGCGAACCCGGCCCGGTCCAGCGCCTTCGATACGGCGGCAAGCTGAGTGACGACGTCCTTGCAGTCCCGGCCTTCTTCAAGCATGCGGGTGACAGCGGCCAACTGGCCCTGGGCTCGCTTCAGACGATTGATGACAGGGGTGAGTTCTGAGGGATTGAGTTCCACGGGATTCTCCAAGTGTCGGGGGCTTGCCCCCATCGTATACCCCCTAGGGTGTTTTGACTACCCCCGGGGGTATCTGAAATACTCGGTGGGGTATCCACCCACCCCCTTCCGAGAGGCCATCATGACTCCCCCTTCCACGGCGCCGGCCGTCACCGCACTCGCCCCTGAAACCCTCACGTCCTGGTTCAAAGAGCACCAGGACCTCGTGGTGATCGATGTCCGCTCCGCCGCCGAGTTCGAGTCCCTGCGCATCCGCGGCTCCTACAATGTGCCGCTGCCGCTTTTGTCCGAGCACACCGATGAACTCGCCGCCCGGCTGGGTCCCCGCGTTGTGCTTGTCTGCCAGTCCGGCGTGCGCGCCGAGCAGGCCCGCCAGCGCCTTGCCAAGGCCGGGATCGACACCGCCTATGTTCTGAGCGGCGGCACACCCGGCTTCGCCGCTGCTGGAGGCGACGTGGTCAAGGGCAACGACCGCTGGGACCTGGAGCGCCAGGTCCGCCTGGCCGCCGGTTCACTGGTAATGCTGGGTCTGGCAGGCGGCAAGTTTGTCTCCCCCAAGGTCCGGATGCTCGCCGGCGCCATCGGCACAGGTCTGACCTTCTCGGCCGCGACCAACACCTGCGCCATGGGTAAGGCCCTTTCGGCCATGCCGTGGAACAAGGCTGCCAAGGAGCCCACCCGCGAAAGCGCCTTCCTGCAGCTTCCCGTTCCGGCCCAACAGGACGCCGCGGCATGATCCCGGCCCTGGGTCTAGGGCTTGTCGTCGGAATCGTCCTGGGTGTGGTGGGTGGCGGTGGCTCCATCATTGCCGTTCCTGCGCTGGTGTACGGCGTGGGCATGAGCCCCGTCCAGGCCATCCCGACGTCGCTGCTGGTGGTGGGCATTTCGTCGCTGGCAGCGCTGTTTCCCCGGATCCGGGAGGGCCTGAACTGGCCCGTCATCACACTGGTAGGGGCCGCCGGCATTCCGGCGGCCTGGGCCGGCGCAGCCGTCGGCAAACTCCTGGATCCGAACGTCCTGATGCTGGCGTTTGCCGTAATCATGGTGGCCGCGGGCGTCCGGATGCTGAGCAAACCGCGCGAAATCGAGGGAATCTGCAGCACGGGACCCAACCGGGCTTTCCGGTCCTGCGCCCCGAAGGCGGTGGGCGTTGGACTGCTCGTCGGATTCCTCACCGGGCTGCTTGGCGTGGGCGGCGGCTTCCTCATCACCCCCGCGCTGACCATCTTCCTGGGCCTGCGCATGAAACAGGCCGTCGGAACGTCGCTGGCGATCATCGTCATCAACTCCGCAGCCGGATTCAGCGCTCACGCCGCCGGCTACACCATCGACTGGGCCACCACCCTGGCGTTCGCGGTCCCGGCCATCCTGGGATCCATCGTCGCGGCACGGCTTGCCCGCCGCCTGCACGACAAGCACATCCGCATCTCATTCGCGGTACTCATCTTCGCCGTCGCGGCGTGGGTCACCGCCAGCACCGTCACCGCCTGACACCACAGAACAGGAGCACACCATGGGACTGATCGAATCGCTGAAGAAGGCCTTCAGCAAGCCCTACACAACGGTCTCCATTGCACAGGCCAAGGAACTCCTGGGTTCCGGCGCCACACTCATCGACGTCAGGTCCACCCGGGAATGGCGGACCGGCCGGGCACCGCAGGCCAAGCACGTCCCCCTGGACAGACTGAAGGTCAGTACCGCGGGGATCCAGAAGTCCCGCCCCGTGATCGCCATCTGCGCCTCGGGAGTGCGGTCCGCCTCTGCCGCCAAACTCCTCGCCGCGAAGGGCTACCACGCCTACTCGGTGCGTGGAGGCATGGCCGCCTGGCGCCAAGCCGGCGAACCCGTCCGCTAGACGGCACCACCCCCAACCACCAGCCGAAACCATTTCGAAGGAGAACCACCATGGCTGAAATCACCATCACCGAAACCGCGCAGCGCCGCTCCACCGCTCGGATCCTGGACGTCCGCGAGGACTTCGAAGTCGCCGAGGCAATGATCCCGGGCGCCCTGCACATCCCCATGGGCCAGCTGCAGGCACGCCTGTCCGAATTGGACCCTGCCGTCCCCATCATTGCAGTCTGCCGGAGCGGAAACCGTTCAGCCCGCGTCGCCGACGCCCTCAACGATGCCGGTTTTTCGGCAGACACCATGGCCGGCGGCATGATCGCCTGGACCCGCGCCGGACTCCCCACCACCTGACCCCTGCAGTCCCGCCACGGCAACAGCCGGGCCATGCCCCGGCGGGCCCGCACAGTCTCCTGCAGGCTGTTCCGCAGAAGATCGGGGAAGGGGCCGCAGCCTCGTTGCAAAATACCCCCAGGGGTATCTATGCTGGACTTAGAACAACCTCCAAGCCTTATCAATCGAAGGAGATCACCAGATGCTTATCGAGCGTATTTACGATGAAGACCTCGCCCAGGCCAGCTACCTGATCGGCTGCCAAGCCAACGGCACCGCCGTGGTTGTCGACGGCCGCCGCGACATCGCCGTCTACCAGGAACTGGCCGCGAAGAACGGCATGAAGATCAGTGCCGTTACTGAAACCCACATCCACGCCGACTACCTTTCCGGCACCCGCGAACTCGCCGCCGCCACCGGCGCGAAGATCTACGTCTCCGGCGAGGGCGGCCCGGACTGGCAGTACGAATTCGACGGCGAACGCCTCTACGACGGCGACACGATCACCATCGGCAACATCAGCATCCAGGCCGTGCACACCCCGGGCCACACCCCCGAGCACCTGTCCTTCCTGGTCACCGACGGCGCGTTCAGTGACCAGCCCGGCTACCTGCTCTCCGGGGACTTCGTCTTCTCCGGAGATCTCGGCCGGCCGGACCTGCTGGACGAGGCAGCCGGCGGCATCGACACCCGCTTCGAAGGTGCAAAGCAGCTCTTCGCCAGTCTGCGGGACAAGTTCCTGACTCTGCCGGACTACGTGCAGGTCCACCCCGCTCACGGTGCCGGCAGTGCCTGCGGCAAGGCCCTGGGCGCCATCCCGTCCTCCACCGTGGGCTACGAGCGGCTCTACTCCTGGTGGGGGCCGTACCTCGCCGCGAATGACGAACAGGGCTTCATCGATGAGCTCCTCGACGGCCAGCCCGACGCGCACGCCTACTTCGGCCGGATGAAGCGGGAAAACCGTGAAGGTCCCGTCGTGATGGGTGAGCGCACGCCGCTGCCCGAACTCGCAACCGGCATCCTCGCTGCAGGCCTGGCAGAGGACACCCTGACCTTCATCGACACCCGCTCCAACAGTGAGGTCCACGAAGGCACCGTAGCCCGTTCCCTGAACGTGCCGGCAGCCAAGGCCGTGGCCAGCTACGGCGCCTGGGTAGTGAACCCGGAGACGGATAAGAACCCGCTGGTACTGCTGGCACAGGACCAGGAACAAGCTATGGACATGTGGGACCACCTGGTCCGGGTCGGCATCGACAACATCGCCGGTTACGTCACCAGCATCGAAGGGCTCCCGATGACTACGCCGAAGCTGATCCAGCCAGAAGAGCTTCAGGGTTTTGACGCCGCCATGGTCGTGGACGTCCGCAACCGCAGCGAACACATCGCCGGAAACATCCCGGGCTCGTACCAGCTCAGCGGTGGCCGTGTCATGTGGCACCTGGACAAGATCCCCACTGACGGAACCATCGTGACCTACTGCCAGTCAGGCGTCCGGAACTCTGTCGCAGCCAGTGCCCTGCGCCGGGCCGGATACGACGTCGTCGAACTCGCCGGCAGCTACGCAGCCTGGATTGCTCAGCAGAACTCAGTCGCCACGGCCTGACCAGCCGGAACACCTCAAGACCGCCCGGGCAGGGCCCCACCTGCCCGGGCACCTTTATGCCCCGGCACGAAAGGGAGTGCTCCGGAATGACCAGAAAAATGGCGGCAAACAGTGTCGCTTCCATCGATGCTGTGCTGGGCCTTCGGCAAAACCTGGCACAGTTCATGCTTCTGGTGGCAGTCAACGCCTTGGTGGGCGGCACGCTGGGCCAGGAGCGCACCGTGCTGCCCCTGCTCGCTTCCCAGACATTCAACCTGGACCTGTACACCAGTGCTCTGACTTACATCCTCGCCTTCGGCCTGTCCAAGGCCGCGACGAATTACTTCGCGGGAACGCTCTCTGACAGGTACGGCCGCAAACCCGTCCTGGTCGCGGGCTGGCTTGTAGCAATCCCAGTCCCGCTCATGCTCATCTTCGGCCCGTCGTGGGGATGGATCGTTGCGGCAAACCTGTTCCTCGGTGTCAGCCAAGGCCTGACCTGGTCCACGGCCGTGATTATGAAGATGGACCTGACCGGCCCGAAACAGCGCGGCCTTGCCATGGGTCTGAACGAAGCGGCAGGCTACCTCGGAGTCGCCGTCACTGCCCTAGCGACCGGGTATATTGCCTCCGCGTACGGGCTCCGGCCAGGCCCGTTCCTCTTCGGAGCCGCCTACATTGCCCTCGGGTTAGGCCTGTCAGTTTTGAACGTGCGCGAGACACACCACCACGCCAGGACGGAAGCCTCCCAGCACGTCAGTGCACACAGCAGTGCCCATGCCGGCCTCACCACAGGCCAGGTTTTCACCCTCACCAGCTTCAAAGACCGCTCACTCTCCGCAGCCAGCCAGGCAGGACTGGTGAACAACCTCAACGACGGCCTCGCCTGGGGCCTGTTTCCTGTCTTATTCGTCAGCTCCGGGCTAAATCTGAACCAGATAGGGATCCTTGCCGCCGTTTATCCCGCGGTCTGGGGAGCCGGGCAGCTCTTCACCGGCGCCGCCTCAGACCGGTGGGGCCGCAAATGGTTCATTGTGGCCGGCATGATCGTCCAAGCCGCGGGACTCGCGCTGGTCGCCGCCTCCCGCAGTTTCGGGCCCTGGCTCATCGCCTCAGTCCTCCTCGGGCTCGGAACGGCCATGGTCTATCCCGCACTCCTTGCCGCCATCGGGGACGTAGCCAACCCCACGTGGCGGGCCCGTTCCGTCGGCATCTACCGGCTCTGGCGTGACGGCGGCTTCGCCGTAGGGGCACTCTTGTCAGGTCTTCTCGCTGACTTGTATGGGATTCCCTCAGCCATCGCCACCGTCGCTGCACTCACAGCCGCCTCCGGCCTGGTGGTCGCCGTTCGAATGCGCGGCAAAGACCACATAATCGGGGTGGACACTGGCCCTTAGCCCGACACGTCAGCCCCGAATGACCCCTGCACGGACGGACTAGTGTCAGCGGTCAGCGGATAGGCAGTCACGACACATAGCGACAAACAAAACGCCGCCAAGCACCCCAGGCACACGCCGTGTTCTATTCTTTGGGTGCGGAGACGTCCTTGGCGGAACGGCGCCGGCGGGCGTGCCATAGAAGAAGGCCGGCAAGAACGATCACCGCCATGGCCAGCGCGGTTCCTTGCCCGGCCAGCCGGGCAATGCTCTGGTACGAGTTACCGGCGAGGAATCCCAGCATGACCGCGCCGGCTCCCCAGATGAGCCCGCCAGCTGCATTGAAGGTCAGGAACCGCAGGTAAGGCATGCGCGCCATCCCTGCCAGAGCGGGCATCACGGCGCGGAAGAACGCCGTGAAGCGGCCGATGAACACGGCCGTACCGCCCCTTCGACGCAGCAGCTCTTGGGCTTTGGCCACCTGCGGCTCCTTGCGTGCAACCATACGAAGGCGCATGATTCCAGGTCCGAAGAACCGTCCTATCTCATAGCCGACAGTGTCGCCGGTGATGGCCGCGACCACGACCAGAACGATCACCAGCCACAGCGGAAGCCGCCCGTGGCTTGCCAGGACCCCGCCGAGAATGGCCGCTGTTTCCCCCGGGATCACGAAGCCCAGGAAAAAGGCGTCCTCGGCGAAGACCAGAGCGAAAATCAACAGCGCCGCCAGCACCGGGCTGAGGTTCAGAATGCTGTCGACAAACTGGGACACCGGACGTCCTTTTCTCGTGATTTCCTCTACCTGGTTCAACGTTGGAACCGGCTGAGGTTCCCGTCCGGGGGCTGCCTGCGGCACATCTGCTTCAACCGCTGGCACCACCGTGGGAGGCCGCCTACAGCCTTTTCCCATCGGCGAAGACGCTTCGAGTGCGTGGATCATCGGCCGGGTACAGCCGCCGCTTTCGGGTCTTGGGGGTGTTGAGGCTTAGGGCTGTACGGGCTCGAGCGTGGCGGTCAGGCTCTGTTCGTGGCTGTCCCGGATGAGGGTTACGGTCACCGACGCGCCG
This sequence comes from Paenarthrobacter sp. MSM-2-10-13, assembly GCF_011605365.1. Taxonomy (NCBI): domain Bacteria; kingdom Bacillati; phylum Actinomycetota; class Actinomycetes; order Micrococcales; family Micrococcaceae; genus Paenarthrobacter; species Paenarthrobacter sp. MSM-2-10-13. The sequence goes on along the minus strand of NZ_JAAOXO010000010.1, from coordinate 17,566 downwards.
GCGGGTTGTTCGTGCACTGCTGCAGTGAGTTCGGCGGTGTCCTGGACCGGGTGGTTGTTGATTCCTGTGATGACGTCGTCTTTCCGGATGCCTGCTTTTTCTGCTGCTGATCCGGAGGTGACTTCGGTGACGGCGGCGCCACGGGAGAACACGGAGCCCTTCGCCGCGGCGTCCGTGGTGGCTTTGATGCCGAGCTGACCATGGGTTGCGGTCCCGGATGCGATGATCTCCTGGGCGATTCTCTTGGCATTATCGATCGGGATGGCAAAGCCGATCCCGACGTTGCCTGCCTGTGTGCCGGCAGTGCCGGCGGAGGGGGATGCGATGGCGACGTTTACGCCGATGACCTCGCCCCGGGCGTTGACCAGGGCTCCGCCGGAGTTGCCCGGGTTGATGGCCGCGTCGGTTTGGATCACTTCCAGGCTGGGGTTGCTGCCGGACGCCTGTGAGGGGATTTTTGCGGTGCTTCCCGAGGCGGTTTGCGCCGGTGGTGGTGGTGCCGCGCTGATGGTCCTGTTTAGGGCCGCGACGATTCCTTTCGTCACCGTCCCGGACAGGCCCAGCGGTGTTCCGATCGCAACGGCGGTGTCGCCGACATTGATTTTTGACGAGTCTGCCAGGACTGCCGGGATCAGGGAGGGGGCCTGGATGCGGATCACGGCGAGATCCGCGAGCGGGTCCGCGCCTACCAGGGTCCCGGCGTAGACGTGGTTGTCGCTGCTGCGTACCTGAATGACCGGTGTGCTTGTGGCGCCGTCAAGAGTGACCACGTGTGCGTTCGTGAGGATGTCTCCTTTGGCGTCGAGGATGATCCCTGACCCGATGCCGCGGGTGGTGCCTGAGCTGACGGCGAGGGTGACGACGCTCGGTGTGGCCTTCTGTGCTGCCGTGGCGACGGTATCGCTGGTACCGGTGTTGTTCACCACTATCCGGGATGTTCCCGGCGAGGTGGACACCCCGGCCGTTGCCGGGCCGTCCAACAGCGCGTCGGCGCCGGCTGCGACCGTGCCACCGACGAGGGCGGCAATGACCAGTGAGGCGGCGAAGACGGGGGTGCTGCAGCGCCATTTCCTGCCGGTCGGGCCGGGAGCCGGGGGCGTCGGTGGACGGAGGTTAGTGACCGGTGGGGCGAACTGGGAGGGATCGGCATGGGCCGCGTCATCCCACGGGATGGAACCTTGACCCGGGTACACCCACGGGTCAGGGCCGGGGCCTGACTGCGCCGGATGAGGCCCACGGGGGCCAGCGGAATCTGGGGTGTGTGTCATCAAGTCCGTCCCTGTGACTGTGCTGCAGGGGATTCCCTGCAACAGGAAAGTGGGGTATCCGGCACCGGCAGGTGAAGCCGGCGTCGGGAATGGGGCAACCGGTACCCCGTCAGGTTTAGGGTCGTTATTCTCCGGAGGAAGCGGTGCGGTTCATCAGGTGCTCCAGCAGCGCTGCTTCGGGCCGGTCGGGGTTCCGGGAAACACATTCCTCCAACTGCTCCCGGTTTCGTTCGGCCCCGGCCGTGGTGTCGGCCAAGATTTCATCGATAAGTTCCCGCGCCTGCTCCTGCAATGTCGTTTTTGGGTACCTGGCGGTGGAGGAAGGAACAGAGACCGGCCCGCCCCCGCTTCCTTCCTCCACATCGTTTGGTTTCATCAATTTCCTGTGCCCGGAGGCCTTACTTGGTGCCCGGAGTACTGGTGTCCGGTGTTTCGTTGGACTCCGTTTCGGTAGTGTTTTCGGCACCCTTCTGACCGTTCTCCTGTGAGTCGGCCGTTTCGGTGGCAAGTACGGTGGCGTTGCCGGCGTCGATCTTCACTTCGTGCACGGCACCGGTGCTGTCTTTGACCGTCACTTCGTACACCAAGGATCCGTTTTCGTCACCGAGGTGGGAGGCCGTGGCAGTGGAACCGGGCAGGGAAGCCGCAGCGGCCGTTTCAGCGGCCTTGGCATCGATGGTCGCCAGTGCGGTCAGGTTCCCGGATTCTTGGGCGTCGGATTGCTCCCCTGCCGTTTCGGGGACGGTAATGGAGCCTTTGAGCTGTGGTTCCTGCTGGCCGGCATCGGACTTCCCACCATCGGCTGTGCTGCCGGTGGCCGGCGACGTGACCGGAGGCGATGGTGTGGTGCTGGCGTTGGCCGCTGAAAGCCCGACGACCGCGGTGCCGCCAACGAGTGCCAACCCGGCAAGTGCCCCGATGAGGGTCTTGCGTTTGGGTGAGGTGTTGTCCATGATCGTGCCTTTCGGAGAGTCGTAATCAACGCCGCCCGGGTCCGGGTGGTTTCTTCGGCGCCTACAGCCAGTCTCGACCGCGGGCCCTTAGAGGACGCTGAGGGGTCCTGAGAATTCCCGGCAGCCGGACACATGCGGAGAGTACTCAGGACACGCGGCCGGCAACCGCATGAGAGGCCAGGAGCGCGCTGGCTCAGTAGGAGAGGCTGGTGTCACCGCACCGTCCAGGCGGTCTCCTTTTTTGCTGCGCCGGGTACCCGTGTCGGGGCGATGTCGCCGGGATCAGAGGACGAACGCAAAGACGAGGCCGAGGATGGCAAGTGCTTCTGTCAGGGCAAGTCCGAGGAATGCGATGGGTTGAAGAATTTTTTGTGCTTCCGGCTGGCGGGCCACGCCGTTGATATAGGCCGCGAACACGAGCCCGACACCGATGCCCCCGCCGATGGCGGACAGGCCGTAGCCGACGAGGTTGAGACTGCCTTTCATGGTTCTACCTTTCAGTCGCCCGTTTTCGGACGTGGAGTTCATGGTTAGAGTGGCGGCCGGTTCTGTGCCCCGGCTCGGGAACCGTGCACCGGTTTCGTTCCGCCTGTTGCTTTGGCTGGGGCCCGGCAGGGGGCGGGTCCGGGGTTCAGGTTCAGTCTGTTTTTTCGCCGGTGCCCTGGGCTTTGGTGGCTGTTCCTTGGGCGGGGGCGTAGCCGCTGGCGGCGGCTTCGATGCTGATCTTCACTTCGTTGGCGGAGCTGCGGTAGAGGCTGTATTTGTTCTCCGGGTAGTGCCCGGTGCCGGTGCCGTTGTCGAAGTAGATGGTCGTGGCCTGTCCGGGGGTGAGGGTGAGCCCGTCAAGTTTCTGGTAGTAGGACTCCGTGGTGCCGGTGGTGGTGTCTTTCATGGTGTAGTACACCTCCAGCCCGGTCATAGGGGCGGTGCTGGTGTTGGTGAGCGTGAACTGGAGCCGGTCTGCAAGGGCTGCCTTGGTGGTGGGATCGACGTTGTTTTCGGCCATGACGTCCGTGATCGTCAGCCCGGTTTTGGTTCCCGTGGCGGTGATGGGGTTGGTGGTGACAGGCAGGACAGTGGCTGCGGAGGGGGTGGCCGAGGGCGCTGCTCCGGGCTGTGCCGGGCCGGTGATGGTGGCCTGCATGATCAGGACGGCGGCCACCAGCACCGCGACGAAGGCTCCCAGGCTGAGGAGTGCTTTTTTCATGGTCAGGTGACCTTTCTGAGTAGTTTGGTGCGGGTGGCTGCGAGGAAGGATCCTGTCAGTGCGGTGATGAAGCCGGTCATGAGCCAGAGGGTGTTGTTGAACGTCCCGGCCCAGATTAGGTTGAAGGGTTGCCCGTTGTATTGGTCTTTGATGCCGAGCCAGGCGAAGAGCGGGCGTTCGAATTGTTTGGTCATGGAGGTTTGCTCAATGAGGTCCCGGGCTGTTTCGTATCCGCTGAAGTTGGCCATGATGGCCTGTTCGTGGGTCTTATCGACCTGCAGGCTGGCGAAAAGGCCTCCGGGGATCTGGTTGTCAGGGTCCATGGTGTCCCCGATCTGGGGGATCACGAGCACCACGACGAGCCAGATGACCAGGGCCAGGATCAGGCCGGAGGCAGGGGTCCGTGTTAATGCTGCGACGGTGAATGCCAGCAGCGACCACATGGTCAGGTACAGGGCGGTATGGGCCGCGGCAACACCAAGTCTGACGTAGTCATCGCCTTGCAGGGGCGCGTTGGCCAGCAGCAGCAGAGTTGCCGTGATCACAGCGAACAAGGCCCCGGCCACCGCTGTCCAGAGGATGCCAACGGCCAGGATCTTGCCTCCGGCGAAGGTGTAGCGGCCCAGCGGGCGGCTGAAGATCAACTGCAGGGTCCCGTTGCCCCTTTCCTTCGCCACGAGCCCGTACCCGAGGATCACCGCGAACAGGCTGCCGACGATTTCCAGATATTCCATGCCGCCCCGGAGCATTTGCAGGGCCGCCAGCTGCGGCGGGGCGGTCCCGGCCGTCCCGCCGCTGCTGCGCAGCGCGGCCACATAGTTGTTGTAGTCATCGATCTTGATCCGGAAATCCGCTGCTGCGACCAGGACCGAGAGCATAACAACGGCGGCGAGGAACACGATAAGAGAGACCAGGGCGCGGCTGCGGGTGAGGTCTTTGAGTTCCTTCCCGCACAGAATCAGGGACTTAGGCATGAAGTTCGCTCCTGATCCGTTGCCGGTTCGTGGCCAACAGCACCACACACACCACGGCGAGGACGGCTCCGAGGATCAGCACCTGAGCCGCCACGGAGCCGGACACGGCCTGATCCTGGAGAATGATCGCGGCGGCGTGCTTGAACTGCTCACCCACGGACAGAGGGCCGGTGAAGCCGCTGGTGACCGCGAAGAAACCCATCGGGGTAGCAGCCGGGGCCGGGACTGGGTTCAACAAAGACACCGGCAACGCTGCGGTCCCGGCCAGAGGCAGGATGAAGATCACGATGCTCCACAGGACAATGGGGGCCAGCAGCGCCGTGGTGGTCGATGATGTGTGAAGGCCGCTGAGCATTCCCAGTACAAGGAAGGGCATCAGGAACAGCCACGCCAGGGCGTAGAGGCCCGCAAGCCGCAGGGATTCATCCCAGGTCGGCGGGGCGCCTGTGACGATGGCGATCCCGGTGAAGGTGAGGATGGCAGCTGCCGCCAACAGGAGGGCGAACAACGCCGCGAGACCGGTGAGTTTGGCCCCCAGGTAGGTGGCCGGGCTGATGTTGCGTGACAGGACCAGATCGGCGGTGCGGGCACGCCGGTCCCGGGTGGTGGACTGAACGCCGGTGATGATGGCCAGCAGCGCCCCGATCACAATGATGTAGATGACGTTGTTTCGTGCGTAGTAGAGGGCCGGCAGCCCGTCGAAGGGGTTGTGCGCCGTTGTCAGACCCTGGGCGGCGACTTCGCGGTAGACGTCGCTGACGGTGGTCTTGGCGCTTGAGCCGATGAACGCCGACGCCGCGGTCATGCCCAGAAACACCGCCAGGACACCGCGGGGCAGCCGCTCACGGGAGATCGCGGTGATTTCCTGTCGGAGAGTCACCGTCCAGATGTTCACGGCCGGGCACCGGCTTCGATGTGCAGGTAGATGTCTTCCAGCGATTCCTGGTCCGGGAAGGCATCCAAGGTCGCGGCCACGGAGTTGTGGTAGATCAGGTTGCCCGAGCTGAGGATGCCGATGCTGGTGCAGGTCTTGGTCACTTCGGCTAGTAAATGGGTGTTCATGAAAATTGTGATCCCGAATTCCCGGTTCAGGTTGATGATGATTTCACGCAGTTTCGCCACGCCCTGCGGGTCAAGGCCTGAGGTGGGTTCGTCCAGGAACAGGACCGAGGGTGTGTGCAGGATGGCCTGGGCGATCCCTGCACGTTGTCTCATTCCCTTGGAGAAGGTTCCCAGTCGCTCCCGGCCGTGACCGGTGAACTCCACGGCCTCCAGTGCCGCTGCGACCATCTGCCGTGGCCGGTCGACACCTGAGAGTCCGGCGAAGAAGAGCAGGTTCTCCTCCAAGGTGAGGTTTCCGTAGAACTGCACGTTTTCGGGTAGGTACCCGATGTTCCGGCGGACTTGGGCTGCTTCTTTGTCGATGTCATACCCACAAATCCGCCCGGACCCCGAGGACGCTGGAAGCAGCGTCGTGAGGATGTTTACCGTCGTGGTTTTGCCGGCTCCGTTATGACCCAGGAGACCGAAAATCTCGCCCTCGGGGACACGAAGGGTCAGGGGGTTCAGCGCGGTGTCCCTGCCGTACTTCTTGGTCAGTTGCGTGGTTTCGATTGCCATGTCCATGCGGCAACCGTAAAACCGGGCCGCTAAGAGCGCCCTGAGAGAACCGCAGGCCAGGGCTCAAATGCTTCCGGAGTCGAAGCGGCCCAGAGTGTGCGGGGCCGCCTCAAGATGTTCGCGCTCATCATCGACCAGCCGTTCCTCGCGGTGCAGTTCCTGCGGGAAGCCCTGCGGAATGACCGGATCAGCAGGTCCATGGGCTAGGCTTGCCGGGCCGCGGCCCCCGTTGGGGGCAAGTACCGGCGCGGTCGCGGAAACCGGAGCCGCGGATGAGGCCCGGTGGTGGGAGTGTTCGGCCCCGGCGGCAGCCCCGATTCCAAGAGCCGAGACAACGGCCAGGGTCAAAGCGGCGGTCAGAGTCGCACGGAGCTTCTTCATACCCCCACCCTTTCGTGGTTTTGCTGAGAGAGGGCTGTGCGCAAGTTGTTCGAACGACGGGGGTGACCGATCCTTGGATCATGAACCAGGACAGCTCCGCGCCCGCTGCACCCGGGGACGCAGAACCCCGGAAACGGTGGGGCATTCGTAAACGCGCCACCGCAACCGCGATGGCAGTTGTTGCAGCGGCCTTGGCGGTGGGGGGAATCATTTTGCTCGTGTTGCTGCAGACCTCGTTGATCGCCGCCACGGAGAGCGCGGCCAGGCAAAAGGCCCAGGATGTGATTACCCAGATCAATGATCAGGATGTCTCCGAAGCGGCCCAATACATTGCCTCAACGGCCCATTCGGGCCAGATTGTTCAGATCCTGGACCCGGCCGGCAAAGTCCTGGCCGCCTCTGTTCCGGCGGCGACGAAAGAACCGCTGTCGGATTTACGGCCCGGCCCCGGACAAACCCTGACCCGGGACGTGACCAGCCTGCAAAGCATCGGTGATGAGGATGAATTCCTGATCATCGCCAGCGGGGCACAGGACGGCACCGGAACCTATACCGTGCTGGTGGCAGCCACCGTCCAGGTTCAGGCGGATACCGTCGCGACAGTGGGATGGTTCGTGCTCGGAGCCACCCCCGTGCTGCTCGCCGTTGTCGGCGCCGCAGTCTGGATGCTCGTGGGCCGGTCGCTGCGTCAGGTCGAGCGGATCCGGGGCCAGGTCGCAGCAATCAACGCCCAGCGCCTGGACGGACGGGTGGAGGTGCCACCGACCGGAGATGAGATCCATGCCCTGGCGTTGACGATGAACGAAATGCTTGAGCGGCTCGAAGCCTCCGACCGTGAGCAGCGCCGGTTCGTCTCCGATGCCAGCCATGAACTACGCAGTCCCTTGGCGACCTTGGGCGCCGGGGTGGAAATCGCTGCCGCCGACCCCTCCGGGGAAACGTGGAACGGAATGAAAGATGTCCTGGCCGGGGAAACAGCCCGGATGCGGTACCTGGTCGAGGATCTGCTCACCCTGGCCAAAACCAATGACGGGACGTTCTCGGCAAAGCACACCGATGTTGACCTCGATGACGTGATGGACCAGGAAATCCGGAGACTCCGTTCCACCAGCCGCCACCGGATCACCGCTCACCTGAGCCCTGCCCGGGTGAGCGGGGACGCCCGACGCCTAAGCCAGGTAGTACGCAACATACTGGACAACGCCGACCGCCACGCCCACTCCTGCATCGCCATCGGGCTGGCCGCCGGACCCGCCGGCGCCGTGCTCACTATCGACAATGACGGCCCCCCGATCCCTCTGCCGGAGCGGGAACGGGTCTTTGAGCGTTTCGTCCGACTCGATGAAAGCCGTTCCCGGGAAAGCGGCGGCAGTGGACTCGGACTGGCCATTGCCGCCGGGATCATGGCATCACATCATGGGACGGTCCGGGCCACCGAAACAACGGAGGGGAACTGCCGTTTTGAACTCACATGGCCCCCCGCGGCCGACCCTTCCGGACCCGACCCCACCCGCAGGTCCTGACTGCGGAAAGTGCCCCGAACCGCGGCGCAACGTAACCGGCACCGGGGCCGCGAACACTCAAAAGGAAACTCTCAAAAGTGGTCTGCGCCCCGCTCCGGGGCGCGTCAGGTCCCGGATGTGCCCGCTGACCTGCCGGGCTTGTCCGCGGTGATCTGGTACCCCATGCCCCGGACCGTGGTGAGGGTCTGCACGCCGAAAGGCCCGTCGATTTTGCGCCGCAGATAGCCGATGTAAACTTCCACGACGTTGTCGCCGCCCTCGAACGCGGGGTCCCAGACGTTGTCCAGGATTTCGTTTTTGGACACCACCTGATCGTGCCGGCGCATCAGGTACTGCAACAGCCCGTATTCCCGTGGCGTGAGCCCGATCAGTTCGTCGCCGCGTCGGACACTGCGGCTGACCGGGTCCAGGCTCAGCGTTCCCAGTGTGAGCACCACTGGCCGTTCCGGGGCGCCGCGGCGCATGAGCGCCCGGATCCTGGCCACCAGGACGAGGAAGCTGAAGGGCTTGGTCAGGTAATCATCGGCGCCCAGATCAAAAGCGTCCGTCTGGTCGTACTCGCCGTCCTTGGCCGTCAGCATCAGCACCGGGGTCCAAATTTTGCGTTCCCGGATTTCTTTGAGGACGTCGTAGCCGTTTTTCAGTGGAAGCATCAAATCCAGCAAGATCACGTCATAGGGGTTCTCGGTCGCTGCCCAGAGCCCGCTGACCCCGTCATGGGTGACATCGACCACGAAACCCTCGTTGGTCAAACCCCGGCGGACGGTCTCAGCCAGCATTTTTTCATCCTCTACCAGCAGGATTCGCATCTCCTGGCTCCTTTCCTCGTTGGAAGGAAGTATCACGGACCCCACCTGAGCCAAACCTGAGGAACAAACGGGGAAGGTTCTCTCAGCATCTTCTCAGCGCCGGGCCGCCAAGGTGGAGGCAACACCCTCCTACACCTCTAAGAGTCTGGATTACGCCGTGGACCTTGCCGCCTCCCGCCAACCGGGGACATCCCTGGGACTACGGTCCTGGTGGTGGATCCCCGCGGGCATCGTCATCTATGCGGCCGCCGTCGCCGGGGGACTGACCGCCAAATCCTTTGGTCCTTTCACGCCGGAGCTCGGGCTCGACATCGCCTTAAGTCATGGCCGCAGCGCCGCCCTGGTCGGCATCAGCGAACTGATCAATTTCGGGATCAGCCCGCCGGGAGCGATCATCCTGTCGTTGCTGCTGTGTTCCTGGCTTTGGTGGGGCAAAGGCAGGCCGCTGCAGGCTGCGGCGTTTGGTTCGGTCGTTGCCGTCGGATGGCTGAGTTCAACTGCCGGCAAAATCCTCGTCTCCCGCTCCCGGCCTCCTGGTGAGGCTGTGACCGCCCTTGTACCGGAAACACGGCTCGATAGCTTTCCTTCTGGTCACACGGCCTTTGCCATGGCCATGGCCCTGGCCTTTGTGATCGTTGTGGCACGCACCCGGGCCCAGAGGATCATTGCTGTTGGCCTCGGAGCAGCGGGTGTGGCTCTGGTCGCTTTCTCCCGGCTCTACCTCGGGGTCCATTATCTGAGCGATGTGGCAGGGTCCGTGGTCATCAGTACCGCAGCCATCCTGGCGTGGTTGCCGCTGTGGAACAATCTGATAGCACCACGCCTTGCCCGGACCGCGCTGATGAGTCGTCCCGAGCGTCGACTGCCCCGGGACCAATAACCCCACCCGGACCTCCGGAGAGGAAAGCCAGTGACAACGCATCTGGACAGCCCGGACGCGGCCCAGGAACGGCAGCGTCTGTGGCGCAGGGTCCTGGGCAACGTTGCCGCGGCGCCGGTGAGCATGGGTTGCGTGCTGGTTTTCTGGGTCGTGGGGGCTGCTGTGGCCGGGTTCGCTGATGGATTCCGGGTCCCGCTGGCCGCGACGGGCCGTGCATTCCCGGAGCACTGGTGGGTGCTGTTCAGCTCGGCTTTCTGGGCCCGGAACCTGGCAGGCTACCTGCTCGGTACCATGCTGTTGCTCACGGCGGGGGTGCTGGTCGAACGACGCATCGGCAGCCGGCGGTTCGCAGCGGCCGCCGTGACCGGCCAAGTGCTCGGAGTGGCTGCTGCGACGGGCTTCGTGGCCGTTGCTGCAGGGGTTATGGGTGATTGGACCCGGCAAATGAGCGGGCACCTTTTCATGGGACCTACCGCCCTGGTTTGCGGGGCACTGATGGCCTCGACGACGTCCATGACGACGCTGTGGCGGCGCCGCGTCAGGCTCGTGGTTTTTGCGCTGCTGGGGTTGCTTGCCCTTTACAACGGCGGTTTCGCCGACCTGGTCCGGCTTTTCGCCGCGATCGCGGGTGCCCTCGCCGGGCCGGTGCTCTCCGGCCGGAAGCCCCGGACACCGCATCCTGTCAGCTCCCGGCACGAGGGGCGGGTGCTGATCGCCCTGCTGGTCGCCATCACGGCCATCGGACCGGTCGTTGCCGGCCTGGCCCCTCACGCAGTCGGCCCGTTGTCGGTGCTGCGGTTTCTTTTCACGAACATCCAGCCCGTTGACCCGCAAACCCTGCAAACCCTGTGCACGGACCCAGCCCAAGCCAAAGACTGCGCGTCCGCCCAACTGCAGCTACGTGCCGGGGCGGGTGGAACGTTCATGGCAGTCCTTCCCTCGTTCCTGCTCCTTCTGCTCGCCGATGGACTCCGTCGTGGCCGCCGCTTTGCCTGGGCCGGGACGCTGCTTATCCAAGTTGCGCTCTCAGCCATGGCCCTGGTCACCATCATCAGCGTTCTGCAACCCACTGCCCCGGACACCGCCGCCACCGAGGGCCTCGCGGCCATGGACGCCGCCGTCTACGGCCATCCCCTCACCCTGGCCCTGCCCCTGCTGGTGCCGGTCATGCTCTCGGTCCTCCTGCTGAGCAGACAAAGACTGTTCCCTGTCCACGCCCCGCACGGGACCTACCCGCGCCCGGCGGCCCTGATCGTAGCGCTGGCCCTAGTCTTGGGATTGGTCTATCTCGGGGCAGGCCTGGCCACGGCCAGGGATTTCACCCCCGCGCCCGGGTTGGGCGAGCTGTTGGCTGACATCCCGGATCGGTTCCTGCCGCTTGGGTACATGTTCGACCTGTCGCCGGCGTTCGTTCCTCAAAGCACTGCGGCGGTGGTTCTGTATGAAGGGGTCGGCATTGTTTTTTGGGCCATCACCGGAGCTGTCTTGCTCAGGACCTTCCTCCGCCCGGCCCACGACCGGTACAGCCTTGATGAAGCCCGGGCACGGGCCATCATCACAGCCCACGAAGGCGGCTCCCTGTCCTGGATGACAACGTGGCCCGGCAACAGCTACTGGTTCGCCTCGTCCGGCCAGAGCTTCGTCGCCTACCGGGTCATCGGTGGCATAGCCCTGACCCTGGGACCGCCCGTCGGACCCAGCGGAGCACAGGAAGAGGCCTTTGACGAATTCACCGCACATTGCGCCCTGAACGGCTGGAGCCCGTGCTTCTACTCCGTCCCACAGGAACTGAAAGAGCACGCCACCGCCAGCGGATGGGCAAGCGCGCAAGTAGCCCAAGAGACCATCCTGGACCTGGAAACCCTGACCTTCAAAGGAAAGAAATTCCAGGACATCCGCACGGCCATGAATAACGCCGCCAAGGCCGGGGTCCGGGCCGAATGGACCAGCTACCCCGCAGCGCCTCTACCGGTCCAGGCACAAATCCAGGAAATCTCCGAAGAATGGGTCGCCGACAAAAAAATCCCCGAAATGGGCTTCACCCTTGGCAGCCTCGATGAACTCACCGACCCCGAAGTCCGCTGCCTGATCGCCATCGACAACGACAAGAAAGTTCACGCCGTGACCTCATGGTTGCCGGTCTATCGCAACGGCGCCGTTATCGGCTGGACGCTGGACTTCATCCGCCGACGCACCACGGGCCTGCGCGCCAGCGCCGAGTTCCTCATTGCCTCCGCGGCGATCACCCTCAGAGAGGAAGGCTGCGAATTCATCAGCCTTTCAGGGGCCCCGCTGGCACAACCGCCCCATAGTGACCGCACCGCCGCCCCGCCACCGGTCCCGACCGCCGTGGACCGGCTGCTTGATCAGCTCGGAACCACCCTTGAACCCGTCTACGGGTTCCGGTCACTGCTGGGCTTCAAAGCCAAATTCCAGCCCCGGTACGTCCCTCTGTACATGCTCTACCCCGACCCCGCAGCCTTGCCGGCCATCGGAAGCGCTGTCACCCGCGCCTACCTGCCGGAGGTGCGCTTCGGACAAGGAATCTCCCTCGCCGGGACCCTGCTCCGATCTGTACTGTCCAAAACGCGAAAATCCCGGAAGACCCCGCCACCCCCAGGTGGGGACTCCCCGAAAGCAGCACCGCCGGTCCCCGGGACTGCCACCTCCCTGGACGCCCCTCTGGCCGGCGGCCATGAGGGAACCTGAGAATTCCACAGGAATCTCTCAGGAGCGCCGCCATAGCCTGTCCCCATGGACATCACGCGAACCCTTTCCTCCCTCGGGGCCGGCAGCACCGGGAGGGGACTGCTCCCGGACTGGGCAGACCCTACTGTCATTCTTCACCAGCCCGCCCTGGCACCCTGGCTCCTGGTCATCATCGGTGGCGTCGTCTTCGCTGAATCCGGGCTGCTTGTTGGGTTCTTCCTTCCAGGGGATTCACTCTTGTTCACCGCAGGCCTGCTGGTGGCAACGGGGACCCTGAACGTCAACATCTTCCTTCTGGGGATTATCGTGTTCCTGTGCGCGTTCGCAGGCGACCAAACCGGGTACCTGATCGGAAAAAGAACAGGGCCAGCCCTGTACAGAAAGCCCGACGCGAAACTGTTCAAACAAGAACACCTCACCAAGGCCCACCAATTCTTCCTCCGCTACGGCGGACGCGCCGTAATCCTCGCCCGGTTCATTCCAATCGTGCGGACCTTCACCCCCGTCATCGCCGGAGCAGCGAACATGAGCTACCGGACATTCATTCTCTTCAACGCCGTCGGAGCTCTCCTCTGGGGCATGGGGATGACGCTGCTCGGTTTCTGGCTCGGCCAGTACGAATGGATCGGCAAGAACATCGACATCATCTTTATCGCCGTAGTGCTCCTCTCGGTGCTGCCGATGATCATCGAAATCCTTAAAGCGCGCCGCCGACGTACACGGCGACCAGCCCAGGAAAGCGACTCCCGCCACCCGTAGACAGCCGCCGCTCCAGGACACTGCGCCTCAAGAGCACCGGTCAGTGCGCCGACAACTTGCGTCATCAGTCTCAACGGGTCTACTGTCCCGTGGACGCTGACCGGATTCCCGCTCATACACTGGACACGGCGCTGAAGACGGCGCACCGCCGTTCCCGCACTTGACGGGTAATGAAACACCGCCCTGGGCCTGTATTCCGGAAAGCTCGACGGGCGGCCGGCAACAACGCGTGACTGGCGCGCCTAAGCCCCCGCGAACCCAATCTATGTCCCTGGACGAGCCGTTCTCTACGCTCGACGCGTACCTCCGGGCCGCCACCCGCAAGGTGAAGCGAGAGTGGGTTCAAAAGTTTCAAACGGAAACGAATAAGGTTCACGTAATGGACTTTTACGCATCGCTCTGCATCTTCTTAGGACTTGTGTTGCTGCCCGCAGTACCTTGGCACGTCCGCAGGAGGAGACAACGCCTCTTAATTCGGTTGCAAGACAGAAACCGGCGGTGGTCGGCACGATTTCGCGAGGACGCCGCAAACTTTCATGACGAAATAGGGCGCGAGCTACGCGAGCACTGGCCCGACATCGCCAAAGAAACCGGATCTGGCACAGCTTTCATGGCCTAACAACTCAGCAAGTCACTCTGACAGCGTGCCGGCACGGTGAAAACATCTTCGCTCCCGAATACCGGCGCTTACAGCTCTGCCCGAGAACGAACGTTGCCAACAACTAAAACCTTCCTACGCTCTGACGAGCTTACGTCACCATGCCGGAGGGGCCGGGACGGCCAGCATCCGGCCCTGAGGCGCCGGAGCCGAGAAGCATGGCGCCCGGCCCCGGCCCCAATGCTTGACAATGTCCAGTGAATAAACCCATCCCACTTGGGTTCCATCCAAACCCCACCCGGCAACGCACCCGGACCGGGAAAAGCCTTGACCAGTTTGGCCAAGGCGACGGCAACAGGTGGCTGCAAAGCTACTGGAATGGACTCGGCCATCGACTCTCCTATGGTTGCCGCGCCGTCCGGGTAAGGCTCGAAGTAGATCCGCTATTCGTTCTTCGGGGAAGAAGCCCCGTCAGCCCCCTCCAGAGTGAACAGCCGTTCTACGAATTCAGCGAGTGAACAGCGCAATCGCTATTGCCACTCCAATGAGGACGGCACCTAGCCCGACGACGACCATGTACCCAGGCTCTGGCCGACCCATCAACTTGGTGCCTGTTTTACCAAACCTTGCTTGCTGAGAGTCTTCCATCAATTTGCTGAGCGCTTTGCGCTTTACGATCAAGAGAACACCGATAAGTACGGCGACTCCCGCAAAAAAGCTTCCAATGAGTAGCTCCACGATTCAGGTATCCCATCCTAAAGATTGCGGCCAGCCTAGCCCGTCAGGCCCGCCCTACAGGGCTGGGTTGTCCTTCGGACCTTCGGCCGTGTCGTTCAAGATGTGCCCGATCGTCGCAGCGATCGCCCGCACTGCCTCGGGGTCTTCGGCCCAAGAGCGCCCGTTGCGGCTGCAGGCGCGGAACGAGGTCACGTTGGACTCATCGACCGTCTGCCGCAGCTCCGCCCAGGCCGCCTCCAGCTCAGCGGATTTGCCGGCCGGCACAGCCATGGAGGGCCCAACTGTTTTGCGGCGCCTGCTTAGAATGTTTCGCAGTCCCACTGTCCACCTCTCCTTCTGACATAAGTGTCCCGCCTGGGATTGGGGGAAACCAGGCGGGACACGTTCACAGTACCAACCCAGTCTGACAAGACTCAGGACGGGAGCATGCTCGCAGGGCTCGCACCCTTTTGGGCGTCCACTCCGCTTCGCTCCGTGGCCGGCTGTTGGGCCCGGTCCCGACGTCGCAGAGCTCCGCCGTGCCCGGTCCTGTTTGTCTACGACGTTTTTTGTGGCTGTCCTTATGTTGTTGCCGGGTGGTTTTTCGTGGCCGTTGTAGGGTCGTGGCTACCCAGGGGAGGCGGGTATGGCTTTGTTGCTGTGGCCGGACGATTCGAGCGTGACGGCTTCGTAGGATTGGCCGCCCGCCGCCCCGCGATGACCCGACCGCTGATTGAGAGACGCGACATGATCGCCGGATAAGGACACGACGGCGCGGTTATCTGCCGAGTTCCACCCGTACGACAGAACTGGAGGCTGTTTTGGCGAAATTGTGGGCCGGTATCGATGCCGGCAAAGCCCATCATCACTGCGTCGTGATCGACGCCGACGGAAACCGTCTGTTTTCGCAAAAAATCCCCAACGACGAACCGGCCCTGCTCGAGCTCATGGCCAACGTCCTCAAACTCGGGGACGGGGACGAGATCATTTGGGCAACAGACCTGAACCACGGCGGACCCGCGCTGCTGATCGCCATCCTCGTCGCCCACGGACAGAACATCCTCTACATCCCCGGCAGGGTCGTCCACCATGCCTCCAAGCTTTACCGCGGTGAGGGCAAAACGGACGCGAAAGACGCCGCGGTGATCGCGGATCAGGCCAGGATGCGGCGTGACTTACAGCCGCTGAGGGCCGGGGATGAGATCAGCACCGGTCTGCGGCTCCTCACCGCCCGCCGGGCCGACAAATCCGCGGACCGGGTCCGGGCAATCAACCGCCTGCAGGCCCAACTGCTCGAATACTTCCCCGCCCTGGAGCGCGCCTTCGACTACAGCCGCTCCAAAGCCGCCCTACTGCTGCTGACCAAACACCGGACCCCGGACGGGATCCGCCGCACCGGTCAGGCCAGGCTCCACGCCTGGCTGAAGACACACGGCACCCGCTCCTCCGCCGCGGTGGCCGCAGCGGCAGTCGCGGCGGCAAAGTCCCAGCACACCATCGTCGCGGCCCAGCACGTGGGGGAGGGAATCGTTGCAGCCCTCGCGCAGGAAATCATCACCTTGAACGAAGAACTGGCCACACTCGATGCGCTGATCAGTGAGAAGGTTACCGAGCACCAGCACACCGAGGTGCTGTTGAGCATGCCTGGCTTCGGACCTGTCCTCGCTGCGGAGTTCCTCGGCGCTACGGGCGGCGACCTGACCGTCTTTCAAACGGCGGACCGGTTCGCTGGCGTTGTCGGCCTGGCCCCGGCCCCCAGAGACTCCGGAAGGATCAGCGGCAACCATCACCGACCCAGACGCTATGACAGGCGGCTCCTCCGCGTCTTTTACCTCTCCGGGCTCTCGGCCCTGAAGTCATGTCCGGCCTCCCGCAGCTATTACGACCGCAAACGCCGGGAAGGAAAAACCACCTACACCTGCACGCGGGTGCCGGTTCCAGCCGCGCGGTTTGCTGCCTGAGAAGTACCTGCAGTTGGAGCGAGGTCTTTCGGCGTCCCTGGCACTACTCGAACACCACCTACAGCGGACGAGTTCTCTTACGCTGTCCGGCAAGCTTCTTACGCGTCGAAGTGCGTCCTGACTTTTGAGTCCTGGGAAATGGATTCGACTACTGATGCGGCGATGTCGCGGAGCTTGACGTTCCGCGTGCTGGAAGCAATCTTCAGGATCTTCATGGCCGTTTCCTGGCTGCAGCGGTTCTGCGCCATGATGGCGCCAGTGGCGAGGTCGATGGTGGTTCGGGATTCCATCGCAGCCATCAGATGAGCTTTGGCCTCGGTCAGCTGGCTGATCCGGACGGCCAGGCGAAGGGCCTTCGACGCATGGTACGAATACGTTTCGACCATGCTGATATCGTCACCGCTGAAGCCATGGGAGCGCGTGGAATACAGGTTCAGTCCCGCTGCGGCTTCCCCCTCCAGGATGAGCGGCACGGACAGGCTGGATCCCACTCCTGCCTCCAGCGCGGCGGCGGTGAAGGCGGGCCACCGATCCTCGTTCACCAAGTCAGGTATATGCACCACAGCCTGCTCCCGGATCGCGGACAGACAGGGCCCGTCGCCGGCACTGTATTGGGTTTCGTCCAGACGGACCGCGCTCTCTTCGCTGCGGGCCACGGTCACGGGTTTCTTCCGCTGTATCAGCGTGATGCTGCAGAAGGCGACGGCAGGGTCAGCCAGGGTGACGGCGGAGAACTGGGCCAGTTCGTCCAGCATGTCTTTGACGTCCTCGGTTTTCAGGACAAGGTCCTGCAAGTGGTCCACGAGGAGTTCAGCGGACTGTGGACGTGTTTCGTCGGCCATGCCTTGGCCTCATTCCTCATTCGGGCCCTGACAACAACCCTTGCTGGGGGCACGAGAGGACGGCGGAGCAGCGCGTGCGGCTGTCTTCTTGAGTATGCTCTACGGTCCCTGCAATGGCCAGTAGGACCAGAACGCCGGCGTGAAAGAAGGCCTCGTTTCCCTGCCTGGCCCAAGTATCGCTGACGGGTCCTCGGGTCTGGCAAGAGCCGCAAAAATCCGTTGACAACATCATTGAGATTCCTGCGGATCATACGGTTCCGCTCCGGCTCAAGCTCCTGACCCCTCCGTAAACTCCGGGGCCCTGCGGCACTGGAATTCTTCGACGGCGCTTCGCTTATTTCCTTTCGAAGATTTCCAGCACCTTG